>JAUIBA010000039.1 GCA_030427635.1 Bacteroidia bacterium
GCATCAGTCTTATTGCTGGCAGGTTGCTCTCCAGCAGAGCCCGCTTCCTCTTCAAACTGACAGCCGTATATTAAATATATTTTCGCTAAAATTCACCAACCATTTTTGGCCTCATTACCATAAAACAAAAGGGGAAGAGACCATAAGGCGCTCTTCCCCCGAAGTATTATTATTCAGTGTATTTTTCCTTATCCTTTGCTGAATGCATTCAGAATATCATATTTGGTAAGGATGGTGTACTGACCACTTTCATCTTTTGCCAGTACGGCACCATTATCCTTATTGATATAGGCCGATAGTCTTTCCAGAGGCGTATCCATTCCTACCTCTGTAAGAGGTGCACTCATAACCTCGTTTATTGTCTGGTCCTTAATACTGTTGCCCTCAATAAGCTGTTTGAACAGACTTCCCTGCGACACACAACCTACTACATCATGACCACTCATAACAGGAACATGCTCTATGTCATATTTCTTCATCAGGTCCAGTGCATCTGATACTTTTGCAGCGCTGTCTATGGTTACCAGTCTGCGCCTGCCAATACCATTAATAAGGTCGCGCACAGTACCCATATCCAGCCAGCCACGGTCCAGCATCCACTCATCATTGTACACCTTAGCTATATAGCGGCTACCGTGGTCATGGAATATCACTACTACCAGGTCATCTTTGGTAAGCTGGTCTTTCATCTGGCGAAGACCGGCAATTACCGAACCTGCGGAATAACCTACAAAAAGACCTTCTTCCTTAGTTATGCGACGAGCCATTACAGCGCCGTCCTTATCTGTAACTTTTTCAAAATGGTCCAGAGCCTCTCTCTCATAATTCTCGGGAAGGAAGTCTTCGCCGAAACCTTCAGAGATGTATGGATGCACTTCGCCCATATCCAGCTCACCCGTATCGAACCACTTTTTCAGCAGGCTGCCATAGGAGTCAATTGCCCATACTTTGATATTGGGGTTCATTTCTTTCAGGTACTTACCGGTACCGGTTATAGTACCACCCGTACCGGCAGCAACCACCAGATGAGTTATTTTCCCTTCTGTCTGCTCCCATATCTCAGGGCCGGTCTGCTCATAATGCGCCAGCCTGTTGGCAGGGTTATCATACTGATTAACGTACCAGCTGTTAGGTATTTCTGTCTGTAGCCGGCGTGCTACCTGATAATAGCTGCGGGGGTCTTCAGGCTCTACGTTAGTAGGACAAACGATTACCTCTGCGCCATGGGCTTTGAGTATGTCTACTTTTTCTTTGCTCTGCTTATCGGTAGTAGCAAAGATGCATTTATAGCCCTTTACTATTGCCGCAAGCGCAAGCCCCATACCGGTATTACCACTGGTACCTTCAATGATGGTACCACCTGGTTTTATCTTACCTTCCTTCTCAGCTACCTCCAGCATTTTAAGCGCCATACGGTCTTTAATACTGTTGCCGGGATTGAAAGTCTCTACTTTGGCATATACTTTACAAGGCAGGTCTGCAACTACCTTATTCAGCCGAACTAATGGGGTGTTCCCTATTGTCTGGAGAACGTTATCATATACTCTTGCGGGCATGATGAAAAAAATTGATTTGCGGCGAAGGTAAGAAAATAAGGGAGGATGTAAAAGGCAAACCACCACATTACAGGCAGGAAACAGCTCTGTTAACACAGAAACAACCTAAGCACTATACATACCAGACCAGTGCAGATATCACTATCTGCGAACCACTATCCCTGCGCTCCTTCACGAGGGTGAAACATCCTGCTCATTGTCTGATAATCAAGGAAATAAATTATTTTAAGAGACAGGCTATTGCTTTGTGGCGCCTGTAAGGTCTGCCTCAGGTCAGTACCATAATCAGGAACGAGCGTAGAACCGGATGAGTATATACTATTCTGATAAACAACACTCATTTCACTACCCGGACGGAACTGCCACACAAAATTCATGAATACATTGAATGAGTTGTAATTAATATTATGGTCGGTGTTGTATGTAGTAGCTGCGAGCGTACCATCCTGCTCCAGAAAGCCATAATCTGAATACTCTGCCTGAGACCAGTAGTGTCTCGCATCCAGCTTCAGCGACATTGTGCTGTTGAAGATATATGAGGTGGTCAGCGAATTGACCATTGTGTGCAGCTTACGTGTACCCAGAAATACGGAATCATCTATCCGCTTTACAAAACCTACATCATTGGCCTTATCCTCCGACCAGAAGCTGTAAACGGCAGACAGCTTATCGGAAAAGCGATATCGTGGAGATACTGACCAGTAAAATACCTGACGAGGACTGCTGCCAAACCATCTTTTACTGGCTTCAAGATCCAGAGCAAAACGACGGCGGTAGTCGGAGGATACGAAACCGCCCGCCATATTATTGGCAGGCAGACGATAGAAGCGCCCCGGGCTACGTGGCTCCAGATAGTCGTACATGACTCCCGGCTGGGCATCCCAGTATGCCCCCACTGTATGAAAGCTGGTAAATGTAATCACATGATTGCCATGCATAGCGCTCTTCATGAATGCATCGGGAGCATAAGAGCGATAGTATTCAAGACCTATCTTATTGTAGGTAGTATTTATCCTGCCAAACGGCTTATAGGTATTATAAGTGTTGTAGTACAGGAGTGACATAATATTATTCCTATCCAGATAGCCGAGGTCATTGGGATTGAACTTATCTGTTATCAGCTTTGAGTTGAGCGACCAGGTATAGTTACCACTCTGCTTACCTACGTTAAGCAGGGCCCTGTAGCCTACATCGGTATTGCCGGTGCGGAATAGCTGACTTACATCTGTAGAGCCAGTTACACCGTACCTGTTTGCCTTATCGGCAAAGCGGAACAGGAGCGCACTCACATCGGCATCATATACCTTACCTGCACGGGTAACATTGGTATTGATAAAGCTTATGTAAGAATTATTGCGCAGTGCCTGATCTACCACCAGCACATTATAGTTAGTAAGTGGCGAAGTCTCTACTGAGCGCTCTATGCCCGTAACCGTATCCCTCACTACAGCACGGGACGGTGCAGAAACCGCATTAAATACACCTATGCCCGTACGGCTTCGGTTACGGCCTGATATTTTGAATGCATTATACAGCCTCGTATTGGCAGGATTACTTTCTACCACCTCACCTGCCGACAATTCACTATAGGGCCGGAATGCCTCTACCGGTGTGCCCCCTACCCTGCGGGAGTAAAACAGGTCGTTCTTATTAAACAGATCTACCCCTTCGGTAAAAAAGTATCTGCGCTCATCGTACCGTACTTCTATAGCGGATAGGTTCAACACCCTGTTATCAAACCTTGTTTGCCCAAAGTCTGGTATCAGTGTCATATCCAGTGTGAAACCCTCATTGATTCCGTACTTGATATCCAGTCCCCCATTAATACTGCCGGAGTTCTCGTTATCATAGTTCTGAGCATAGGCACTCATGTATGGCAGCAAAGCAAGGCGTATGGGAGCCTTGATGTTATTGACACTGTCCAGCCGGCCAGACTGGCCTATAACGTTCTGTACTGCTGGGTCTACCTTATTCCAGTATGAGCGCTCCCTGTACCTGCGAATGATGCGCAGGAAGTTTACCCCCCATAGCTGAATATCTTTTTTAGGGAACCTGAGCGCAGAGTATGGAATTTTCATCTCTACACTCCAGCCACTGTCCGTATATGCAACCCGTGAGTACCAGGCCGCATTCCATGACCTGTCCACGTTATCGAACTTTACAATACCGTCGGCCTGCACACCTGCCGCCGTCACTACAAACTGAGTAGCATTCTGGCGGTCATAATAGGTATCGAAAGTAACCCCAAAGGCATCGGTAGCACTGTTCTCAAAATCATCTCGTGGAGATAACTGTTTCAATATACTATCAGCATCGCGCTCATAGAGCATTGCGCCTATATACACTGCCTCATCATCATATAAAATACTGACAGCAGTACGCTCTACAGATGGCGCTCCCGGGTGTGGCGCATTCTGTGTAAAGGATGTAGCTATGGGCGCATCTGCCCATACCTTTTCATTGAGCTTACCATCAATAGTAACCTGCCCCACCCTGACACGGGCATATAAGGTACGCTGTAGTGGCTGCGCCAATGCAACACCTGCAGACAACAGAAAAATAAACGTGCAGGCAAAACGGGTTATCATTTGATGCACAGCACAGTATTATTAGAAGCTGGAAGTAATGGTAGCTTTAATACCACTGAATGCAGGCTCATAACGACAAACACCACCGGTACAGTTAATACCGTCAACCTGCTTTACATAAGCTAGCGTAAAGCGATTGGCATCACGTGTATGTGCACAGAAAACAGAATAGTAATGATTGCCCGGGTCTACATAACGTATATTATCTGTACCGGGGTTAGGTACGGCATTGTACATATCTGAAACCGATATGGACCAACTAGGCGCTACATTGTACTCCAGCAGCGCAAATGCCCATGCTCCATAGTCGTATGCAGCACTCATATACTGACCTTCGAAACGCACAGACTTCTTCTCATTGATCTTGTAGGTAACCTCTGCAAACGGAGTGATGGCATACAATACAGGACGGTTAACAGAGCTACCCCTGTTCTGATACAATGCAATATTGTACTCCAGATACTGAACTCCACCTTCCAGTATCCAGTTATCAATACCGGAATAAATACCCTCACCATAGACTTCCCTGTAGAGCTTGTCGTTATTGAGCGTATTGATATGTGTGTAGGTAAATGTAAATGTAGTGTTGTCATTGGGCGCAAGGCTCACATTGGCAGTACCGGCCATTTCGCTCAAATCCTGCGATGCTGGTGTGTAGCGGGACATAAGACGTAACGGACGAAGTACGGCTACAATAGGCTGCCAGTTAAGCATACCTTTCAGCAGGGTTTCACTGGGAGATGTACGCATTACAAAGTTCTCCGTACGCTTACCTGTAAGGTTAATGGCATATCCTTTACGACCGTAGTTAAGTGAAGTAAACAATACAGACCCGTCATGGTCGGTAAGCAGACTGCTGGCAAGGTTGGTTTGTGCTATTGCTTCATGGGTTTTATATGTACCCTCGGCATACCATGAAAAGGTCTTGTAAATAAAATTGTTGTACAGTGAGAAGGCATACATATTATACCTCGGCTCGAAACGTGTTTCTATTGGCTGTGCATTCAGCGCCTCTACTACAGAGAGCATAGAGTTGGCATCCAGTGTACGGTTCAATGCACCTACACCTGGCGATAATCTCACCTTACCTACAGAAAACTCACCCTCAAAGTTCAGGCCCTTAACTACAGGAGCATAGCGTACATTATTAATGATGTTATTCTCAGTATTGTTATTCTTCATCTGCCCCATAAACCCTTTACCGTTCAGGTGGTCAGAGAAGCGATACTTTACCTCAAAGCCCATGAGCGCATTATCTATAAGCAGACCACGATCTTCATAAGAGCGGAAAAGTATACCACTACCTATCTGGTCATATATAGAGCCAGCAGATATGGTAAGATCTCCCAGCTCCTTGGTTACATTCCAGGCGCCGATACCAAAGTCAGTATTGGGAGCTACAGGGTTTTTAAGGTTAGAGTTAGCAAAACCATCGGCCCTTACCAGAAATGTAAACCCATTATTGGTAGCATAGCGCAGGGTAAGCCATGCATCACTACCACTCAGTGCATTATCATAAAGAGGATTGTCTGCAGCGCCGATGAGTGAATCCTTCATAAAGAAGTTAAGATTCGTCATAAAATCACCTGAAAAGGTTCCCTGAGCAAGTGCGCCGGTTGATAGGAAAGCAAAGAGTAGATTAAGTCCTGTTTTTTTCATTTAACTCACTAAATTGTTAAGTTTTTCCGAAATTAGCCCCGGAAACCGATTCTGGCAAAGTTTTGGTTTATATTTCTTAAAAACAAGCGTTTATGAAAAAATTGCTGTCGATGGTTGTATTAACAACCTCTGTTTTGTTTGCACACGCACAAGACAATGCTAGTCAATCACTGCCAAATACAGTGGTAAAAGATGTAAAGAACGGAAAGAAACTTCCCTTCAATAAAATAGTAACCCCGGGCCGGGTAACGGTGGTAAGCTTCTGGGCTACATGGTGTGTACCATGTAAGAAAGAGATAAAGAACATATCGAAAGCGCTGCCTTCATGGAAAGAAAAAGCAGACTTTGACTATGTTACAGTATCTATAGACGAAGCACGCGCAGAGGGCATTATGAATACATATGCCGTATCGCAGGGCTGGGAATTCCCTTACTACCTGGATGCCAACTCTGACCTGAAACGCTCTCTGAACTTCCAGTCAGTACCATTTACGCTGATAGTAGATAAAGAAGGTAAAATCACATGGCGTCATATAGGCTATGAAGAAGGTGGTGAAAATGAGATTCTGGCTAAGCTGGAAGAGCTTTCTCCAAAGAAATAACATTATAGAACAGGCATAAAAAATCCCGGTTGATTATCATATCAACCGGGATTTTCTTTTATACCGGATGGGTATCCGGGAGTACTGTTTTACATATTCATACCGCCACACACACTTAGTACCTGGCCGGTAACATAAAGGCTCATATCTGATGCCAGGAACAAGGCTGCATTGGCTATATCTTCGGTAGTACCAAAACGCCCCAGCGGAATTTTCTCGAACCACTTTTCAGCGCCACCATCTTTCAGATAATGGGTCATATCTGTTTCTACAAAGCCTGGAGCAATTGCATTGCAACGAATGTTGCGGCTACCGATTTCTGCTGCTATACTTTTTGTAAAGCCAATTATACCGGCCTTACTGGCTGCATAGGCACTCTGACCGGCATTACCTTTAACACCAACTATGGAGCTCATATTAATGATGCTACCCGCACGGTTCTTCATCATTGGTCTCATTACCTGACGGGTAAGGTTGTACACACTCTTCAGATTGGCCTGCATTACTTCATCCCACTGCTCGGGCGTGAGGCGTAACAACAGATTATCACGGCTGATACCTGCATTATTTACACAGACATCTATAGTGCCAAACTCCTTTAATACATCTGCAGCAAGCTGCTCTGTAGCTGTATAATCACCGGCATCACTGCGGAAACCTTTTGCCTTAACGCCCAGCGCCGAAAGACGCTCTTCCAGTGCCTTGGCTTTTTCTTCTGACGAAAGATATGTAAATGCTATACTGGCGCCATGCTGAGCAAATTTGTGCGCTATTCCCTCCCCTATACCGCGGCTACCCCCGGTAATCAATGCTACTTTATTCTCCAGTAGTTTCATAATTGCTGATTTTGGCGGCTAAAATAATAAATAGACCGTGATGTTCTTTAAATAATCTATAAATGCTGACTGGTAAACGGCTATCAGCCTACTCATGATGATATGGAGAGTTATTCAGTATGCTAAAAGCCCTGTAAACCTGCTCTGCCGCTATGAGCCGTACCAGCTGATGAGGAAATACCAGTGCCGATAATGACCATACCTGGCGCGCACGGGCACGAACATTGTCAGTAACACCAAATGCACCACCTATAAGTATTACCAGTGTTTTCACGCCCTGGTTCATACAATGCTGCATCTGAGTAGCCCACTGAGGAGACGTAAGCATCTTACCCCGCTCATCCAGCAACACGAAATAATGCCCGGGCTGCAACCGCTTCAGTAATAACTCTTCTTCGGCCCGCTGCTGTACCGGTACCTCGGCACCGGCTACTTTACGCCCTGCAGATAATATGACCAGGGATACCGATACCCATGGAGCTGTTTTCTTAAAATAATTGCGGATACCCTCATCTATATACCCATCACTCTCCTTACCAAACGACCAGATTTCAATATTCACACCAAAAACATTTTTACGAAGGTCGAAATTTTTACGTTTAAAATTTGGAAAACAATCTAAACGCTGTATCTTTGCAGTCCCAAAACGGGAAACGGCCTTGTAGCTCAACTGAATAGAGCATTTGACTACGGATCAAAAGGTTTCAGGTTTGAATCCTGACAAGGTCACAGAAAGGGTCTTACAGCAATGTAAGACCCTTTTGATTTTTGGTATATCATATAGCTTTTATTGCTTCCATACCTTCTGCATTTCAGTACCTCCTGCATGAACTATTTTCAGAAAGTACATACCTGTAGCTAAGTTCGCTACATTTACGGAAGCAGCATCTACACCGCAATCACTCACTACTGCACCTACTGCATTTAATAACTGTACTTGTGCACCTTTGGGCACATCCTGTAAATACAGTCTATCTGTAACCGGATTTGGGTAAAATGAGGTTGTAGATACTGTACCTAAATGACTATCCTGCTCGTCTGTAGGCCCTAGTATGTAGTATTTATGAACGTATGTATTACCGAGATAAGTGACACTGATTTTCCACTCACCATAAGGCACACCTGCTGGTATTGTATTAGACCAATAACGGTATGAGGCTACATAATCTGTAAGAGAGGTATATGTCCATGAGTCTGATATAGTGCCATCAGGACGTGTAATGGTGAATGTGGAAACAAGACCACTAAGCTCATCCCTGTAGTAAGCATAGATGTATATAGGGTCGCCATAATGAAATGTATCGCAGGCATTGATAATATCCGGATTGGGGCAGGACGAAAAAACAACTGGTGCTGAATGTGTCATGAGTGCATTTACCTGCGACTCATTATATGTATGTGCCGGGCTCCACCATGTAGCACCGGGGTTGCAGGGGCCTGTATAAGGGTCTATTACATTATCAGCAGCATCATGGAGCTCAAAATGAAGATGCGGCCCGGTAGAGCTGCCAGAACTACCAACAAGACCAAGATATTCACCTGCAGTAACAGCATCTCCTATAGCCTTTGTGGTAAGAGACCCTGTTTTCATGTGTCCGTACCATGCTACAGAGCCATCGGAATGCTGCACATATACTGCATTCCAGTTGCCGGAGCCCATGGCACAGTTACGGTCAAAATTGCCATCTTCCTTATCAATAATAATACCTGCAGCTGCTGCCACTATAGAGGCATTGCCATCATCCATCTGATTCCAGTAAAAAGGCCACAGGAAAATATCAGTACCGGAATGATTATAGCCCGAAGCAAGATCATAACTACGTGTACCACAGTTCCAATCCTGTATAAAACCAGGGTAGGCAACATCGTGGTCTACATAATTAGAAATGCCTACACAATTGAAATATGTAGAAGTAGTTTGCTGTATAGGCCAGGTAAGAGCTACAGCAGTAGGCTTAGCTGCGGTAACAGATACATCCCTGCCCTGTGCAGCCAGCATTTTCCTGTTATTTTCTATACGTAATTGTATGGCTTCGCGCTGTGCATCAGTAACACATTCGGCATGTGCGGGTTTATAATCCCCTTCTCCCGCAGGGGCTCTGTGCTGCGCCTGCAGCGTACATACAGAAAACAGCAGGGCTGTAGTAAGGAATATTCTCATAAAGTACATTTTAGTAAATATACACAGAATACATATGCCAATAAAACAATAAAAAGAAAAATATTATAGCAAATACCGCAGATATCTATGCGCCAACATTGTGGTACAGTAGTATAGGTCTCATCCAGGTCGTTACTTCGCATTCTGAAATAGTAAAATATAGCAAAATTCAATTTAGCCCTTGGCAGTACCCCAAATAAAACGGAACAAAATATTGGTCTTTTTTTTCGGGGGTATCAAGTGTTATTAAATGTTGCTCTCTATTCAGAATCTTACTACCGAACCTAAATGGTTTTTCAGTTTTGTAACTAAGAAAAAATGTGTCACTGACCACTTTATAAGTCCCTGAAAAATACTTGCTATACCAAAACACACCCGTCCAATGTAAAACAAAAGTACTGTCAGGATAGAACTTCAATGTAGCCTGATTTTGTGTCCCTTCGAAACATGCCCTCAATGCTACATTCCTTTCTGATGGTACATAAAATGTGCGATATGGCCAGACGAATGTATACAATATTGGGATTGCATATATAATTGCAGGTATACAGTATTTGAATGTTAATCTGCGTATGTTATAAACAACTTTGAAACATTCTAATACCAAACTGATAGCTATAAACAGAAAAGACAGAATGATAAGAAAAATAAAAAACAGGAAGAAAACCCCTGCTGCATATCTATTGATATAATAAAAGAAAACAAAAAGCAGCAGATACAAGACTGTCACTGTAGAAGCAACAAAAATTCTATTCTCCTGAAAGATTCGTTTTATCATTATCTATACTAAAATAATAAAAAAAAGAGAATAATGACATATAAGGGATCAAGCGAAAAAGTTGGGGGAATGATGTAATAGTTTGTTTTTTTGTGTTCAGACGAGATGAGCATACAAGACAACTATACGGCGCTGGTGTCGCTGTTATTACCGGAAGGGACCTTAGCG
>JAUIBA010000040.1 GCA_030427635.1 Bacteroidia bacterium
TTGCAGTTGGTGTAGCAGTCGGGTTCTGTGCCGTAGTAGATGACAGGGAACTTCCTGCCCATGTGTACACTGTAGCACCACCAGATGGCGTAGCCGTAAGCGTTACCGTGCCACCCGCACAGATAGGACCATTGTTCACAGGTGCGGCAACAGGTTTAGCATTAACCGTTACTGATGTTGTGTACACATCAGCAGGCGCACAACCCGGCTGGCTGCTACCATCACTCACCGTCAGTGAGTATATAGTAGTAGCAGTTGGTGTTGCAGTTGGGTTCTGCACAGTAGTAGACGCCAACGCGCTGCCACTCCAGGTGTAGGTATTTGCACTACCAGACGGATTGGCTGATAATGTTACCGTACCACCATTACAGATATAACCATTATTTGCAGGTGCCGCTACTGGCTTGGCATTAACAGTCACCGATGTTGTATATACATCTGCAGGAGCACACCCATTATCACTGGTACCATCACTTACTGTAAGTGAGTATACCGTAGTAGCAGTTGGTGTAGCAGTAGGATTCTGTGCTGTAGTTGATGACACCGATGAGCCAGTCCACGTATAAGTGGTAGCACCATTGGCAGGGTTAGCCGTAAGCGTTACCGTACCACCATTACAGATATAACCATTATTTGTTGGTGCCGCTGTTGGTTTTGATCTTACCGTAACTGAAGTTGTATACACATCAGCTGGCGCACAACCTGGCTGGCTGCTACCATCGCTCACCGTCAGTGAGTAAACTGATGTTGTTGTCGGTGTAGCAGTTGGGTTCTGTACGGTAGTAGATGCCAGCGCACTGCCACTCCATGTATAAGTATTTGCACCACCCGATGGTGTAGCCGTAAGTGTTACCGTTCCACCTGCACAGATAGGTCCGTTGTTCACAGGTGCGGCTACCGGCTTCGCATTCACAGTTACCGATGTTGTATATACATCAGCAGGTGCACAACCATTATCACTGGTACCATCACTTACTGTAAGTGAATATATGGTAGTGGTCGTTGGCGTAGCGGTCGGGTTCTGTGCTGTGGTAGATGCAAGCGCACTGCCACTCCATGTATAAGTATTGGCACCACCTGATGGATTGGCCGATAATGTAACCGTACCACCATTACAGATGTAACCATTATTGGCAGGTGCAGCTACCGGCTTAGACTTTACAGTTACAGTTGTAGTATATACGGCAGATGGACTACAGCCATCGCCGGAAGCACTCACTGTGAGCGAATAGGTTCCGGAAACTGTAGGTGTAATAACCGGATTCTGTACAGTGGAAGTATAGCCGGAAGGACCACTCCATGACCAGGAAGTAGCAGATGACGACGTAGCAGTAAGCGTAGCCGTACCACCTGCACATATCGGTCCGTTATTAACAGGGGCCGCTGTAGGCACTGAATTTACGGTAACAGAAGTAGTGTATACTGTAGATGGATTACATCCTGTACCAACTGATGAAACCATCAGAGAGTATATACCACTCGCGGCAGGGGTGGCTGTAGGATTCTGAACCGTAGCGCTAAAGCCGGAAGGACCGGTCCATGACCACGAAGTAGCATCTGACGAAACAGCAGAAAGTGTAACAGTACCTCCTGCACATATCGGTCCATTGTTGACCGGTGCAGCTGTAGGCACTGAATTTACGGTAACAGAAGTAGTATATACTGACGAAGAGGTACATCCTGTAGCACTATTAGTGAGTGATAAAGAATATACGCCTGAAGATGAAGGGCTGAAAACCGGATTCTGGACCGTAGAAGTAAATGAAGATGGCCCCGTCCATGACCACTGATCGGCACCGGTAGAGTTTGCTGATAAAGTAACATTTGCACCTGTACACAACGGGCCATTATTTGTTGCCCCGGTAGATGCAGGCAATGAATTCACTGTAACTGTAGTCGTATATACAGTACCCGGACTACAGCCGGAACCAGTTGCACTAACTGTCAGTGAATAAGTACCACTTCCAGATGGTGCAATTACAGGATTCTGCTGAGTAGATGTAAAACCTGAGGGCCCACTCCACGACCATGCAGTAGCATTACTTGAATTGGCACTAAGCGTCACATTATTACCTGCACATACAGGACTGGTATTGGAAGGACCCGAAGATGCAGGCACCGGGTTTACAGTAACGGCAACAGTATAGGCTGAGGCAGCAACACAACCGGTTACAGAGTTGCCAGGAGTAAGTGTATAAGTAGCCGTAGCCGTAGGTGACACTACAGGATTCTGAACCGTAGCGGTAAAGCCATCAGGCCCCGTCCACGACCATGTATCTGCATTGCTCGTGTTAGCTGAAAGTGTAGCAGACCCACCAACGCAAATATTACCAGAGGCAGTAACACCGGAAGATGCCGGCAGTGCATTAACTGTAACTACAGTTGTATAGCTGTTCTGACATCCATAACCATTATTAACAGTAACCGTATATGTACCGGAAGCAGATGCGGCAGCTCCTGAAATAACCGGATTCTGTACAGTAGATGTAAAACCTGAAGGTCCACTCCATGAGTAACTGGCCACATTAACCGGTGCGTTGGCTGAAAGTGTTATCGTCCCACCTTCACATATTGCACCGCTGTTTGTTGCCCCGGACAATGATGGCGAAGGAGATACAGAATAAGTCATAGTCACATCATCCATGCGCCAGTTGATAGTACCGGAACCAGGAGACCCGGTACCGTTATGTCCGAATATGCGCACATTAACAGCGGCATCCGGGCTACCGGTAACCGCACTGAAAGCAGGCGTTTTAAGTGACCAGGAACTGTTATTGGAGATTGTACCCGTTGCTACAGGACTCCCGCCAAGACCATCTACATCTGTAGTAACGGTAAATGCCTGAGGTGCTGTACCGGTACTGCGCGTACCAAAACTCAATCCGTATACGGTAAGGCAATAACCGGTATTGGGAGTGAGTATAAAATTCATATATGCCGACGTCGCTGTATTTAATGCTCCGGTACGTGCAGCATTACCAATATTTCCAGAACCGGTAGCACCAGTATAACCTGAACTTGCCGATGTAGTAGAGAATGGAGCGCCCACAGTACCCAGACTGTTACCTATTGTTGCCACGCAACCGGCTACAAGTACATTAGCATTTGAAGATGAAGAAGCAGTGCCATTCAGCGCTGTAAAGTTCCACATCGCTGTACCTGTAGCTACAATAACATTGAGTGTAGCCGTACCGGAACAACCTGAAGATGTACCGGTAATAGTATACACAGTATTGGTAGCGGGGCTTGCGGTAACAATACTACCCGTTGTAGCACTTAACCCTGACGAGGGACTCCACGTATAAGTATCAGCCCCTGATGCGGTAAAGACATCACCAGACACACCGGAAGAAGGAGACACACTAACTACAGGAATTGGATTCACAACAACATTGGTAGTATAAATGGTGGAAGGAGAACAACCAGCACCTGTGCTGCTAACAGTAAGTGAATAAGCACCTGACACCGCAGGACTCACAACCGGATTCTGAAGTGTAGATGTATACCCTGATGGACCAGACCATGTCCATGCGGTAGCATCTGTAGCATTTGCGGTAAGGGTAACATCACTGCCAGCACATACTGGCCCTGAATTGGATGGCCCTGATGATACCGGAACTGGATTTACGGTTACAGCTACTGTATATGTTGCAGAAGAAGTACATCCGGTTCCGCTATTGGTAAGCGTAAGTGAATATGTTGCCGTTGATGATGGCGTTATACCTGGATTTTCAAGTGCTGAAGTAAATGAAGGTCCTGTCCATGACCATGAGTCTGCACCTGTACCATTCGCACGCAGCGTGGTTGAGCCACCGGCACATACTACATCATCTACGGTAGCACCTGTTGAAGATGGTAGTGTATTTACAGTAACTTCCGTTGTATAGGTTCCTGCGGTACATGATGTGCCGGTATTTGTAAGCGTAAGTGAATATACTCCCGCTACGGCCGGTGTCACAACAGGATTCTGCACCGTAGATGTAAACCCTGACGGGCCACTCCATGCCCATTGGTCGGCATTGGATGAATTGGCATTAAGTGTCACATTGTTGCCACTGCACACCGGACCACTATTGGTTGCACCTGTTGATGATGGAGCCGTATTAACAGTAACCGTTGTAGTATATGTACGTGTGCAGCCATACCCATTATCCACTGTTACCGTATAAGTTCCTGCGGCTGCGGCAGTAACTCCGCTAATTACCGGATTCTGCACCGTAGATGTAAAAGATGAAGGGCCAGCCCACGAATATGTTGCTACATTCACAGGGCTTACAGCACTGAGGGTAAGCGTTCCACCGGCGCATACAGGCCCGTTATCTGAGGCCGAAGTAAGCGAAGGTGCGGGCGTAACAGAATATGTGAAGTTCACATCATCCATACGCCAGTTGATGGTACCGGAGCCGGGAGACCCAGCACCACTGTTGCCATACACCCTTACTGTAACAGGCATATCAGGAGCCCCGTCAATTCCCGCAGGGAATGTATTAGACTTCAATGCCCATGAGCTATTGTTAGAAATAGAGCCGGTAGCTACTGCCGGCCCTGATAGTCCTGCCACATCGGTAGTTACGGTATAACCCTGCGGGCCGGTACTGGTACTACGTGTACCAAATGAAATACCGGAAACAGACAGGCAGTATCCGGTATTGGGAGTAATGACATAGTCTACATATGCTGACAGCGTTGAGCTAAATGCACCCGTACGGGCAGCATTACCTATATTACCGGAACCGGTAGCTCCGCTATAACCTGAACTTGCCGAAGTGGTACCAATAGGACTTCCTACTGTACCCAGAGAGTTTCCTATTGATGCCACACAAGCTGAGGCGGTAACATTTGCGTTAGATGATGAAGCTGCATTGGCAGTAAGTGCCGTGAAATTCCACATCACATTACCACCCGGAGTAATAACCATTACTGTTGCCGATGCAGAACATCCCAATACATCAGTACCTGTTACGGTATATGTTGTTGCCGAACCGGGGCTGGCAGTGACACTACTGCCGGTAGTTGCGCTCAGGCCAGTAGCAGGAGCCCAGGTATAAGTCGCAGCCCCCGATGCCGTAAACACCACACCAGACACACCTGAAGGAGGTGTAGCAGATACAACTGGCAAATCATTTACTGTTACTGATGTCGTGTACACATCAGTAGGAGTACAGCCATCTCCCGTACTACTTACCGTAAGCGAATATACCCCACCTGTAGTAGCCGTGGTTACAGGGTTCTGCACCGTAGAGGTAAAGCCACCGGGGCCACTCCACGACCATACAGTAGCATTTGTAGAGTTAGCAGTAAGTGTCAGTGAGCTACCTGCACATACAGGTCCGCTGTTTGCAGGGCCGGTTGATGCAGGTACGGCATTCACAGTTATTGTGGTTGTATATACGGTAGTCGGGCTACATCCTGATGCGGCACCACTGCTGAGAGATAGTGAATATGTACCCGTTACCGTAGGGCTCAGTACAGGGTTCTGAAGTGTTGAGGTATATCCCCCCGGGCCACTCCACGACCATGAAGTTGCATCAGTCGAGTTGGCATTCATTGTTACAGAACCTCCATTACATATCGGGCTGCTGTTTGTAGCACCCGTAGATGATGGGGCGGGAAGTATGGTAGCTGATGTAGTATAGGTTACCGCACATCCGGTACCGCTACCATTACTCACTGTAACAGTATATACACCCGCGGCCGCAGCACCTGCACCGGCTATTACCGGATTCTGGAGTGTAGATGTATAAGAGTCCGGCCCCTCCCACGCATATGCTGCTACATTTACAGGGGCATTAGAAAAGAGCTGTAGTGTACCACCTGCACATACAGCACCTCCTGTAGAAGCACTATCCAGCTGCGGCACCGGGTTCACGCTCACTACAGCTACCGTGGAAAGTGAACTATTGGCACCGCATGATGTTCTGCACCAGTAATAGGTGGTAGTAGTCAGTGATGGTGTTGTATATGTATCGCTCGTAGCGCCAGGTATATTGGTGCCGGGAGGCGTATTGGTAGCTGATGAGGACCACTGATAAGTAAGCCCGGAACCAACTGCACCTCCTGTTATTGAAAGTGATGCTGTTCCGGAACCACAGAAAAACGTTGTATCAGGCGAAGCTGCACCACCGGCAGGTGTGCCTGTACAAAGTGATGCAGAAATTGTCTGTACAGCCGCTGCCGCTATCGGGTCAGTACCTGTAAGTGTTGCCGCACAAATATCAAACCCAGAAAAATTAGTTGCAGCAACGTTTATAGTGTTTCCTCCGGTTGCACCACCATCTATCTCAGCCGTAATATATATATAGCCCGTACTGCCTGCAGATATAACCTGAGGCATAAATGCCGGGAACACCTTACTTCCTGCTGTACCCGGAGTAGAAAGTGACGAAAGCAATGTAGCAGTGCCGGCATCAAACACTGAAGATGATGAATACCAGCATTTAAGGGCATTAACGTCCGATGCCAGATAGCTACCTCCCGTTGTTATGGTAAGTCCCGATATCGTAGCTGCGGCGTCTGTTACGGAAAGTACATAGGTCTGCAGGAGTTGGTTGGGTGTACCTTGTGGAGCTGCTCCTGCCAAAGGACTGTTTCCTGATATTGCTACAGTTGCAGGCGTTACCGTTACTGTTGCCGCATCCTCACATCCGTTTGCATCTGTACCGGTCACCGTATATACCGTTGTCACTGTAGGAGACGCCACCGGAGCGTCACCTGTTGTAGCACTTAGCCCTGTGGCAGGTGTCCAGGTATAGGTATCTGCACCGGATGCCGTTATCGTATTGCAGGATGCCGCAGCAGCCGGGGTTACATTTACAGTAGGTAAGGGGTTTATGGTTATCACTGCACTACCAGTCATATCGTTGGTACAACCTCCCGTTGTGGTTGTAGCATGTACGGTATAGGTTCCCGCTACCGTTTGTAAACCAAATGATATTGCCGAACCGGTGCTACCCGCTACAGCTGAGCCTACAGAAGATGCTCCTCTGTACAGCTGATAATTCACATTTGTCTGAGAGTTGGCAAGACCTACGGCCACACCGACACCTCCGGCACAGTAACTGCCTGTTCCTGTCACAGCATACGCTGTAGGGGTTGTACAGCCCACAAGCGTTGTAGCCGACTGCGTACATGAGTTACCACTGGTTACAGGAGTAGCTTCAGCATTCACTGCCCTTACCCGGTAATAGTATGTAGTGGATGAAGAAAGCCCCGTTACTGCATGAGAAGATCCTGTTACTGTAATGTTATTATACCCGGCCACCAATGATGTGAAGTTCACATCTGTAGCTACATCCAGCCGGTATGTAACCGTTACACCGCTAAGTGTAGCCCAGTTGGCAGTAAACCCTGTAGCTGTTTCTGACGTTGCCGCAGCCGAAACCGGTCCACGCAGAAAGTTGATAAAATTTGTATTCCCGGTAGTATTACCCACACCAAATGTCTTTGTACCTGTGGCCGCACCCGATGTGCCCAGATTAAAATCTGTGAGTACGGCGCCATTATTACTGGCATATGCAAATGAAGATGTAGTACTTGTCGTTCCCAGCTTGGCACCACTGCTTATGAGTCCCCACTGCGTGCCTGTACTTCCGGCCCTTAATGTACTAATGTTGCCAGCTACTCCGGAGGTTGTCCCGGACTTCAGCATCACCATATCATTGGTTGCAATATTGAAGGAACCTCCTCCATTCGTAAAATAGGTCGCATTGTTCAGACCTATGTCCAGCACAAAATCTGTACAACTTGTAGATATATCTGCTACGGCTGTAGTCTGCCTCAGTATTATAAGCGTACCTGCCCGCATGCTTGACCAGAAGGGAATGGAGTTGAACACATACCGTCCACCATTATCATTGGCATTGCTACTGGAGAAATCCTTTAACACCATTCCTCTCATGTCCACGCCATCCTCTACTACAAGTAGCTCTACGGCATCAGGACTCCCATTCTGATATTTATTAATAACGACAGACTGTGCAGAAACACCTGCCGATGCAGATAGTAGCAATGTCAATAATACATTGCCTTTTACACATTTCAATGCATTGGCCAATCGCTGGCATACCATACGAAACAACATAACTCACCTTATTTGGCCGCAAAGTGACGTACGATTATTAATACAAACAACTCTACACATTACTATAATGTTAACAATGCACATTATTAACTGAAAATCAGTGTACCAGGATTAAGTTTTGTTTAATTATCGGCTCAGGATAAACAAAAACGATACAGAGAACTGATATTTGACCATCAGGTATCGCATGTCTATCTCACTACTTTTTTCATCACGCAATCAAAGATTCAATGCTCACTTCTCAGAAATAGCAGGGAGCATGAACAACATCAGTCAGCTATTTCAGGATGCCTTCCATGCTAATAAGGAGCTGGCAGAAGAAGCACATATGAAAATTAAGTCTGAAGAGCGAAATTTACTCCATACCATTTCCAATCTTCGCAATGAGTCCGGCAGTAGTCTCATTAATCCACTCGACAGAGAAGATGTATATTTCATCACTTCCGACCTTCGGTTGCTTTCCGGCAACATTCTTCACATTTGCGGAAAACAAAAAGGACTTAGTAACGACTGGTTTCCACAACAGTTCTATGCAGCAATACCTGAAATATCATCTGCATTGGCTGATTTGTCATTGATTCTTGGGGGAATAAAGGATATTGGCAAACTACAGCAGCTTACAGACTCATGCCGATCTGTAAGGCTACAGTTGCATCAATGCGACCTTATGATAGACGAGGCAACCTCAGCCACGCTCAATACACGAAAAGACCCGATAGAACTTATAAGAATGATGGATCATTTTTCTGCCTTACAGAATATGCTGGAGAAAGCAGGAGATGTTATCAATATCTCCGAGAGCATTATTGTAAAGTATTCATAACTGCATCTCCGGCTGGGCTACTTTGCTTTATTTCCACCAGCCAGCAGTTTTACTGTTCGTGCTATGGCTATCGCCCTTGAGTACCCTATTTCTTTTAATGACATCTTTACTGCTGGCACAGGGACATCAGATGCAGTTATTTTATCTATTGCTGTTATGTACCTGTTCAGACAAATATCCATAGTAAACTCTGACATTGCCAGATTTCGTGCAGCTGTTTTCCGCTCATCCCGTGGCACTTTGCCTAATGACAGAATACTTGCCACAGCTGCGTCTATATCACCTACCTCATATAATCTGTAGCAGGATGCCGCTGCTATATGCTCCCCATAATCTTCTATACCACTCACCCGTGTACCTACAATGCCACAACCGGCCGCCAGTGCCTCCATCATTGCTATTGGTGTACCTTCAAAGTCAGAAGTAAGCAATAATATGTCCGATTGAGACAACTTTTCTGCAACCACCTGCTGCGACTGCCAGCCATGAAATTTTATTATTCCCTCAAGTCCGGCATCCCTCACCTTTTGTTCCAGCGATAGACGGTCTACACCATCTCCGATAATATCTAAGCTAAATGCAACTCCTTTTTGATGTAGACGCTCACTTATCAGCACAAGGTCTGTGACACGCTTTTGAAACTCACTCACACGGCCTACAAATATAAGTCTCAGCCTGTCTGTCACTTCGCGCTGAGGTAGTAGTGCTGGCAACTCTATGCCACATGGTATGGTAAATACTATGTCCGTCGGCATTCGGGGTACCCGCTTACAGGCCGTTCTGCTTACACGCACAGATACACATGCCATTATTGCTACCTTATCATAATAGTGCTCTGCCAGCTCATAATAGTGCTCTTCATCGGCATGCAGCACACCTACTATCGGATAAGTTTCACTCATACTCACAGCCGCCTTCCAAACAGACAAGTCGTCAGACAGCACTACAGGTGTTCCCGGCTCCAGCCTGGCCAGTAACTTACAATAAATGTACTCACGGTATGCTGCTGTGCCTAACTCAAACTCCCTACCTACGCGCTTACTGATGATTTTCACAGTAGCATCTGTGTCTTTACGCAGCAATTCCATCATCGTCTCCCTGCCACCGGCAGAGAAAAAACGCACCGATGGCTCCGGGCTAATGAAAGTCACATTCCACCCTCTTTGCGCAAATGCAATAGCAGCATCTGCCATCCACCGCGTTACACCACCTCTGTGATACGGGTGACACAAAAATGCAATCTTTCTTTTGCTGGTCATTTTCAGATAGTAGGCAAAGTTAAACTGGATCAAGCGAAAAAGTTGGGGGAATGATGTAATAGTTTGTTTTTTTGTGTTCAGACGAGATGAGCATACAAGACAACTATACGGCGCTGGTGTCGCTGTTATTACCGGAAGGGACCTTAGCGTA
>JAUIBA010000041.1 GCA_030427635.1 Bacteroidia bacterium
CCTTCAGCACAGCCTCAACAGGTGGTGTATGGATGAGCGGCAATACGCTGATAGCTACGGTGAATGCATCGGGAGTAGTGAATGGTGTACAGGCAGGCAGCACATCAATAGCATATGTGATGCCAACAGGCTGTAAGTCAGAGACAGGTGTAGTGATCAACCCAGTACCTGCAGCCATCAATGGTCCTGCGGCAGTATGTGAGGGAGCTACAGCGGTGCTGAGCAACAGTACATCGGGTGGTGTATGGAGCAGCAGCGATGCAGCGGTGGTAATGATGGGCGGAGGCGGCAGCCTCAGTGGTATAGCAGCAGGTAGTGCTACTATTACCTATGAGCTTGCTACCGGATGCCGTGCAGTACGCAGCATGATTGTAAACCCGCTTCCTGTGGTTATGAATGTAACCGGTGGCGGCAGCTATTGTACTGGTGGTACTGGTGTAGCTGTAGGTATTGATGGCTCTGAAGTAGCTACACAGTATCGTCTCATGAAAGGTTCATCTGCTGTACAGATTGTTTCTGGTATTGGCACTGGTTTTGATTTTGCGTCGCAGACATCGGCAGGCACTTATATGGTTACAGCTACGAGCCCTGCGGGTTGTGTGCGCAGCATGAACGGCAGTGCCGAGGTGAGCATCAACCCACTGGTTACAGTATCGGTGAATGTATCATCAGACATGGGCGACCGTGTATGTAACGGATCTTCTGTTACCTATACTGCCAATGGCGTGAATGGTGGTACAGCTCCGGTATATGACTGGAAGGTAAATGGTACTCCGGTAGCGGCTACCGCAACCTACAACTATGTGCCGGCCGATGGTGATGTGGTAAGCGTAGCTTATACCAGCAGCGAGGCCTGCCCTGTGAATGCGACAGTGAATGGTGCAATGACAATGGAAGTACTTGCCAACCTGACACCATCAGTAAGTATCGCAACAACAACAGGCGATACGATGTGTGAGGGTAGCACAGCAGTGTTTGCAGCAACAGCAGTAAACGGTGGCGATGCGGCAATGTACACATGGATGGTAAATGGTGGCATCATAAGTGGTGTGAATGGCGCGGGCTACAGCTACGTACCAGCCGACAATGATGTGGTGAAGGTAGTACTGAACAGCAGCTATGAGTGTGTAACGGAGAATGATGTGAACAGTAACAGCGTTACACTGCAGGTAGATGAGATATATGTACCGGTAGTAGAGCTTACGGTATCACCGGGTCTGGTGGTAGCAGAGGGTACTGCAGTAACCTTCACAGCGAATGCGATAAAGGCGGGAGATGCGCCTACATATCAGTGGCTGGTGAATGGTAATGTAGTGAACGGCGCTACACAGCCTACCTACACTACCTCTAAGCTGAACAATGGTGACTCAGTAACCTGTGTGGTAATGGCAACTGACAGATGTAACAATACTTCTATCAACTCAGTAGTGATGACGGTAACACCTGCAACAGGCGTCGTAATGACGGGTCTGTCACAGAGTGAGCTGCGTCTGATGCCGAACCCGAACACCGGTGTGTTCCGCGTTACGGGTACACTGGGTGTACAGACAGAAGAGGAAGTACAGCTGGAGGTTACGAACATGCTGGGTCAGGTGGTATACCATGGTGTGGCAAAGAGCCGCGGTGGTGTACTGGATGCAGGTATAGAGCTGGGCAACAATCTTGCCAACGGCATGTACATGCTGAACCTGACAGTGGGAGCTGACCACAAGGCATTCCACTTTGTAGTGAAGCAATAGTTGTCTTAGCAGATAATGAGTACGAGGGGCGGTGTTAATACCGCCCCTCATCTTTTGTACCTGATATAGAGAACCGGATGAGGATGATTTGCGTATAACTATAGAATGGATGGCCAGGGAGTAAACAGATGGAGAAATAATAGCTTTGGAGGATTTAACGGTATCGGAACACATTTTTTCGGATTTTTGCGGGAACCTTTTATATTTGAAGGCATAGCATGATAAGTAGCATACAAGATATAGTGCAGGCTTCTATAGCGACCAAGCAGAAGCTGCTGGCTGATGAGAAGCTCATGAATACCATAGCCGAGGTGACAGCACTGATGGTAAAGGCGTTCCAAAACGGGAATAAAGTTCTCTTTTGTGGAAACGGAGGAAGTGCAGCAGATGCACAACATCTGGCGGCAGAGTTCAGCGGGAGGTTTTATTTTGACCGTAATCCGCTCCCTTCAGAGGCATTGCACTGTAATACATCTTACATGACAGCAGTGGCCAATGACTATGGTTATGAGCTGGTTTACAGCAGAATGGTGAAGGGAATGGGCCGGCCGGGAGATGTACTGGTGGGCCTTAGCACTTCGGGCAATTCTGTTAATATTATCAAAGCAATGGAAGTTGCGAAGGAAATTGGTATGATTAATGTAGTATTCACTGGTGAGGGTGGTGGAAAGCTGAAAGATGTATGTGATTACCTCATAAACGTACCGAGTAATGATACTCCGAGAATTCAGGAGTCCCATATAATGGTGGGGCATATTATCTGTGAGCTGGTGGAATCGGAATTATTTAAAAATGAACAAAAATGAACCTTATAGAACAAAAGTCGGAAGTTGATAAGACCTGGACATTATTTCTTGATAGGGATGGCGTTATTAATATTGAATCTGTAGGATCCTATATAACCTCCTGGTCAGAATTCAGGTTTCATAATGGGGCACAAGAGGCATTGAAGTCATTGACGGCTATTTTCGGACGTCTGGTGGTGGTGTCAAATCAAAGAGGTGTAGGCCGGGGTATCATGAGCATAGAATCGCTTAGAGAGATAAATGTGAACCTGTGTGATGCGATAGCAGACTATGGTGGCAGGATAGACAGTGTATATAACTGTACCGCGGTAAGTGACGAGGACCGTAACCGCAAACCCAACACGGGTATGGGGCTGCAGGCGCAGGAGGATTTTCCGGAAATAGACTTCAGAAAGAGCATCATGGTGGGTAATAGTATGAGTGATATGGAGTTTGGCAAAAGGTTAGGTATGCATACGGTATTCCTGACTACGAAACATGAGCCAGTGCAGCTGCCGGATGATCTTATAGATGAGCAATACCCATCTCTGATAGCATGGGCCAACAGTATGGCGCCGGCAGAACTGGTGGGCTGAGAAAGCAACTGATAACATCTGATATTGAACGGGTATGTAGCTGGTCTTCGCACATACCCGTTTTTATTTCAGTCTATTCATCAATATTGTATTCCTTTATTTTACGGTAGAGTGTACGCTCTGATATACCCAGCTCTGCTGCGGCATCGCGGCGGCGGCTCTTATGTTTGCGCAGGGCCTTGGTGATATATTCCTTCTCTCTGTCGGCAAGGAGCAGCGTTTCCTCTACCTCTTCGTGTCTTGTATTAGCATCAATAAGCACCGGTGTGTTGGCAGGTGCATAGGAGACAGGATTGGCCACCGGGTGGTGCTCCTGGTCGGCATAAACAGGCATAAGCCCGGTAGTGCCGGCTGGCTCTGCAGGGGTATAGCCCTGATGGTGGGCTACATCAAATATCATCTGCTTCAGGTCGTTGACATCTTTTTTGAGGTCAAAGATGATTTTATAAAGAATGTCGCGCTCAGACTTAAAGTCGGTATAGGCAGCAGATGGGCTACCGGCAGACGGTAATACTGCCAGACTGCGTGAAGGTGCATTCTGATGCGGGAGAAACCGCTGCAGGAGCTCTGGTGTGATATGCTTGTCTGGTGAGAGAACGGATATCTGCTCGGCTATATTCTTAAGTTCGCGCACATTGCCTGGCCAGGGGTAGTTTACCAGCATCGTCTGTGCGTTGGCATCCAGCTGAACGGACATAGTTTTATACCGCTCGGCAAAATCACCGGCAAACTTGCGGAACAGCAGGGGAATATCTTCTTTCCTGTCGCGCAGAGCAGGTACACGTATAGGCACGGTACTGAGCCTGTAGTACAAATCCTCGCGGAAACGGCCCTGCTGGGTAGAGTCCAGCAGCTCACGGTTGGTAGCGGCTATAACGCGTACATCTGTCTTCTGCACTTTGGAAGAACCTACGCGGATGAATTCGCCGGTTTCCAGCACACGCAGGAGGCGTGCCTGGGTACCCAGTGGCATTTCTCCTATCTCATCCAGAAAAATAGTACCACCGTTTACGGTTTCAAAGTAGCCTTTGCGGCTATCTACGGCACCGGTAAAGGAGCCCTTTTCATGACCAAAAAGCTCACTGTCAATAGTACCCTCTGGTATAGCGCCGCAGTTTACGGCTATGAATGAATTATGCTTGCGTGGCGAGAGCGCATGAATAATCATGGAAAATACTTCCTTACCCACACCGCTCTCTCCGGTTATCAGTACGGAAAGGTCGGTATTGGCTACCTGTGCCGCCGTATTGAGTGCATGATTCAATGCGGGGGAGTTGCCAATGATTCCAAATCTGTTCTTTATACTCTGTATTTCCATGTTTTAGCAGGTTAACGGGGTGTGGGATAGCCGGGGTGACCTATGCAGGTACCATCTCTCCCATCAATGTAGCCGATGTGGCATTCTTTATCTGTACGGTAGCATAGTCGCCTTTCTGCAGTGGTCTGTCGTCTTTAGGGAACACCACTACTTTATTCTGCGAGTTGCGGCCATACCAGTGAAGGTCGCTGCGCTTGCTGTCTCCCTCTATGAGTACTTCAAATGTTTTACCTATATCGGCAGTATAGCTCTCCCGGGAGTGGCTGTTCTGCAAATTGATGATTTCTATAAGGCGACGCTTCTTTACCTCCTCCGGTATATCATCTTCATAACGGCGGGCAGCCAGTGTGCCGGGACGTTCGCTGTAGGAGAACATATAAGCCATATCGAAACGGCTGAGCTCCATGACAGAGAGGGTATCCTGATGCTCCTCCTCGGTTTCAGTACAGAAGCCTGATATGACATCGGTGCTAAGACCACAGTCGGGCATTATCTCGCGAATGCGTTTTACTTTGGCCAGGTACCACTCACGTGTGTAAGTACGGTTCATGAGTTGCAGTATGCGGGTGTTACCGCTCTGCACCGGCAGGTGAATGTACTTGCATATATTATGGTACTTAGCCATAGTGTGCAGCACATCATCTGTAATATCTTTAGGATGTGAGGTGCTGAAGCGAACACGCAAGAGCGGGGAGATAAGCGCTACTTTTTCTAACAGCATAGCGAATGTGACAGCCCCCTCCAAACCTCCCCCAGCTGAAGGGCTGTAATAATAACTATCTACATTCTGGCCCAGGAGGGTGACTTCCCGATAGCCACGGCTGAAGAGGTCTTCACATTCGTGTACGATGCTTTCTGCATCACGGCTGCGCTCACGGCCACGGGTGAAGGGAACTACGCAGAAACTGCACATATTGTTACAGCCACGCATAATGCTTACAAAGGCTGTAACTCCGTTACTGTCCAGACGTACGGGGGCTATATCGGCATAGGTTTCCTCACGACTCAGTAATACGTTTACGCTTTTCTGTCCGCCCTCTGCCTCAGATATGAGACCCGGCAGGCTGCGGTACGCATCAGGGCCTACCACTATATCTACCAGTTTTTCCTCTTCCAGAAACTTTGCCTTCAGGCGCTCGGCCATACAGCCCAGCACTCCTATGAGCATCCCGGGGTTGCCCTCCTTCTGCTTGCGGAAGGTTTGCAGGCGGTTGCGCACGGTCTGCTCGGCCTTTTCCCGTATGGAGCAGGTATTGAGCAGTACGAGGTCGGCCTCCTCAAAATTGCGGGTGGCGCCAAAACCCTCTTCGTGGAGGATAGAGGCAACGATTTCGCTATCGCTGAAGTTCATCTGACAGCCGTAGCTCTCAATGTAGAATTTCTTTGAATATGCGTTAGGGTCACCTTCAAATGGTGCATAAGCCTCTCCCTGGCGGGCTTCCTCTACATCTTTCTTATACAACTCAGGGTGAAGATTTTGCAGTGTTTCTGCCATAATTTCCGATTTTCGGTTGGGGCAAAGTTACGGTAAATGTAATAATACGTAGAAGCCACATCTACTGCCCGAAGAGATACGAAATACAGACCATGGAGGGCAAAGCCTGAACAACCAATGGGGTTTAAAGAGGGCTTGCAACAGGGTGGTTTTGTGCCACTGCGCAATTATTTTTTTTACTGCGCAGTTTTGTGCTGTGGTGGGGTTTATCTTTCTTGTTTATAGCTGATTATGAATCTGTATTATTTCATGTGAATATAAAAGTGCGCAAAAAGGTTACAAAAATTGCTCGCGTGTTTTTTTGTATATGTGGGCGGTAGGTGGCAGATAATAAACAGGGTAGGGCAGCGGCAGATGTATCATTCTGCAAATTGCCTTAAGACCGGCGGGAATGCAAAACGGATATACATCACAGTTGCTGCCAAAGCATATGATACCCGTAATAGTGCATATCATATAAAGTTTTTCGGGTCATATGCTAAATAAAACAACTGGAATATGGGGCATGTGAGGATATGTGTGATTTGTATACTTATTTGAAGAATGTATGATTATTTTTAGGATAGCATGGAATTGATAGCATATGCCCAGAGCATAATGAGTAAGAGATGGGTAGTAGCCTGTGTCACATTTTTGTTAATGTGTATATGGGGTACATGTGCCGGACAAACCGCAATGCGTGCTGTATACAAGAAGTATGAGAACAGGAGTAAAGTAGGGGGTGAATTACTGGAACTATATGAAGATTATACTTTTTACTATAAAAGTGGATTCAAATCAGGTACAACAACATCCCGCGGTAACTGGAGGCTGGTAGGGGATACATTAAAGTTGTTCAATTACTATAAACCATGGCGGATATTGCGGGTAGAAGAGTACAAAGTGGATTCAGGTTTGCTCAAAACGTGGGTACATGTAGTAGTGGCAGATGGTGTAACAGATGAGCCCGTTGATACGAGAACGGGAAAAACGCTTCAAACGGAAGGCGTGAGGAGCTTTGTAGTATGGGCGGCTGATTATTGTGAAAGTATGGTACAAACAGGACAGGATGGGATTGCAATCTTAGAGGGCATTCATCACAAAAAGCTTCAGTTTGAGCATGATGAATATTATGTACAGGATAGCAACTGTAATTACTTTCAGGTCCTCTTATCCGGCTATCCGATAATAGTAAGCCCACCAACTCTTGTTCATTCAAGATGGTATGTAAAGCCGGACGGTGGAATTATTCCTATTGGGTGTGAATAAGCCGTATAGTATGAATCAAATATGGGCTGTCATTGTAAAATGCGAAACAGCACACAAAGCCGAGGAGGCTCTGCGGCAGCATCTGGAAATGGTGTAACGCTTTTTGGGGGAGTATTATATTACTTATCGAGCGTCTTTTTCAGTTCGTCTACTATGAAGCCATAGTATTCATCGCGTTTGGCATCGTGCTGCTCTGATGCTATCCATATTTCATCGCGCTTGCGAGTTGCTTCCAATTGTTCTACATCATACTGCTTCTGTGTAAGGAATCCCTGCTTGTCACTGGCAAAAAAGTCGGAGAAGTATTCTTTATAGTCACATTTTCGGAGCGTAACAAGTATGATTACTTTATTCATTTTTTTTGCTTTCTCCATTTCAATGTTCCATATATAATTATTGGCCATGAAGTTGGGGCTTAACAGGCAGATGATAATATCCGCTTCCGTCAATTGTTTCAGAATATGCTCGTTAGCATCTTGTCCCGGTTCAATCATGCCGTCAAACCAGGTAGATACTCGTCCTAACCTGCGTAGCGGTTCAAAGTGTACATCAAATTCGTCTCTGTATTTGCGGTCATAACGGGAGTAGGAGAAAAATATCTTTTTAGGTGGTCGTGCATTGGGATTTACGAGTTGCTGCATAGTAGTGTTGAGGTTTGTATATCTGTTGTCAATAGTTCTTACTGAGTACTGTTTGTCTTTGATGGCCTTTTTTATTTCCTGCACTTCTACAAAGTGCTCTCCGTCAGTAGATAGCTGTAGTGCATCGGTAATGTCTTCCGGTATCTGGTTGCGTCTCCGTTCTTCTGCAATTTCCTTGTCCGGCAGTGCCATTAATTTTTGTTGACTGTCCATTGGGTGTTTTTCTGTGGCTTCCGGCCATATATCCTGTGTGCCGAAGGAGGCAAAGAAGCCATACAGCCGACGCAGCAGCTCAAACTTCCCCGGTGTGTCTTTAATATAAAATAGCACATCATGGTTTTTCGTATCAGGATTGATGGCTACCATGAAGTGGGTAGGGGTATCGCCCTGCTGCCAGGCACTGATGCAGCCATACTTCCAGTAATCGGTATCCCCTGGATTCTGCCGGTAGACCTGTACTATGCAGCGGGTAATGAGATAGCGCGGCATGTAGTGGGGAAAGCGGAGGATGAGGGTGCGGGGTATGAGTTGCTTAAAATGGGTTATCAGTGGCTGAACAGGTAAGTACTGTGGGGCTACATAGGTGCCGGGCATTTCCTGCTTTTCAAAAATAAGTTCATGTTGCAGGAGGTAACTGATATGAAATTCATATCCGGAAGTTGTCCTTAGTATACCTCCCTCTTTGCGTGCATCGCTGGTAAGCAGTATTTCGTACATCTCCCTGTGGAATCGCTCTATATTAAGTACAATAGTTTCGTGCAAGGGATGCTGCTGGTCATTCCAGCAGAGTATATCGCCACAGCCTTTCAGATAGGAGAGCAGACCTATATACCCGAGTGCGGCGGGTATGTCGGCATACTGCTGTAACTGTGGCGCTGAGAGTAGTAGCTCTTCCAGTTCTTTCCGTGATATGGTGGTGTGTTTCTTTGTAAGTTGAGGTATAAACTCTTCTCTTAGTTGCTGCCAGGTAGTGGGGATTTTCTCTGCAGATGTATCTATTTTTTGAATGGCACTTGCGATCAAATGGTCATAAAAGATTCCCCATTTGGCCTTTCCGTCTTCAGTAAGTATGTATTCATCCTTCAGACACAATTGCCTGAAACTGGCAGGCGTAAGTGCAAGCTGTTCCTGATGCATTTGCCAGGAATCGGGGAAGGCAGGAGCATCCTCATCGGTATGTGTCTGCAGCATGGTGAGGGAAGGGCTGCCAGCCAGCAGATGGATGAAGCCTAACCAGTAATCTTCGCCAAACTGCTGATGGGCGTCTTCATCATAGCCAAGGCGGACAGGTGGTTTTTTATGCCGCCATACCAGCAGGTATAGAGTGAGTAGGTTGTCCTTTTCCTTGTCGGTAGCCGACAGGCTGGCTGTATGGGTGGCATGATAATAGTCCTGCCCGCCAAAATCCCAGATATTGAGATAGTAGTCTTTCCTGTTTACTGTTTTCTTTAGCGACCAATGCCGAATTCCATGTGTGCGGTCCTCTTCTTTGGGGTTAGGTAGGTTTACATCTTTCAATTTGGTAGCCAGGGATGTTTTGCCGGCACGGGTATTGCCACACAGTACCAGGCGTACCACATTGCCTTTGATCAACTCCACCTGGTACCCTGCATTGAAATAGGCCCGCAGTGTATTTATATTAATGGCTGTTTCCCTTGGTATAGATTGCGGCTCATTGCCTATAATAAAAATATAAGTATGTTTTAAAGAAGGGACCAATGCCAACGCTTTTAAGCCTCCGTCCCCAATATTGTTGAAGCTGATGTCGAGTTGGGCGAGGTTATGTAGGTTTTGTGCGATAGCGGTAGCCCCCCCGTCCCCAATATTGTTGAAGCTGATGTCGAGTTGGGCGAGGTTATGTAGGTTTTGTGCGATAGCGGTAGCCCCTCCGTCCCCGATGTTGTTGTCGCTGATGTATAGTTGGGTGAGGTTATATAGTTTTTGTGCGATAGCGGTAGCTCCCCCTTCCCCGATGTTGTTGAAGCTGATGTCGAGTTGGGTGAGGTTATGCAGGTTTTGTGCGATAGCGGAAGCCCCCCCGTCCCCTATCTCATTCCTGCTGATGTCGAGCTGGGTGAGGTTATGTAGGTTTTGTGCGATAGC
>JAUIBA010000003.1 GCA_030427635.1 Bacteroidia bacterium
GTCTAAGCATCAGTCTTATTGCTGGCAGGTTGCTCTCCAGCAGAGCCCGCTTCCTCTTCAAACTGACAGCCGTATATTAAATATATTTTCGCTAAAATTCACCAACCATTTTTGGCCTCATTACCTTAATTCTCCAGTATTCTTATTTCTACCCGGCGGTTCTTCTCAGCGTCCTCCTCGCTTAGCTCGTTATATATTACAGGGCGGCTACGACCATAGCCTACAAATGAGAGGCGGTCGGCAGCTATGCCACGGTCTACAAGGTAGGTATATATAGCCTTTGCCCTGTTCAGGGACAATGTGGGCTCAAAGGTATCTATATCCAGTGCATCAGGTGCATCACGCACACAGCATACATGCCCCTCAATACTTATCTTAAGCCTGGGGTTGTCCCGCATTACTTTGTATAGCATTTCCAGTGTCTCCTTTGATTCCGGCCTCATTACATGCCTGTCGGCAGGGAAGTATACATTGGATAGTTTGAACAGAGCCCCGGGGCGCAGGTGGTTTATGTGCTCTACAGTGGTTACCGAGGTGGTGTGGTGTGATGTATCGCGCTTTACCCTTTTGCCTCCGTGGGGTTTTCCTGTCAGCGGGTTTTTATTGTTTACTACTATATCCACACGGCGGTCTATAGCTTTGCCATATCTGCTAGTGGTATCTTTTCTGTTTATCTCTCCTTTTCCTATGCACAGGGTTATGTTATCCTCCCGTATTCCATACTTTACCAGATAGTCTTTTACATTTTCTGCCCGCTTCATAGACAAGTTTTTGTTGTATGTGTTGGAGCCAAGAAAATCTGCATAACCTACTATGGTTATGGTACTTCCGTTTATTATTTTGTCATTATATATAAGGAGGTCTATCTTTTTCTCCATTTTGGGGCTGAGCGTAGGCACGTCCAGCTCAAAGAATAAGCGGAACGTATCTACCGGTTTTTGCGCCTTCAGAACACCGGCAGGTAGCAGTAATAATATGTATATTATTTTCTTGTACATCTGCAAACTAAAGAGAATATAAAGTAACTGATTTTTTGCTGAAAAATTAAATATGCACGCCCCACTCTGCAATTTCACCCCTGATATTCCCCCTTTGTGGTAGCAATAGGTTGTCTGAAATGCGGTAACGAGAGTCTGTATTTTACAGCTATTACTCTTATAATAAGGATAAGTGCAGCTGATGAGAGCATGGAAAACTCACGCCCAATACCATTATATCTTAGCAGCAGGTATAGCGATGCCCCGGCAAGACAGGCTGTTGCATATATCTCTTTCCTGAATATTACAGGTACTTCGTTAGTGAGCACATCTCTCAGTACACCACCCATTATAGCAGAGAACATGCCCATAATGGCTGCAATAAATGGCGATACATGGTATGCAAGGGCTTTTTCTGTACCCAGAATGGTAAACAAGGCTATCCCCAGACTGTCGAACAGGAATAGTGTGCGCCTTAGTTTACGAAGCAGATTAAAGAATAATGCGGTAAAGGCTATGCCAGCTATTATCATGTACACCCGTGTCTCATCAGCTACCCATGACATAGGGTAGGCGCCCAGCAGCATATCTCTGATGCTACCACCTCCTATAGAGGTAATAAACCCGATAAAGGTAACCCCAAACCAGTCTGGACGGGACTTTTCGGTTGCCGCTATCGCGCCGGATATAGCAAAGAAGAATGTGCCGGCCAGCTCAAGCCAGTATTGTGTCTGCATAACGTGCTTTTATTGTTGTCTTGTTGTTTAGTTTTCTGAATTGAAAATTTCCATGGCATATTTCTACCACTGCCTTTTTGTGTTTTCTTACAAAGCGTATTGTGGTTTCCAGCAAGCCATTTTCAGCTGAGGTACTACTGGCAATGAAAGTTATCATATCTCCGCGGCGGGCCAGCCCCGGAATATCAATGTTATATTGTGTTACCCTTATGTTTTCCATACTGTCAATGCCAAAGGCTTTGGATACCATTGCATCGTTAGCAAGGGTTATTTCCCGTAGCATGGCGCAGGTAGTCATTATCCCGGCTTCGTTCACATCACTTTCTGTTACGGTAATATTCGTTGATATTGTTTGAATCTGTTCTGGTGTTTTCATTATATCTGTTTTAAGAAAAAAATGGCCCCGCAGTTTTTGCGGAGCCGTATTGTTGATAAAGATGGTATATACATCTTCAACATCGGGCCCGCAGGCTGATGGTGCAGCAGATATGTTTTGTATGTATGGTATGTAGCATGTTCTTATAAATAAAAAAATCCTTCAACGAATGCTGAAGGATGGACATTAATCATCGCACAACTATCCTCTTCAGCGGGGCAGAAGTTTTGTACAGCAGCGATGTTTTATGTGCATCATGCTGCAAAGTTGAAGAAAAAATGCAAACCACAAAAAAATATTTAGTTATTATATCCGTGACTAAATCTATGGTATGGCCGTAGCGACAGTGTTATGATGGTGTGAAAGATGTATGACATGCCATGATTAATTTATCATCTGCGGCTTACTGCTTACTTTTACAGCCATGTATCCCGATTTTAAGTACCTGCTGCAATCGCTTACCGGTATAGAGATGCCGGCCTGGCTCAGTCTTTTTAAAACATTCGGATTTCTTGTGGCTATGTCCTTTCTGGGTGCTGCCTGGGCCACCGCTTCTGAGCTGCGCAGGAAAGCAAAGCTGGGATTACTGCATCCAGAGATGCGAACAATAGAGGTAGGGAAGCCGGCATCGGTTTCTGAATTATTACTTTCCGGCCTGGCTGGCTTTATTGCCGGGTTCAAAATCGGGGGGATGTTTGGAAACCTGGAGCAGGTGTCTCCAGACCCTATGGGTTATCTGTTTTCTCCTCATGGCAATCTGCTGGCGGGTCTGGCACTGGCAGCGCTTCTGGCATGGCAGAAATATGCTGAAAAGAAAAAGCAACAATTGCCTAAGCCCGAAATGAGGCAGGTGAGCGTATACCCTCATGATCTGATAACGGAGATAGTAGTAGTGGCCGCGGTTGCAGGTCTGGTGGGAGCTAAAATATTTAATGCTCTTGAGACATGGGAAGATTTTCTGCGCGATCCGATAGGCAATCTTACATCATCCAGTGGTCTTACTTTCTTAGGTGGGCTTATTATGGCTACTGCTGCCTTCTGGTTTTATACACGCAGGCACGGTATACCGTTTAAGTACATGTGCGATGCCGCCGCGCCCGGCATTATGCTGGCATATGGCCTGGGAAGACTGGGCTGCCAGTTCTCCGGAGATGGTGACTGGGGTATATACAATACCGCTTATGTGGCCAATGCTGACGGTACTATGCGCGCTGCTACCGAGGCCGACAGCAGCTATATCATGCACATGATAAACGGGGTGGACCATGCCAGCGCTACAGCGCCATCATGGTTGCCGGACTGGCTCTTTGGTATGGTATACCCGCACAATGTAGGCAATGAGGGGATGGCTATTCAGAACTGTGTAGGTGAGTATTGCCGGGTACTGCCGGTAAGTGTTTTTCCTACACCGGTATATGAGTTCTTTACCTGTGTGGCGTTGTTCTTTCTTATGTGGTCACTACGCCACAAGTTGAAAGGCACTCTGCAGATGTTTGGTCTGTATCTGATACTGGCAGGTGTGGAGCGTTTTCTGGTAGAGCTGGTTCGGGTAAACTATAAGTACGATTTTGGGTTCATACACCCCAGCCAGGCCGAGATTATATCTGTATTCATGGTGCTTACAGGTAGCTGGCTGTTGTTTTTCTACAAGGAAAAAAACAAAGCAGGTACAGCAGTTCCTGTATCATGATGTGTATAATGCCAATAACTATTTATCAGATACAAAAGCCGGTGCTGTAAATGTCCGTAAAAGTACTGCTCATAATGCCTCCCTTTACACAGCTGAATACACCATATCCGGCTACAGCATACCTGAAAGGGTTTCTGAATACGCGTGGCATAACGGCACAGCATGCCGACCTGGGAATAGATGTCACAACGGCATTGTACAGCAGGGCAGGCTTTACTGCTATGTTTGACAGGGTAACAAAGTACTCCGGCGAATTGTCTGAAAATGCATTAAGAATACTGGCACTTAAAGATGCCTATACCGATACGGTAGATAGTGTGATTGCTTTTCTGCAGGGTGCCGACCCTACAATGGCACATCGTATATGCCGGCGTGAGTGGCTGCCTGAGGCAGGACGTTTTGCGCAGCTGGCCGATCTGGATGATGCTTTTGGGAGTATGGGTATTCAGGAGCGGGCGCGCCACCTGGCCACGCTGTATCTTGAAGATATAGCCGACCTGATACAGGAGTGTGTAGATCCCTGGTTTGGTCTTAGCCGGTATGCTGAAAGGCTGGGGCGTAGTGCCAATTCATTTGATGAATTATACACAGCCCTGAATAGTAGGGAAACTTATGTAGATGAGTTACTGTTGTCGCTTCTGGAGCGGTTACTGAATACTGAGACGCCGGATATAGTGGCCTTTTCAGTTCCTTTTCCTGGCAATCTTTATGCGGCACTACGCTGCGGCGGCTGGATAAAAAAGCATATGCCGCACATAAGTGTAGCTATGGGAGGCGGCTTCCCCAATACGGAGTTGCGCTCACTGTCTGACAGCCGGGTTTTTGAGTTTCTGGATTTTGTGACGCTGGATGATGGCGAAGCTCCGCTGGAGGCACTGGTGAAGCTGAGAGAGGGGAGCATTACCATACAGCAGTTAAAGCGCACATTTCTGGTGCAGGAGGGCAGTGTGGTGTATATAGATAATACAGACATGCCCGATTATGGTATGGGGCAGGTAGGTACGCCTGACTATACCGGGCTGCCTCTGAACAGCTATATATCAGCCATAGAAATAGCTAACCCCATGCACAGCCTGTGGAGCGATGGTCGGTGGAACAAGCTTACAATGGCTCATGGCTGCTACTGGGGGAAATGTACTTTTTGCGACACTTCGCTCGATTATATTCAACGTTATGAGCCACTTACTGCTGCTGTGCTATGTGACAGGATAGAAGACATAATAGCACAGACGGGACAGACGGGATTTCACTTTGTGGATGAGGCTGCACCGCCGGTACTGATGCGCTCACTGGCTTTGGAGATTATTCGCCGTGGACTAAATATATCATGGTGGGCCAATATCCGTTTCGAGAAAGCATTCACGCGCGACCTCTGTCAGCTACTCAGGGCATCAGGTTGCATTGCGGTTTCTGGTGGGCTGGAGGTAGCTTCAGACCGTCTGCTTGCGCTGATAGATAAGGGAATAACCGTAGCGCAGGTGGCAAAGGTCAATAAGAACTTTACTGAGGCGGGCATTATGGTACACGCATATCTCATGTATGGCTTCCCCACACAAACAGAACAGGAGACCATAGACTCGCTGGAGATGGTGCGCCAGATGTTTGCTGCCGGTGTGCTGCGCTCAGCTTTCTGGCACAGATTTGCCATGACGGTACATAGCCCTGTAGGCCTTCAGCCGGAAAAATTTATGGTGGTAAAAGAAACAGATGCTGTAGGAACATTTGCCAATAATGATGTGGTCTATACCGACCTTACCGGTGCCGATCATGACAGTTTTTCTCATGGGCTCAGGAAGTCGCTGCACAACTATATGCATGGTGCTTTTCTGGACCAGCCGCTGCATAAATGGTTTGATTTTAAAACACCCCGTACCACAGTACCTCAGTCTTATATCTCAGACCTGTTATCGGCACAGGAATATACCGAAGCACGGGATACCTCAAAGGTGGTGTATCTGGGCCGCATGCCGGCTGTGTCATATTTTACCAAAACGCACAAAGGTGACCAATGGGAAATGTGCTCACTTACATTTCATGGCGTTCGCTACGCTACCACGCTCAAGGTAAGCAGGGAAGAAGGGGACTGGTTGCTATCCCTGTTGCCGGCATTATCTGTTGCCAATATGAAGATGATGACCCTGCAGGAAGTACGCAATAGCTATGAAGCCGCCTGCAGCGGAGATTTTGACATATTCTGGTTCAATAAGCCCATGAATACGATTTACAAAACAGGATTGTTGGTACTATAGTTTACTCGGCAGCGGCTGTGCTATCCACTATCACACGGGACAGCATATCTTCCAGCAGCTCGCCACGCAGGTTGCGTGCTATAATCTTACCATTGGGGTCTATCAGTACATTGCTGGGAATAGACTTGATAGAGTAGATAATGGCAGCATCCGATGACCATCCTTTCAGATCACTTACCTGCACCCAGGATATGCCGTCTTCTTTTATAGCCTGTAACCATTTGTTTTTGTCATGGTCCAGAGATACGCCATATATCTCAAAGTTGCGGTTTTTATACTTATTGTAGGCCGATACAATATTGGGATTCTCTGCACGGCAGGGGCCGCACCACGATGCCCAGAAGTCTATCAGTACAAACTTGCCTCTTAATGATGACAGTGCTATTTCCTGTCCCTCAGTTCCCGGTAGGCTAAGCTCAGGTGCAGGTGCTCCTGTTTCTATGAATTGTGGCTTTACGTTGGTACTCTGTTTGTTCACATTAGTTCTGGAGAAGTACTCAGAAAATTCACGTGTCATTTTCGTACCCGGAAATCTTCTGTTCAGTCCCTGAACAAATGACTCAAGAAATGCTCCTTCAGTCTGGGGGTTCAGGATACGTGCAGCGAATATGGCATTAGGTTCGTAGGGTGTGGTATCAGCATAGTTCTCAATAATCTGAGTCAGATCCTGATTCATGTCCTGATAGTTTTTCTGGGCCAGCGCTACAAGGCTGTCATTTCCGCGGGCTCTGAGTGTATCCAGTACAATATTCATTGTATTGAAGTCTCTGACCTTTTCGCGGAATATTTCCAGAAAAGAAAAAAGATGCTCTGATGCAGGTGAGCCTGCAATAGCATATTTCTCTATTGTATTCCAGTCGGTAGTAAGCTTTACATTCCCCTTGTCTACAGACAGCAGTATGAATTTATTTTCTGTAAAATGAAGCCTGTACAGTCCCGGCTCCGGAGACAGGCCGGATACCTCAAAGTGACCTTTGGAATCACTGTGTACAGAGTCCACGATAGAGATGATGTCATTGGCACCCAGCTGTTCCAGCACCACGTTCTGTGCCGGCATGTTACTAATATCCCCTATAATGGTAAACTTCCGGCTGTTGCTTACGCATGCCGAAAGAGCGGAGACCAGTATGGAAAAACACAGTAGATGTTTATACTTCATCAGGGGTTTTTTATTGCTTCAGATATCTTTTCAGGGTCGAACGATTGCAATAATATCACAAAATCCCTACCGTTGTTCGGTTGGGCCCCGGTATTTACCGGGTATTCTATCCCAATTTCCAAAATTAGGGGTGCAAATGTCAACAAATACATAAAAAATGAGAAGATGCAATTTCTTTATATGCAAGAGGCAGGTGTAGTATTTACTACACCTGCCTCGGGATTATATTTGTACAGGTCAGTTTGGCTGCAGCCTGTATATGGTTATGACTCTGCTGCAGGCATCTGTAGTGCTGCCCGTATCTGCGATTCTATAGTTGCTGCTACTTCAGGGTTGTCGTTCAGGAACTGTTTTACGGCATCGCGTCCCTGTCCTATTTTACTGTCATTGTAGGCAAACCATGAGCCACTCTTCTGCAGTATGCCCAGGTCCACACCCATGTCTATGATCTCACCTGTTTTGCTGATACCCTCTCCGAAGATGATATCAAACTCTACCTGGCGGAAAGGTGGTGCTACTTTATTTTTCACCACTTTTACACGGGTACGGTTACCGCTGGCTACATCGCCATCCTTTATCTGGCTTATGCGGCGTATGTCCAGGCGCACCGATGCGTAGAACTTCAGTGCGTTACCACCAGTAGTGGTTTCCGGGTTGCCAAACATAACACCTATCTTTTCACGCAGCTGGTTGATGAATATACAGCAGCAGCCTGTGCGGGATATAGTGGCGGTAAGCTTACGCAGTGCCTGGCTCATCAGTCGTGCCTGAAGACCCATTTTGCTTTCTCCCATCTCACCTTCCAGTTCGCCCTTGGGTACCAGTGCGGCTACAGAGTCCACCACTACTACGTCTATGGCTCCCGAAGATATAAGCCTGTCTGCTATTTCCAGGGCCTGCTCTCCATAGTCGGGCTGAGATATAATGAGGCTATCCACATCTACCCCCAGCTTACGGGCATAGGATGCATCAAAGGCATGCTCGGCATCTATTATGGCACATATACCACCTTTTTTCTGCGCCTCAGCTATAGTATGTATTGCTATTGTAGTTTTACCCGAAGATTCAGGACCATATATTTCTACTATACGGCCGGCAGGGAAGCCACCCACACCCAGCGCCACATCCAGTCCCAGAGAGCCGGTACTGGTCACTTCCATCTGCACCTTCTGCTTGTCTCCCAGCATCATCACAGAGCCCTTACCGTAGTCCTTTTCTATCTTGTCAAGGGTCAGTTTCAGTACTTTTAATTTGTCGTCTGCCATCTTACTTATGTTTTTGAATACTTTATTTTATGAGTCAAAAGTAGCAGAAAATGATACCCGATTTCAGGTTCCGGCAAAAAGATATCCACAATTTGAAAGCTGCTTAATAAAACTGTGTCAGATATGGGTAGCGCTCCTCATACAGCTTCTTTACCCGGCTCAGGATGGTATTACGCAGCCCGTCTATATTCCGCTTTTCTATAGCCGATACAAATATGGCAGAGTTGCCCGTCTGAGATTGCCAGCGGGCTTCAAGGTCGGTAAGCATCTCTTTCTTTACAGACTCGTCCAGCCACTCGTCAAACGTATTCTTTTCATACATATCCATCTTGTTAAAGATGACAAGTATGGGTTTGTCAAATGCCTTTATATCCTGTAGTGTTTTGTTTACCACGCCCATCTGGTCTTCATAGCCGGGGTGCGATATATCTACCACATGCAGCAGGCAGTCGGCTTCGCGCACCTCATCCAGCGTACTCTTGAAGCTTTCTACCAGGTGGTGTGGCAGCTTGCGTATAAAACCTACCGTATCGCTGAGCAGGAAGGGGGTCTGCTCATACACAACTTTACGGGTGGTAGTATCCAGTGTGGCAAAGAGTTTGTTCTCGGCAAACACTTCCGACTTACTTAGTATGGTCATCAGGGTACTCTTGCCTACATTGGTATAGCCCACCAGTGCCACACGCACATATGTACCGCGTTCCTTGCGCTGTGTTACGGCCTGTTTATCTATCTCACCCAGCCGTTTGCGCAGCAGGGCTATTTTGTCCTTTACTATACGGCGGTCGGTTTCTATTTCCGTTTCCCCCGGGCCCCTGCTACCGATACCGCCTCCCTGGCGTTCCAGGTGTTTCCACATACCCTTCAGCCTGGGCAGTATATACTGGTATTGTGCCAGTTCTACCTGCACCTTGGCCTGGGCCGTTTTGGCACGGCTGGCAAATATGTCCAGTATCAGGTCGCTGCGGTCTATGGTGCGTATGCCTGTGGCTTCTGTTATATTGCCTATCTGTGAGCCGGTAAGCTCATCATCAAAAATGATGAGTGTAGCACCCCGCGCATGGGCATACTCTTTTATCTCCTCCAGCTTGCCCTTACCTACAAAGGTTTTGCTGTCGGGTTTGGGTAGTTTCTGTATAAATGTTTTTACAGCGGTAGCGCCGGCTGTCTCTGCCAGAAACGCCAGCTCTTCCAGATATTCTTTGGCCAGGGTCTCGGTCTGCTCTTTGTATATGAGACCTACCAGTATCGCCTTTTCTTCCTGATGTACTTTATTATTCTTATCGAGCAATGTATCCGATGTGTTTTTATTTGCCGGAACAGGCAATGCAAAGCTAGCATATTCAGACTACAGACAGATAATACACTGCCGGATGTATAGCATATTTTTTGCCAGCGTTTCTGCCAGATTATTTCTTCGTTTCAGCAGCTTCGTTTTCCTGCACTCTGAACTGTACTATTCTGGTTATCAGGTCATCCGGCAGTGGCTGCCCGGTCGGGAACTGTACCGAACCTTTGGCATGTACATATTCCTGCTTCTCTGCTGCAAAAGCAGTAATGCCCGATGGGGTAGGGTAGAAGCCTATATGCTTTTTTGCCGCGGCATAATATACCAGTATGCGCCCGCAGTACCGTAGTGCAGGCATACCATAGCTTATGGTTTCCTCTGCCTGTGGTGCCGCCGCTCTGATGATGGTACGCATTTGCTGCAGCAGGGGCTGCATAGCAGCTGGTTGTAATGATATATAGGTATCAGTATCGTTACCGGTAGTCATAGCATATGTATGTGAGTAGCTGCAAACCTATGCATATTTACACATGTTGCAGCAAAGCAAAAGCCTTCCGAATCGTGGGAGGCTTTTGCCTGGTCATTACTGTTACTTTATTACGGAGAATTGCTCGGATATCTTTCCTTGTTTGCCCACCAGTGTCAGTATATAGTGGCCTGGAGGAAGGTGGGAAATGGGTATCGTTTCCGTGTAGTACATACGCGGGCCTGAGGTCCAGCCGGTATATGTTTTTCCCTGCATATCGGTAATGGTTGCAGCGAAAGGCTGCGCTTCCTGCCATACTACGGATAGGTGGAGCTCGTTTGCTGCCGGTACAGGATATAGCTTTATGGTTGCCATACCGGCAGGTGCATCTTTTACCGATGCCGGTATCGTTTCATAATGAAAGCGGCTACCACACCAGGATGTGGCTATGTCCCATGTGCCGGTTCCTGTATTCCATTCTTCAAAATAGTGGAGGTCTGGTTTCCCATAGGCGTTATATATATAATTGTTTCTGTAGGCGCTGTCTGGCGTGTGCGTAATGGGATTCCACCCCATCGTTACACTTGTCCGGGGTTGATGCAGCATAGCAAAATCTCTGTTCAGTATTTGCCATGTGGTATCCCATGAGGTGCCGGAATAGTTTTCCCGCAGTTCGGTAATACGGTTGTCGGCCCCATCATAGGAAAACAATGTTCTGTATGTATCATACCATGCCAGAGTTGCTGTGTTCCACGATTGCGATGTCTCGATAGTAAGCCTGTCTGCAGCGTCCCATGTGTTGGTCAGTTTAGAATACGGCTCCCAGGTGGTAGTAGCGGTATTATAGTCATCTTCGGTACAGGTAGCAATTTTTCCTGTTCCGGTATAGGTATATGTCAGCCGCATATATCCATTCCATACACCGCTGGCATAGTTTTCATTCTGTTCAGTGATGATACGTCCGTCAGCATCTCTCACATATACGGTCCGTTGCAATGGTGCCCACTGCATCGTAACCCCGTTCCAGTTGTCATTAATAGCGGTATCCATATATCCTGCCGCATTGAATGTCTGTCGGTAACGGGAGTATGCAGCACCGGGTACGCCCGCTATAAAGGGGTACTGTGTAGCTGTATCATAATACCAGTACCACTGGTGTTCCCGCTCATTCAGATAGCCACCTTGAGCTCCGCTATAGGTCAGTGAAAAGCTGTCTATAGGGCTAAACGAGCCGGATGTATAGTTCAGATTTGCCGCAGATATCATGCGGATGTCGGCAGCTGTGCTCTTATTCATGGTGCCGGAATGTGCTTCCTGTGCTAGGTACATTGTGGTTGGGCTGTACCTGAGCGGATGAGGTACAGCATATGTCTGTGCTGATAGCTGTTGCGGTATGGCCCATAGCATAGCCATCAGCATACCGGTTAAGGTTCTGTTCATTGTGTGTTTCTGATGTTTGGTTTGAATAATTAGTGCAGGTAGCGGTATCCTTATAGTGCTATATTGAGATATTCATGCTGGTTAGTATATAAACGTATTTAGTAGCATGAAATTGTGCTGTTCGTTTTTTTTCGGTGCAGCTAATTGTGTGTCAGCGGGTTATTTCTGTCCATCAGCAGGTGAGTATACAGAACCAGATACCAGATGAAAAGCGGCAGTCTTATAAGGGGCTGCACACTACTGCGGCTCAGGTCGTGGCACAGTGTGGCCATTGAATCTCCGGGTACCATTGTTTTCATAAATGCGCCGTGAGATTCGAAGAATGCATACTCAGTTATGTAGGTAAGTGCGGCCAGTGTATAACCGGCTACCAGCATCCACTGCACTCTGCGCGATACGGTGGTGTACCACATTACTATCAGTGGCAGAAACCACAGTATATAGGGTGGAGAGTAGCCTGGCCCGAAGGTGGGTAGAAATACAAGCAGTGATAGTGCGGCGGCTACTATCTGGTGTGCCGTAAGCGAAGTGCGCCTGTGCAGCCGCCATGCAGCTGTAAGCATTACGGTAGATAGCAGAAACGGGGAGGCTGCACTCCACGCATCTACCCCGGTCTCGGCATGGAGTACATGCAGTATGCCGGTAAAGCCATACCAGCCACTCATAGATCGGTAGCTGAGCACATGGGTAGATACGCCCACCGGCGCCAGTGTATAAATGACGCTCATGCCAATACATACAGGAGTCAGTACCATGAGTGCGCCGGTAAGCGTTATTGTTTTTGCCCTCTCACGTATGCCCATTATCAGTAAGGGAGTCAGTACTATTGGTACCGTTTTGGCCAGTATGCCCATACCCAGAAAGAAGCATGCAGCCAGCCAGTACTCTTCCCTTTTTTGTGTCACATATTCCATCAGGGTATAGATGAACAGTAATATCCAGCAGGATACCAGAATATCGAAATTGCAGTGCTGACAACTGAGAAATACAGATACAGGGTTAATGGCCAGTGCTGTAATCAGCAGTGAGGTTATCCGGTGTTTTTTGAAGAAGCGGGTGAGTATTACATAGCAGATAGTAAGTGCGGTCACTTCGCCGGCTATCAGTATGCTTTGTATAATGAGGGTGGTGGGTATATGCAGCACATCCGAAAGACGGCCGGCAAAGAATATAATCTGCATCCAGAATGGAGGCCAGTTAAGCACACCTGTCACTTCGTAGGGGTTGCCCCCGGCACGCAGCACATCTGTTACGTCCAGCCATGCATATAAATCGCGGGAGTACACCTGAGGCATGAGCATTATAAACAGGATGCGTACCGCAAGCAGTATTATCACAGTTACCCAAAGGGGTTTGTGACTGGTTGTGGTATGGGGAGTGGGTATGCTCATGGAGGATGCTATGCTATAAATATAGTGTGTTACCGGCAATAAGAATCATTAACCGGCATAGTGCTGCTGCACACACATTTCAGCACAGCGCTCACCGTCTATTGCCGCCGATACTATGCCTCCGGCATATCCTGCACCTTCGGCACATGGGAAAAGGCCTTTTATCTGCACATGTTCCAGTGTTTCCTTATCACGGGGTATGCGTACCGGTGAGCTGGTGCGGCTCTCTGTTGCTACCATTACGGCTTCCTCAGTATAGTAGCCCTTCATTTTCTTCCCAAAGGTCACTACCGCTTTTTGCAGGGCAGCATGTACTTCCTGTGGCAATACCGTTTTCAGCGGTACGCTGTGCAGGCCGGGCAGGTAAGAGCATCCGGGTAGGGTAGCGGAGCGTTTGCCGTTTACAAAGTCGGTCATGCGCTGTGCCGGTGCTACCAGTAGCCCGCCACCGGCTTTAAATGCCTGCTGCTCTACCATCTGCTGGTAGTGCATAGCAGCCAGTGGTCCGGTAAAACCATATCGGGCAAAATCTTTTTCGTCTACAGCCACCACAGTGCCTGAATTGGCATAGGGGTTGTTACGTTTGGAAGGGCTCCAGCCATTTACCACCACCTCTCCCGGGGCCGTAGCTGCCGGAGCTATGATGCCACCGGGGCACATGCAGAATGAGAATACGCCACGGCCGGTTTCCTGTGCCACTAGTGAGTAGCTGGCAGGAGGCAGTCCGGTTTCTCTGACCGTACAGTGATACTGTGCAGCATCAATAATGCTCTGAGGGTGCTCTATACGCACACCTAGTGCAAAGGGTTTACACTCTATAAGTATCTTTTTCCGGTGCAGGAGCTCAAAGATGTCCCGGGCAGAATGTCCTGTAGCCAGGATTACTGCGCCGGATTTGATTACCGTGCCATCATCCGTCTTTATACCGTTTATCCTGTCGCCGTCCAGTAGCAGGTCCGTCATACGGGTATTGAACAGTACTTCGCCACCACAGGCTATTATCTGCTCGCGCATGGCGGTGATAATATGCGGTAATTTATTGGTGCCTATATGAGGGTGAGCATCAATGAGTATTTCCTCTGCTGCGCCAAAGTGGTGAAACAACTGCAGTATCCGCTGCACATTGCCACGTTTGGTAGACCGTGTGTACAGCTTACCATCACTATAGGTGCCTGCACCACCCTCACCAAAGCAGTAGTTCGACTCAGGATTTACTACTCCTTCTTTGTTTATAGCCGCAAGATCTCTGCGACGGCTGCGCACATCTTTGCCCCGCTCTATGATGATAGGTTTACGCCCCAGCGATATGAGCCGCAGAGCAGCAAACAGCCCTGCAGGTCCGGCTCCTACTATCACTACAGCCGGTACATTGCTTACGTTCTGCAGCTGCGGGTCAAATGCAGGTGCCTCTGGCAGCGGTTCATTAACCGCTATTGTTACCTGCAGTACAAAGCGTGCCTGCCGGGAGCGTGCATCTATGGAGCGTTTCAGTATACGGTGGCCTGTTATGCTTTTCGTGGTCACGCCGCATTCCTCGGCAGCTACGCGCAGTATGGTGCGGGTGTCTGCTGCATCGGCAGGGGCCAGTACTATGTTCACTGTTTTTATCATGCTGCGGCAACCGGGGAAAATAAAAGTTCTGGAGTTGTTTGAATCCGTTTATATAAGGTCCTTGCCCTCAAAGCTCATCTTCAGATAGCTGAACATGAGTATGATGGAGGCAGCTATACTTAATACTCCTGCTCCTACCATGCCGTATATGAATGGGTCAAATCCGGCCTTGCCGCCCCATGCCACAAAATGCAGCGTGCCGAATATGGACATCAGCAGCACAATGATACCTACTACCAGGTTGGCAATGCGATGATTATAATATGCCTGTATCGTAAAAATCACCAGCATGATAAGTGCATTATAATTAATACCTCCGCCTGCATACAGGCCCGCTATTACCCATGACAGGGATAGCAGTATGAGGAAGCCGTAAGCGGCATACACCAGTTTCCGGTAAGACAGTTTTTTCTGCATTGCTGATGCAAAGATAAATGTTCGTTTTTTCCTGGCGATAAAAAGCAGGTAGTACATATTCCGGTACATTTCGGGAGGCTGAACATCATATGGCCCGTTGCATGGTAGGGAGTTTTCAAATTGTCTCATTATTTTTGGCAATATCTTATTGCTACATGGCTAAGTCAGGAAAGAAAAATAATAATGCATCATCAAAGCCGGTAAGTAAACCGCAGCCGGTGAGCAAACCGCAGCCCACGGCTACAGGTACAGCTCATACTGCGGTATCAGGTGCCGCCGGTTTGTTCACTATCCGCAATCTCTGTATCATTCTGGGGCTGGTGTCCTTTGTTGTATACTTTAATACAATATGGAATGGGTTTGTGATGGACGATGTAATGGTGCTGAAGGAAAACCGTATGGTACTTAAAGGTATGAGCGCTGTACCAGAGCTGCTCACCACACCGCACATGCGTGGTTATCTTATTATACCTAACGATTTGTACCGCCCGCTTTCTCTGGTCATGTTTGCTATTGAGTATCAGCTGTTTGGCCTGTCTCCGGCAGCACACCACTTTTTCAATATTCTCACATTTGCGGGTTGCAGCATTATGCTGTTTCTCTTCCTCAATAAGTTTTTTGATGGTGCACGTATCGGCCTTGCTTTTCTGGCAGCCCTCATTTTTGCAGTACATCCGGTACATACCGAGGTGGTAGCTAACATTAAGAGCCGTGATGAGCTGATGTGTTTCTTCTTCGGTTTCTGGTCGCTCAATCTTTTTATGAACTATATGAAGGATGGGAAGATGTTGCAGTTGCTCCTGGGCACACTTATGTTCTACCTGTCTATCATTTCCAAAGAGACGGTCATAGCGTTTGTGGGTATCATTCCTATTCTTTTCTTTATATATAAGAATGGAGACCGTAAGCGGGCCATGTTTATTTCGGGTGCTACGCTACTGGCCTTTGCCATATTTATGGGGGTACGCTCCTCTGTTCTTAATGCTTATGATGCTAATAATCCTGCTGCCAATGTAGAGTTTATTGATAACGCACTTTCCGGTGCTCCTGACTTTCCGGTCACTGCCATTCAGGTATTCTGCACTAAGGTGGTAGTAATGGGGCATTATCTGAAGCTTATGTTTTTCCCCTATCCATTGGTTAGTACCTATTCTTACAATGCTATCCCCTTTGCCGACTTTTCCAGTATCGGTTTCTGGCTGTCACTACTGGCCAATGCTGCCCTGATTTACTTTATGGTAACCCGGTTTATGAAAGACCGTAAAGACCCATGGGCCTTTGGTATCATGTTCTACTTTGCTACCATTTTCCTGTTCTCTAACTTCCCGTTTCTTATGGGTGCAGAACTGGCAGAGCGATTTGCATTTTTTGCCTCAGCAGGTACATGTCTGCTCATGGCGCTGGCTATTGAAAAATGGGTGCTGAAGGGACTGGCACAGCATGTGGCACAGCTCAATACAGGTAAAGTGCTTACCGTACTGGTACCACTGTGTCTGGTATACGGAGGCTGGGCTATAGCGCGCAATGCAGAGTGGAAAGATAACATAACCCTGTACAAGGCCGATGTAAAACGCTCCCCCAATGACACCCGTTTGTATCACAATGTGGGTTCTGCACTTGCAGAGGAGGTATATGAGCAGGAGACTGACTCCCTGAAAAAGTTAGAAATAGATAATGAGGCGCTCACATACCTGCGCCGCGGAGCCGAAATATACCCGGGATATGCCGACCTGTATGTGGAGATGGCACGTATATACGACCGTAAGAAAATCTATGATTCTGCCATAAAATACAATACGCTGGCACTGAAGCTGAACCCTATTAACTTCACTGCCAATAACAATCTGGGTAGTGTATTGCTTACTGCGGGCCGCTATCGCGAGGCCATCCCTTACTTCATGCTGGCCATGCAGTACAATCCCAATTTCAAGTACGCATATATCAATGTGGCCCGATGCTATCAGCAGCTGCAGAAGTATGACTCGGCTATTATTAATTTCCGCAAGCTGCTGGAGTTTGAGCCGGATAATATTGATGTTTACACAGAGATAGGCACCGGCCATTTCATGCAGCAGCATTATGATTCTGCTGCTTATTACTATAGCATAGTTGCCAAGGCAAAGCCGGATGACCCTAACATTGTTAATAACATAGGAGCCGTACTGCTCAATCAGCAGAAGTATGCCGAGGCGGTTCCTTATTTTCAGAAAGCGGTTGCTATCAATCCATCCTATTTTAACGGGTACACTAATCTGGCACGGGCCTATTATTTCTCCGGTCAGTATCAGGCAGCTATTGAAACCATTAATAAGGAGATACAGCTGGATCAGCAGCAGGCAGTAAAAGATATACCTTATATAGCGCTCTGCTATCAGAAGATGGGAAACATGGCCGAAGCCCGCAGGTATGAGGCTATAGCAAAGCAGTACTACGCAAACTTTACGCTTGAGTAGTAGTATGAGGCGTAATATTATCCTGCTTACACTGTCCGGGTTGTTTATGGCACCGGCAGCACTTGCTTTGCCATACGCTGATACTGCTGCATCTTCACCGGCTCCCCATCACTCAGGGCTTACAGGAGTAGGCTTTGAGGCTAACGTTATTGGTGGGCGTATCATCCGTCACTCGGCAAAGTTTACGGCACCTGTACCCGCTATGTCCTATGCGCTGGACCTCAATATTGCATGGCAGACATGGGGGCGGCGCTCATGGCAGCAGTCACTGGGTTACCCCCTTGTAGGTGCAGGAGTAGTACTTACCAATTATTGTAGCCCGGATATATTCGGACAATGTGCAGGTGCATACCCCTATGTACAGGTACCGCTGGTGCGCTCAGGGCGGTTTGAATGGACTTACCGTTTTGGTGTAGGGCTGGCATATGTTACCCGTACTTACCTTGATGATACGCTTAATACAGCCGTGAGCACACATCTCAATGCATTTGCCATAAGTATGACCGACCTGCGCTGGCGTATCAATGAACACTTTGATGTGCAGCTGGGAGCAGGCATCACACATATATCCAATGCACTGTTCCGTGAGCCCAATCTGGGGGTGAATATGTGGGGCCTACATATGGGTGTGCGCTGGTTCCCTGTGTCGTCGTCGCCCGACCGTATCATGCGCAAGATGGCTCCCGTAAGCAGGCGGTGGCTGGTAGAGGCACGTGCCGGCATAGCACACAGAGAGGCACGCGCAAAGGGTAATCCTGTAAAACCGGCATATGTAGGGGCTTTATCGGTAAGTAAGCGGCTGAATGGGCATAACAAAGTCTTTGGTGGTATAGATGCGGCATATCATGCCGATGTTCATGCCTTTCTGATAAACTACGGTGTGGAGTACGGACGGGAAAAGCAGCACTCATGGGACGGTGGTGTTTTTGTGGGCGATGAGTACATCATTGGTCACCTGGGGCTTATGGCAGCAGTAGGTGTATATTACCGGCAAACATTTCTGGACTTTGATCCCATATATCAGAAGATGGGAGGTAAGTATTACATCCTGAACCGGGAAAGAGGATTGGTAAAAGAAATGTTCCTTTCTGCGCTGCTCAATACACATGGTGCAGTGGCAGAGTATGCCGAGTTTGGTATGGGACTGGCGTTTTAAGCAGCCTATGTATCGCCGGTATCAATTATCATCAATTATCAACGCTAAATTAACTGGCAGATAGTGAAATTTATTGCTATTTTTGTCCGCAACATACGAGTATGCGTTCAGGAAATCCTACACATAAGCGATTGAGTCTTTTGCTACTGGCATTATCTGCTATGGCCTATGCTCCTGTCAGGGCACAGGTAAGTTTCGCCGATGCTGAAAAAAGAGGCTCCATTTATTTCAGTGTGGGTATGAATAGTCCGTCGCATAAAACCTCCGATATTGATATCGTTTCCGGTCGTCCGGGAAGTGTCAGCAATTACACACTTTCAGGTGTTGCAGGCGATAACAGTACTACTAAAACTTCCGGTTTTCCGTACAACTTCCGCATCGGATACTTCTTTGACTATTTTCAGAACTGGGCAGTAGAATTAAGCTACGACCCTCTGAAATATCATGTATCTGACGGGCAGATAGTAAAAATGACAGGCCAGCTGGACGGGCGCACTATTGATAGTTCCTTCGCCTTTTCCCCTGCCAATGGTTATTTCTATAACATTGATGGCGCTAATCTGCTGTCTGTGAACATAGTAAGGCGCATTCAGCTGTTTCAGATAAAGAGCCACAACCTTCGTATAGATGCACTTGTACGTGCCGGTATTGGTCCATGCATGCCGCACATATATAACAGTCTGCAAGGCAAGGTGGCTGAGTATCCATCGTTTCAGCTGGGTGGATGGAATGCCGGTGCCGATGGTTCACTCCGCATAACACTGATGCGGCATGTGTTCCTGGAAGCATCTTATAAATATTCATACGCTTCGTACAAGGACCTTGGGGTATATGACGGTGGCGCATCTCAGAAACTGGTATCATCACAGGTAATATTCAGCCTGGGTTATTGGTTCTCTACTACTAAGCATAATCCGCTTTTCATGAAGCCGGATAACAGGAAGCCGCCATTTGCCATTAAGCCTATCATGCCGCCAGATAATCAGGAAGACCAGCGGAAGACGCTTGAAAAAGCGCCGGAAAAGACACCGCCGGCCGAAGAGGCACCCGCACCTGCTCCGGTACCGGATACGCCGCCAGATACACCACCCGACGAACCTACGCCTGATATGCCACCTTCTCCCGATGCTCCAGTACCGGAGCCGGGGCAGTAATTCCGGCCGCTGAATGTTAAATCATTTTAACATTGCTGTTTAATTTTTTGGACTAATCTTGTTTTATGATAATCAGGATACTGCCTGTTATTGCGTTTGTCGCAATGACATTTCAGTCATCTGCTCAGGCCGCTACAGATACGGCAAAGAGCATCAGCGAATTAAAGCTGAAACTTAATGCAGACGGCTCAAAGTATATAAAAGCTACAGTGCTTAACCAGACATGGGTACGGTGGAATCAGAGTAATCCCGGTACCACAGTAAATGGCGAACCTACCGACAATACATTTGATATAGGACTACGCCGCACCCGTATGCAGCTCTTTGGTCAGATATCTGACCATGTATTTTTCTATACCCAGTTTGGGATGAATAACTTCAACTTCCTGGCTCAGAACTCAGGCAATCGTAAGTTGCAGGCGTTTTTTCATGATGCCCTGGGTGAGTACAAGGTATTTAAGGGTAATGATAAGCTGAAGATAGGTGCAGGACTTACCATCCTCAATGGTCTCAGCCGTTTTTCGCAGCCCAGTATAGGCACCATCATGACTACTGATGTACCGGTATTTCTCCAATCCACCGTCGATCAGACAGATGAGTTTGCCCGTAAACTTAGTCTGTATGCCCGCGGTCAGGTGGGGAAGATAGATTATCGTATCTCTATAGCAGACCCTTTCCCCGTGCAGACAAACGGAGCCACAGCACCTGCTTTGGGAAAAACAGCAACATTCACTACCTGGGGGCATTCCCATCAGTATAATGCGCTGCTTATATACAACATACTGGATAAGGAGCCCCATACCACACCCTATATGACAGGAACCTACCTGGGTAGCCGCAGGGTGCTGAACATAGAGGCGGGTGCCATTTATCAGCCCGATGCTACATGGAACCTTTCCGGTACTGATACTATCTTTAACAACATGCTGCACTGGGGCGTAGCGCTCTATGCCGATATGCCGCTGAAGAACAATAAGTACGCATTCTCGGGCTATGCGGGCTACTTTGCTACAGATTATGGTACAGATTACATACGCAACAATGGCATCATGAACCCTGCCAACGGCAATGCAAAACCTGTCATATTCAACGGCGCAGGCAACACTTATCCCATGTTTGGCACCGGTAGTAACATCTATGTGCAGGCAGGTATACGCTTACCACAGCATATGCTGGGCGATGCCGGCACACTCATGCCATACGTATCCCTGCGCACCTCCTCTTACGACCGCCTGGCGGATGCTGTGAATGTGTATAATGCCGGCATTAACTGGCTTATGAACAGGCACCAGTCCAAACTGTCGCTTAATTATGAGCACCGGCCCGTATTTGAGTATCTGGCAGATGGTACTATTGGTACTACATCAGGTGCAGGCAGTATGTGGGTACAGTATCAGATATACTTCTGATTACTGCCGAAGGTATCAGAAAATAAAGGTAAACCCGTAGAAGGCCACGCATACACCGGTACCGGTAAGGCCATACAGCACTACATTATGTGCCACGCTTGACTCCGGAAATGCCCCCAGCAGGGTGAGCAGAAAACTCAGAAAGCATAGCATAGCGCCTATCAGCACAAGATTCAGCCCCCGCGATTGTCGCCGGGACTGGTATAGCTTTGCCGACTCCGCTACCAGCTCCTTTACAAAGGCAAGTGGCAGATTCATAGAGGTGAGCAATGATTCTGCATCCTCCCGCGTTTTTCCCTCCTGCAGCATTTGCAGCACTTTGTCAGAGAGATGGTCATGTTGTTCTGTCTGGTGCATGATATTCTGATTGGGTAATATACAGCTTTTTCAAACCTATTTTTTTTCAGATATAGATTTCATGATATTGGTCAGGGTCAGTTATTTGTTTTTTTGTAAATATTAACAAAGATGCATCCCACTAATTATTTTTCTTTGCCACACCAAAATAAAAACACGCATCTGTTCGTTTTTCGGTCATTCATCCATTCGTTACATCCCTATGTTATCCAGATTATCATTTCCTGTATTATTGTTTTTGCTTGTTGTTTCCGGTAGTATATCGGCACAGAATATAACCATTAGTGGTTATGTATCTGATGGCAGCAGCGGTGAGCGGCTCACAGGTGCCGTCGTATTTATTCCCGGTATGGAGATAGGCACCAGCAGTAATACTTTCGGGTTTTACTCTATTACCCTGCCCGCCGGCGATAGTGTTACCCTCAGTGCTGCCTATGTAGGTTATGCCACATTTGCCCGTCGTATAGCCCGGGATAGTAATCTCACTATGAATATAGAGCTGGGTGAAAGCCATGAGCTGAAAGAGGTGGTAGTAAGCGCAGAAAAAGCGTTGCAGGAGCGCACTCAGATGAGTTCCATAGACCTGCCTATACAAACTGTAAAATCCCTTCCTGCCTTCCTGGGTGAGCCGGATATTATGAAGGCTATACAGTTACTGCCCGGTATTCAGGCAGGTAATGAGGGCACCTCAGGGCTTTATGTACGTGGTGGCAGCCCCGATCAGAATCTGATATTGCTGGATGGGGTACCGGTTTACAATGCCAGTCACCTGTTTGGTTTCTTCAGCGTGTTCAATGCCGATGCCATACGCAGCGTAGAGGTCATAAAGGGAGGCTTTCCTGCCCGTTATGGTGGTCGTCTCTCATCGGTAATAGATATCAATATGAAGGAGGGCGATAAAAATAAACTGCATGGAGAGGGTGGTATAGGTATTATTGCTTCCCGCCTTACACTGGAGGGGCCCATAAAAAAAGGTAAGTCTTCCTTCATGGTATCGGGCCGCCGCACGTATATAGATGTGCTGGCCGCACCGTTTATGAACAAGGATTCAAAAGGCGGTTACTACTTCTACGACCTTAACGGCAAGGCCAACTTTACCCTGGGTAAAAAAGACCACATTTACGTCAGTGGTTATTTTGGCAATGATAAGTTTTATTTCAAGGATAAGTCGGGCAATGATGATAACACCAGCTCCACATTTGCAGGTGGCATCCGCTGGGGCAATACTACAGCAGTAGCCCGCTGGAATCATCAGTTTTCCCCACAGGTATTTGGCAACCTCACCAGCTATTACAGCCGGTACCGGTTTCAGGTTACTGCCGAGGCCAACACTTCCGGCAATGGTGTAAATGAAGATTATCTACTGAAGTTTTCTTCCGGCATCAATGATATGGCTGTGAAGTATGACTTTGATATCATCCCCTCTGTCAATCACTATATCAAAACAGGGGTAAGCGCTATATATCATACCTACACGCCCGGCGCACAGACCACTAAGCTCAATAGTAATACAGGCTCTGACTACGATACCACTATAGGCCAGCCCTCTATATACAGTACCGAGACTGATGTATATGTAGAGGATGATATCCGCTTCAGCTCAAAGCTGAAAGTAAATGTGGGCCTGCATCTGGCAGGGTTCTATGTACGGGAAAAGCTATACACATCTCTTCAGCCACGTTTATCGGGCCGTTATCTTATCAATGAAAAGCTCAGTGCCAAGGCATCCTTTGTGCAGATGAATCAGTATATCAATCTCCTTACCAATTCATCTATCGGCCTGCCTACCGACCTCTGGGTACCATCTACCGATAGGGTAGCGCCGCAGCTTTCCCGTCAGGGGGCTGTAGGTATGGCCTATACACATGATGCCGGCTTTGAGGTAAGTGTAGAGGGCTATTACAAGACCATGGAAAACATTATTGAGTACAAGGAAGGTGCAGGCTTCTTTAACAGTGCCAATAACTGGGAAGACAAGATAGAAAGCGGCAAGGGCAGCAGTTACGGAGGTGAGCTGTTTATACAGAAAAAGAAGGGCCGCTTTACGGGCATGCTGGGTTATACCCTCTCATGGACCAACCGCACCTTTGCCAATCTGAACAATGGCAAACAGTTCCCCTATAAGTACGACCGCCGGCACGACTTTAAGGTGGCTGGCGTGTACACCATATCGCCCCGCATAGAGGTAAGTGCAGAGTGGGTATATGGCACTGGCAATGCTATTACGCTGCCCGTAGGCTACTACCAGCTGGGTACCACCGGCGAGCGCATTACCCTCTATGGCAGCCGCAACGGTTACCGCATGCCGCCCTATCACCGTGGCGATGTCAGCATCCGGTTCACGAAAGAAAAGGAGCGTTTTACCCGCTCATGGATACTGGGTGCATATAATGTGTATAACCGTAAGAATCCGTTTTTCATCTATGAGGACAATGGCCGCTTTAAGCAGATAAGCCTGTTCCCCATTATACCATCAGTAAGCTACCAGTTTAAATTCTAAGTCATGAAAAGCAACAACAGCATATATAGCCTCATCATAATAGCAGCACTTTTCTTCACCTCCTGCGAAAAGTCGATTAATGTCAATGTACCACCGCAGGTATCCCGCCTCACGGGTGCCATAATAGGCGAGGTGGGCACACCGCTGTATGTTACCGTAGGGCGCACAGCAAAGCTCACAGAAAGTGGTATCAGTACAGACCTCGCCATTCGTGATGCAAAGGTGCAGCTATATGAAGATGATGTACTGGCTGAGACCCTCGTGTACGATTCCTCAGTAGCCAGTTACCCCTCTGCCACTATTACCCGGCCCGGCCACCGTTATAAGGTGCGCATAGCTGCTCCCGGCTATGAAGATGCCGAGGCTACAGAAACGGCCCCCACTCTTGTACCTGTAACCCGTGTAGAGCGCCAGTACGATGTGCGCAGCATGGATGGCAGTAAGCAGGATGCCGTTATCCTCACCTTTACCGACCCGCCCTCTCCCAACGACCATTATGTCATAGCCATTACCGGCCCGCAGGACTCATTCCAGTACCATGGCGATTTCTGCGTCTATTCCCCCGACCCTGCAGTAGAATCTCCTCAGGAAGATGTAACCGAGGGTAGTGTATGCCTGCATAGTTATGGCATCTTCCTGCGCGATATTATTTTCAACGGGCAGGAGCGCGCAGTAAAATTTTATGTGGAAGGTGGCTCACTGGGCCCATACTATAACGGCACCGACTCCATATATGCACACATAACCCTGTGGCATGTATCAGAGGCATACTACCGCCACCTGCAAACCCTTCAGGTAGCCTTCGATGCCGGCAACAACCCCTTTGCCGAACCCGTTAACGTACACACCAACTTCACCAACGGCTACGGCATCTTCGCCATTACCGCCATGGAAGATAGGGAGATAAGGTAGAGGGGGATTATGAGGTGTATTTACATCGGTCTTACTTCCCGATACAAAATGTAAAGAGTATTGATTCTAGTGCGTTCTATGGGATTCAGCCACAGAATAGTACCAAAGTCACGGAAAAAAACGGAAAATAGATGCAAATACGATACTAATAAGTAAGAAGTATACGTTCACCCTTCGTCGTCCCCTTCCCATCCAAGTTTAATTAGCGCCAAATCAATATAAAGTATTCGCTCTTCTGAGTGAATGAAATTATGGTACCACTGCCCGAAATTATAGACAATATTGAACATGAACTGTCCTTCATTTTTTAATCGTAGTTCTGTCAGAACTCGAAAGAAGCCGCTAACAGAAATGAAAAGTGGTAGCTCCTCTTTTTGATATTGTTGTATGATATTTCTACTATTGGCTTCATCAAGGATTGTTTTATCATTCACCAAGCAAATCTTCACAACGAAATTTACTCGATCTATCAGTTTAGCAAAAACGTCATCCACCAAACGAGCTTCTTTGTTTTTTATTAGTTTTTCAGCTCTATCCAGCTGTTCGACTGCCTTCTTTATTGCAGCATTTCTCTTAGTTGTTTTATCGCTGATGACGTATTTTGATTCAATAATTATGCAAGCGTTTTTATAGATCACAAGAAAGTCGGCGAATTCATTACCATCAACTTGCTTTGGCGATACAAAAAAATCAACATTGGGCTTTAATAGTCTCAAGAAATTATTAAGAACTGAGAGCTCTTGCCAATAACCATGTTTACCGTCTCCAGCGTAATCATCATAATTAAATGCGCCATGCTTTATTATCGCTTCACTCTGGACGTCATAGTCATAGTCAGGCGAAATTATTATTAGCTTCTTTTCTTTTGAATTGTCCTTGTTTAGTACTTTAACTCTGAAACCGGTTCGCTCATTTTCTGGGAAATATATCCCTAAAACATCTTTAGGAACATTTTTGAACTCATCATGGCTTTGCACTTTCAGCAGCCAAGAACTAAATTCATCAGCACTATAATCAAGTTCAAGAAACGTTGTAAAAATTGGATGAGAAAACTCATTGTAGAGTACCACTCGAATTTGAGGCTTGGTCAAAAGCTTCATAACAATTTCGTCAAAACCCCTCACAGCTTTGTCTTCATCACTAAAATTCTCCCCAGTTACACAATACGGATTTGTTAGTATATCATAGGCATAAAGGGTACAAGTTCTAACAGCAATGTTTGGATTTCGCAATACAATTTCAATTGGACAGCCATTGATAATACTAGTCAACAACGAAGCATCTAGCTTTACTAACAATGCTATTCGGCCGTCTTCTTCCTCGTCAATAAAAAACCATGTAATAGGCCTTTCAACTTTTCAAACATTTCTTCTTGAGGGAAATAGACGTATGTCATAAAAAATTAATTATAGTCCATTTGCGAACTTATCATTGTGGTTATTATCTAGCATGTAAAGTATAAACTCTTTCAGCCACTGATATTTATCTACATGGCTTTGCCCATTCATGCTCTGAATTTTCTCATTGATTGTTTTCAGGTGTTTTTCTAATAACATATTCCTGATTTTCTTTTCAGGTAATAATTCGTCTCCTAATTTTTTCGCAAAAAACATTTCATCAACAATTGAATAATTAAAAGGATTTAGAAAGTTCCTTCCGGCATTGTCATGGGCGAACATATAATTGTAATAGCTTTCATTAGCAAAATTTCTTTCGTTTATTTCCGACAAGAGTTTTGATGAAATCATTATAAGTGGGTACACGGCTTGCTTTGATTCGATATAATAGGCTTCAACTTGCGCTTTCGAGAAAATAATATCACTGTCCTCGTAGTGCCAGCCTTGGGTGATTCCTCCACGGCATAAAAAGCCGTTATCAAGTAGTTCATTGTAAAATACCATTATCCACTCATAAAATGCAACAAGATTCTGTTTATAGTCTTTTTCTCCTCTTTCAAATTCTAATGGTATAGAAAAACAAAAGCAATCTGAAAAGCTTTTTATTTTAAACTCTTCGTACCAAAAATTATACTCGTGATTTAATTCTTTTTTTCGCATTTTCATATCGTCGGTTCCTTTTGAAACTGCCGTCTTTAAGATTTGAAGGTATTCACCAGTTCCATTATCTCTTTCAATTAAATCTCGAAAACCCAAGACATCAATAAATGCTACAAAACACTCTTTAATTCTATTAGGCATAAAAAATGGTTAGAGGTGAACTAATTTATAAATAGGATACAAACGTTGGAATTCGGTTAAAACTGTATCAGCAATATTTTCTTCCGAAAGGGATAAGTCATCAATCTTATAGTCTCGACCAACTATAAAATAATCTGAATATTCGTCAGTCTGGATAAAGTACTTTAATTGTTTTCTGCTTGTAATCTCACTAACATTTAATTTTTTCGACCCGATATTTATCCAATACGAGCCCCCTAGATTCAAAACTTCTTGGTAAAATAATTCTGAAAAGAAAACAGAGTTCTCCAAATCTTCTTTCAATTTCCTCCTTTCTGAGTAACACCCACCGTCTTTGCCAATCACAAACCATATCCCTATGTACTTCCATCTAAGTATTACTTGAATACGCGGATGGTCTATAAAACTAGCGTCCTTCATTTCTGGTTTAGAATATCCATAGTGCAGCCATATTGATTCTAAACTAGGTTGATTAAAGTTCTTTCGGTAAGTATGACTTGATACAATGTTTTGAGCATGGTAATGCTTATTTAGTGCGTTCAAGCCCCATGCTGGAAATTGTGGGTAGATTAAGTTATGCAATTGCTGCAACCTATTTTTCACTAATTTACGCCTGTCGTTCGCTGGCTTTAGATAATCTTTATAGTATCTCGGATTATACGCTTCAAAATGATTGGATTTAAAGAATTGACCTTGAATATTTAACAAGGGTTGTGCAGTATTGTTGTTTAGTGTGTTCGATATGCCAGTAATATCAGAACGGATTATTGCCTGATTTCTCTTAATCTTTTTGAAAGCAATTTTATACTTTTCTAAGAATTCTTGCGTGATCTTCGAAGATTGATTGAAAAGACTATTAAACCATTCAATTAGTTGATTGCACTGAATAGAATCTTCTATACTCACGGTCATCTCAATATTTGTCGAAAGCCCACCGTTTGTAGTATTGGCAGACCCAACGAATGCTATAAGTGAGTTATCTTGTTTTCTTAGAATATAGACTTTGGGATGAAAGGTTTTAGAAGAATTGTAGATTCTAGCATTTAGTTTGCTGCTATCATTTTGTTCCATCAGTTCTTCGAGAACGTAAGGGCTAGAAGGCAGATCAATTCCAACTACATAGTTGCAAAAACAGCTTGGGGGTAAATTATTCTTTAAGAAATCAAAACCTTTTGGACTTATAAGAGCTGAGGCTACAAAAATTTCTTTAGCAGCAGGAAGATGTATTTTTAATTCGGACTCAAGGCTACTAATCATTTGAAATTCAGTTTATGCGTCTCGAATAGTTTTGAAGTTGGCTAGAATGCTCTCTACGTCCCTAATTGGCGCAAGTGTTTTCCACTTGTGTCACCCGGTAGCAAGTCTTTGGGACTTGTAAATACAACTACCGTAGCCCCATTTCGTTAATTGCAACAGCAATATAATTCATTATCACACTTAAAAATACGTGAATACACCCATTGGCAATTTGAGAAAATACCAGTACCCATTTTTGCCGTTATTATGGAGTCATGCAAACTCCGTCATATAGCAAAAACATATCCACAAATTTCAGTGCCTGCCATACCCCGGCTATAGCTGTCGTACCTTTGCCCTGCCGGTTATACCATCAGCCGGCACCCCATGAGCTATGAACCCTGCTATCAGTTATAAAAGCCACATATTATTATTTTTTGCCGCGAAAAATGTGAGCAGTTTTTGCGCAGTTTTGGGAAGTTTATGGCTTGTTTGTCGTCATGTAACTAATTGGTTGTTAATTTATTGTGTGCATGTTGCACAGCCGCAGCTGCGCATATAAAAATAACTGCGCAGTTTTTTGCGGTAGCAGTACACTAGCAAAAGTTTTACCCCTTACTTCCCGATACAGAACTTGGAGAAAATGTAGTCAAGTTTATCCTCTGTGGTTACAACGCCGGTTATCTCTCCCAGGTAATACAGGCACCTTCTTATGTCGGCAGAGAGGAGGTCGCCGGGTAGTCCGGCATCCATTCCGGCTTTAATGTCGGCCAGTGAGCGCAGCACCTCCTGCAGTGCGGCATAGTGGCGGGCATTGGTTACTATAGTGCCCTCATGCTGCACCATGCCATCGGTCACCAGTTCATACAGCCTGTCTTTCAGCAGTTGTATATGGTCCCGGTTCTGTGCAGATAGTAGTAGTACATTTTCACCGGCAGCATGGAGGGCATCAGCAGCCTGTTGTGCATCGGCTATATCTACCTTGTTGCCCACCAGCAGGTGTTTTACCCCTTGTGCTTGTAGTGCTTCAGTCTGTCGCAGCAGTTCTGTTTTCTCATAGTCCGATTCCAGCCATGCAGCCACGTCAAAGAGATACACCACCACATCTGCCTTGTTCATAGCCTCGCGGCTGCGTGCTATGCCTTTCTGTTCTATCACATCGGTAGTATGCTCCCTGATGCCTGCGGTATCTATGAGCCTGAAGGTGATGCCGTTTATGTTCAGCAGTTCTTCTATAGTATCGCGTGTGGTCCCCGCTATTTCGCTTACTATAGCACGCTCCTCATTGAGCAGTGCATTGAGCAGGGTGCTTTTTCCGGCATTAGGTTTACCCACAAGTGCCACACTTACCCCGTTCTTGATAGCATTACCCAGGCCAAAGGAGCGCAGCAGTTCACTGGCAGAGAGTTCTATCCCGGCTATCAGCTCATAGAAGCGGCTGCGGTCGGCAAATTCTACATCCTCCTGGCTGAAGTCCAGTTCCAGCTCTATGAGTGCGCTGAACTGAATGAGCTGCTCCCGCATCGCCATCAGGTCGTGACTGAAGCCGCCGCGCAGATGGTGCATGGCAGCCTTGTGTGCACTGGCGGTATCGCTGGCTATAAGGTCGGCCACGGCCTCGGCCTGTGTAAGGTCCAGCCTGCCGGCCATAAATGCCCGCATGGTAAACTCTCCGGCCTGTGCCAGCCGGGCTCCCCGGGAAGTACACAGCAGCAGTACCCGCTGCAATATGTAGGCGCTGCCGTGGCAGCTTATCTCGGCTATATCCTCGCCCGTATAGCTGCGCGGACCTTTATAGATGCTTACTACCACCTCGTCTATTACAGTATCGCCATTCACTATCCGCCCAAAGTGCAGTGTGTGGCTGGCCTGCTGCATGAGGTCTTTACCGCGGAAGATGCTGTTCACAATACTGATGGCCTCCTTACCGCTCAGGCGGATGATGCCTATGGCGCCTGCCCCGGGTGGGGTGGCAATGGCTGCTATGGTGTCGCTGTTATGATGCACGCAGCAAAGGTACAGGATGCCGCTGTGTAACACATAGGCTGCCGCGGTATGTAAAGGAAATCAGTAGGCTTTTCGTTACCTTTAAATCAGTAAAAGCAGGGTAATGAGAGTAGTCATACAGCGTGTGTCCTCAGCCAGCGTCACAATAGATGGGCAGGTACATGCGCAGATAGAGCAGGGATATATGATATTGCTGGGCGTGGAAACGGAAGACACAAAAGAAGATGCAGACTGGCTTACCGACAAGATAGCCCGCCTGCGGGTGATGGGTGATGAGAACGGCCTGATGAACAGAGATATTACTGAGGCCGGGGGAGCAGTGCTGGTAGTGAGTCAGTTTACCCTGCACGCCTCCTATAAAAAAGGGAACCGCCCCTCATTTATAAGAGCCGCCCGGCCGGAGCAGGCCATACCCCTCTACGAATACTTCAATACACAGCTGTCACAGAAGCTGGGGCAGCCCGTAGCTACCGGAGTGTTTGGCGCCGATATGAAAGTAGCACTCGTAAATGATGGTCCCGTTACCATTGTTATGGATACCAAAAACAGGGAATAGTAATAACGACTAAAGACTAAGTACTAAAACAAACAATTGCTGAAAAATGAAATTACATACTGTAAATGCCGGATATTTTAAGCTGGATGGTGGCGCTATGCATGGCGTAGTACCCAAGTCTATGTGGAATAAAGTAAATCCTGCCGATGACAACAATATGTGCAGCTGGGCTATGCGCTGTCTGCTCATAGAGCATGGCACACGTCTCATACTGGTAGATACTGGTATGGGCACCAAGCAGGACGAGAAATTCTTTAGTCATTATTACCCGCATGGGGAAGATACATTGGAAAAAAGCATAGCTGCCCGTGGTTTTACCCCGGACGATATAACGGACGTCTTCCTCACCCACCTGCATTTCGACCACTGTGGTGGTGCTGTAAAAAGAGAGGGCGACAAGCTGGTGCCTGCTTTTCGTAATGCTACCTACTGGAGCAACCGTAGCCACTGGGACAGCGCAGTAGCGCCCAATGAGCGGGAGAAAGCCTCATTTCTGAAAGAGAATATTCTCCCCCTGCAGGAGCAGGCAGAACTGAAGTTTATAGAAGTAGAAGATGGTATGGAGTGGATGCCTGATATAAGGGTACGCTTTGTGAATGGCCATACAGACGCTATGATGCTGCCACAGATACGTTGCAACGGACGCACCCTCCTGTACTGTGCCGATCTGCTGCCCAGTGCAGCACATATATCACTGCCGTGGGTCATGTCATATGATATGCGCCCGCTGGATACACTGGCCGAAAAGAGACGCATATTCAGTGAGGCCGTGGCCAATGACTGGTTACTCTTCTTTGAGCACGACCCTAAGAATGAGTGCGCATCACTACAGCAGACAGAAAAAGGAGTAAGGATAAAAGAGACAATGACGCTGGAGGCATCCGGTATCAGCCCACGATGATATTATTCGTCATACTGTATATATACCGGGTTGGCATCCATGGTGTCACCCCGGTATAACATTCTAATCTCTTCAAAGTATAGCTTTACATTGGGGCCGTCAGTGTTGCGTATCACCCGCTTCATAGAGTCTGTCAGGTCTCCGCCCGATACATATACAGGACCATAGAAACCCTTACCAGGGGCTATCATGGAAAACTTATAAGACGTCACCCTGCAGTTATTTACATCTGCTGTTAGCAGTGCATTTTTCAGCACCCTGTAGCGTGTGGTCACTATCGGCAGGGATTTCCCATTTTTCATTTCTGGTATGGGTAGCAGCCCCAGCCGAATGATGGGTATCCGCATTTTTACATTCTGCCCCATTGCAGGTATGGTAGCCCCTGTCAGCAGGGCTATGCATAGCAATGCAGGTATACTATTCAGCACCTTTCTCATCCTCATTATAATAGTATTTCAGTGGGGGGGAGGTAGCGTCTTTCTCGTGGCAGTTCAGGTGTATGTCCTGCACCAGCAGGGTTATGTTCTTTTTATCTTTCCAGCGCTCTATAGCTCCGCGCTGCATCTCGTTCATGGTATTCCCTATAGCATGAAACGGACCATAAAATGGCTCTCCGGGTGCCGTTAACGAGATGGTAAATACAGATACTTTACAGCCGGGCGAGTCTGTAATAAGCATAGGATTGGCAGCAATAAGGTCGTAGGTAGTATTGTATGTAGGTATGTTGGCTATCCATACTTTAGGGGGCGGCAGTACACCATCATTTTCATGCTTCCTGTGTTTCTTTCGCTGTGCATCAGCAGTGGTTATGCACAGTAATGCCAGTAAGAAGCAGATTATTGTTCTCATATAGCCCATTATTTAGCTTGCAATACTAGTAAAGATACGGCGCACCTCCGGCTATGGATGATAAAAAGATGTGAAAGATATTTCAGACATTTTGTATCGTAGCCATTTTTTCTGTTATGTACCTGCGTTCCGCAGGCTGCTTTACAATGGCTAGCGCCCGCTGGAAACAGTCGATTGCCGTTTGCGGAGCCGAGGCAAAGTGTATCTCTGCCAGCAGACAGTGATACAGATAGTTGCCCTCCCATTCTTTTATGTACGGCGACAGTCTTATTTGTGCAAGGGTCTGCTCATCGCCATGTACCTGCCGGTATACTGCCATACGGTTTAGGTGTACAATGGCTGTGGGGCTTATGAGTACAAGCATATCATACAGTGCCAGTATGCGCTGCCAGTTTGTATCTGCAAATTTTGTGGCTTTACAGTGTTCATAAGCTATGGCGGCTTCTACATGATATCGGCTTATGGTGTCTCCTCCGGCCGATAGTTCCAGATTGTGGATGCCCTCTCTTATCAGTTGTTGGTTCCAGGTGGCTCTGTCCTGGTCCTGCAGCAGTATTACATCTCCGTTATCATCTGTACGACTGTCAGCCCTGGCCGCATGAAACTGCATCAGAGCAAGCGCTGCAAAGGCTTCCGGTTGTTGTGTATGTTCATTCCTGCATAGCATGCTGCACAGGTATATGGCCTCATTCATTACCTCCCTGCGCATCAGTTCACTGCCATGAGTAGGTGCATAACCCTCGTTGAACAGCAGGTATATGGAGCGCAGCACAGGAGCCGTGTTTACAGATAGTGCAGCAGGAGGCGGAAAGGAAGGACGTATTCTGTTTTGTCTGAAAAACTCACGGGTACGGTACAGGCGTTTGTTTATGGCATCTTCGGTGGTGAGCAGTGCGCGGGCTGTTTCTGCAATGCTGAAGCCGCACAGGGTTTTCAGCATCAGTGTTATCTGACTTTCGGCAGGCAGGTCTTTGTGGCAGCAGACATACATCATGCGTAGCAGGTCATCTTCCATGGTCAGCTCGTTCCAGTAGCTGTCCATTACCGGCCCCATCGTATAGCCCGACTCCAGCAGCGGTCGCTCCTCATCCGTATGGTCAAACTGTATCTGATGCCTGCCACGTCTCAGCTGGTCTATAGCCTTATTACGGGCGGCCCGGTGCAGCCATGCCGCCGGATTGTCCGGTATACCACGCAACTTCCACGTTTCCAGTGCCTGTAGCAGGGTATCCTGTACTACATCTTCGGCCAGCTGCAGATGTGCAGTACCAAATATGCGCACCAGCACAGAAAGCATCTTCCCCGACTCCCGCCGGAAAAGATGCTCTGTAAGCTGGTTTATGTTGCCCGGTTCGGCGTTCATTGCTACATATTCATGCTTAGTATTTCACGTACTTCTACAGTGCCACTGGGTTGTTCCAGTATCGGACAGCCTTTAGCTATCTCTATTGCCTCCTCATATGAGGCTGCTTTGCACTGCAGATAGCCGCCTACTGTTTCCCGGCCATCCATATAAGGGCCATCTGTAACCACTTTATCAGTACCGGTTACTACCTTTCCTGAGTTCTGCAGGGGTTGTGATGGTCCCAGTTTACCTTCGGCAGCCAGGCTACCCATCCACTTTGTCCATTTTTCCATTTCGGCCTGTGCCTCGGCTGGTGATGTTCCCATCCATTCATTGTTTCCGCCTCTGAATAACAAAAGATAATCGTTCATTGTGTTTTGTTTTTGATGATTGAAAAATAAGCATTCATTTTTTGAAATTGCATCCGGCAGTCCCGGCCGCAGGCTACAGGGCGAATTTCATGGTTATGACGAACGGGAATAAAGAATCAGGACACGCAGGTAGAAATATTTTTCAACTAAATGTGTTCTATCTTTAAACCTTGCGGGAAATATAGGGTCATAGTGTTGTAACCCGGATAGAATTACAGACTTGAATCACACACATACAGATCAGGAGTTGATTGCAGCATTCCGCCACGAGCGTGGCAGAGATGCTGCATTCACTGCGCTGGTTCGTAAGTATCAGGAGCGGCTTTACTGGCACATACGCAGGATGGTGGTGGCGCATGACGATGCCGATGATGTACTGCAGAATGTCTTTATCAAGGTGTGGCGGAATATGGAGGGATTCAGGGAAGAAGCTAATCTGTACACATGGCTCTACCGGATTGCTACCAATGAAACGCTGACATGGATAGAGCTGCAGAAAAGAAATAGTGCAGTGCCTATAGATGGTAACGAAGACTTTTTTGAAAGCAGGCTTACCGCCCAGCGCGATTTTGACCCTAAAAAAATAGAATGGAAATTACAGCAGGCTATTGCCCGCTTGCCTGAAAAACAGCGGATAGTGTTTAATTTGAGGTATTATGATGAGATGCCTTACGACGAGATGTCTCAGGTGCTGGATACATCTGTAGGCTCATTGAAGGCTTCTTATCACCATGCCGTGAAAAAAGTTGAGGAGTATCTTGCGGGCAGTTAAACCCATAGTAGTTTTTATAGTCATAATATGTAGTAAAGCATATGGACAACGAAGTAAATAATGAGTTGAGGGGTATGGGGAGTTACCTTCATGAGCACCGGAACAATCCGTTTCAGGTGCCTGAAGGGTATTTTGATAGTATTAGTGACCGCGTAGCAAATGCTGTAGTGCCGCATAATGATGAGGTCACTGGGGCTGGTCTGTCGCGTATAGATATGCCTTGGCAGGTGCCTTCTGGTTACTTTGATAGTTTTCCTGAGCGGGTTAAGGCTCAGGTGGTACCGCAGAAAAAGAAAGGGATTCTTATTTCTTTTACTTCACTGCGTTGGGCTGCCGCAGCCATGCTGGTAGTGATGATTGGGGCGGCGGCATCTTACCGCATCTTTGATACTCAGATTAAGCCCGCCACATCTGGCAGTGGCTGGCTGGCATCGGTTAAGGATGAAGATATAGTAGAGTATCTGGGATATGCGGCAAATACCAATGGTAGTGTGCAGGGCAATCTGGGAGTACTGGATGTAGGTAATGATGATATTGTAAGCTTTCTGGACGAAACCGGCTGGGACGAAACATTGTACTGATAAGTATTGAATTAAAAAATAGCGAGAATGAGATTCCTTATAGGTTGCCTGTTATTTACTTTTCTGTTTGCTACAGTTGCTGTAGGAAAGCAGGGGCGTGGACTGCAGCGCATTCACGCCGCCCGTATGACGTATATCACTGACCGCATTCAGTTGCAGCCGGGCCAGTCGGCCCGCTTTGTGCCGGTATATAACGAGTACGAAAAAGAAATGCGTGGTATAAGAAAAGAATACTACAGGAAGTATAAGATAAAGCCGGGGTCTTCAGAAGATAACCTCATGAGTACCCGGCAGCAGATAGAAGAAGACCTGGATTACCAGGAGCGTATCATAGAGCTGAAGCGGAAGTATAATGACCGGTTTCTGGCAGTAATATCTCCCGGGCAGCTATCTGAAATGTATGTTGCAGAGCGGGAGTTCAGGCAGATGCTCATAAAGCGGCTGAAGGAAAAAGGAGGCAGGGGTAAATAATTTTTCAGCGACATTAAACCAGTAAATAATTCTATTGTCTTACCAATATCTATCATCAATCACCATTAATACACTGAGATTATGCAAAAGCCAAAGTTTATCATTTATGCAGGTACACTGCTGCTTGCCGCTACAATGACGTTTTTTGCTGCCTGCCGTAAGAACGACAACAAAGACACGACCACTACGAAGGAGGATACAGGATACGCATCAGATCAGGCTATGTCTGAAAAGATATTTGATGATGCACAGACTCTGGCCGATAAAGGCAATGCTACTACAGGTAGCGGCGCATTCAAAACCAGCGCCTGTGGTACGGTAACACATACTACCGGTTCATTCACTATTGATTTTGGCACTACCAATTGCCTGTGTGCTGATGGGCGTAACCGCAGGGGCAAAGTTATCGTCACCTATTCAGGCGCATACAGAGACAGTGCATCTACACATACTATCACGTTTGACAACTATTATCAGAACGACAATAAAGTAGAAGGAACGAAGACTGTGACTAATATGGGTACAAACAGTGCCGGGCAGCAATACTTCAATGTTTCTGTAAACGGAACGATTACCAAGCCGGACGGCACAGTAATATCGGTAAGTTATAACCGGGTACGTACGTGGATAGCGGGTAGCAGTACTCTGCTTAACTGGGCAGATGACGTTTATGAGGTTACAGGTGGCGGTACCATAACACGTCCTTCAGGGGTTATTGATGTAAATATATCTTCTCCGCTGGTAGTTGCGCTTAACTGCAGGCATATAGAGGCCGGTACTATCGTTTATACATTGCCGTCAGGTCTCACCCGCTCGCTCAATTATGGTAATACTGCCATTTGCGACGATGAGGCAATACTTACTTTACCCAGTGGGGCTACATATACGATCACACTCCCATAGTGGAGCAGGGTGTTCAGGTTGGGTTCAGGAGGACGGATTTTTTTCCGTCCTCTTTTTTTGTATCCTGCTACATTTGTACAGAATACTACACACTAGCTTGCCAGGCAGTCCGCAACAAATACTGAAACAATACTGGGGGTACGACAATTTCCGTCCCCTGCAGCGCGATATTATTGATGCTGTCATGCAGGGGCATGATACCCTTGCCTTATTGCCTACAGGTGGGGGAAAGTCGGTATGTTACCAGGTGCCGGCCCTGGCTATGAAAGGAATGTGCCTGGTTATTTCTCCGCTTATTGCACTCATGCAGGACCAGGTAAGAAGATTGGAGCAGGTGGGGGTAGATGCTGCCTGTATTCATTCCGGTATGCATTATAATGATGTGGTACGTATGCTGAATGATGCGGCTGATGGTCGTTACCGTTTACTCTACGTATCGCCTGAGCGTATCCGTACTGAATTGTTTTCCGGCTTCCTGCCGGATATGCAGCTGAATATGGTAGCTATAGATGAAGCCCATTGCATATCGCAGTGGGGGCATGATTTCCGCCCGGCATACCTGCAGATACCTCTGGTGCGGGAGGTTCATCCCCGTGTCCCGTTGCTGGCGCTTACAGCTACAGCCACAGAGCGGGTACGTGCCGATATTACAGAGCAGGCGGGAATGAAAAATGCGCGTACATTTTCTGCCAGCTTTGCACGCAGCAATATTTTCTATGAGGTTTGCCGTACCGATAATAAGCCTGCCGATGTGGTGAATACTCTTAAAGGAGGCAGCAGCATTGTGTATTGCCGCAGCCGCCGGCTTACAGAGAGTGTAGGGGCCTCACTGGCGTATCAGGGACTGGCTACATCGGTATATCATGCAGGCATGCAGAAGGATGCGCGCGATGAGGCACAACAGCAGTGGATGGATGGCACAACAACGGTGATGGTAGCTACTACTGCCTTTGGTATGGGTATAGACAAGCCCGATGTGCGGCAGGTCGTGCATTATGATGCGCCCGAGCATCTGGAAGCATACTATCAGGAGGCTGGCCGCGCCGGTCGTGACGGGCTGCCCTCACAGGCTGCACTATTGTATAATATCCTTGACATCAGAAAGCTGGAGGCAAGTACAGAACTGCAATATCCTCCGGAGGAATATCTGCGCAGGGTATATCAGGCCGTGGTGGATTATCTGCAGATACCTATTACGGCACAGCCCGACAGATATTATGACTTTGATCTTCAGGAGTTCTGTACCCGCTTTGGCCTGGATGCAGCGCAGACTATCTATGCACTAAGACTACTGGAGCGGGAAGGGTTATGGACCATTACAGAGTCGGTGTACCATCCGGCTACAGTACGCTTTATTACAGATCGTTATACACTGGATGCACTGGAGCATGCTCACCCCACACTATCTTATATATCTGTAGGCATCCTGCGTATGTATAGTGGTGTTTTCAGCCACCCTGTGCGTATAAGGGAGACTGCTGTGGCGCGGCAGTTGCGCCTGTCGCGCGATGAGGTAGTGCGGGCATTGCTGCAGATGCATGATATGGAGCTGCTGGAATATAACCGTCCAGGTGAAGGACCACAATTATTCTTTCATCATTACAGGGTAGATAGTCGACATCTGCATATAGATATGAAACGTATAGCTATGCTGCGCAAACAGCATGAGGAGCGTACGGCGGCTATGATTGGGTTCCTGTACAATACAGAAGTATGCAGGGAAAGGCTGATACTGGAATATTTCGGGCAGCAGTCACAGGGCAATTGCGGGCACTGTGATATATGCAGAAATAAGGAGAAGCGAAGCGTAAAAGGGGAAGATATACAGGCTATGGTATTATCTGTTTTTAAAGCTACGCCCCTTATTACCGTCAATGCCCTTCTGGCCCTTCACGACCCTCATATTAAGAATGATATTCTGGATATGGTACGTATACTGGCCGATAAGGGTGTGCTGAAGGTAGAGGGTTCCGTTATACGTATGGCGGGCACTGCCGGTTAATGTTATACCGTAGCATACTATAACATATCATCTTCCGTTTGGGTTTTATACATTTGAACACTTATGAGCGAAAAGGTTCGTTTTGCAATAGTAGGATATGGGAATATCGGCAGCAGGCATGCTATACAGATAGCGGCCAACCCTGCTGCTGAGCTGGTAGCGGTATGTGATGTACGTAGAGATATATCACTGCCGGAAAATGTGCCCTATTACGCTGATTTGGAAGCGATGCTGGCCGGTGTGGCAGCAGATGTACTCTGCGTATGCACGCCCAACTATCTGCATGAAGCACATACTATAGCAGGCTTAAATGCCGGTATGCATACTGTGGTAGAAAAGCCTATGGCGCTTAGTGCCGATGAATGTACCCGTATGATGGCTGCTGCCGACGCTAATGACCGTATCATTTTTGCTGTAAAGCAAAATCGCTATAATCCACCTGTACAGGAGGTGAAAAAACTGATGGCATCAGGGGCGCTGGGGCAGATTTATATGATACAGGTAAACTGTTTCTGGAACCGCGGTGATGCCTATTATGCGGGTAGCAACTGGCGGGGCAGCAAGCTGCGTGATGGTGGCTGTCTGTTTACCCAATTCAGTCATTTTGTAGATATACTATACTATCTCAATGGCCCTGTAACAGATGCCAGAGGTAGCGTGCACAACTATGCACATGAGCATAATACCGAGGTAGAGGATACCGGTAGTTTTGTATTGAGCGCAGCCAATGGCGCTACGATAGCATTCAGCTTTACTACGTGTGCTTATCAGCGCAATATGGAAGGCTCTATTACTGTTTTTGCAGAAAGGGGTACCGTAAAAATTGGTGGGCAGTATCTGAATACAATAGAATACCAGCAGCTGGCCGATGGAGAACTTCCCCCTGTGAATATATCTGCCAAGTCAAATGATTATGGTCTGTATCAGGGATCAATGAGCAATCATGATAAGGTTATTCAAAACGTGGTGGACGTATTGCATCACGGGCATCAGGTTATGACCAGTGCCGAGGAGGGTAGGGAAGTGGTGCGCATCATAGAGATGATGTATGCCGGAGTTTAGATTATGGTAATCTCCTTCGATAATAGTTTATAGAACGGTGGCTGGTATCATATCAGCCACCGTTCTGTTTGTATCAGGTTAATCCAGTATCGCACATTCAAAACCCTGTTCGCATAGTATAGCTGCTACCTCGCTGTGCGGTATTACAGGGCCCACTATACGCAGTACACGGTCACAGTCTTCCAGGTCAAAACTGACTCTTTCCGGGGAAAAGCGCAACGTAAGCAGTTGTGTTATTGTCACTGCCTGTATATGCGTGTTCACATTGGTTTTGAATATTGCTATCATATGTTTGTTATTGGCGGCTTTTATCAAAGCTCACCATCCAGCTGATACCATATTTGTCAGTAAACATACCGAAGTAAGCCCCCCAGAAACTATTTGCCATGGGCATATTTATCTTCCCATCCTTACTCAGTCCGGTAAAGAGTCTGTCGGCCTCATCGGCACTTGCTGTAGCTATAGAAATACTGAAGTTGTTGCCAAAAACAGCACTGCCGAATACCTCTGGCATATCACAGCCCATGAGTATGGTTTCAGCGCTTATGGGTAGTGATATATGTATCAGTTTATCGGGGCTGGTCTGGGGAGTATCCGGTACATCCTGCGGTACCTGACCATAGGTCATAACAGTCGCATATTCACCACCGAATACCGATTTGTAGAAATCAAATGCTTCCTGGCAATTGCCGTTGAATGTGAGGTAGGGACTTAACTGTGCCATAGCTTTTACGTTTTGGAGTTGGGCAGTCATTGCTTATTCTTAGTCTTGACCATGTATGAGTTTATATGTAAAAGTATATTGTGTAGCTGGCTTCTATGAGGCATGAATACGACAAAAAATAAGGGTGTATACGACAGTTTTTCTAAATTTGGTTTACTATGATGCATGTATCAGTGCTTGTTCCCGAAACGGCTGTCCCCCAGGCTATTGTTGACCCCCGTTATATGTTTACGGCAGTGAACGGATTTCTGGCGGGAGCTGGCCGGGAACCTTTTTTTGATGTAAAGCTGGTAGGCCTTACCCGTGAGGTAAAACTTAATGATGGTACAATCACGGTCAATACAGATGCGCTTATCTCAGAAGTATCCCATACCGACCTTATAATTGTTCCCGCAGTAAGCGGAGATATAGATGAGGCACTACAGAAAAATGAGGCACTTATTCCGTGGATTATTGCACAGTATAATGCCGGGGCAGAAGTAGCCAGTCTGTGCATAGGTGCCTTTCTGCTGGCTGCCACAGGACTGCTCAATGGTAAGACCTGCTCTACCCATTGGCTGCATGCGCCGCTTTTCAGGGAAATGTTTCCAGATGTGCAGCTGGTAGATGAAAAGATCATTACCGAGAACGGGCGTCTTTATTCCAGCGGCGGTGCCAACTCTTACTGGAATCTGTTACTGCATCTGGTGGAGAAATATACAAACAGGGAAATGGCCATCCTGGCATCCAAGTATTTTGTCATTGAGACAATGCGTAACAATCAGTCTCCCTTTATCATTTTCCGTTCACAGAAGGGGCATAAGGACGATACGATACGCCGCGCACAGGAATATATAGAGCAGCACTATATGGAAAGGATTACCGTAGAGCATCTGGCAGATGTGCTGGCTACAGGTCGTCGCAGTCTGGAGCGTAGGTTTAAGGCCGCTACCACCAATACTGTTACTGAATACATTCAGCGGGTAAAGATAGAAGCCGCTAAGAAAAGCTTCGAGACAAAGAGAGATAATATCAATGAGGTTATGTACTCCGTAGGCTATACCGACCCCAAGGCTTTCCGCTCTGTGTTTCGAAGGGTTACCGGCCTTTCTCCTGTAGAGTACAGGAATAAATATCTGCGTTCTGCATAAAAGAAAAGGTTACCTGGATGGTAACCTTTTATGTATAAAGTTGTTCGGGTATTACTACTGCTGCACTACAAGGCGCTGCTGAAGTTTTTTACCGTTTATATCTGTAAAGAGTATGGTATATACACCAGTACCCATTCCCTGCAGGCTTATTTCTGTATGGGCGCTGTTGCATGGCTGGCTTTTCACAATGCGGCCTATAGCATCAATGATGTGTATCTGCCCTGCCACATTTGTCATACCGGAAAGGTCCACATTTACCACGCCGTTGGCAGGATTGGGGTATGCTTCAATGCCGGTATTGCTGGCCGCTATATCAGTTACACCGGTAGGTGTGCTGGTATAGAAGTACTGCGTGAATTTACAGCCGAAGTCATGAGCAAATGTTCCTGAATATACATAGCCGTTCATCGGTATATTGCTGGTAATGTTTGTGAGCTTTCTTACAAAGAAGCTACCGGCATTAACACCTATACCGGGGTTCTGGTTATATACCCACCAGCTAAGTCCGTCACAGCCTTCATCAGTAAGCTCCAGGCGGTAGCAACCTGTAGGCAGTATCACCGTATCAGTATAGGTAGTATTGATAGTAGCATCTACACGCTCACGTACTACATTATTGTCGGCATCATATATCTTCCAGTAGGTTTCGCTTTTACCACTGCTGGCAGTCTGGTTATTGGGTCTGAACACAACTTTGAACTGACCATCCCATTTGGGGGAAGGCATAAATTCACTTGTCATTACGTCGTTTGTTGTGTCAGCATCTGTGCTACCATTCACAGTTTTTATTTTGGCTACAAATGTGCTGGTCGTTGTATTGCCTGCCAGTCCCTGCAGGTTTATCAGGTCAGGTAAGGCTATTTCCTGTGTTTCCTGTGCATTCAGTATGCCCGACCATGTGTAGCTCTGCATCGCAGAATCTTTTATCCCGTATTCTATCGTCATCAGTGTTATCTGATTCCTGCCACGGTTTTTTACAGTTATCATAGGTGAGCCACAGGTAGGGTTTGCCCTGAAATGGTTCTCATTATTGGTAGGCGATACTATATCTTCTATTCCTGCATCTACCAGTTTGTTATACTCACCGTAGTAGATAACATGAGCCTCAGTAGTATAGCTACCCAGGCTGCCGCCCGAACTTGTATAGGGGTCAAAATATAGTCTCAGATTGTATGTACTGCTGCTGCCTATGCCGGGCAGTGAATGCCAGTTTGAATTCACAATGGCACCTGGACACCAGTTGGCACGGTCATATAACCATGTGCCTGACTGTGGGTACAGCTCATTTTCTCCGCAGTTATCGCGCCATACCGCTTTGGTTGCCACAGGGCTGCTATTCACAAGTACATTATAGTTGGTACTCATAAACTCACAGCAGCCGCTGTTATCACTGCCATGTCCCGTTATGAGAAACTTCAGTGCAGCACTCTGTGTACCGCTGGGGGCAGTTTCCGTTACTGTCGGGAATTTAGTATTGATGTTTGTACCGCCACCATAGCTGTAGCTACCATGCCAGGGACGGCTTATGCCCTTCACGTTACGGTCTGGGGTGCCCTCTATAAAAGCAAACTTAATGTTGCCCGTAAAGCCGCCCGAATAGCCGGAATAATGTATCCTTATGGTACCGGGACCCTGCAGTTTATCTACATAGTCTGTAACATCATACACATAGCGCTGTGTCCATGTAGCTGGTGTACGTGGCGCGCCGGAGTTGGCATATGGAGTTATAAGTCGTCCCAGTTCCAGCGTATCGCCGCCTGGTGTCATCAGGTATGTGAGGAAAGTATAATCCCAGTCGCCACAGTAGGTGGGGGAGCCAGGACACACATATTTGCCTACTGTTACTATCATGTATATATTACGGTAGCTGCCTCCGGTAGGGAAGGTTACCGTAGAGTCGTAATTACCAAACCAGGACAGGGTGTCCATATTGGCATTTACCCATGTAGTGTCTCCTGTGGCAGCCTGGCTGTTCAGGCTTACCCCAGCCAGAGCAAGCAGAGCAAGTAAGTGTTTCTTCATCTTATAATTGTTTTCTGTTATTAACAAAGGTAATGCCCATTGTTATAGTATTGAAACATTTCTGTTAATGTAATGTACGGCTGTTTTGCATAGATTAAGAAACATTATGCTGTGACAGTAAAAAAACAAGTGCAGCAACTTATTTACCAGTACCTTTGCAGATTCAAATAAAAAAATTATATCATGCCTGGCTTTACAGTCGCTATTGTTGGTAGGCCCAATGTAGGAAAATCTACGCTGTTTAACAGATTACTGGAACAGCGTAAGGCTATTGTTGATGATCAGAGTGGTGTTACCCGCGACCGTCAGTATGGTGTTGCCGAATGGACCGGAAAGGTATTTAACGTCATTGATACAGGAGGCTTTGTATCAAGGTCTGAAGATGTCTTTGAAAAAGAGATTCGTAAGCAGGTACATATTGCTGTCGATGAGGCCGATCTCATTCTGTTTGTTTGCGATACCATTACCGGCATCACTAATCAGGACGAAGATATGGCCGATGTGCTGCGTCGTTCTTCCAAGCCGGTATTACTGGTAGTGAACAAAGTAGATAACGGTGAGCGTGCTTTACAGGCCACAGAGTTTTATTCACTGGGTTTTGACAATACCTTTTTCCTGTCGTCTATCTCAGGGTCGGGTACCGGTGAGCTGCTGGATGAGGTAGTAAAGCATATAGAAGAAGATATTCCGGTAGAGGTTACAGATAATGAAGGTAATCCGTTGCCTAAGTTTGCTATCATAGGTCAGCCCAATGCCGGTAAGTCTACACTGCTCAATGCACTGGTTAACCAGGAGCGTACCATCGTTTCTGATATTGCCGGTACCACGCGCGATACCATACATACGCACTACAAGCTGTTTGGTAAAGAGTTTGTACTTATAGATACAGCCGGTATCCGCAAGAAGAAGAACGTACATGAAGATCTGGAGTTTTACTCAGTTATCCGTGCCATCAAGGCTATGGATGAGTCAGACGTTTGTATGCTGCTGGTAGATGCACAGCAGGGACTTACAGCACAGGATATCAGCATATTCAGCCTCGCTACGCGCAAGGGTAAGGGCATTGTAGTGCTGGTAAATAAATGGGACCTTGTAGAAAAGGCCACCAACACTGCCCGCGATTATGAGAAGGATATGAAACAGCGTCTTGCGCCGTTTACTGATGTTCCCGTAATATTTGTTTCTGCTAAGGATAAGACCCGCATCTTCCAGGCAATGGAGAAGGCCCTGGAGGTATATGATAATCGTTCCCGCCGCATACCTACATCGCAGCTTAATGAGATAATGCTAAAGGAAATAGAGCAGTTCTCTCCTGGTATGACCCGTGGTTACAACATTAAGATAAAGTTTGTACAGCAGGTACCCACAGCAGTACCATCATTTGCTTTCTTTGCTAACTACCCCGATGCTGTGAAAGAGAGCTACCGCCACTATCTTGAGAATAAGATACGGGAGCATTTCAACTTTAGTGGTGTGCCTGTACGTATCTTTATAAGAAAGAAATAGTAAGGCAGAACAGGGATTATCTTTCAAATCTGACAAAAGGGAAGTATCGTGAGATCGAAGACATTAAAGAGCAATAAGGTAAACATCATCACACTTGGCTGCTCCAAGAATATGGTAGACAGTGAGAATTTCGGCGGCCAGCTTAGTGCCAATGGCATTGCTGTAGTGCATGAAAACCGGAAGCTGGACCACAACATAGTGGTAGTGAATACCTGTGGCTTTATAGACAAAGCCAAAGAAGAAAGCGTCAATACCATACTGGACCAGGTAGAGCTGAAACGCCGGGGCAAGCTGGACAAAGTATATGTAACCGGATGCCTCAGTGAGCGCTACCGCGAAAACCTGCTGCAGGAAATACCAGAGGTAGATGCATGGTTTGGCACTATGGAGCTGCCCCTGATGCTGAAAGAATTTAATGCCGATTTTCGCTCTGAGCTGGTGGGCGAGCGCCTGCTGAGCACACCTAAGCACTATGCCTACCTGAAGATATCAGAAGGGTGTAACCGAACCTGCTCATTCTGCGCCATACCGCTTATGCGTGGTGGTCATGTGTCCAAGACAATAGAAGAGGTAGTAGCTGAGGCAAAACGGCTGGTAAGCATGGGCGTAAAAGAAATCATGCTAATAGCGCAGGAGCTTACTTACTATGGTCTGGACATTTATAAGAAACGTGCCCTGTCCGATCTGCTCAAACATCTTTCTGATGTGAAAGGCCTGCACTGGATACGACTGCACTATGCCTACCCTTCTAAGTTCCCGATGGATGTACTGGATGTAATGCGCGAGCGCGATAACATCTGCAACTATCTGGATATGCCGCTTCAGCATATTTCAGACAATATGCTGAAGGCCATGAAACGGCAGATAACCCGCCGCGAGATAACTGACCTCATAGCTGGCATACGTGACCGTGTGCCCGGCATTTGCATACGCACCACACTCATAGCCGGCTTCCCTGGTGAAACCCGTGATGATGTGGAAGATCTGAAACTGTTTCTGGAAGAAAGCCGTCTGGACCGTGTAGGTATCTTCACCTATTCGCACGAGGAGAATACCAGCGCCTATGAGTTGGCAGATACTCTCACCGCAGAGGAGAAGGAAGCCCGCGCACAGGAGATAATGGAAGTACAGCAGGAGATATCCTACGAAAAGAATCAGGAGAAGATAGGTAATGTGTACAAGGTGATTGTAGATAAGAAAGAAGCTGGTCGCTATCTGGCCCGTACTGAGTTCGACAGCGTAGAGGTAGATAATGAAGTTGTGATACACAGTAAGAAGCCATTACCAATAGGCGACTTTGTCAATGTACGTATCACAAAGGCATTTGATTATGACCTTGAGGGCGAAGTAGTGTAATCGTTAATCATAACAGGCCGTAGTCTTTTCATTACCGGGAAGCCGCTTCCAGTAGGGCAGCAAATGCTTCCGGCGTCTCAGCTATTCTGAATATTACCTGGCAGCCGTCATAGTCCTGGGCGTTTATATACACCATAGTGCGTGGCATATCAGCCTCATCTATTGTGCCGGTATTGTTCATGGCACGTTGCACGTCCTTCATTATTTCAGGGTCCATTCCGTGAAAGAATGCTATAGATGCAATGTTTACATAGTACGTCTCATTGTCTTTTTCTACAGGTGCGTTTTTGATGGTAATAAACCCCTTCATGATTATTTTCTTTAGTTGATTGCTTCGTCAGTAGTTAGGAATAGGGGCGCCGCTATTGTTGTACGACGCCCCGTTTGTTCATAGGCCCCCCATCTGTATTTATTCTATTGCTATAGTTCGTTTTGCAGCTGTGTGTGCGCTGAAATATCCCAGTGCGCCCCCTTCCATATTTGTTTCAGGATTGGCGGGTGTAGCGCTTTGTGCTATCCCTGGTGTATTCTGGCTCAGGCCATAGAGATATTTGTACATGCCATGGCTGATGCATTGCATCTCTACCGTTACGATGTCTCCTGTTTTTAGCTTGTCTTCATCATCTCCCGCAGGGTATCGCAGTGGTAGTGTTATTCTGTTGCCATTGGTACGTTCATCATTTCTTATGAAGATATTATCCTCTCTTACTCCATTCCTGTACTGTACAAAGCGGTAATGATTAGTAGCATTTGCCGGGTCCCTGAATATTACATTCACCAGCTTGCGCTCATCACCGAATGTATTGTCTATGGCCGTAAACAGGCTGTCTGGTGCTACAGGATAGGGCATGGAACATACTGCCGTAAAATGATGCCCTGCCGTTGATACAGATAGGGTGTAGGTATGTCCGGGTACTCCTGTCAGCGATGGGGCTTCATATACCCCAGCTGTTGTTTCTGTGAATGTAGTTGTGCTTCCTGCATCGTCTGTTATGCTCACGGTAGCGCCACTTATACCTTCGTAGTCGTTTGTGTTATCTACAGCCTGTGTTTTGCTTACTACTACTATTGCACTCCCCGGCTGGTCGGTAAGTATGGCTTCCACCACAGGGCTTATTGCCGCAGCATCGGGTTTTATATCCAGTACTTTCTCACACGATGCCAGTAATGACATCAGTGCTATGCAGCATATTGTTATCAGTGTCCGGTTCATCTGTTTAGAATTTAAAGTTGTAGGTAATGGATGGTATGTATTTGAATAGTGCAGTCTGTACCACTTCTGTTTTTCCGGGTTCTGTTTCGCTGTCGCGGAAGTCTATCACGTAAGCATTTTCTCGGCCATACAGATTATATACACCCATCATCAGCTCATGCAGTTTGCGTTCTCCCCGGGCTATGGTCCATGTAGCCCCTATGTCCAGTCGGTGATAGTTGGGCATACGGTACCCATTTCTGTTGCTGTAATAGTACACGGTACGTCCATCTACACGGTATTTGCCGGTAGGAAAGGTGATGGCATCGCCGGTATAGTATATCCAGTTGGCAGAGAAGCTCCATTTTTTATTCAGCTCGTACATACCTACCACAGCTATATCATGTGTGCGGTCCTGTCGTGCATTGTACCAGTTATTGTCGTTGATGCCATCTATCTTTCGCTCGGTTTTAGACAGGGTATAGCTTACCCATCCGGTAAATGAGCCCACCTTTTTCTTTATCAGAAATTCCACTCCATATGCTCTGCCTATACCGTACAGCAGCTGCGCATCTATCGGCGTATTGCTGCTGAATACGTTAGCGCCGTTACGGTAGTCTATCTGGTTTTGCATAGACTTGTAGTAGGTTTCTACCGTCAGCTCATAGTTGCCACCCATCAGGTCTTTATAGTAACCTACAGATACCTGGTCCGATATTTCTGGTTTTATATTGTTGGTACTCGCTACCCATTTGTCGGTAGGGTTTGATGATGTGGAGTTGGATATCAGATGCAGGTACTGTGCATTCCTTACATAGGAGCCTTTCAGCGATGCACTCTCTGTAAGTGTATAACTCACTGCCAGGCGTGGCTCAGGGTTTATGTAGGTGTTTACTATCTCCCCACTGCCATAGCTCATAGTATCAGTTACAGCGCCGGCGCTGTCTATGTTGTAAAAGTCACCTTCGCCCAGTATGCTGAATGCCGAAAGGCGCAGGCCATAGGTTACTGACAGGCGGGATGAAGCTTTCCATGTGTTGGTGGCAAACAGCGCATTCTCCCATGAGTATCGTTTCTGTAGTATCAGGTCATTCACCGCCGACTCGTCCGATGCTGTTATCTCTCCGGGTCTGATAGTGTGGTAGGTGCTGCTTATGCCCATCTTCACGCTGTTTCTGCTGTTAGGATACCAGCTCAGGTCTTCTTTTATGTTGTAGTCCCGTATCTGTGAGAAGATATTGAAATTATTACCGCCGTTCTGTATCGTTATCTTATAGTCATAGTTGCTGTAGATGAATGAGGTATTCGAAAACAGTTTACTGTTGAATATGTGGTTCCATCTTGCCGTGCCTGTACTGTTGCCCCATGCCAGCCCGAATGTTTCACCCACACCCAGTTTATCCCGGCCAAAGTAGCCAGATACAAACAGCCTGTCTTTTTTGCTCAGCGTATAATTCATCTTGGCATTCAGATCATAGAAATATAGCGTGTTGTTATTCAGTTGCGGGTCGTTCGATAGTTTCAGAAACATGTCGCCATAGGTTCTTCTGCCGCTTATCAGAAAGGAGGATTTGTCTTTCTGTATAGGGCCCTCCACGTTCAGACGGGATGAGATAAGACCCAGCCCGCCACTTACATTGTAGGTTTTGTTGTTGCCATCATTCATGCGTACGTCCATTACAGAAGATAACCTCCCGCCATACTGTGCAGGCATGCCCGATTTGTAGATGGTTACATCTTTTATTGCATCAGAGTTGAACGTAGAAAAGAATCCCAGCAGATGCGATGCATTATACACCGTAGCCTCATCCAGTTGTATCAGATTCTGGTCGCCCGAGCCGCCACGTACATAAAATCCGCTGTTACCATCTCCTGCCGATTTTACACCCGGTAGCAGTTGTGCCACTTTAATGATGTCTTTTTCTCCCAGCAGTACAGGTATGGTTTTTATATCACTTACCGATAGTTTTTCAATGCCGGTCTGTGGGTTACTTAAATCTCTTTTCTGCGTTCTGGTAGATACTACTACCTCTTTCAGTTCTTTTGCCTGTCTGCCCAGCTCTACTTTTATAGTAGTGTCATGGGTTAGTGTCAGTGTTAGTGCATATTGCTGCATGCCTATAGCGCTTACAGCTATGTTGTGTGTGCCGCCGGCCAGTGTCAGTGAGTAGAAGCCATATTCATTACTTACTGTGCCGGCGCTGCCATCGGCCAGTTTCACAACGGCTCCCGGTATGGTTTCGCCCGATGTGGCAGAGGTTACGCTTCCACTTATAGTGTATTGTTGTCCCCACATACATACAGGCAGCAGCAGGGCAAGGAGTGTTATTACAATTCTCATTTTGGTTTTAGGTTTTCAGGTTATTAGCGCATACGTTGCTGCCGCATTTTTGCTGCCATTTCTTCCTGTATTTCCAGGTATTTATTGTATTGTGCTTCTGTAAGCACCTTTTTCATTTCTGCATTCTTCTGGTCGCGGTTTGTTCTTATGGCGCTCATCTTTTTCATCCGGCCTTCGTCTGCATTGGCTACCGCTTCGTTTTTCTGAGCGTACTTCAGGTTTATCTCACCTACCTTTTTGTATTGCTCATCGGTAAGTGTCAGTTCCTGATTCATTCGCTCCGTTTGTTTTCCGGCTCTTTCTTCAGGTAGTGCCCGGCCGGTATGCTGTGCACTAGCTGCCGATGTTGCTGCCAGCCATAGGAAAAAAGTACTGGCGTAGTGCTCAAAGTGTTGTTTTTTCATGATTTGCTTTACTGTTTATAGTGCGAAGATGAGGTGCTGACAGGGCACATTTTATGTGTTCCGGTTAAGATGGACAACAAACACGCTATGATGGACAATCCGCACGGTAAACAGTCAGCCGGTTCAGCTCTGGCCCCACCATTTCAGAAAGTCGGCTGTGCGTATCTTACTGATGACAATATGCTCTGGTGCGGTTATGGATAGCTTCACCAGAAGGCGCCTGTTAAAGTAATGCTCGGCCATTTGTATCGCTTTTCTGCTGATGATGAATTGCCTGTTTGCTCTGAAGAAGGTGCCGCCATCCAGTTGCTTTTCCATATCATCCAGGGTGCCGCTTATGCGGTACACTCTTCCGTTATGGCCATGTATAGCCAGCCCCTCATTGCCCAGATATATGAATGCGATGTCACTGGTGCTTACAGGGATTATTTTGTCAGATTCATGTACCAGCAGGGTGCTTTTGTATTGCCGCTCCATGCCCGATAGCAGTGCTGCTATTTTATCTGTATAGCTGTGTGTGTCCTGTGTTACGTGTGCTTTTATTTTCAGGTACTTATCTACAGCCTGTTTCAGCCTGCTCTCATCTATAGGTTTCAGCAGGTAGTCTATCCCGTTGGTCTCAAATGCTTTGATGGCATATTCATCAAATGCCGTGCAGAAGATGATGGGAGTATTTATGTGCACATTGGAGAAGATATCAAAACTCAGTCCGTCTGCCAGTTGTATGTCTGACACGATAAGGTCAGGAGCTTCGTTTTGCTCCAGCCATTTTATACCACCCTTTACAGTTGGTATTATATCCGCTATTGTTACCTCGGCCGATATGGTTTCCAGCAGTTTCTGCAGCTCTCTCGCAGTCTTTATCTCGTCCTCTATTATCAGTATGTTCATGCGGGAATGAGTGGTATTCTTACTACAAATGAGTCATGGTTAATGTCGGTCTCCATACTTCTCTGGCACAGTAGCCGGTACCGTTCGCGAATGTTATGCAGGCCCGTACCTGTCTGTTCTGCTACAGATAGTCTCCTGTTCAGGTTATTGGCTACTTCCAGCATATCATCTTTCCAGCGTATGTCTATTGTCAGCGGTTCCTCTACCGATACTATATTATGTTTTATAGCATTCTCTATCAGTATCTGTAATGCAAGCGGTGGTAGTTTATGGTGCAGTGCTGCCTCTGGTATTTCTTTGTTGATGAGCAGTGCATTTTCATACCGCTCTTTCAGTATTGCCAGGTATGACTCTGTAAATTCCATCTCATCTTTCAGCGTAGCCATGCTGTTGTCATTATAGCTCAGCAGGTACCGGTACACATGCGATAGCTGCACTATATACTGCCGTGCATCCGGTGCATCTGTCATTGTTTTCAGTGTGTTCAGAGAGTTGAATAGGAAGTGGGGACTTACCTGCTGTTTCAGCAGGCTTAGTCTTGCTTCCAGGTTTTCTTTTTTCAGTTGTTCAATTTCCATTTTTGCCCGCTGTACATGTTGTGTCATGGCAAAGTAGTAGATGACAAAGTATTGAAACGAACCTATTACCAGTCCTCTTATGCCCGGTAGGAATAAGAGTCTGCGCCTTGCCAGTACAAGGTCTTCTGCCATGTATGAGTCAGGGGCTATAATGCTGTAAAGTGTTTCATGTGCATAGGATAGTATTACTGCCATTATCACACCGGTTATACCCCTCAACCATTGACGCTTTAGGCTTTCTCTTCCGGTACTGCCTGTCTGATGCACTACCTGTAGTACTGCCCAAGATAGTGTAAGGTAGAGGAAGGTGAGTGCCGCAAAGGAGAAGAACCCCACGGCAGGTTGGTCGCCTATGCGTATAAGGCGCCTCAGGGAAAGTACAAGCGTCAGGAGTACTGACAATATAATGCCGGGTAGGAGCTGATATTTCTTCATACTTATTCGGAATATAAAGTTATACCAGTTGGGTCACTACCGTATATCAGGTACCGCAGGATGGACAAAATAGCGGCTGAAATGGAATTTGCGACAGCTGGAATATCTGAGCTTTTCCTCACCTTTGCATACAAATGCTCAGACATACAGGGCAGCGCAGGAGTTTTTTACATGATTTGCGACTGGCAGTTTTGCTTAGTCTTAGTGCTGGTTTTATCAATGCAGCAGGTTTTATAGCATTTCAGCTACTCACTACAAATGTTACGGGTCACGCAGCCTTACTGGCTGTGAATATTGCACAGGGCGATTATGCACTGGTGCAGATGGCAGCACTTTGGTTACTCCTGTTTCTTGCCGGTGCTTTCTCCTCAGGCCTTATTATTGCGAGGGTAGGCAGGGACCGTACTGCGGCATACGTTATTCCCATTCTCATAATTATGGCGGTTGTACTTGCTGTTGCCTTGTTGGGAGCATCTGCGCAGGAGCATGTATTGTACACCCGTTATATGGCTGGTGCATTGCTCTATGCTATGGGCATGCAGAATGCGCTGGTATCCGTTATCTCCGGTGCAGTAGTACGCACTACACATCTCACCGGTATGTTTACCGATTTGGGTATAGACCTTTCGGCTATGGTTTCTGGTGGTGAGCGGTCACAGCTGCGTCAGAGTATTCTGCTGCGCGTCACTATCATTCTTTCTTTCCTCTCTGGTGGTGTAGCAGGTAGTCTGTTGTTTATGAGCTGGCAGTTCAGTGCCTTTTTTGTGCCAGCAGCCATTTTGCTGGCGGCACTGTTTTACGATTATTTCCGCATCCGGCTAGTTCGTGCCGTACGCAGGCATCAGCAGTAGCAGGTAGTACCGGATGTTGTTTATCCTGTATCATCTTATATCGTCGTACTTTTATCAATAAAAACACAAGTATGTCAGTAACTAATGAGCGCGAGCTTACAGGTATGGAACGGGTAAGTGATGTAGTGGCCTGTACACTTAGAGAAATGATGGAGTATGCACGTCCCGGTATGACCACAAAAGAGCTGGACGATTTCGGTGGGCGGTTGCTGGCAAAATTTGGTGCCCGTTCTGCTCCGTACCTCACATACCGCTTCCCGGGGCATACCTGCATTAGCATTCGTAATGAGTTTTGCCACGGTATCCCATCTACCCGTAAGGTGCTGGAGGAGGGCGATTTAATTAACATTGATGTGTCTGCAGAGCTGGGTGGCTTCTGGGCAGATAATGGAGCCTCTTTTGTCCTGGGACCAGACATTCACGGTCATGGCCGTTTGGTCAGTGCTTCTGAGCGCATTCTCGGCATGGCGCTATCAGCTATTACTGACGGGGTGCGCATTGCAGATGTAGGTGGTATAATGGAGGCCGAGGCTAAACGCAGTGGCTTTAAAGTGGTACGTAACCTTACCGGGCATGGGGTAGGGCGTAGCCTGCATGAAGAGCCTTCAGAAATAGCTAACTACCGCGATGTGTTCAATCGTCGCCGGTTCAAGAAAAACTCTGTTGTCGCCGTTGAGACTTTTATTGCTACCGACTCTTCTATTGCCGTCACCCTGCGTGATGGCTGGACCATGGTAGGGAACAAAGGTGGCTATATGGCACAGCACGAGCATACTGTTATGGTTACAGAGGCCGGGCCGCTTATTCTTACGCATAAGAACGGCGTTTGTGCCTGATGTGTCACTGCTTACAGGTATTACCATTGTTTTGTAATATCCGGTATCTTTATTGTGCATTTTTATTTTATCTGATTTCATCCCTCGCTTATGCTGAAACAATTACTTTTTTCCTGCTTGTTCGCCTCTGCTACAGTTGTTGCTCACGGGCAGCAGGCTACACTCTCAGCGCATACCCGTCTGTACCTGCATAAGGTAGCGCAGCATCCCGGCGACTTTGTACCGCTTGACGGATTTGTGTACAAGAGCATAGCTGGTCAGCCTTTTGTCAGTACGCTTATTAAGGTTAATGGTACTGTTAGTGAGTCGGCACTCACAGCTCTGGGAGCGCATGTAGGTACAAAAGCCGGTACCGTTTGGACGGTGCAGGTGCCTTATAGTAATGTGGAGGCGTTGAGTCATGTTGCAGGTATATCACACATAGATATGGACCTCCCTGTCATCCCATGCCTGGATAATGCACGTAAGACCACAAAGGCCGATTCGGCCCAGCTAGGCATAGGGCTGCCTTTACCTGTGACGGGTAAGAATGTGGTAGTTGGTATTATTGATGCCGGTTTTGATTATGATCACCCTACGCTATACGATACTGCACATACACAGTACAGAGTGCGCCGTGTATGGGCACAGAAAAACACAGGTACGCCACCCATAGGCTACACCTATGGCAGAGAGTTTACAGACCCTTATGTAATGAGGGCCTGGGGCTATGATACAGGTATCACTACACACGGTACACACGTGGCTGGCATTGCTGCCGGGTCAGGGTATGGCAGTGCCGGTAATAACCGTTACCGGGGTATGGCTTATGAAAGCGATCTGGTATTTGTAGGTATCATGCCGGCTCCCGGTCAGTGGGCTGCCGGTGGCTCTACCGATATACTGGATGGTATGAACTATATATACAACTACGCGGCATCGGTATACAAACCATGTATTGTAAATCTCAGCTGGGGTAGTAGCATTGGGCCACATGATGGTCATTCGTTATTCAGTCAGGCATGCGATGCCCTCACCGGTCCCGGACGTATTTTTGCGGCCAGTGCCGGGAATAATGGTGGGGATACCATACACCTGCAGAAGACATTTACAGCTACAGATAATTCTGTAAGCACCTTTGTTACTTTCTCTGATCAGCTCGACTCTGCTAATCAGAAAACGTGGATAGATGTATGGGGCGATACTGCTCAGTCATTCTGTCTTTCTCTGAAGTTATATAATGGTACTGCTCTGGTAGATTCCACTATTCCCATTTGTATAGCCGATACCCTGCAGAGCTACGTACTCACCGGGTCTGATGCTCACCCTCTTTATGTTACCATCAGCATGACGGCTAATGAGTACAACGGCAAGCCGCATGCATTTGTTTCCCTGCATAGTCTTTCGTCCGATAATATCTGTCTCACTGCTACCGGTACCTCAGGCACCATACACATGTGGGAGGGTTATATCCATCCTCCCGTAGGTTATTATGGGGCATTGAAAAAGCTGGGATATCCCTGGGCAGTATCGGGCGATACAAAAGCCACAGTATCCGATATCAGTGCCAGTTATTCTGCTATTAGTGTAGGTGCTTATGTAAGTAAAGCATCATTCCGTAACATAGGTGGCGTAAACCTGAGTTATCCCGGTGCTGTTAATGGGCGTATTGCGCCCTTCTCTAGTCTGGGCCCTCTGCCCGATGGGCGCACAAAGCCCGATATCACAGGGCCGGGTATGGCACTGGCCTCGGCCATCAGCTCTTATGATACCTCTTATGCTGTAGGTGGCGATAACCGTATTGCAGTTATCAGCGAGTCGTCTATGGGTGGGCGTACTTATCCCTATGCCATGGCGGCAGGCACATCTATGTCTTCGCCGGCCACATCGGGTATCATAGCCATGCTGCTGCAGATGGACGCTACCCTCACCCCCGACTCAGTAAAGAGTATTCTGAGGCTTACAGCTATTACAGATGCCAATACCGGCACCATACCTGCTGCCGGTAGCAATACATGGGGATATGGCAAGGTGAATGCATACAAGGCCCTGAGACATATGGCCGCTCAGGTATCTGTAAAGAATGAAATCAGTGACGATATTACTGATTGCCTGGTATATCCCAATCCTTCAGATGGGAACTATACAATACTTTTCCATAATACCGGCAGGTATAAAAGCGCCGATATACAGGTGCTTGATATAACAGGTAAAGTAGTGTACAGCGCAGCACATGCATTAGGCGATAATTACACCCAAATTCAGGTAACACTGCCGGCATTACCACATGGCGTCTATTTTACATGCATCACCTGTGGTGGTAAGTCCAACGTAATTCGCACATTATTAAATCGTTAGGCTTCTTAATAATCTTCAGGCGGCAGGCACCATTGGTGTTTGCCGCTTTTCATTTATAACAAAACTATTGCAAATGCACAGATTATAGATTAATTTAACAGTCGTAAATTCGCTGACTTTTTTAAAAAATAGTGATTCCCTTAATATTTATTTCGGCGAATTTTTAATAACTTTCAGTTAAATTAATTTCTCTATGAACGCAGTAGGAAGCAGTGCAAAGGTGAACCTTAAAAAGGAGCTGCAGCGGTATTTTGGCTTCGATAATTTCAAGGGAGAGCAGGAAAAGATTATCAAAAGCATTCTTTCAGGGAAAGATACATTTGTTATTATGCCTACGGGTGGCGGTAAGTCTATGTGCTACCAGCTACCTGCACTGCTGAGTGATGGCGTAGCCATTATTGTTTCTCCGCTTATCGCGCTGATGAAAAATCAGGTCGATTTGATTCGTGGATATAGTGCCAGTGATAATATCGCTCACTTTCTTAATTCCACGCTTAGTAAGGCACAGCAGAAGAAGGTAAAAACAGACCTTACTGAAGGCCGTACCAAGATGCTTTATGTAGCGCCTGAAACACTCACCAAGCAGGAGAACATCGCTTTCTTTTCTGACCTCAATATATCATTTGTAGCTGTAGACGAAGCGCACTGTATCTCAGAATGGGGACACGACTTCAGGCCTGAATACCGCAAGCTGCGCGACATGATAGATATGATAAGCCCTGAGCTGCCTATCATTGCCCTTACAGCTACAGCTACACCTAAGGTTCAGGACGATATTGTAAAGAACCTCACCCTCAGAGAACCCAACATCTTTGTTGACTCTTTTAACAGGGCTAATCTGTACTACGAAATCGTTCCCAAAACCTCAAAGGAGCAGACACTGAAAAGCATTGTGCGCTTCATCAATACCATGAAGGGTAAGAGCGGTATCATTTATACCCTCAACCGTAAGACAACCGAGGAGCTGGCTCAGACACTCCAGGCCAATGGTATCAGTGCCGTAGCATATCATGCCGGGCTGGATGCGCAGGTTCGCTCAGGCCGTCAGGACCAGTTCCTGCTGGAAAAGGTAGATGTCATTGTTGCTACTATTGCATTTGGCATGGGTATAGATAAGCCCGATGTACGTTTTGTAATACACTACAACATTCCTAAGTCGCTGGAAAACTATTATCAGGAAACCGGCCGTGCCGGTCGTGATGGTATGGAAGGCAAATGTCTTCTGTATTACTCTCACAAGGATGTGCAGAAGCTGGAACACCTCATGCGCGATAAGCCCCTCAGCGAGCGCGAAATGGGAGCACAGCTCATATCAGAGACGCTGGCTTATGTAGAAAGTGGTGTGTGCCGCCGTAAGCTGCTGCTGCACTACTTTGGCGAGGAGTATAAAGGTGATAACTGTGGTAACTGCGACAACTGTAAGAATCCTAAAGAGAAACTGGAGGTTAAAGACAGTATCAAGATTACACTGGATGCTATTAAAGAGCTGGAGCAGCGTTTTGGAATAGAATATGTGGTCAATGTAATACTGGGCAAGGCCAACCCGCAGATAAATACTTTCCGTCACAACAAGCTCAAATCTTTTGGTGCCGGCCTTGTTATGGAAATGGATGCCAACTTCTGGAATTCACTCATTCGTCAGATGATGCTGGAAGGGCTTATCCGTAAAGATATTGAGGAGTATGGCCTGCTGAAGATTACAGAGAAAGGACAGAAGTTCCACAAGAAACCTTACTCTATCATGGTAGCGCTAAATCATAAGTATGAAGAGGCTACAGGTGATGATGATGAGGTGGCTACCGGCAGCGGCGGCCCCGCTACTACCGACCCTGTCCTCTTCGAAATGCTGAAGGATATGCGTAAGCAGGTAGCCCGTGAAAAGAACCTGCCGCCGTTTGTCATCTTCCTCGAAAACTCGCTGGAAGACATGGCAACCAACTATCCTACCTCTCTGCCTGAGCTGGAGAAGATACAGGGGGTAAGTAAAGGTAAGGCGCTGCGTTATGGTAAGAAGTTCGTAGAGCTCATCGCAAAGTATGTGGAAGATAATGACATCGTGAAGCCCGACGATTTTGTGATGAAGAGTGTGGTGAATAAGAGCGGTATGAAGGTGTTCATTATCCAGAATATTGATAAGAAAATACCACTGGAAACCATTGCTAAGAACAAAGGTCTGTCCCTGCCCGATTTGCTGGTAGAGATGGAAACCATCGTCGCCAGTGGTACCAGACTCAATCTTGACTACTGCCTGGAGCAGGAGCTGGATGAAAACGAGCAGGAAGATATCTTCGACTACTTCCGCAGCGCTCAGGACGATGATATGGAAAGTGCATGGGAAGAATTCCGCGATCGCGATGTAAGCATCGAGCATCTGAAGATGATGCGTATCAAGTTCATGAGCGAGTACGCTAACTAACAATATTACTTTTGCACAGGCCGGACTCCCTCACAGGATTCCGGCCTGTTACATTCATAAAATACCATGGTCAATAAACCAGTCTGGGAAGCACTTACACAGGAATTAAACGCTGCAGGAGCTACACTGGTAGCCGTTTCCAAAACCAAACCCGCATCCGATATTCAGGAACTATACAATCTCGGTCAGCGCCATTTTGGGGAAAACTACGTGCAGGAGTTAGTTACAAAGCAGGAGCAGCTTCCTGCCGATATCTGCTGGCATTATATAGGTCACCTGCAATCCAATAAGGTAAAGTACATAGCTCCGTTCGTACATCTCATTCATGCTGTGGATAGCTATAAGCTGCTGGTAGAAATCAATAAGCAGGCCGAAAAGAACGGACGCGTCATTGACGTACTGTTACAGATGCACATTGCCGATGAGGAAACCAAGTTTGGCATGGAGGAGGCAGAGATATTCGGCCTTCTGGAGCATTATACAGCACAGCAGGATGCTATGCAGCATGTACGTATCTGTGGCCTTATGGGTATGGCGTCCAATACTGATGATGAAGCGAAGATATGCAGTGAGTTTGCCCGTCTCTGTAACTTCTTTACCCACCTTGCCGAAACAACTTTTTTCGCAAAACCATACTTCGCCATAAAGTCCATAGGTATGAGCAGCGATTATGGTCTGGCCCTTGCCGCTGGTGGCAATATGGTGCGCATTGGAAGTATGTTGTTTGGCAGCCGTTAAACGGCGCGCAGCAGCACGTTGGCAGTAGCTACTACGCCCTCTTCCCTGCCTATAAAGCTCAGTTCTTCGGTTGTAGTTGCCTTTATAGATACGTCGTCCATACGCACATTTAGTATGTCTGCTATAGTGCGCCGCATATCGTCCACATACTTACGTATTTTAGGTGCCTGTAGCAGCAGCGTGCTGTCTATATTCACCACAGCATACCCTTTACGGCGTATCAGCTCATAGGTTTTCTGCAGCAGTATCTTACTGTCTATGCCTTTGTATTGTGCATCTGTGTCCGGGAAGTGTAGTCCTATATCTCCCATACTCAGCGCACCCAGTAGCGCATCGCATATAGCATGCAGCAGTACATCTGCATCAGAGTGTCCCAGCGCTCCCTTTGTATGGGGTATCAGTACGCCACCCAGCCAGAACTCCCGGCCCTCTACCAGTTTATGAAAATCAGTTCCCTGTCCTATGCGATACATCTTATCCTTTATGGTTTTATAAATTCTATAGTTGTTTTCAGTTTCTGCGATGTAGTCATTACCACCTCATACTTTCCTGCAGGCAGGGCTGCCATGTTTACGGTAAACTTATGTTCGCCCTCATCCTCGTGTTTATTTGTCTGCACACTGGCTACCTCTTTTTCAGCCTGGTCATACATCTTTATGGTTACCCGCTGGCTATCCACCAGCTCATAGTTCATTACCATATTTTTCACAGCAGGGTAGGGGTACACAAGCCGTTGTTTGTTACGGTCTGCCATATCTATTATGCCCAGGTCATTATCCTGCAGAAAGGCTTTCAGATATACCATTGTCTCTATAGCACCCGGCACTGTCATTTCACTTACGGCATACACCTTACTGTCCAGTGGCGATACCGCAATGGTATTGGCTGCCGTGCGTGCTCCCGGCTGCACCGTCTGCACACTTAAGCCTTTGGCGCTGCCAAAGCCCCACAGGCTATCAGGCACACCGCCATCGGTTATTCTCAGTACAAACTGCCCTGCGGCCTTTCCTCCCTCTTTCATTTTTCCTGCACCCGATATGATGATGGTTCCCTCACTCGTCAGTGCCACATCGTCCAGTCGGTCATTGCCTGTTATCTGCAGTTGCAGCATACCTTTATTCCCGAATGAGGTATCTGCTTTCCCATCTTTGTGATAACGTAGTATAAATACACCCTGCCCCTTATCCTTTGTAGCGGTTGTGCCTGCTATCAGTATCTTCTCATCACTGGTCTGCAGCATTCTGTGGGGTACTATACTACCTCCTGCACTTTCCCTTACGGTCAGTATTCCGTTATCGCCCCACGAGTAGTCCCTGCCCCCATCCGTATTATAGCGCACCAGTAGCAGGCGGCAGGTATCATCGGTTGTGTTGTAGCCACATACTACTATGCGTCCGTCCCATTGTGCTACAGCAGCCGTCACCTTACTGTTTCCCGGCATGTCGCTGTCTACCCGTACACCTCTCGTTCCAAAGCTGGTATCTCTGGCTCCGTTATAGATGTGTCTTATAAGAAAGAACCGGGCCTCACCACTGGCATAGCAGGTGCCTGCCGTTATTATTTTCTCATCAGGTAGCACACATATCGCGTCCGTCTGGCTGGAGTCAGCTACAATAGACTGCACCATACCTTCAAAGTCTTTATCCGGGTCACCCTTCTTGTCCAGCCTCACAAGCGTTGCCGTGCGCTTACCATCTCTTTTGCAGTGTCCTGCCACCAGCACCCTGTTCCATTTGTCCAGCACAGCGGTTTGTGTGCGGCACTGTCCGGGAGGGCCATATGCCGCTTTCGATGTTCTTATCCCGTTGTAGGCATCGTCCTTATCTCCGTTGGCAAACAATCTGTCCGAATAGAAATTACCACCCGTCGCTGTGAAAAATATCATGCGGCTGTCTGGCTGACGCAGCACACTGGCAGTACTGCTGGTATCCATACCACGAAGCAGTGCTTTACCCGGCATCTGTGCCCTGGCCAAACCAGATAGTGTGCCTATTACCATCCCGGTTATGCAACATTTTATTTTCATTCCGCTCATAGCCATTTCTTTCCGTCAGTTATCGGTTTTGTCTGTAGCATCTTCCCACCACAGTATATCCAGTGCATTTACATCTATAGCTTCCTGTACCAGATTACAGTATTGTTCAGGTATCCATGCATATAGCTTGCTGTTGCGCAGGCATATCCATGTATCTACCGGGGGCAGGTCTAGCTCATCAATAAATCCTTCCGACTCTGCTTCCGATGCCCCATCCGGTATAGCCTCAGTGTAGCTGCATACCAGCACTTTTCCCTTGTGGGGTGTGTCTGTTATTCCCTTTACCACTTCCTGCTTTATCTGTAGTTGCTGTAGCCATATATTGGCTATAGTCGTTTCGGTTACATCCCGGTCACGCCATTTTACATGCCCTCTCTCTTTGTAGATGCATCCATCCTGTTCATACCCGGTTGTTATGGTCCACCAGGTATCTCCCGTAGCAGAGCGTAGTACTGCCGCGGCAGACTGATAGCCCCGTTCTGCAATCTGTATAGCACAGTATTGCTGTGTCAGTTGCCGCAGTTGGTCAAAGGTCAGTATGTCACCGTTTGCGTCCACTACAGGTTCAGTCCATATTTATCTCCGGTTGCAATAGCTTCATCGTAGCCGGCATCTGCATGGCGTATCACACCCATTGCCGGGTCGTTATGCAGTACACGGCGCAGGCGCTCTTCCGCATCCTGTGTGCCGTCTGCCACTATCACCATACCGGCATGCAGGCTGTAGCCCATACCCACACCACCACCGTGGTGAAAAGATACCCAGCTGGCACCGCCTGCGGTATTGATGAGCGCATTCAGTATGGGCCAGTCAGCCACAGCATCGCTACCGTCTTTCATAGCCTCTGTCTCTCTGTTGGGCGATGCTACACTACCTGTGTCCAGGTGGTCACGACCTATCACGATTGGTGCTTTTACCTTACCTGTACGCACCAGCTCGTTAAACAGGAGTCCGGCCTTTTCACGGTCGCCCATACCCAGCCAGCATATACGTGCCGGCAGTCCCTGAAATGCTATGCGCTCTCTGGCCATGGTCAGCCAGCGGTGCAGTCCCTTATTTTCAGGGAATAGCTCCATCAGTGCCTTGTCTGTTGTATAAATATCTTCAGGGTCGCCACTCAGCGCCACCCAGCGGAAAGGTCCTTTACCCTCGCAGAACAGTGGGCGTATATATGCAGGCACAAAACCAGGGAAACGGAAGGCATCTGCCACCCCACGTTTATCATGTGCCTGACCACGCAGGTTGTTTCCGTAGTCAAATGTGATAGCACCCCTGTCCATCAGCGTCAGCATCTGGCGCACATGGTGCGCCATAGTGTCCAGAGAGCGGCTTTCATATTCTGTGGGATTAGCTTCACGCAGCACATTGGCCTCTGCCACAGTCATATGCTCAGGATAGTATCCTATCAGGGCATCGTGTGCCGATGTCTGGTCGGTCAGTGTATCCGGTGTTACATTGCGGTCTATCAGTCGCTGCAGCAGGTCCACCACATTGCAGCATACGCCTATAGAAAGGCGTTCGCCCTTTGCTTTCGCTTCCAGCGCCCAGTCTATGCCCTCATCTATATTGCTGGTCCACTTGTCCAGGTAGCGGGTTTCTATACGCTTCAGTATGCGCCATTCTTCCACTTCTGCAGCCAGGCATACACCCTCATTCATGGTTATGGCCAGTGGCTGAGCGCCACCCATACCGCCCAGGCCTGCTGTTACATTCAGCGTGCCTTTCAGGGTGCCGCCATAGTGTTTGTCGGCCAGGCTCATGTAGGTTTCATAAGTACCCTGCACTATCCCCTGCGATCCTATATATATCCAGCTTCCCGCTGTCATCTGTCCATACATCATCAGGCCCTTGGCATCCAGCTCACGAAAGTGCTCCCATGTAGCCCATTTACCCACCAGATTACTGTTGGCTATCAGCACGCGTGGCGCATCCTTGTGCGAGCGCAGCACACCTACCGGTTTGCCGCTCTGCACCATCAGGGTTTCATCCTCATTCAGGTTGCGCAGGCATTCCAGTATCTTGTCAAAGGCAGGCCAGTTACGTGCAGCCTTTCCTATACCACCATACACTACCAGGTCTTCAGGACGTTCTGCTACTTCCGGGTCCAGATTGTTCTGTATCATCCGGTAGGCAGCTTCTGTTACCCAGTTCTTACAGTTCAGCTCCGCACCCTTTGGTGCCCTTATCACACGATGTTGTGTATCCATATATGCGTATTTCTGTTTTCTTGTTTCGGTCTTCAAAAATAGGCCATAATTCGGCTACATCTATATTTTATTGTATGCCGCCACTAATGCTGGCATTATTTTTGCGCCTTATTCGGTAAATATATACTCATGAAAAATATCCGCACTTTATCCCTGTTCCTTCTTCTCCTTTCCTGTTTTAGTTGCAGGAAAAACGAAGATGCACGTATCATAACAGACCCTCCTCCTCCGACCACAGCCACATCAGGTATGGGAGGCGCGCGCAACTGGCACCGTAGTCATTACTATTATGCAGAAGGGCTACATTATCCAACTCCGGTTTCTGAATCATGGACATTGCCCGATACTACTTTTGCACTCACTGTAGTAGACGATACTACTATCATGATTGGTACAAAACAATACGTGTTGGATACTATCGATGTTACTGCCGGTGTTCGATATTTCGGGAGCGCTTTATTCTACTATTACTACTACTCCGGGAATGGCATCGCATATTTTTATGAGCAGGATAGTCTTGTTTGGTGTTATGGTACATACCATCATACAAGTGACTTTATCCAGCAGCAGGACTTATGCTATTCATTCTGATAGAGTTTGTAGCTATCGGGATAATGTAGTTTTGGTATTAAGCGTGTATGTGAAGTGCATATTGCTGTATCTTACACCATACAGCAATCATACATCATGCACTACTACCCACCGCACACCGTCCTTCGTCCCCGTCGTTACATACGCAGTATAGATGTATTGTATGATGGTGGTGCCAATGGCTTTTCTCTCGCCATGATAGATTGGGAGGGAACGCCACACATAGGCATCCGCTGGAATGTAGCCCACAAAGAGCATTCCGATGAGCGCAAGCGCACCGGGCTGGATGTATGCCACGGCTCACCGGCTCCCGATGGCCGTCCGTCATGGTTCATCCTGCCACGGGAGCTGTTTCACCCATCCTTGTTCCATGCAGATAGTGAGCAGTTTATAAAAATGGTGGCAGAGTGGCATGCACGCCCTGCTCAATGATTTCTATTATTTTGGCATTATTATTGTGCTGTAAACACCGAAACTATATACCTATGTACAAGATATCCCTCTTGCTGCTATCGTTATTTCTCGTTATCAGCTGTAGAAAAAATGAGCCTGTATTGCCACCCTCACCACCCGCTGCTCCGGCTCCCGTAGCTGATATGGGCGGTACCCGTCTCTGGCACAGAAGCTTTTATGATTATCATCAGTATCATACAGATACAGTACCGGTTACCATATCCTATACCTATCCCGATACCTCATTTGCGTTAACGATAGTAAATGATACTACTGTGCTGCTGAAAGGTAAAAACTATGTCTATGACCGTACCGATACGGCTCGCCGTGCGCGCTTCTTTGGCACCATATACACAGCATATGAGTACAATGCCGGTGAGGGTGTCGCCTACTTTTATGAGCGGGATAGCCTTGTCTGGTTATACCGTATAGACTCCCGTTATGGTCGGATTCTTGAAACATGGCATACAGATTAATGGAGTAACAAAGTAGTTACTCCATTATGCATATTATTACGCCCGTTATTACTGTGTGATGGTATCCTAATCTTTCAGAAACCCGAACTTCCCTGCATTATAGTCTGCTATGGCCTGGTGTATTTCATCTTCTGTATTCATTACAAAAGGCCCGTAGCTCACATATGGCTCATTCAGTGGCTGGCCACTCAGCACCAGCAGTACCGTATTTTTATGAGCTTTGATGTGTATATCACCGGCCTCATTCTTTAGCTGCACATAGTGGTTTTCGGGAGCCTCATGTCCGTTTATATTTACACCGCCATCCACTATCAGTATGCCGGTATTGAAGTTGCCCGGCACCTCAAAGCGGAAGTCGGCTCCTGCATTCAGGTGCATATCATACATATGTACTGGGGAGAAGGTGCTGGCTATGCCTTTCACACCCTTATACTCGCCGGCCACCACATATACTGTACCCATGTTGCCCGGCAGGTGTACGGTAGGCTTTTCCGTATGCACTATACTCTGGTACTTTGCCGGGGTCATTTTATGCGCTTTGGGCAGGTTTATCCATAACTGCAGCATTTCAAATGCGCCGCCCGTTTTGGTATACGTCTGCTCATGATATTCTTTGTGCAGCACACCGCCTCCGGCGGTCATCCATTGTATATCTCCCGGTTTTATAATACCATGGTTACCCTTGCTGTCATGATGTTCTACCGCACCTTTGTAGGCAAATGTGATGGTCTCTATACCCCGGTGCGGATGCACACCCACACCCCTCGATATTTCAGAGGGCGGATAGCTTACCTCGGCATTGAAGTCCAGCAGAAAGAAAGGACTCATTCGCTCCTCAAAGCCGCGCCCGTTAGGGAAGAAGTTCATTACTTTGAATCCATTCCCCACCATATGGGTATTGGTGGGGGAGAGTACACCCTCCACGCCTCTGTATCCTGCTGTGCTTACCGCAGCGGCTGCCCGTATAGGCGATGTAAATGCCGACTGTACCCAGGCCAGTGCGCTGGCAAATACTCCCTTGCGTATGAATTCTTTTCTTTCCATGTCAATGCTTTTTGAGATGTTACTCAAATTTACATACTAAATCTCATAAATGAATGTATGTACATCTAATAGTGGCATTGTCTTAATCTATATAATATGAAGTATGCTTGCGGTATGGTAAGTGGCGCTATGGTGCAGCCACATTAAATGTACCACTGTATATAATACCATCTGTACCTGTATAGCTGAAGGAGCCTGCTAAGTCTGGCGATATGGATGTAAGGGTAATGGTTCCTGTGGTTGATGTTATCCTTGTACTACCATTCTGGTAGAGGGCTCCTGTTTCCCCACTCATGGTAATAACACCTGTAGCGCCGGTATACGGATTCAGATGCAGCGTTATATTACGCCCACTGGCATCTTCACCCCATATATCCACTTTTGCCCCGGTTGCTCCTGCTGCTCCGGTTTCACTTCCTGCTACAGAAAACGTCCCCACAGTACTGGATGTAGCAGAAAAATAATGTGCCGATGTTGTTTTGGCTGCGGTATCTTTTTTACATCCGGTCAAACCGGAAAATATGGCAAAAGCCAGAATCGGAAGGAGCATGTGCTTTTTCATATCTATATATCAGGTGTTTGTTATTATTAAAGACGGCTAATATTTACCCTACGTTTGAATGTCGCAGATTTTATATTGAATATAAGTGGTGTAATGCCCACACGTATTTAGGTCTGCCGGAATATGGGTCAACGTTTTTTTATGATATGCGCCATACAGGGATATCATATTTCTATTATTTGGTCCTTTTTATGGGTTGTGGCAAATTGCATGTAGGTATTCGGTTATTTCCGTATTCGTATGTCTTTTGCAGTACCAGGCATCATGTATACCACATATTTACCTGCTTTCCTAAGTCGTATATATCAGCACTATGGTTTGTGGGAGTTGTGTCATATGGTAAAAAACACGCGAGCAATTTTTGTAACCTTTTTGTGAAGTTTTGTATTGTTGGTGGTTGTTTTGTTTGTTGATTATCAGTATTTTATATGGTTTGGTGTCGTGGTGCAAATAAAACTTCCCACTCTGGTAAAATTGAGAGATTGGCGAGTTCTGTTTATGTCTCACCTGTTGTTGTCTGGCCGCAGAAATGCGCCTTCTCATGCTGTAGCACCGCCGCCGCCGCCGGGGTTGAAAGGGTCAGGTTTTGAATTCGCGTACAGGCCATTTTTTCACATTCTCACATTATCCATACCTTTGCACCAGATATTTATTCCAGCCTTTTTAGTGTCGGGCATGCATTGTCCGGCTATTTACCTTCGACCACCATATCGGGTTTATACAGGACACTATGGGGTTTGTAACAGGTTAAATACATAATTAAAAAAATGACATTTAATGATCTGGGCCTTATAGAGCCCATTCTCGGCGCATTGGAGACAGAGGGATACAAAACACCTACTCCTATTCAGCAGCAGGCCATACCTATAGTATTACAGCAGCGCGATGTACTGGGCTGTGCACAGACGGGTACCGGTAAGACCGCAGCATTTGCTATACCCATATTACAGTTACTCACACAGGTACATGCCGAGCGGGTTCATCACCGTATCAAAGTACTGGTACTTACGCCCACACGTGAGCTGGCAATACAGATAGCCGATAGCTTTGCTGCATATGGTCGCAATCTGAAATTGCGTAGCATGGTTATTTTCGGAGGGGTTTCCCAGGTACCTCAGGTACAGGAGCTCAAGCGGGGAGTAGATATACTCATTGCTACTCCGGGCCGTCTGCTCGATCTTATGCAGCAGGGGTATATCTCTATTTCAGACCTCAGCATTTTTGTGCTGGACGAGGCCGATCGTATGCTGGATATGGGATTCATTCACGATGTGAAGAAGGTAATTGCAAAACTACCGGCACAGCGGCAGACACTGTTTTTCAGTGCCACTATGCCACCCGAGATACAGAACCTGGCCAATACCATCCTTACCCGGCCGGAGCGTATTGAGGTAACTCCGGTATCCTCTACTGCCGAAACGATTACGCAGTCTGTTTACTTCGTAGATAAGCCCAATAAGCGGCATCTGCTTAAGCATGTATTGCAGGATGAGTCTATAACACGTGTACTGGTATTTACCCGTACCAAGCATGGTGCAGATCGTGTGGCAAGAGACCTTACCCGCTCAGGCATAAAGGCAGAAGCCATACATGGCGATAAGTCGCAGAATGCCCGTCAGCGTGCCCTTGGTAATTTTAAAGACCATAAAATACGGGCGCTCATTGCTACTGATATTGCAGCACGAGGCATTGATGTAGATGACCTTACGCACGTTATCAACTTTGAGATACCTGAGGTGCCGGAGACATATGTACACCGCATCGGTCGTACGGGAAGGGCAGGTGCCAGTGGCACGGCTATCTCTTTCTGCGATGCTGAAGAGCGTGCCGATCTGAAGAATATTATCAAACTAATAGGTCGTCAGATACCTGTAGTGGAGGAGCACCCTTTCCCACTGGGTTCGGCACAAGTGCCGGAAACGCCTCCACAACCTGTGCAGCAGCAGCGTGGGCGTAATAATGGACATCAGAAAGGGGCACAGCAGCATAAAAAACAGCAGCACAAAGACAGGAACAATGGGCAGGGAGATGCCCGGCCGCAAGCTGAAAAACAACAGCAGCAAAAGCCGGCAGCTCAGTCACAGCAGGCTCCTGATGCAAGGCCGGCACAGCAGTCTGTTCATACCGCACAGCAGCAGGCCAAAAGACATAATAACGAGACCCGGAAAGAACAGCACCAGCAGAAACGTCATAACAGGCATCATGCTGAAAAAACAGAGCAGCAACCGGTTAAGAGTACGCCACCACAGGAGCGTAAAGACAACACGCCTAAAAAGGCAGAGTCACCACAGCGTCCATTCCGGCTCGATCTGGATGATGTTGACTTATCCTGGTAAGGTGATATTTACCGGTATTTGAATGTTACTTCTGTAGCGCCAAAACCGTATTTACCGCTCCACTCGTTTTTGTAGCGGGCTACTTCAGGTGTTGCTTTTAGTATGGCATGTACCTCGTCGCGTAGTTTGCCCTTGCCCAGTCCATGTATTACTATCATACGTTCCTGATGGTGTACTATGGCGAGGTGCAGGTATCGCTCCAGGGTATCCAGCTGTATCTTTATTATCTCCGCGTTCGATAGTCCGCGCCAGTTACTGCGCAATTGCTCTATGTGGAGGTCCACAAGCTGTTTGGGTGGTTCTGTCTGCAGGTTTTGTGCTGGTGTAGGCAGCGGCTGTATTTTTATAGGTGGCGGCACAAAAGGTTCTTCCTTTTCAGGCTCTTTCAGTTCATTGGCCAGCAGATAGCTGAATGATGATTCTTTACCGGCCATGATAGCAGTAATATGCTCAAACAGTTTTGCCGGTTTTATACGCAGCACCCCTCCTGCCTCTTTGTTGTCTGGTCCCTTCAGGCTCCAGTTCAGCCGGGGCTGGTCGTTCATGTCACCATAGGGAATGCTGTGCAGGTATAAGTTCCCAAAACTGTGCAGCATCCCTTCGTGCCGGAAGAGGGAGCGGTCCACTATACGGGCATCATAGGTGAATTTTACATTCACAGGTAGCTCATTTATCAGAAACACTTTTATATGGCTTACCACATCTTCCATATCCTCCGTCCTGAACTCAGGGATAAAGGAAAGGTAAGCCCCTGTAGCCATTCTTTTAGCGTTGGGGGGTAGTTTCTCTACCGGTAGCTGTTCTGGTATAAATGCTTTACGCTGCGTTGGGGCCTTTTGTGTAAACCATTTCAGATACGGATGATCCATCTCCTCCATATACACGGGGAATATGGTACCGTTCACATCTACCTCGGCCATTTGTTTATTGATTACAGCTACCACGCGACCTTCCTCGCCGGTACGCTTCAGCACCACTTTATCACCTGGGGAAAACTTCATAATGTTATTATTTATTTCCGGTCACACTTTGAATGAAGTCAACCATTTTTCTTACCGCTTTACCTCTGTGGCTGATGCTGTTTTTTACTTCCGGCGGCAGTTCTGCAAATGTTTGCTGGTAGCCTTCCGGCGCAAATATCGGGTCATAGCCAAAACCACCTGTACCATGTTTTTCCCTCAGTATTGTACCATCACATTTCCCTTCAAAGTAGTTCATTTCTCCATCCCATATCAGGCATATCACAGCTTTGTAGTAGGCGCTTCTGTCTTCAGCATCTTTCATGTTGCTCAGTACCAGTTGCAGGTTAGCTTCATCATCTCTGCTGCCACTATAGTGGGCGCTGTCCACGCCGGGCTTGCCTTCCAGGTAGCTCACGCATATACCGCTGTCATCTGCCAGTACATTCAGCCCGGTATATTTGTGTATTGTTTCTGCCTTTATCAGTGCATTCTCTTCAAAGGTCTGAAACGGTTCGGGTATCTCTTGTGTAAAGCCCACATCGCTCAGCGAGAGTAACTCCACATTGGTTATCATCTGTCGCAACTCGTTTATTTTCCCTTTGTTGTTTGATGCTATTACCAGCCTGTGTTCACTCGTATCCATACTTCAAAAGTACAGACTAATGCAGATAGGTTTGTACTTTTGTTCTCTCCTTACCGTCTGTCTATGGCCAGTGTTACCCTTTTATCCGATCTTGGATTGCAGGATGCCTCAGCAGGCATCGTTAAGGGTATTCTGTATAGTACAGTGCCCCAGGTGCATGTAACAGACATTACGCATGAGGTGGCTCCGTTCAGTGTTTCACAGGCTGCATACATACTCGGCAGTGTATATGATAGTTTTCCCCAGGGTACGGTACATCTTGTACTTACCGATGTATTTTATACCAGTGGGGCAGTAATGTTACTGGCCTCATATGCCGGGCATTATTTCCTTGTCCCTGACAATGGCGTGTTACCACTGGCATTGGGTACCGTACCTGATGAGTCCTGGCTTTGTTATGGTCCTGTAGATGAGGATGTTTTCGATGCGTGGGTGAGTGCAGCTGCAGCCATTATCGCTCGCCTTGCTATATCAGCACCGGCAGGCATGGGCTTGCAGCCACGCATACCCTATGTCATGGATATTGAAGCTCCCAGAGATGGCGATACTGTCCGCTGCCGTATTTTGTACATAGACAACTTTGGCAATATTGTTACAGATATGACTCACAGCCGTTTCGAAAAGCTGGAGGGGGGCAGAGGGTTTTCTATAAGCATTGGTGTTGATAGTATCACACGTATCAGCGCCTATTATGCCGATGTGCCACGGGGCGATGCACTCTGTCGCTTTAATGGTAAGGGATATCTGGAGATATGCGTGCACCGGGGCAATGCCTCAGCATTGCTGGGCTTCAGGGTAGGTGGGCTTTATAACGATATTAAAATTCAGTTCGGATGATAGTAAGAATAGTACAAATGACATTCAGGGAAGATGCAGTCGAAGACTTTGTATCCATGTTTGAGGAGCGTAAGGAACGCATAAGGCATTTTGAGGGTTGTTCCCATCTGGAGTTATGGCAGGATAGTACCCGCCCCAATGTTTTTTTTACATACAGTAAATGGTCCTCACAGGAGGCTTTGGACCATTACAGGTTTTCTGAGTTCTTTAAAGATACATGGGGCAGAACCAGAGCCATGTTTGCCGGTGGCCCACAGGCATGGAGTGTGCAGCAGCGATATGTTGTGAATTAGTACTAAAAAGTACGCCCCGCATTGCGGGGCGTACTTTTTAGTTAGTTAGCTGTTTTTACGTGGAGTCGTACGTTGAGACTGTTGCTTTTGCATCTCTTCCAGTCGTGCCGCCCATTTGGATTGTGTAGGTGGCTTCGTTTTGTTTTCCTGTATCTGAGCATGGATAGCCTGCTCATTGATGAAGTACTTCTGAATAATGAACTGCTGTGCAATGCTTAACAGGTTGGAGCAGGTGTAGTAGAATGTAAGGGCTGCTGCCATCTTGTTAAATACACCCATCAGTATCACAGGGAATATGTACGGCATATATTTCAGCGCAGGGTTGTTGGGGTCCTGCGGCGTCATATTTCTGTTGTAAAGAGCCAGGAACAGACTCGATGCCGTCATAAGAAGCGTGAAGAGACTGATGTGGTCACCATAGAATGGTACTTCAAACCCGAAGTTCAGAATGCTGTCATAGGTAGAAAGGTCTTTTACCCACAGGAATCCCTGCTGACGGAACTCCATGAACGACGGGAATATGTAGTAGATAGAGAGCAGTATCGGTAACTGGAACAGCATTGGTAAGCATCCCCCCAGTGGGTTCACACCTGCCGAGCGGTACAGCTTCATCTGCTCCATACCAAACTTCTGTTGGTCATCTCCTATTTTCGCACGTAGCTCATCCAGTTCCGGTTTCAGCACACGCATTTTGGCGCTGGACAGATAGCTTTTATAAGTAAAGAATGAGAGTACAAACCTTATGAATACAGTCATCAGTACTATAAGCAGCGCATAGTTGTTGACGAAGCTGTCAAAGAAGTAGAATATAGGAATGATTATCCAGCGGTTTATATACTTCACAAACGACATGATACCGATACCCAATGGCACCATTTCCTCCATGTCTATATCATAAGACTTCAGTGTGCGGTAATCGTTAGGGCCTATATACCAGCGCATAGATGCCGATTGCGTAGCACCTGCAGCTTTTAATGGCAGGTCCATGGATGCAAGGCTTTGCGCTACTACAGTAGTATCTCCCGGTTTATAGCCGAACTTTGAGTCCATGCGTGTAAATCCGTCATCAGCTATAAGTGCTGTGCTGAAGTACTGCTTACGGAATCCCAGCCAGTGTGCCGCATTGCTGCCATTATTCAGTGACTTCTCTTCCGACTGCACGGTGTAGTAGTCATGGTCTGAGTTTTTATTGCGGTAATATACCTGAGTGGCCATGCGCTCGTTGGTCATGTCCTTTTCAGTATGCAGTACATAGGCGTGCCAGGTCAGAGGCAGGGATGAAGCTGCTATCCCGGTCAGGGATATGTTGCAGCTCATCATGTATCCGTCAGCGGGCAGGGTATAAACGATGTCTACTCGCTTACCTCCACCCAGGTCTGCTACGAAGTCTACACTTTTATCCCCGTTAGGCAGCTGTTTGCTTACAGGGGTAAAGTACAGGTCGGCAGTAGAGCGGTTATTGTCAATAGGTAGTATAGCGCTCAGCTGGTTGCCTTTCCCGTTAAAGAGATATAGCGGTTGCTGGCCGTATGTTTTATACGTTTTTAGCAGTCCCGCAGTTGGGTAGGCGCCTTTTGAGGTAAACTGTACTGATAGCTTATCATTCTCCAGTGTTACCGTTTGTGCCGTGCCGTTAAATGCCGGAGGCTGCATTGCCTTCAGGGCCAGTGTTGCAGAGTCATCAGTCTGTACTGTGGTTGCTGCTACAGTTTTACTGCTGTCTATAAGCGGACGGGGGTGGGCTTTGGCGTATGCTACGCTGTCGGCATGCTTTTTGTCGTAGTAGGTCTTCTGCTCATGCTGGTTGTACATGATATAGCCTATCAGTAGCACAGCCAGAAGCGAAAACCCGATTACCTGGTTACGATCCATTTAAAAGAAACTAATAAATAATACGTTAATTGAGGCGCAAAGGTAATTGTTTTGCAGTCAGTACCGTCAGACCATGTACTGTTATTCTTGAATTAATATAAAATTATATTAATGTACAGCTCGTTATATCACCCTTGTTTTCACCCTTTATAGGGTTAGGTTATGTCCGGTGAAGTTTTTTGTATCTGTATTTTTGCCGGAAACCAGAGTATTATGAAAGTATTTGTTACAGCATCTTTATTTGTTTTTGCAGCATTTCCTGCATTTGCGCAGCTCACTACACCAGCCGATGGCACCAGTGTACGTGCCAGAGTATCTGAGCGTGTAGGACTCACAGACATTTCTATTGATTATGGCCGGCCGGCAGTGAAAGGCAGAGATGGTAAAATATGGGGCGAAGTAGTGTATTCTGGTTTCAAAAATCAGGGCTTCGGTAACGGTAAGGATAGTCCGTGGCGTGCCGGGGCCAATGAAAATACGGTTATTGAATTCAGTACTGATGTTACTATAGAGGGAAAGACACTGAAAGCCGGTAAATATGGCTTCTTCGTAGCCTATGGGGCAGATGAGTGTACGCTCATTTTCAGTACTGCCACTTCCAGCTGGGGAAGTTATTTCTACGACCCGGCTGAAGATGTGATGCGGGTGAAGGTAAAGCCGGTAAGCATACCATATCTGAAGGAGCGGCTTACGTATGAGTTCAGCGACGAGACAGACAGCACAGCAACCGTTACCCTTTTCTGGGAGCGTAAGGGTATACCATTCAGGGTGTCTACAGCACTTCATAGTCTTCAGATGGCCTCATTCGACAGAGAGCTGCGGGGTGAGCGTGGATTTGACCCGCATGCACTTGTTCAGGTAGCCAGCTACCTGCAGGAGCATAATACCCGCATGGATGATGCGCTTGGTTATGTAACCAGAGCATCAGCAAGTATGCCAACATTTGGTGTGCTTTCTCTTAAGGCAGATATTCTCAGAAAGATGCATAAGGAGCAGGAGGCAGACAGTACCATGAAGGTAGCTTTGGAGCGTGCTTCGTTAAGAGAGTTACATAATTATGGTCGTACCCTTTTACGTGAGGAGAAAAATGCCGAGGCGTTGGAAATATTCCGCCTTAATTATGACCGCCACCCACATGCATATACTGCATGTGTGGGTATGATGCGTGGATGTGCTGCCAATGGTAAGTCAAAAGATGCAATAAAGTATGGAAAGAAAGCATTACCGGTAGCCCCCGATGATGCAAACCGCAAATATGTAGAGGATGCAATAGCATCGCTGAAGGCGGGTAAAGGGCTTGGCCAGTAAGCGAAACGGGCAGTATGCAATTATATGTATACTGCCTGCTTTTACAAACTGTAGTATCTTGCATGGCTATAGTTCATGATACTTCGCCTCATGTTTACTGGAGCTGTGCTGCTGTCGTCTTTCTCTGTACGGGCACAGGATACAGCCCGTGCAAAGCGGCTGGTAATAGGTCGTGTAGAGGTAGAGGGGAATCACATTACCCGTAGAGGGGTTATTATGAGGGAGACCGGGATGCGTCCCGGGCAGTCCATCGCTGCCGACTCAGTAAACGCTCTTGTTACCCGTAGCCGTCTGCGCCTCTTCAATCTGCAGCTGTTTAACGAGGTAGAGCAGGAAGTTGTTCCGCTTACCGGCGATTCTGTTATCTGGCGGTTTAAGGTAAAAGAGCGCTGGTATATTATTCCTACCGGTATCCTTCAGTTTGCCGACCGTAATATAAATACCTGGTGGACCGACCAGCGGCATGACCTGAATCGGGTATCGGCCGGCCTCACAATTACCGACCGTAATTTCAGAGGCAATCTGGAAACGCTTGCCTTTACGGTACAGGGAGGATATACTCAGCGTCTGGGGCTTACTTATATGTTGCCTTATATAAACCGCAGTCAGACTCATGGTATAGGCATTACAGGGGCTGTGGCGCGTAGCAGGCAAACCTATTTTGCTACAATAGACAATAAATTACGTTTTGCCGGAGATTATAATGGCCCGGTTGTGTGGAAGCAGGCAGAGGGTGGTCTGTGTTACATTTTCAGGCCCCGGTATGCTAAGCGCCACATATTTCAGCTCAGTTATCGTCAGTTCGATGTCGCCGACACTATTGTGCAGTTAAATGCCGGTTACTTCAGTGACAGCAGCCGTACGGCCCGCCTTGCAGAGCTGAATTACCGTTTTGAATATAATGGCGTCGATAACTGGAATTACTCATTGCGTGGCGAAAAGCTGGTCGTAGTATCGGTATTGCGTACAGGTTTTGAAGGATTGGGTTTTCAGGCTTATGCAGGTTATGAGGCGGGTATATTCAGGCATCTGGGGGGACGGTGGTATGGCTCGGCGGTTTCCAGAGGTAAGGCGGTACTGCCCGGAGCACAACCATATTATTTCCGTAACGGCCTGGGAACATCAACCGATTATGTGCGCGGGTATGAATATTATGTTACCGATGGCTATAGTTACGGGCTGGCCCGCCTTTCTCTGAAGCATGAATTATTCAGTAATACCTGGTCACTACCAGTCAGATATTTCACTTCAGTTCCTGTACGCATTTACCCAAAAGTGTTTTTTGATGCGGGTTATATAGATGGCGCCTCCTCATTTTCTAACTCTCTCTCTAATACTGTTATGTATAGCATTGGTGCCGGAGTAGATATGGTTACATTTTATGATGTGAAGATAAGGGTCGAATTCTCCCGTAATCACCTGGGGCAAAATGGGCTATATTTACACTTCAATAGCGAATAGCATGCTGTATATGCATGTAAGGAAAAAACAATCAGTATGTTGATAGCATTGTATAACCGGACTTTTGACGAACAGGATATACCTTTTTTGCAGCGTCTTGTGAAGCTATTGGAAATGCACCGGTTACAAATGGTCATATTCAGCGACTTTTATGAGCAGCTGAAACAGCATGTCACATTTTCTGAAACTCCCCGTTTGTTTTCAGGAAAAAGAGAATTACCGCTATCTACGGATATGCTGATAAGTCTGGGCGGGGATGGTACAATGCTTGATGCCGTGTGTTTTGTTGGCAATTCTAATATTCCGCTCATTGGGGTAAACCTGGGTCGTTTAGGTTTTCTGGCTGCAATCTCTGAGGATGAAGTGGAAAATGCAATCCTATCCCTCGTTCGTGGCTCATATACATTGGAAAAACGTTCTTTACTGCATCTGGACTCCAGTGTACCGCTGTTTGACGGTTCGCCCTTCGCCCTGAATGAGTTTACTATTCACCGGCTGGATACCTCGTCCATGATTAAGATACATACTTATCTCAATGGGGAGTTCCTTAATACCTATTGGGCAGATGGCCTTATTGTTGCTACGCCTACGGGTTCCACCGGCTACTCGCTTAGTTGTGGTGGGCCTGTTGTTTTTCCGCAGGCCTCCAGTTTTGTTATTACACCGGTAGCCCCTCACAATCTTAATACGCGGCCTATAGTCGTACCGGACGATAATGTTATTTCCTTTGAAATAGAGGGCCGGTCAGAGCATTTCCTCTGCACGCTCGATTCCCGTACAGAGTCTATACGCAGTAATGTTCAGCTTGCGGTAAAGCGCGAAAATTTTACCGTTTCACTGGTACGCCCGGATGAGCATAACTTTCTCAATACCATCCGTCAGAAGCTCTACTGGGGTATAGATAAGCGTAACTGATTCCGGAACAGTAGAGAAATATCCGGTGAATTATCTTCATTGCAGTCCAGTAACTATCAGTTAATTTTCCTGCTGTATCTGCATTTCTGTCAGTTTTTTTGTGGAAAAAGAATAACATCGCCGGTTTGAAATATGGTGCTATTATTATATTTTTGATAATTAATGATATGCATTGTCCAAACATTTCGGATTTTTATTGCGTCTGTTATTTTTGGTAGGTTTAATATGCATTTTACAAATGGTCCATGGAAACTCCTATAATTAAAAATACCCTCGGTATGTTTAGAAAAGTGATTGCCTCCTGTGCAGTTGTCTGCATGGCAGCTTTTTCTGCGCATGCACAGATAACTGTCAATCAGAATCAGACAGCAGCAGCTCTGGCAGCAGCACTTACTGGTTATGGTGTCACCGTACTTAGCCCGGTACTCACCTGTGATACAGGTGCTAATGGTACCTTTACCACTCTAGTAGACCCTATAGGGGTTTCTGCGGGTATTGTACTCACCAGTGGCTCTGCCAATGGTATCGCTGCTCCTGCCAGTACGTTCGAAACTATAGGTCACACTCCTTCTCTTTCTGATGCAGACCTGGCTACACTGGCAGGTGGTACTACAAACGATGCCTGTGTGCTGGAATTTGACTTTAAGGCAGCAGGTGATACTGTCAGGTTCAATTATGTATTTGGTTCAGAAGAGTATCCGGAGTTTGCATGTTCCGGCTTCAATGATGTGTTCGGCTTTCTTATTTCCGGTGGTGTTACATCGCCCGGCTCCACCTATCCTACTCCATATAATATAGCACGTGTGCCGGGTACCAATATCCCGGTTTGTATCAATAGTGTGAATTCTGCCCCTACAGGTACTACTTATCCTATAGGTACCTGTAATGCATTAGGCCCTGGCTCACCATTTGCAATGTATTACATTGATAATGCTGCCAGTACTATGCTTGTGTATGATGGCAAGACTACCGTGCTTACTGCAGTAGCGGCAGTAAGCCCCTGCGATACATATCACCTGAAGCTGGGTGTGGCAGATGTGGGCGACAATGCCTATAACTCCGGTGTGTTCATTCAGGGGGGAAGCCTTACTTCTTCTGTGCCTACTACCATTACGGCTGTGGGCACCAGTGGTCTGCCATATTGTATACGTGGTTGTAATCCGGGCAACTTCGTTTTTACTATACCTGATCCTCAGGATACTAACGTAACAGTTCATTTTAATATTCTGGGAACTGCAGTAAATGGTTATGACTATGCCTTTATTGCAGACAGCGTTACTATCCCTGCTACTACAACTTCTACAATTCTGGATATCAACCCATTGTTGGTTCCGGCTGCCGGCCCTAAAGTGGTAACACTGGAGATTCTTAAAGAAGACCCATGCCATCCGGGTGTATTTACTCCTGTTACTACGGCAAGTCTTACTATTCTCGATTCATTTAACTTCCACATAATCACACCTGATACTGCAGTCTGTGCCGGTACAACGGTACACATTGTTGCTACCGGGGATACGGATTTTGCGCCTGTGCTCGATTATCACTGGACCCCTTTACCGGTCAGTGACGATACCGCATTGGTTATTGATGTGAACCCCACTTCCACTACTACGTATTCACTTACGGTTACCGCAGACCCTGCATTGGGATGCGTACCTCAGGTCAAAACTATTACTATATCAATGGCACCCAATCCTGTGCTGTCCATTGACTCTGCTATCGTCAATACGTGTGTAGGTGTACCAGCCCAGCTCAATGTATATGTTGCGCCGGCTGGCACGGCGTATACCTATGTCTGGTCGCCGTCCATTTATTTGTCCTCTACATCTGTCTCCAACCCTGTAGCTACGCCTACAGCAGTGGGGGATGTCATGTATAATGTAACCGTTTATCCTACAGCCTTGCCGGCATGCGTCAGTGATACAAGTATTATGCTGCATGTAGTACCTGACGACTTTGTCCTGAATAATACAGATACAGCAATCTGTCTTGGGGAGTCGGTTCAGATAAGTATAGCAGGATGGCCGGAATTCAGTTGGGTATGGACTCCGCCAACCGGAGTTTCAGACCCCTCAATCATGGAGCCGGTGGTAACGCCTACTACCAATGTTTCCTACACAGTTACAGCATCCTATGCACACTGTCCCGATATGGTGCATAGCTTCTACATAGAAGTAGATACCCCTGCTACTCAGGTTACGGTGTTCGATACTATCTGTATTCCTATGACTTACAGCATAGATCTTACGGTGCCGGGCAGTACGGGCATAGGTAATGGCTACTACAGCTATCAGTGGAGCCCTGCTACATGGGTAAGTAACGATACTATCCCTAATCCTGTTATTACGCCGGGCGTAGCAGGTGTGCACGCTTATACAGTCACTGTTCAGCCACATGCTATTGGTTGTGCGGTAGATGATTACATTAATCTTTATGTACTGCCCAATGCAATTGATCTGATGCCTGATACTGCAATATGTCTGGGACGTTCCGTACAGATAGCTGCTTCAGGTGGAGACCCGGTATTTACTTACCAGTGGTTACCTACAGCTGGTATCGCAGTATCTAATGTATTGGCGCCTATAATTACGCCCGATACATCAGCGCTTTATAAAGTAAAGGTGTCATTCCATCTTTGTCCTGATTTCTACGACTCTGTATATATAGATGTACAACCCAATCCTGAGGTATATATAGGTGGTAGCAGATTTGTTTGTGAAGCAGATACGGTAAGACTTATTCCTTCCGTAACGCCAGGCTGGTACGAACACTATATTTATGACTGGACACCATCTTCGCACATAGATAAGCCTAATGATGCATCGGCAGTGTATACCGGTGCCAATAGTGAAACAATAATACTTACAGTAAGTACTCCTGCCGGATGTACCGGTGTGGATTCTGCACAAATGATAGTGCTTCCCGGCAACTTTGCCTCTATTGAGCCGGAAATGACATTCTGTCCGCACGATAGTGCTACACTTATGCCATCGGGCGGCGTCTCTTATCAGTGGATTCCGTCTATGTACCTGAGCGGAGCCAATGAGGCTATGCCGGTCATAAAGCCTATTACAAACCAGACGTATACCATCGTTGCTACCAGTGCAGATGGCTGTAAGGATACACTTACATTTACAGCTACAGTACATCCTGCGGCTATCATATATCTTGAAGATTCGGTTACCCTGCATCCGGGAGAAACGTACCAGATAGATCCGCAGACGAACTGTACCTATGCCTCGTGGACTCCTGCAGGTGGCCTGAGCGGGAAGTATATTATTAACCCGCTGGCATCACCGGAAATCAGCACCAAATATGTGATGACCGGGACCACAGAATATGGTTGTAAAACTAAAGATTCTATTTATGTAAATATATCAGATGAGACACTAATTACCGTTCCTAATGCGTTTACACCAGGTAACGGCGTAAATAGTGAATTTAAAATTATAAAGCGCGGTATTGCGACTTTGAATTATTTCCGTATTTTCAACCGTTGGGGAAATCTCATATTCGAGACCACGGATATAGACCAGGGTTGGAATGGAGAATATAAGGGAGTACCGCAGCCTGTTGGTGTTTACGTATATATGATAGAAGGTAAAGCCAAAAACGGAAAAATATTCAGAAAACAAGGAAACGTAACTTTATTACGATAATTTTACCACATTAATCTATGATAATGAATACTAAGAAGATCATAACCCGTCTGAGTGTAGCTGTAGCTATGTCTGTGAGCACCTCTGCAGTATTTGCTCAGGATATTCACTTCACACAGTTTGACATGGCACCACTTGTGGTAAACCCTGCTTTCACCGGTATGTTTGATGGTACTGCCCGTGTAGGTGGTATTTACAGAAGCCAGTGGGGGAGTGTTACAGTGCCATATGTAACTTATGGAGCTCATGCGGATATGCCTTTATATGCCGACCAGAGCGGTGGTTATCTTGCCGCTGGTGTTCAGGTATTCAATGATAAAGCAGGAGATGGTAACCTGTCTAACTTTACAGGACTGGTTTCTGTAGCCTATCACAAAACGGTAGGCCGCAATGCTGAGTTGGCTGTAGGTATGCAGGGTGGTTATGCTCAGAAGAGTATAGACCTTTCCAAACTTTATTTTGGCGACGAATCTTATAACGGTACGTTTGTTCAGGGTACATCTTCAGAATACGGGCTGGGTATAGGCAATCAGGTAAGCTATTATCTGGTAAATGCAGGTGTAAGTCTTGCTGGTGCTAATGATGAGCGTACATTCAGCTACATCATCGGTGCAGGTGCTAACAATATCAACCAGCCCAATGATGCACTGCTGAAAAAGCAGACAAGCGCAGTAGGTCTTGATATGAGGTACACAGGCCAGTTAGGTCTTGCTATCATGTCCAATGCCCGCTTTGCATTGCGTCCGGCACTCTTGTTCCAGTCGCAGGCATCTGCTACTGAAATCATTGGTGGTAATGAGTTTATGTATTATGTTGGTAATGAGCCTGGTTATAATAACTTTTCTACTGCAGTGTTTCTTGGTGGATGGTACCGTACAGGTGATGCCGTTATGATTACAGGCGGTCTTGAGTTTAAAGGATTCCGCATTGGTCTGGGCTATGATTACAACATCTCATCGCTGAATTCTGCCAGCAATGGTAACGGTGGTTTTGAGATTGCTGTACGCTATATAGCGCCTTATCCGCTCAAGTTTGCAGCTAAACGTGTCGTTCCCTGCACACGTTTCTAATATCTACATATTGTATTTTTTGAAGGGCTATAGAAAGTTTTTTTTAAAAGCCCTTCTTTTTTTTAAAACCAATTTATACTTTTATATCCATTAATACGCTCACGCACATGAGAAAAAATTGGCTGTATCTGTTTTTAGCTACGATAATAGTTGTTATTGCCCCGTACCATGCCGATGCCCAGAGAAAGATGAAGGAGAAGTACCGGAACAAGGGTAATGATCCTATTTCTGGTATGTCGTACAGTAAAAAAATGAGTTGGGCCGATCAGTTGTATCTACATGGTAGCTATTTTAATGCAATTGACTATTACCAGCAGTTGAAGCAGCAGGATGAGCGTAACCCATACATAACATGGCAGCTTGCAGAATGTTACCGCGCTACACGTGACTACGTGCTGGCGGCGCACTACTATACAGAAGTGAAGATAATGGCTAAAAAGGTATATCCTTATGCAGCTTATTATGCTGGCCTTATGTATAAGCAGCAGTGCGAGTATAACCTGGCGATGGAGTCCTTCAACGAATTCCTTACAGACAATAAAAAGAATGCTGTACGTGAGGCGCCAAACAAAAATCCTGCGCTTGAAGCCAATGGAGACCGTAAGCTGGATCCTAAAGTGGTAAAGGCACTGAAAAAGCTGATTAAGAGAGAAATAGAAGGTTGCGAAATGGCAATAGCTTCTCTTAAAGATCCTAAGCCGGCTACACTCATTAATGCAGGACCTAACGTAAACAGTCCTTACACAGAATTGTCTCCATATCCACTTGGCGACTCTGCACTTCTGTTCGGTACACTGGGTAGGAATACTGGTACTGGTAATACTTTCATCGGTCGTAAAGACCTTATTGAAACAGATGCATGGAAAGAAAGTGAGTTCAAGGAGAAATTCATGTATTCTCACAAGCAGGCTGGTTATGTAGATTCTTTCCAGTGGCCTCTGCCTTTCCGTGATGGTGGCTTTAACGACCCTGAATTTCATACAGCTAATGGCTGCTGGTCTCCGGGTGGACGTAGATTCTACTTCTCTAAGTGCTTTAACGACCCTGCAGATTCTAACAAGCGTATGAAGTGCGATATCTATTCTTCTTCATTTGGTGTGAGAGGATGGGAAGCAGCTACACTTGTTGATCTTGGCGAGCGTGGCAGCAATACAATGCCTTTCGTAGCTAAGGTGGGTAAGAAAGAAGTTCTTTTCTTTGCTTCTAACCGTAAGCTGCAGAGCCGTGGTGGTTATGACCTTTGGTATTCTATCATTGATCCACGCGATGGTCGTTATGGTCGTCCGCAGAACTGTGGTAAGGTGGTAAATACACCAATGGATGAGCTGACTCCTTATTATGATTCCCGTACCGGTACTCTGTATTTCGCATCCAGCGGTCAGGTTTCAATGGGTGGTTTTGATATCTATGCTGCTGATGGTGGTCCTTCTCGTTTCACTAATCTGCACAACATGGGGTATCCTTATAATACCTGTGCAGATGAGCTTTATTTCATATTGGACCCTGTAGGAAAGCCTGATGGTTATCTGGTATCAAACCGTATCGGTTCGTATGCCCTTAAAAATCCTACCTGCTGTAACGATATCTGGCGTATTCAGATTGAACCTCGCCTGGTGGTGATGGGTAAAGTTGTAGATAAGAAAAACGGAGAGTTGGTTACCGAAGCGGTAGTGAAAATGACAGATCAGCATGGTGATGTAAAGACATATAACTCTGAAGATGGTAAGTTCCTCTTCAATATGTCCCGTACACATTCTTATGTACTTACTTCCGATAAGCCAGGATATACATCATCCAGGGCTACTGTAAGCACAATGGAGATTAAGCGTTCTGATCCAAATGATACTATTACTGTAACAATATTCCTGGATAGCATCAGAAATAGTTTCAGTGTTAGCAATATCTATTATGACTATGATAAAGCTACGCTGCGTCCTGAATCAGTTGCATCACTTGACTCTGTAGTACAGTTCCTTACAGACAACCCATCTATATCTGTTGAGATTTACTCTTATACAGATGCTAAGGGTAGAGAAGAATATAACCTTGCACTTTCTCAGCGTCGTGCTCAGGCAGTACTGGATTATCTTGAGAAAAGCGGCATTGAGCGTGGTCGTATGACAGCACGCGGTTTTGGTAGCAAAAATGCTGTTGCTCCAAACAGTGTACGTGGAAAAGACAATCCTGAAGGTCGTATGCAGAACCGTCGTACTGAGTTCCGCATCGTTACAGATGTTCCTACCCGCAGGGTGCTGTACAATAGCGCACTTCCTGGTACTATGGATCAGCAGGACCGCAATCTGCGCATAGAGCCAGAATCTGAAGCATCTTCAAGACCAGGTGCTGATGATGACGATGAATAAGATAGTTTTGATTTAATATTTTCAGAGAGGCTGCACATAAGTGCAGCTTCTTTGCATTTCTGCTCATTTTAAGAATATCATGACATACAAAGAGGTTAAGGTAAATATAGCTGCCGGAGAGGAACGGGACATACTGCTGGCAGTACTTGCCGATGCAGGCTTTGAAGGCTTTGAGGAGACAGACGACACTTTATGTGCATGTGTGCCTGAAGGTAGTATGGGGGCAGATGATATAGCAGCGTTATTGCAGGGCTATCAGTTCTCGGTAGAGGACGTAGCACAGAGAAACTGGAATGCTGAATGGGAGTCTTCTTTTGAGCCGGTGATAGTAGATGGCTTTTGCACCGTACGTGCCCATTTTCATGATATTGATGTCACTACGCCATATTGCATAGTTATCACACCTCAGATGTCATTTGGTACCGGCCATCATGCTACTACTCAGCTTATGCTGTCAGGTATGAGCAGATTGCCGTTACAGGGGGCTAAGGTATTTGACTTTGGCACCGGTACAGGAGTATTGGGTATTCTGGCAGCAATGTCAGGTGCCGCATCTGTAATAGCAACTGATAACGATGAGTGGGCTGTAAATAATGCTCTGGATAATGTTAAAAGAAATGGTGTGGAAATGGAGGTGGCATTGACAGAGGAATTGCCTTCCGGCACCTTTGATGTGGTGTTGGCAAATATAAACCGTCATATTCTGCTGCACTATATGGCAGGACTATATGCGGTATGCAGGGCCGGTGCAAAGTTACTTATGAGTGGTCTGCTGGTTGCTGATGAGGAAATGGTGAAAGATGAAGCCGTAAAGCAGGGATTTATACATATGCGTACTGATACCTTGAATGGATGGATTAGTATATTGGTTGAAAGGCCCTTATGAAATGTGGAAAAGAATGTTAAAAGCAATAGCCGGTCTGTGTGGCTGCGCTAGGATTTCTGAAACACAACAATTATATTTGTTTCTTACCTCAATAGAATTTAGTTAATGATTATAGCAATATTGATTGTTCTGGCTTATTTGCTGGGTTCTGTACCATCAGCGGTATGGGTGAGCAAATGGGTTTATGGCATAGATATACGCGAGCATGGTAGCGGCAATGCAGGTGCTACAAATACTTTCCGTATACTGGGGCCAAGAGCAGGAGTGGGGGTTATGGTGGCCGATATGATGAAGGGCTTCATCGCAGTAAAGTTGTCTATACTATCCTCATATACATGGACCAGTGAGCCTTTTGTTAACCTTCAGATATTTCTTGGTCTTGCCGCAGTTGTAGGTCATATATTCCCTATCTGGGCCGAGTTCAGAGGGGGAAAAGGAATAGCTACTTTATTCGGTATGATTCTTTCTATTCACCCTATAGTAGCTTTGAGCCTTGTACTTGTTTTCATCATGATGTTGTTGCTTACACGTTATGTATCGTTAAGCTCTATAGCAGCCAGTATCGCGTTTCCTTTGCTCATCCTGTTCATTTTTAATGCGCAGGCACAGGAGCTCAGTTACAGGTTGTTTGCCATAGCTACAGCTTTCCTTGTGGTACTCACGCACCATAAGAATATCAGCAGGCTGCTCAATGGAAGCGAAAGTAAGGTGCCGCTGTTCCGTAGAAAGAACAGGATGCGACATTAAGCCGCGCTAATACGCTATTATCAGCATACCTCTTTATAAACGTTTACTCAGTTACCTGATACCTGTCCCTTTGCGTAAAACGGGCACGGGGTATAGCTATGCCGATCTGGCAATGTTCAGAGGCCGTCTGCAGCTGGGTACTTCCGATGCATTATATTCTGACGGTAGCAGGTATATGCCGGCTATTGTGGTTAGAGATGGGTATAAGTCACATTTACCCGCATTCAGGCGCGTACTGTTACTGGGCGCCGGTATGGCCAGTACCGCTCATATCCTTACCACAGCAGGGTGTACTGCCAGCTATACACTTGTAGATATAAATGAAGAGATACTACAGTGGGCTATGGAGTACGCTGTCCCTGAAGTTCAGGCGAATGTGACCCCCATATGTGACGATGCCAAACGCTTTATGAGTACCTGCACAGAACAGTATGACCTGATATTTATAGATATTTTCATAGGCAGGCATGTGCCCGATTTTGTTACAGGTGCAGACTTTCTTAAGGCATGTTCTCGATGCCTCACTACAGATGGCAGACTTGCTCTGAATTTCATTGTCAATGACAAGTTCAGCTGGGAGCTGATGCAGGAGCAGTTTGCAAAAGTATTCCCTGCATATCGTGTGGTAACAAAAGGGGAGAACCGTATTTTACTCACCTGATTGCTATTTCCTGCGCGATGTCATGCGGGAGCGGCGCATACGTATTTCTGCAGCGCGGTGCAGCTTACGGTTATGTAGTACCAGGCCACCTATTACACCTATGAGACTACCTATAACTATGTCTATCAGTCTCGCCTTTACCAGACTATCAGCATTCATTTCGGTACGGTTGCCCAGTTCCGCAAGAAATAATGTCATAGGGGTATAAAACACCATCGCCAGCGCATAATGACGCTTCACAAAAAACTCACCGGTAAACTGTAGCGCGAGGATTATAAGGCATATGCCTCCCACATCGGGCCTGAACTGGAGTAGCAGCCATGATAAGCCCATACCTACCGTAGTGCCTGTTATGCGATGAAAGCTACGCTGCCGCACCAGTGCTACATTCAGTCCCTGCATAATGGCAAGGCAGGATATGGGTATCCAGTAAGGATTAGTGAAATGAAACAGGTGGGCTACACATAACGATAGAAATATGAATAGGCCTATGATAGCTGATTCACTGAAGTTGGCATATACCTTTTTTGCAGCCGGTGCTGCCACAGGTTTCAGATCCTGTACCGGTATCATGATAAGGCTGTAGGCAAATGCTACCATACAGGCAATGATGGTGCCACAGGCTATAAGCCCGGTTCGCAGTGGTATCTCAGTTACATCAAAGGGGGCACAGCTGGCTATTGATGCCAGCATAATAAAGAAAAAGTTGCGGGGCGGTGGCAGGCGATAGTAGTTGGTGGTCCAGTTAATGCCAAAGGAAAATGTACCTATGGCAAGGGCTGATAGATAGGGGTGAAAGCTGAATGTAAGGCCAATAGCATAACTGAATATGAACCCGAAAGAACACGCCAGCATGGTCATCATTCTGTGTGCCAGAGGCGTGTTGGGCAGGTACAGGATTACCAGGCACCCCATACAGGCCAGTGTTCCATACTCCATACGCCCCATGTAGTAGCCCGATGCCAGCGATAGTCCGGTACTGATGGCCGCTATGAGCGCTATATGCCATGGCCTGTCCGATTCTTTGAGCCGAAAGAACTGTGATATATCACGACGAACTATTGTTGAGAATCTGGACACGATAACGCGCTCTTTCTGTTTGATGATGCAAATGTCTCAAAGAAAAATGTATTTATTATATGCCGGGTATGATACAATCTGATAGCAGGGAAATAAGAGATAGAGCCGACAAGCTGTTCCGTGACTTATCTTACAGACCGATTATATGGGATTGCCTACCTTTGCAACTCCTGAATCATAAATAAACAGTAAATCTCAATAAAATGAATAACGCATATTTTGACTTTGCAGAGCCAAAGAATGAACCGGTATTGAATTATGCACCCGGTAGTGCCGAGCGTAAAGCACTACAGGCTGCAATTGCTGAACTGAAAGGTAGCCTTAGGGATATACCTATGTACATCAACGGACAGGAAGTGCGCAGTAACGACCGTAAGGAGATTCGTCCGCCACATGAAACAGCTCATTTGCTGGGCCATTTTCATGCCTCTGGCGAGCAGCATGTTCATGATGCTATCGCTGCCGCATTGCATGCCCGGGAAAAATGGGCTGCTATGAGTTGGGAACATCGTGCCGCTATATTTCTGAAAGCTGCCGATTTGCTGGCAGGTAAGTACCGTTACCGCATGAATGCAGCTACCATGCTGGGCCAGAGTAAGAATGCATATCAGGCAGAGATAGACAGCGCATGTGAGCTTATAGACTTCCTGCGTTTCAATGTTCATTTCTTAAGTAATATCTATAAGGAGCAGCCACTGTCATCGGCAGGTATGAACAACAGAATGGAATACAGGGCACTGGAAGGTTTTGTATTGGCCGTTACTCCGTTCAACTTTACAGCTATAGGCGGTAATCTGCCTGCAAGTGCTGCTATGTGTGGTAATGTGGTAGTATGGAAGCCTGCCAATACTCAGGTGTATTCTGCCAGCGTATTTATGGAAATACTTATAGAGGCGGGTCTGCCTCATGGTGTTATCAACCTCGTATATCCTCCGGGAGCGATGATTGGCGATATCTGTTTTGCTCACCCTGAGTTTGCAGGTGTTCACTTCACCGGCTCCACAGGAGTGTTTCAGAATATCTGGAAGAACATTGGTGAGAATATAGCACGCTTCAGGTCATACCCGCGCATAGTAGGGGAGACAGGTGGTAAAGACTTCGTATTTGTTCACCCTACAGCTAATGCTGATGAGGTTGTGGCTGGTCTGGCACGTGGCGCATTCGAGTATCAGGGACAGAAATGCTCAGCAGCCTCGCGCGCTTATCTACCCGCAAATCTTGCCGACGAAATCAAGACTAAGCTTGTAGCCGAGATAGCTACCATGAAGATGGGACCGGTGGACGACTTCACCAACTTTGTAAATGCAGTAATAGATGAGAAAGCATTCAACAGCATTGCCCGTTATATAGACGGTGTTAAGAGCAGCAATGGTGTGGCAAAGATTCTTTGTGGTGGTAATTATGACAGCACAAAGGGCTGGTTCATCGAGCCTACAGTTATTGAAACCACAGACCCTGCATATGTAACTATGTGCGAGGAAATCTTTGGCCCGGTACTCACTATTTACACATACGAGACTGATGCATGGGTGCAGACGCTGGATGTCCTAGACAAAACTTCGCCTTATGCACTTACAGGCGCCATCTTTGCAAGAGACCGTCATGCAATAGAATATATGACCAAAGCACTGGTAAACAGTGCCGGTAACTTCTATATCAACGATAAGCCTACAGGTGCGGTTGTAGGGCAGCAGCCATTTGGTGGTGCGCGTGCTTCAGGTACTAACGATAAGGCTGGTTCTGTGTTGAATCTGTACCGTTGGCTGAGCCCACGTACAATAAAGGAAACACTGGTACCAGCGGTAAACTACAGATATCCTTTTCATCAGGCCGACTAAAATAACCTGATACATCATACATAAGGGAGTAGCCGTAAGCTGCTCCCTTATTGTTTTCAGGAGAATAGCGAAATCTGTTTGTATTGTTCTGTGGTCGTAGTAGATGCACTACTGCCAGGTTGAAAGATCTCCGTTTCGCAATACCTGGAGGCTATAGATACCTGCACACTGCCTGCATGCGGCCTGAATGCTTCCATGGCCACTTCATGGGAGTTGTTGTCTTTGGATAAGTGAGAGAGCCATATATGGCTAAGGTCTGGTGAGCGGTGGTTCTGGAACAGCTCCACTGCCTGCGCATTGGACATATGGCCCACATCGCTGCTGATACGCTTTCTCAGATGGTAAGGATATTTACCATTTGCCAGCATGTCATCGTCATAGTTAGCCTCCAGAAATGCTGCATGGCAGCGCCTGAAGTATTCAGTAACATGGGAGCACGGCGCACCTATGTCAGTAAATACCCCTACATTAATGCCGTTTATGGTTACAACAAAGCTGTGTGGGTCTGCTGCATCATGCAGCTTGGGGAATGGCAGTATGTTTATCTCATTCAGCTGCACCACTTCATGCGCCGTAAAGTTTCTTACAAGGTAGTCGGGCGGTCTGGTGCGGCTGTTGGCCAGTGTAGCCGGGGTTATATACACAGGTATTTCATAGCGTTTCGATAGTACCTCTACTCCCTTTATATGGTCTATATGCTCATGAGATATAAACACCGCCCGCACCTTATCAATGCTAAGGTTCAGATTGCGCATGCGATTCAGTATCTCTTTGCAGGATATGCCGGCATCTATAAGTACTGCATCATGTGCTGTACCTATATAATAGCAGTTGCCATTACTTCCTGAGTTAAGCGAGGCCACATATACCGACATGCTGCAAAGATAGAGAGCAGCAGATAAAGTGCTGTACTGTATGTTTTACGTTTTGCCGTATATTTATCTGTAATAATTGCAGATAATGAACCTTGTCCTGAAGTTGCTTCTTTTACTTTTTTGTATTGAATCCGGTGCCGCCTGTGCGCAGTATAATGAACGTAACAGGTTGCCAAAGGCTGTCCTCGTAATGCTGAATACAGAAAGTACCCGTCTTGCTTATCTGAAACAGCATGGCTATAAGCAGAAATATGAAAAGCTATCCGCCGATGTAAGGAAAGTGTCCCTATGTATGCGTCGGGACTTTTATGACAATTTCAGCCTGTACCCGGTTTACTTTTTCGATGATACAAACCTGAATAAAGTAAAACAGGGCAATCTTAAAGGCATATTAAGGAATGCGGAAGGAGATGTGCTAAACAAAACGGCGCTGAATGATAATACCACTGATTTTTTCATCGTCTATTTTGGTTACCCTACAATGACCGGTGTAAATAAGGAACGCCTGATAAAGGAAAATTCTGATGAGTCCAGAACCTTCCATGATGACAGGGGCAAGTACCTGGTGGTATGCAATAATCGCATGGAGCAGATTACCTATGTAGCAAAACGCCCCTCCGAATACCTTTTAGGGGTGCCGGATGAGGTTCGCCCATACTATTACGTTTCGCGTACTTTCGACTTAAAGTATTGGCCCAATGCAGAAAAACTGGTTAACGAACTGGAAGGAATGCCACTCGACTTTTATTGAGTATCAGGGGCCGGGCGGGACAGCTTCCGAAGTATCTTCTCAGAGAGGGCATCGGCATACACGCCATAGCTCGTTACTAAAGTTCCCTTTATGCCTGAAGATGATTCTATGGCGTATACTGCTGCCTCATCTGCAGGGTCGGTATTTCCCTCATAGCGGTACACATCGGTAATTTCAAATTCCTCCACTCCAAATTTACCGGTGCCGCATATAATGTAATCGCTCTCTATATTGAAGTCGTGGTCATAACCTCTGGCCTTCAGGCTGTTGATTGCTTCTGAAACTGTACTATAATGAAGTTCTCTTTCCATGGTGTATATGTTTATACTTAAAGGTACACACATACAGGTTAATGCTACCTTAATATTGGGTGTCATTTCCTGCCATTAGTCTTATCTGGCCGGAACATAGACTCAAGCATGGCATAAAGTTCAGGGGCGTCTTCCTGCAGCTTATCGGGTCTTTCAAAGAAGTATTCAGAAATTACGGCAAAGAACTCTGCCTCATTCAGCCCTGCATACGGGTCTATCTTATTGGGGTTACGCCCTCTTATTTCCAGTATGTTATCTTCCATCATGCGCACCCATGGTATTACAGCGGGTTGCGACAGCAGGTATTCAGGTACACCATCTACACTGCCGTCAGCCTTATCCAGCAGATGTACAAACTCATGTATCACAGTATTGTCTCCTTCATTATGCCTGAATGCAGATTGTAGAGCCTTGCGCGATAGTATCATTTGCCGGTTCATGGCACCGTCTCCTACCATCCCGGCTACATTTCTGTTATCACCTGTAGCCCTGAAGTCTTTAGTGAAAGCATCAGCGTATATCAGTACCTCAGAGATATTATTATAGCGCCAGTCCGGGAAGGAAAAAATGGGGATAATGGCTCCTGCAGCTACCAGTAGCCGGTCTGTATCATCTATATCTGTACCCACGCCACGCACAGTGGTTTCGGCCAGAAAGTCACGCACCCTGTCTCTGAATACCTGTTGGTCTTCTGCGCTTAGTCTGCGATAAAATGATACCCTGTCATTGAGTATTTCATCAGCATCAGCAGGCAGCCTGAATTGCTTTTGTTTGCGTGCAGCCGACTGTTTTATACTTATCCAGTATGCCACCAGTGCTGCTATTATGAGTAGTCCGTACATGTTTATATCTGTGATAGAGTCTGCTAATTTCGGAAAAAATATACGGGTCTTTTGTGGAATATGCTCCTTGCCGGGTCTTTATCAGGTGGGGTGTGCATGCAGCGAAGTATTATCTTGCATTAAATCAGTATCTGATCATTGTTTCATCATAACCGACATAACGACCTTTCAGATGAGCAGATGTTACGGTTCTACCGGGAAACAGGCGACAATCAATGGTTGGGAGCGCTGCTGCAGCGCTACACGGTGCTGCTGCTGGGTGTGGCCAGTAAGTATCTGAAAGACCGGGAAATGGCAGAGGATGCAGTGCAGCATGTATTTGAGACTACATTGACAAGATTACCTGATGGCCCAATCGCTAATTTTAAAGGATGGCTCTATGTGCTCATGCGCAATCATTGTCTGCAGCAGCTGCGCAGTCAGAACCATATGATGGGCGATGAAGTAATAGCCACCATTGCCGATGATGCTGATAGTGTAGCTGAAGCCCTGTGGAAGGAGCAGACACTGGAGCAGATGGCCGAGGCTTTGGGGGAGATAGCAGAAGAGCAACGCACTACTATAAGTCTTTTTTACCTGAAGAAATACAGTTATGAGCAGATTATTGAAGCCACCGGCTTTACCTTTATGCAGGTAAAAAGCTACATACAGAACGGTAAGAGAAACCTGAAGAATATACTTTTGAAGAAACTCCGCAACAGTGAAAAATGAGTGAGAACAGCAACATATCACCTCAGGGTAGCGATAAGCCTCAGCAGCTCACTGATGCTCAGCTGCTTGCTTACCTGGAGGGTAACCTTCCTCCCGATGAGCAGCGGCAGGTAGAGCTGTGGCTTGCCGATGAGGGCATGGAGAGTGATGCTATAGAGGGGTTGAAGGAGCTGGACATTGACGATACCAAAAGGTCGGTACACCGGCTCAACCGTAAACTGAAAGGAGGAATGCTGCGCAAAAAGCGCAGAGGCAACCCCGGCACGGATCTGAACGTAATAGCTGCTATTCTGCTGATATTATTGTTTGCAGTGATGGCTTATGTGGTCATACGGGTCATTAGCTGATATTATATCTTAATATGGATACCTCATATCCATTTGCTTTTTCAGTATATTGCATACTTCATGCAATCCCCCCGGCAGATGGAACCTGACAAGAGTGGTATACCGGATGATGTACTGAATGCTAGTCTCAGGGCGTTGGTAGACAATACAGAAGATCCGCTGTGGCTGGTGAGTACAGATCTCACAATACTGGAATGTAATCCTGCTTTCAGCTTATGGGTAAGCTACTTTACCGGCAGGGAAGCCCGCAGGGGCGATAATGTATTGCTGGATGGCCAGTATCGTAACTATACCGACAAGTTCGAGATGTGCTACAAGCTGGCGCTGGCCGGTAGCAACTTTCGCACGGTAGAGGATATGAACATTAATGGGCAGGTACACTATACCGGCGTTACCTTTCGTCCGGTGAAAGATCATCTGGGAGAGGTGATCGCTGTCAGTTGCTTTGCCCGTGATATTACAGAACACCGTAAACACCTCTTTAAAATAGAACAGCAGAATGCAGCGCTCCGCGAGATAGCATTCATCGAGTCTCATAAAATAAGAGGACCGGTAGCTACCATACTGGGGCTTGAGCAGCTATATAATTATGACGACCCGCACGACCCCATTAATCAGACCATACTGGATGGCATTAAGGAAATGGGGCTAAGCCTTGATGTCATAATACATCAGGTAGTACGCATGACCAATGCAATAGGCGTTTAGCGCTTCGTCAGTTGCACGTAGGCATATGCTGTACCTGATATTACCCGTGCTATATAGGTACCTGATGGCAGTGCACTCAGGTCAGCATCAGCAGTATTGTTCATGCTTAATACAGACTTCCCGTTTACGTCAAATATCTCTACGAAGTATTGCTTCCAGTGTGCAGGTACATTGATATGTACATGACCGTTGGTTGTAGGGTTAGGCCATGCCGATACCTGTGTGGCAGTGCCTGCCGTTTCTGATACCGATGTGGCAAATTCAGCGCGGTAGCGGTCTTTATAGCGCACAGTAGTAACAATTTCGGTATCCGCTACCCGTATTGCAGATAGCTGCAGTGCAGGTTGATGCTCGCCTTTTACCAGCCATTTATACTCTATGGTAGTACGCTCTATGCCAAAGGTGTTGCCGCTGAAACTTACAGAATCTATCTCCGCTATTTCAGAGCGTACTCTTATGCAGGGGGTAGGTGTAAAGAAGTAGGGAGTAGTAATCGTACCCCAGCCATCTACACGCCATGTGCGGGTACCTTTCTGTTCTATACCGCCTACCAGCGGAGAGCCGAATTTCAGATGAAAATTGGCAGTGCCACTGCTGCCATAGGTCATAGGAAAGTGGTAAAGCACATCGGGCTGTATATAGTCGGCACCTACAGGCAGTATGGATATTTTAGCGCTGAATGCCTCAGCCACATAGCTGGATGGTGTTACAAATTTATTATAGTATGTATGCAGGTCCTCAATCGTGATACCCGATGCTATAAGACCGATGCCCGGTATGCTGTCTGCCATTTTAGGCCCATAGCAATAGGTAGCAGTGATAGTTGTACCGAATGGGCTACTGGTCAGAGAAGGACTCACCTCTGCCGGATATTTGTATTCATCTACTCCCTGCGACGTAGGAACAAGTATATAGTTCCATGCTTTATTGGCGCCGCTGTCTGCCGCCCATGCGCTCAAATCTATAGGGCTGGCGTTGGAAAAGCGAAGCGTATCTGCATGTACAGGCATGTCAGATGCATCAATGGTAATCTGTGCCTGAGCGCTGTGTAGCAGCAGGAGAGCTGCCAGGGTTGTAAACAAACGTGTCATAGGAAATGAGATTTTTGCAAATGTATATTATTTAACCCACTTGCCTATTAATGGCAGTGCCTTGAGTTCCTCTCGCTCACTCCGCAGCACTATGAGGCCAAACAGGCCCATTAGCACGGTAGCCGATGCTATGTGCAGTATAGATGATGCGGTATATCGCATTACTACCTGCTGCACGGCAAACAGTATAGCGGTAGCAAGCGCATACCTGCCCAGTCTGCGCAGCGGGTAGGGTACCGGAAAATACTTCTGCCCCAGCAGCCACGACAGCAGCATCATAGACGTATAGGCAGCCAGCGTGGCCCAGGCACATGCATACATGCCATATACTGGTATCAGGGTGTAGTTGATTACGAGCGTTATCGCAGCCCCGGCCAGTGTTATCAGCATACCCATGTGCATACGGTCGGTAACCTTATACCACACAGCCAGATTATAATACACCCCCAGCGCCACATTGGCAGCCAGGAGTATAGGTATTACCGGCAGGCCGCTGCGGTATTGCGAGCCTATAAAGTATTGCCATATATCTATATACAGTGCGGTGAAAAGGAATGCAAAGCACAGCGTTATTACAAACCATTTCATCACCCGTGCATAGGTGGTCGTAGCGGTTCTGTCGGCAGCCTGATTAAAAAAGAAAGGTTCGGCCGACATGCGGAAAGCCTGAATGAACAGCGATATGAATATGGCTATTTTATAGTTGGCAGAATAGATAGCTACTGCTATTTTCTGCTCATCGGGTGTGCCGGGTGTGAGTCGGGGCAGCATTAGCCTGTCTATGGTTTCGTTTACCATGCCACCCATACCTACTATAAGCATAGGCCAGCAGTAGGCCAGCAGCTTTTTCCATAGTGCAGCATCAAACCTGAAGCGGAAACTGCCCCACTCCCGGTACAGCATAAGGAAGGTAAATACAAGCTGTCCCAGATTTGCCATCAGCAGAAAGCCTACCGGCGTATAGCTTTTATACCATTGTGCAAATGCCGTATCGGGATGTGCCGCCACCTGGCCCGGGCATACTGCTATCAGGTATATGGTGAGCAGCATATTTACTACAATGCCCATAACCTTTACAAAGGCATACTTACGGGGGCGGCCCTCCTGCCGCAGCCGGGCAAAGGGGATGACCGTCAGTGTTTCTATGGCTATTACCAGCACTGCCCAGGTAATGTATTCTGTGTGTCCGCCCAGGTCTATATAGTTACTTATAGGCTCCCGCAGGCTTATAAGCAGTGTACTAAGCAGTATGGTAGTTATAAGCAATGAGGTAAATGTGGTCTGGAACAGGGCTTCCTTGTCCTCCTCCTTCCGTGCGGCAAATCTGAAATAGGCAGTTTCCAGACCATATGTGTACACAATGTTTATGAAAGAGATACCGGCATATAACATGGTATAGTTACCATAGTCCACCATCCCCGATGGGTTGTTGAGTATGTAGGTGATAATAGGTGTAAGTAGCTGATTCAGCAGCTTGGCTGCTATGTTGCTCACACCATACCACATGGTCTGGCTGGCCAGTTGTTTAAGAGATGCCATGTTCTGATGTCAAAATTAATCCTAATCAGGGGCAAATGATAATCTCTGCTATAAATGTCCTTTCAGTCTGTAAAGACACACTTTTGCGTCTTATTTATCCATAAAATGGAAATTACGTCCACTGTACGGACAATTGGTATACCGTGTCAAAATATATTTGATTGATTATCAATTACTTAAAATTGTGGCACGCCATTGGTATTACTACTGGCATAACACAAACAACAACAAACACAAACAAATAAAAATCAACTACAATGAAAAACTTCTTTAAATCTCTCGCAATCGCAGCTGTAGCAACTTTCGGTTTCGCAACTGCATCTCACGCTCAGGCTACTGCTACTGCTTCTGCCTCTGCTAACATCATCACTCCTATCTCTATCGTTAAGACGGTAGATATGAACTTCGGTAACGTAGCCGTTTCTGCTACCATAGCCGGTACTGCTATCCTTGACCCTGCCGGTACACGTACTACAGGCGGTGCAGGTGGTGTAACCCTTCCTGCTACTACAGGTACTGTTTCTGCTGCCAGCTTCACAGTTTCAGGTCAGGCTTCTTACACTTACGCTATTACATTGCCTACAAGCTGCACTATCTCTGACGGTGCTTCACATAACATGACTGTTGACAACTTCACATCAGTACCATCTGCAACCGGCACGCTGAGCGCTTCTGGTACTGAAACCCTGAACGTAGGTGCAACGCTGAACGTAGCTGCTGCACAGGCAAGCGGTCTGTACACTAACGCAACTGGTGTTCCTGTAACAGTTAACTACAACTAATCAGTAGATAGTCAGGTAGTAATCTCTAATCTGGTTTTTGATAAAATGGTTTTGAGCGCCTCCGTAAGGGGGCGCTTATGTGCTGGGCTATATTGTGTACCAATGGCGGGCCAGGTCAAGCTTTATTAATTCCCATATTTTGCCTCTGAGGCATATAGGCTCAAAGTCTGCATCGGCATGGGTGAAGTTTGAAAAGCCAGAGCGTATCTGTTCCTCATCGTGCGTGTAGGGGTAACGCAGCTTGTGCAGATGCAGCATCTGAGCGGGGGTATAGCGGTTAGAGAGCTCGTGTAGATCCCAGAAGTCTTTTTTTCGGCCACCCCGCTGTACCACGTCCAGCTTCATAGCCACAATTTCATCAATGGTAGCCAGTCGGATTGATTCTGCCTGTTGCAACGGTTGCATAAACGGATCGGTGGTATAATACATATCCAGCTTGATGCTGTTGGCAGCACTGTCGCCCACAATATAGCCGTTGCCCATAGCCACAAGGTCAGACCCGGCACCGGTTACGTAACTGAAATGCTGCTGTAACCAATGTTCTATCGCCTTGAAATCGATACTGCCGTAGGGAGCATCGGTGAACATATCAATGTCTTCGGACATTCTGTGGCCGCAGTGGAGACTGAGCGCCGTACCGCCCACCAGCCGGAATGGCTGGAACACAGATGCAGTCATAACTGCCTCCAGTGTACTGCGCAGCAGGGGTGAAACTGTATGCCAGTATAGTGATGGATGACTCAAGGTTTAGATGATTGAGGAGTATGTAACTGGTAGAAGCGTTGTATCTCGGCTTTTTCTGACTCAAGCCCCCTTTCCATTACCCTTTTTATCACTGCCTCTTTCTGTGCTATCCAGTCAATGCGGTTGATATCTGTATCCCAGAACAGGGCGGGGCGGAGTAGGGATAGGTTGGGTGTTGCGCTACCGGTCTGCTTTTTCTTCTCCTGCTCTATATCGTACCACGTCTGTAGTACCATCAGCAGGCCTTCTTCCAGCCCCAGCGCCTTTTCTATTTTCAGCGCCAGCCCCACATTCATAGCTCTGCGGCCACGAATGATGGCACTGAGGGTTTGCGGATAGGCTCCCAGAGAAAGTGCAAACTGTCCACTTGGCAGTCCCCTTTCCGTAAGTTCCTTACTTAGAAACAGGCCCGGATGTATTCCCTTAAGCAGCGGCAGCATAGATAGCATACTACAAAAATAAACAAATTTGTTTAGAGATAAGTAGAGGGTAATTAGTAGATGGTATATAGTTGTTTTGCAGGAAGTAGGTAGCTCTTTGTAGTAAGCATGAAAAATTCGGTATTTATACCGAGTGCCGGGGATGGAGATTGTGGCTAACTTTAGTAGCTGTAAACTTTACCGCCATGTCACTGTTCTATAGCCGGGTCTTTTTATTCTGTTTGCTGCTGCTACCACTATGGGGCAGCGGGCAGGTTATTGTAACGGTGGCAGGCACGGGAGGAGTTGCCGGTTATAGCGGTGATGGAGGACTGGCCAACCTATGCAGGTTATATGAACCTTGCTCAATCTGTATTGATAATACTGGCAATATTTTCATTGCAGACGATGGCAATAATGTGATTCGAAAGGTTACTTCATCCGGTATTATTACAACATTTGCAGGTACAGGAAGTGAAGGTTATTCAGGAGATGGCGGACAGGCTACTAATGCGCAATTAAGAAACCCTACTGGTGTAGCAACTGACGACAATGGTAATGTGTTCATTGCAGACTACATTAATAACGTTGTCAGGAAAGTAAGTTCGTCAGGCATTATTACTACCATTGCAGGTGCCGGCGTTTCAGGATATAGTGGCGATGGTGGCCCCGCTACTGCGGCAAAGTTAAGCCTGCCCTATGCGATTATTGTTGATAACAGTGGGAATATATTTTTTTCCGAGGTGGGTAATTATGTTGTCAGAAAGATTGATGCCAGCGGTATTATTTCCACAATAGCCGGGAATGGCACATTTGGAGATAGTGGGGAGGGTGGCCCTGCTACTGCTGCACAATTAAAGTATCCGGGATTTATAGCCATTCATCCTAAAACAGGAGAACTGTACTTACCCGTGTATAGCAATAAGAAGGTAATGAAAGTGAGCCACGATGGTATTATTACCACTGTGGCAGGGAATGGTATCTATGCATACAATGGGGATGGCGGCCCTGCTACAGCCGCCAGTATGAAGGCCCCTAATGCTGTATTTTTTGATACTGCCGGTAATCTATACATAGGAGACAACTATGCTTACACAATTCGGAAAGTGAATACAGCGGGCATTATCTCAACCATTGCCGGAACTGGAACGATGGGATACAACGGAGATGGACACCCGGCTACAGCTACGCTATTGAACAGGCCAAACAACGGTTTTTTTGATAAATGGGGTAATCTATACTTTGCAGATGTGGGCAATAACTGCATCCGCCGCATCAACTACAACCCCAGCGCAGTAGAAAGTATGGATAAGCTGCATGCGGCAATAAAACTTCACCCCAATCCGGCAAAAGAAACCATCACCATCACCACCGATGCAAAAGCTGGCCACCTTACCATCCTCAATATGCTGGCTGAGGAGGTGTACCGCACAGCGGTAACGGGTAAAGAAACCACAGTGAACATCAGTCACCTGCCTGCAGGGCTGTATGTAGTGCGAACGGACGGGGGTATAGTGGGGAGATTTGTTGTTGAGTAGATGGTTTATAGTAGATAGTCTGTAGTAGATGGTAGATAGACGATAGTAGAGAGTAGGTGGTGGTTTGTGTATTTATGCGTTAATTTACCACAGCGTTTTGTCATGAATACATCCAGCTATTACCGTCTGAAACACTTCATACCGTGGACGCGGATGAAGATATACCGCATGCTGGCGGTGAGCATTGTGCCTACTGCTCTTTTCTACTTCCTGCACTGGCACTGGCTGGCCATACCGTGGGTGCCGGTGGCGCTGCTGGGTACGGCGGCGGCCTTTATATCGGGCTTCCGCAATACGCAGACGTATAACAGGGCATGGGAGGCCCGGCAGATATATGGCGCTATCATTAACTGCAGTCGCACAATGGGCATTATGCTGCGCGACTTTGTGCGCCCATCGGCCGATGCGCCTGCCGTACACAGGGAGCTTTTCTACCGGCATTTTGCGTGGCTTACGGCATTACGTTTTCAGCTAAGGGAGACGAAAAGCTGGGAGAACATGAAGACAAAAAGCTACAATCGGGAATACCTGCGCTACTACAAGGTGCCGGAGTGGGAGAGTAACCTTGCCGATGAGCTGAAGCCCTACCTGAGTGAGACAGAGCATAGCTACATACTAAGCACAAAGAACAGAGCTACACAGGTACTGGCAGAGCAGTCGCGCAGATTGCGGGAGCTGCATGAGACAGGGGCGGTGAACGATTATAACTACACCGCGCTGGAGCAGCAACTGAAAGACCTGTATGACCAGCAGGGTAAGTGTGAGCGCATCAAGAACTTTCCCTACCCGCGCCAGTTTGCCAGCATCAATCTGTACTTTATCAATCTGCTATGCCTGCTGCTGCCGTTTGGTTTTCTGGGTGAGTTCTCTAAGCTGATGGATAAATATGGCGATGCTATCATCTGGCTTACAGTGCCCTTCAGTGTGCTGATAGGCTGGGTGTTCTACTCGCTGGAGCAGATAGGAGAGGTAACGGAAAATCCGTTTGAGGGCAGCGCCAATGATATACCCATCACACAGATAAGCCGCAACATAGAGATAGATATGCGGGAAATGCTGGGCGAGACCGAACTGCCAGAACCGGTGAAGGCTATCAATGATATACTGATGTAGTAGGGAGCGGTTCCTTATAATGGGGTGAAGAATATGGGCAGTATGTGAGCTGATTTTACAGCCTTCCCGTTGAAGGTAGCAGGCCTCCACAGGGGCATAGCATTTATGGCCCTTACAGCTTCCTCCTCACACCCATTGCCAGGGCCTTCGAGGGCTTTCACCTCTTGTACTTTTCCTGTCTCATCTACGATAAACTGCACGAGCACTATACCTGATATGTCATTTGCCAGGGCGCTGTCAGGATATTGCATTGCTGTCTCAGCATAGCTGTTCAGGTAAACCGATGGGCGTGCTTTATGAAAGCCGCTACCATATATAGAAGGGTGGTGAACCAGCTGCGCCATTTCTCTGTCTGAAAAGGAAGAAACAGGAGTATTATAACAAGCCATTTGTTGCCCGCTTGCATTTTTCCTGTTTTGTTTAACACGCTGGTATTCCCCGACAGATACCTGCCCCATGACAGGAGTTGTGTGCCTCTTTATGACAGTATGGTGTGCGTCCCGGCCTGTATCGTACGATGAGATGACGGAGACTCCCCATTCATAATTAAGCGGATAGCGGTATATGGTTACTGGCTGCTCCTGAGTGGTGACAGATAGTTGCAGTGGCTCAAAAAAGGTACATAGCGCAGCATCACTACTGCCGGGATGTGCCGAGGTGAGTGTGATGGTGGTATGCTGTGCAGTTGTCGGGAGGTTGATACTGAAATGTCCCTCGTTGTCGGATAGGGTAGACGTGCCTGGCTGAGCAGCCCTCACCATAATGCCGGATAGTGGCTCTCCTGTGATATGGTCTATGACCCTGCCGCGTATGGTAATATCATCAGCCTGCCGCGACCGCTGGCCCTGACCGGCATGTGTGGCCTGATGTGCGGTAGCAGACTGGCCCCGTGCAGTGACGGCGGCACCCTGCAATAGCAGTGCAGCTGCAGCCATGCGGGTAAAGGCGGTATGCAGGACGCCCTTTGGCCGGGGCGGTGGCAATAGCACTTTATTAAGTTGTGCGGTGGTGAAACGCCCGCAGATGTTGCCCGCCTTTATCTCTCCGGCCATACGGTACAGGTCGGCATCGCTCATGGAGGAGCAGTCTATTATGGTCTTGCTGCATGCGGCACAGTGCCGTCCTTTGTCGGTGGGTGTCATATGCTCCCACTGCTCTGTGCAGGGTGTTGCTATGGTAAGTGTTACAGGATTTTTCATAAGGTAGTATTCCGCATAACCGGTGTTTTATAAAAGTAGCAAATTTTCATCATTGTCCATTTTATGGAAAATGTCTCCATCGTGCGGACAATTGGCATAGTGTGCCAAAATTCAAATCATTGACTATCAATGACTTGAAATTCCGGCACGCCATTGGTAATACTACTGGCATAACACAAACAACAACAAACACAAACAAATAAAAATCAACTACAATGAAAAACTTCTTCAAATCAATCGCAATCGCAGCTGTAGCAACTTTCGGTTTCGCAACTGCTGCTAACGCTCAGGCTACTGCTACTGCTTCTGCCTCTGCTAACATCATCACTCCTATCTCTATCGTTAAGACGGTAGATATGAACTTCGGTAACGTAGCCGTTTCTGCTACCATCGCTGGTACTGCAGTTCTGGACCCTGCAGGTACACGTACTACAGGCGGTGCTGGTGGTGTAACCCTTCCTGCTACTACTGGTACTGTATCTGCTGCCAGCTTCACAGTTTCCGGTCAGGCTTCTTACACTTACGCTATAACACTGCCTACTTCATGCACTATCTCTGACGGTGCTTCACATAACATGACTGTTGACAACTTCACTTCTGTGCCATCTGCTACCGGCACACTGAGCGCTTCTGGTACTGAAACACTGAACGTAGGTGCAACGCTGAACGTAGCTGCTGCACAGGCAAGTGGTCTTTATACGAACGCAACTGGTGTTCCTGTAACAGTTAACTACAACTAATCAGTAGATAGTAATTAGTAGATGGTAGATAGTCGGTTTATCTGATACTACAAATAGAACATAACTGAGCGCCTCCTGACGGGGGCGCTTTTGTGGTGGAGCGGCTGTTATGAAAAAACGATACTGTAGCTTATGGGTAGCTGGGAGTACGGTGTACAAACCAGTAGCAGATACCCAGTATGGCAGCAGCAATAAGGATGGCGGCGGTAAATATTTTTAATGCGCTGTAAGGGCGGTCGCCGGTAACCTCACCAGTGCAGGCATTTACCGTTATCTGATAAGATTTGTCTTTATGGCGGTAGGCACATATCCACACCGGTAGTAGTATATAGCGTAGGGCAGTGTTGTAGTGCTGCGTATGATAACGGCCTACGCGCTGCTCATCTCCGCCTATATCATATCGTATAGTATCTTCTATAGTCGGGCGCACCATCTGTGTCATTTCGCTGTAGGCTGTCTTGGCATCCTTCTGATAGGTTTCTGAGCGGAACCCACTCAGGTAGCTATCTTCAAACAATACCAGATCCTGAAGCGGCCATGGCTCCAGTACTACGGTTACCTGCTGTGGCAGTGAGGGGCTGGCAGAGATGAGCACATCGTGAAAGTTGTTACTCACACGGCCGCTCACACTGTACCAGCGGGTGTACCTTACCTGCCGGGTGCCGGTTTTCGTCTGTCCGTTTTCAGTATAGGTATATGTTTCTGTCTCATAGTAGTATTCTCCCCGCTCTCCTCTGTATTCGGTAATTGTATCAGAGTCATAGCACCAGTGCGGCACGTACACTCCCTGTAGCCGGTTGGCAGGGTTGGCTATACTCTTTGCCAGGTCTGAGGGGGCAAACCACAATTTGCCTGCCCACTTGCCCAGCTCAGCTGTAGCATCCTCTTTTTTTACCACAAATGGCAATATGCTGTGCGGCCGCAGGATACGCACATTGGCCGCCATAGATAGCACTACCGGAGAAGCGCAGAAGGGGCATATGTCTGAGGTGACAGATGTGGGCAGGTCTACCGTAGCGCCGCAGTTGTCACATTTTACCACGGTACCCGTGAGTGCCTCATTACCGCCCTTAAGCCCCTCCAGAAATTCCTGGTAGCTGTAGGTGCTGCGGAGGTCTCGCTCCATAGGCAGCTCATTTTCAGTACCGCAATAAGCGCATTTCAGATGTTCTGTTCCGGCCTCAAACATGACAATAGCGCCGCATCCCGCACATTTCAGTGCACAGGTGTCATGTATGGGGGGCGTTGGCGAATTAGCTTCCATTAGGGGTTACTGAGGAGGCAGTGGTGGCGGTACGGTACTGAATAGTGGAGATAAATCGGTAAGCGTGCCTGCGGCGGCCCAGTTGTCCATACCCTGTTTCCATGCAAGGGTGTCACGGGTTACTGTACCGTTCTGTATCATGTTGCGTAGGGTGTTCATATCATATGGTCCCTGGCGGTTTCCGTTAACGGCAAAATAGTAGCTGGGGGTAGCATCGGGTACCGGCGGCGGCGTAGCGCCTGCCTGATTGTTGCGGAATATATCGCCTACCTGCCCCATCATACCGGCTCCCATGCCCAGACCCAGTCCAGCTCCGGCAAGTCCACCACCGGGATTTTCTGCAGCTTTCTCCATGGCATTGGCCGCCTGAAACTGAGCAAATGCACCCAGATTACCTACAATACCCATACCGGTTCGCTTGTCCATGATAGCTTCTACTTCGGGCGGCAGCGATATATTCTCTATAAGAAACTTTGTGAGTGAGAGACCCAGTTCGGTAAAGTCGGGCTGTATCCTGTGCAGGATGGTCTCTGATACATCGTCATAGTTTGCCGTAAGGTCCAGTATACCCAACCCCGACGATGCGATAGCATCCATACCACGGGAAACGGCAATGTTGCGTAGCTGGTCGTTTATATCCTCTACCTTAAATTCCGGTTGTGTGGCAGCTACTTCTTTCAGAAACTGTCGGGCATCACTTACCCTGAATGCGTAGGAGCCAAAGGCACGAAGGCGCACAGGGCCAAACTCAGCATCGCGTACCATAACGGGATTTTTTGTGCCCCATCTCTGGTCTGTAAACTGGCGGGTGCTGACGAAGAACACGTCCACCTTGAATGGACTGTTGAACCCATACTTCCAGCCACGAAGGGTTGAAAGCAGCGGCATATTCTCTGTAGATAGGGTATACATACCAGGTTGATATACATCGGCTATGATGCCCTCATTCATAAAGATGGCCACTTGCGATTCCCGCACGGTGAGCTTCGCGCCCATTTTTATCTCATCCTGATACCGGGGAAACTTCCATACAATGGTGTCATGGGTGGTGTCTACCCACTCTATGATATCTACAAATTCGCCCAGCAGTTTATTGAGCAGTCCCATAGTTATATTATTTACTGCCAATTTAGGGAATTATAGTGTACCGCCAGATGTTCATTTTGTCCATTTTGTGGAAATTACCTCCACCGTGCGGACAGTTGGCATAGTGTGCCAAAATGCAAAACGTTGATTATCAATATCTTAAAATTCCGGCACGCCGTTGGTAATACTACTGGCATAACACAAACAACAACAAACACAAACAAATAAAAAGCAACTACAATGAAAAACTTCTTCAAATCTCTCGCAATCGCAGCTATAGCAACTTTCGGTTTCGCAACTGCATCTCACGCTCAGGCTACTGCTACTGCTTCTGCCTCTGCTAACATCATCACTCCTATCTCTATCGTTAAGACTGTAGATATGAACTTCGGTAACGTAGCCGTTTCTGCTACCATCGCAGGTACTGCCGTTCTGGACCCTGCAGGTACACGTACTACTGGCGGTGCAGGTGGTGTAACCCTTCCTGCTACTACAGGTACTGTTTCTGCTGCCAGCTTCACAGTTTCTGGTCAGGCTTCTTACACTTATGCTATTACACTTCCTACTTCCTGCACTATCTCTGACGGTGCTTCACATAACATGACTGTTGACAACTTCACTTCTGTACCATCTGCTACAGGTACGCTGAGCGCCTCAGGTACTGAAACTCTGAACGTAGGTGCAACGCTGAACGTAGCTGCTGCTCAGGCAAGCGGTCTTTATACTAACGCAACTGGTGTTCCCGTAACGGTGAACTACAACTAAGATACATTGTAGTGCCTATAGAGCCTATCTAACCAGCGACCTCAGTCGCTGGTTTTTTTATGCCTGGCCTCCACGGTAATTGTTGTTCTTCACTTACAACCAGCACATGGTAAATGATACATCAGAGATATGAGGCTTCCCCCCTTCATCAACAACCAACCTACTGGCTCAGCCACCATCTACCGCATCTGTTTCGTATCTTTGTGTCCTGTTTTAAACCCGCTACCGCTATGACACTACATTTCTCCTCATCCTCTCTCTCTCATTACCCATCGCCATCATCATATAAATAAATTTCCGCGAGTAATTTATAGGGGGTAAAACAGACCGTATACAAACAAAGAAGTAAAAAAAGTGCGAAAAATGCACAACTAGCGCGGGTTTCAGCCGATTTGACCTGTAATCGGGGAAAATTCGCAGCGTTTAATTAGGTTGAATTTCAGTTGAATTTCAGGGGTGGTTATTTAGGGGGCATTAAAGCGGCTTTTAATGCCTCTACATCTTTCAATAACTGGAACTGGTTTATCTCAAAGTCATTGATTTTTTTGTAAAGCTCTGAAGGCTCCCGGAGATTACCTGTAATACGCATAACTACATACCATATCTCCAAAATATCTGCCGGGTCTATCTCAATAGTAGGGAAATCTGAGCGGTGGACAATGGTATCTGATTTCAGGTAGATCACACCCCTCTCTTTTATGCGGTTTACTACACGTTTTACGGCTACTCCACCCCTGTGAACTACAATATAGACGCGGTTTTCACGTATATCTTCCAAATTTTCAACCCACTCTCCTATTACCCTATCATTATGCTCAATTGTGGGGCTCATGGATGGGCCTTCTACCTCAAACATGCGGTAGGTTTTACCGCTAAGACCGGGCATGCGGAAAGATGGCAGCTGCTCTATATAGCCAGTATCTCCATAGCCTAAAAGATAGCCCGCACGGGCCTTTACCGGCACAAATACAATGTTCTCATTGCCCTGCTGATCTGTAACAACTACAGACGGCATTACAGCTTTCAAATAGTGCCTGTCAGGCTCATTCAGGTTATGAATATTTTGCTCTATTTCGGTGAATGGGTTACCGTTTACCTTACCTTTTAGGTTACCTTTTTTCTCAATTTCCTTGGTGTTTTGCAATTTTGATAGGTTACCTTTTGATAAATCTACCTTCAGTAAATCGTCTATTGATACCCAAAAAAGTTGAGATAGCGAGACTAGCTCGCTTATGTTTGGCTCTGACACACCTTTTTCCCAATTCCCGATTGTTGTGCTGCCCTTATTCACTACTGACGCTACTTTCGCCTGATTAAATGAATTTTTTTTGCGTAAAAAACTCAGGTTTTTACCCAGTAAATTGCCCATTGTAAAAAAATTATCTCAATTTATTTGGTATTCTCAATTTTCTTGGGATATATTTGTAGTGCGCTTTAAGCGAACAAATAAGGAGAAAATAAAGGTATGGATAAAAAGGGTAAAAGAGACGCACATCATGCCTCTATAGTTCAAAAGGTGGCTGAAATAGCAGGGGTAAGTGAACGGTATGTTTACATGGTATTGAAAGGAGATAGAGTGAATGATAATATCATGCTTGTGTATATGGAGCTGGAGGAAGGTGCCAATAAGCTGGTAGCGGCAGTGAAGAAGTTAGTACCATTTGAACCCAAAGACCGTGAACTAATTATGAATTATGCCCCTGGTACAGAGGCAGACAGAATGAAAGCAGAGGGTATAGCAGTATAAAAAGCAGTAACGTATGAAAATTGTTGATAGTAGGTTATATCTGGAGTTTGATGAGATGGTGGAGTGTGGCGTGAGCGGAAACTACCTGAGTAAAGCAAAAAGTGCCGGAACAGGATGCTGGACATTTATCAATGACCCTGCTGATAAGCGGAGGGTACTGGTGGATTATGAGGACCTGCGCCCTGTATATAAAAAGATGGTGCTGGATAGGTTTGGTAATCCATGGGAGCATGTGGCACGGGAGCCGATACTGGCAATGGTGGTGAATGACTTTGCTGCGGAAAGCTACTTTAAAAGCTACCGGTACCAGAACCTGACACTGGCAACCGGTGAATGTGAAAAGTACCTGCCTATAGATACGGTGAATAAATACACACGGGCGGCGGGATGGCTGAACCTAATCATACAGGTGGTGCATGATGGTGATATCGTAAAAAAGAGCATAGGGTTACAGATAAAAGACTTCTATAAGCATGTGCAGGCACTGATATGCATAGAAAAAGAGCGGGGTAAACTAGAGGGGTACGCGGGTATAGATGTACTGCCGGGGGATTTCCCCAGCAGCTACCAGCGACTAATGGCAAAGGCAAAGAAGTATGATGCAGAGGGATATGATGCCATTGTTGCACCGGAATTTGGCAATAAGCAGGCTGCGAAAATAGGGAAAGTGGTATCTGAAAGCAGCCTGCTATTGCCAGCCGGAGGGCATGATAACGGGGAAATGTTACCTGAAATGAGCCCCAAAAGCGCGAATAAAGTGGGGGCTTTTGACCCTGAACTTTATAGCCGTCAGATGGCTGTAATCCGCGCCATTGCTGAAAAGCACAACAATTTTGATGCAAAGCAGGTGCGTGATTTTGCGAAAACAATTTTTGACGCGGCTGGATGGGAAATGGTGAGTGTGGAACGGGTGCGCCAGATAATGAATGAAAACAAGATGTTACTTACAGCCGGACGGCGCGGCAAGCGGGTACACGACAGCACGGTAGCCCGTCAGATAAAGCGTAAAGTAACTGAAATGCCGATGGTGTACTGGACTATGGACGGCTGGACGGTGGAGCTGATGTATCAGGAGCAGGGAAGCAAAGGTGTAGACTATAAACGCATGGTGGCGGTAATAGTGCTGGACGCCTGGACAAAGTACCCGGTAGGCTATGCTACAGGTGAGCGTGAAACGCCGGAGCTGATAAGGGAGGCATTAAGGAGTTCTCTTCTGCATACAAAAGAACTATTTGGGGAGGTGTATCGCCCCGGGCAGCTGCAAAGTGACAATTACCAGATAAAAAACCTTACCCCATTCTATAGTGCAGTAGCTAATATGCATATACCGGCTGCGGTAGGTAATGCAAAGGCGAAAGTGATAGAGCCCTACTTCAAAGACCTGAATAAAAACTACTGTCAGAAACTGCCGAACTGGACGGGTTTCAATGTGAACGCCAGTAAGAAAAATCAGGTAAATAGCGAGTTTACCAATAAAATAAAACACTCATTTCCGGATAAGGATGGTGTGATGCAGCAAATAGCGCTCATCATAGCCCGGGAGCGTGCCGCTAAACGTGAGCGGTATGTAAGTAAATGGCCTGACCTTCCTGCTGACCGCCGGTACCGAATGGATGAGCTACAGTGGCTGGAGATATTTGGTGTGCCGGTAGGCAAAACAAACAGGCTGACCGGAGAGGGTATCGTTAAGCAGATAGAGGGGCAGAAATACTGCTGGGATTCTTTGGATTTGGAATTCAGAAAGCAAATGCATGTGGACTGGCAAATAGTAGCCGACCTTACAAATATGAGCAAGGTGCTGGCTGTGAGCCCTGATGGCACAAAAAAGTATATACTGGAGCAAACCCGGGTGGTGCCAATGGACATAATGAGCAGTACTGAGGAGGACCATACATACCGGGCAATGGTGAACGGCTATAATAAGAACCTGACCCAATATATAACTAACCAATACGGACAGGATGCTGATATAGCCCGTGAGGTGGTAAACTCTCTGCCACTGGATATGACCGACCCGGAGGAGCTGAACCTGAAACTGATGCTTACTATAGGTGGCCAGCAAAAAGAACGGATACAGGATGCCAAACGCCTGGGCGGACCTAAAGAAAACAGGAAAGCTATAGCTGCAGCAGCAAAAAGTGAAAGGGAACGTGCAGATGAGTGGGAGGATATGCAGGACAGACGTGCAGAGGATATAGTTGATTTTTCAGTCTATAAATAAAAACACATATATGCAACAGGAACTGATAAACAGGATAATAGACGGCGCTCAGGAATATATGCGCCAGCATGAACTGACGCAGGCTGAACTATGCCAGCAGGCAGATATACCACCTGCTTACCTGAGTAATATGCTCAATGGCCGTACCACTATAGGCAATACGGCTATACATGAGCAGTACTGGATAAAACTATCAAACAGTGTAGGTGTAACCATCAGTGATGATACGGCTGAATGGAAACTGGTGATGACACCCCAGTTTAAAAGGATAATAGCTACGCTGGAGACATCCCGCACCCGCCAGACTGCCAAAGTAATAATAGGTGACCCGGGCACCGGCAAAACCCTTACTATAGAAAAATACAGGGCTGCTAACCCCAAATACACCTATGTGCTGACGATGCATGACCTCATTAGTGTAGTAGACATCATCAATATGCTGATAGATAAGACAGGGTGCCCAGCAACAGGCAGCAAGGCAATGCGATTGGCTAACCTTATAATCAAGTTTCGTGAGCTGCACCTGAAAGGATACCAGCCGATGATAATCATAGATGAGGCTGAGAACCTAAAGCCTCATACAATGAAATTATTAAAGGGGCTTTTTGACGGGATTAATAAATACTGCAGTATAGTGCTGGTCGGGACTAACCAGTTGATTACCAAAATGACTGCTGCAAAGAAAAAGGATAAGGATGCGGCGCCGCAGTTTTACCGGAGGTTTATGCCCGGCGCTGTGACGCTACCAGAGCCGAAGCATGGACTACAGCGATTCATGCAAGAAATATACATAACCGACACCGGCCTGCAAAAGCTGCTCTTAGAGCTTTGCGAAAACTACGGTGAACTGAATGCATGGCTGGAGCCAGTAATTGTAGAGGCGGCAGCAAAGGGTGTAAAAGTTGATGAGGAATTTTTCAGAACATATCATAACCTGCCTGTGGCGAACAGGCGCAGAGCATAGAAGCTGCGAATGAGGTAACACTTCACAATCCATATATATGAAAAAAGGATTTACACAGGCCGTGAGGCTGGGTGCACGGATGGCTGCATGCCGTATAGAAGCTACAGAGCTGCTGGAATGGAGGGATACTGAGTATGAGAGCTTCCGCTACAGGCAAGGTGTGCTGTATCTGAAAGCGACCCTAAACAGCGATAGTGATGTAGCAATAATGCTGGCAAGCAATGAGTACTGGGGATGGTGGCGACTGAGGTGGTATATGCGGGAACAGGAATGGCTGGAGCAATGCAACAGGTCTTATGTGCCGACCATGTTTATAGAGAATATGGGAGCGCTGAAGGATAAAGGTGAGCGGATAGGTGGCACTGTGACGGCGATATACAGCCCTAATGCCTTCCGTACCGTAACCGGCAGGCGCAGGACGTATACCGCACTGCATGATGCCCGGAGGCTGGCTGAATGCCCTGAAATGGAGGTGAGTTATGCCCGTGATTTAAAACTAAAATGATGAGTGAAGCAGTAAAGCGGAAAAAACCAAAGGTGATAGGGTTGAAGCAGTTTTTCCAGAAGAAGTATGCATCACTGACCAATATGCCGGAACACTTACGGAGGAGCTTCGGTGAGCTGGTGATGAACTTCAGTATGATCATCTGGGGACAGAGTGGGAATGGGAAGAGCAATTTTCTGTATCAACTGATTGCATTCCTGGTATCCTATGGCAATGTGCTATACATATCACTGGAAGAGGGGACGGAAAAGAGTGCGCAGCTCACAGCACTGAGACACCTGAATGAGGAGACGCATAGTGGCAAGATACTGTTTGCAGACCATGAGATGAATTTTGAGGAGGCTAAACTATACCTGCGGCGTAAGAAGAGCCCTCAGTTTATAGTAATCGACAGCCTCCAGTACTGGGGTATCACATACAGCCAGTATCAGGAACTAAAGGAGCTGTTCCCTAAGAAGTCATTCATATTCGTGAGTCATGCTAAAGGAAAAAATCCTGATGGCGCCACAGCGCAGAAAATACGCTACGATGTGGGTATCAAGGTGCATGTGAACGGATTTGTAGCATTCCCGATATGCAGATATGGCGGTAACAGGCCGTACATCATATGGGAAGATGGCGCGATAAGCGTGCATGGCAGAAAGAAAGTAAACCAATATAAAAAAGCAGCCTAATGAGTGAAAGGAGGAGACAGGTTAATGCAGTAAACACCATACTGTGTGCCGCCGAAAAGGACATATTTATAGCAACCGGATTGCGCATGCGCCTGATATCTGTTGGTGATCTGCCGGATTATGGAGATGCAGCTACGACTAAGCCACAAATGATGCTGAAGGTTATAGCTGATGCGCTGGAGATGGACTATTCAGCATATACAGACAGGAACCGGACGCGCAGGCTTGTGCGACTGAGGCAGATAGGCTGCTATATGCTACATACCTATTACCCTGACATGACACAGTCTGAAATAGGTTCTCTGATAGGCCCATACGACCACACAACAGTAATACACTGTATAAAAGCTGTGACAAACAGGTATGAGTCATATAACCAGATGCTGATATCAGAACATGAGATAGCGCTGGAAGCAGTAACCCAATTAATAGCCATAACTGAATAGTACTATGAGCATCATGTATAAAAAACTACTGACTGAGCAGACTGCAGGTGAGCTACTAAGGCTATACCACCAACATGGGACGCAGTATGTGCCGGACGAAAGCGACCCACATGAGGTGCTTCTTTCTGAGCATCTGAAACACATGCTGGGCAAGGTGATGCTGAAGGGAATTTTCCGGCAAAGTAAGATGCACCCGCCCGGTGTAGTGCCGGGCGGGTTATTAAAGAGATTTTAGTGTGTTTTTAATATAGCAGATACACTGGTTGTATCTACAGCTGGTAAATGACTGGCCGTTTCTACGGCTGGTATTATTTGAAAAAGAGGACATTTTAATCAATATACAATGAGTACAACAATTGAAATCAAACCTGACAATCTGAGACTTGCATGGCTGAAAGCCGATGATAATGGCAAGTTAGTACTGGAGACGTTGTTTGGCAGTGAACTGGTAAAGTCTGACCGTGAGCCCAAAGAATGGGTGAAGACATTTGGCGATGTGTGTATGGCTGCAGGAGTGGATGAAGATGACTATGCGCTGGATGGTGATGACTGCCATTATAATGTGGGAATGTGCCTACGCAGGCTGAAGCTGATAGCGCAGGTGTTTAATGGCGACTGGAGGCCCAGTATAGCCAATACGGGCCAGCCGAAGTACTACCCCTGGTTTGATATCATTAAAGACGAGGCTGCGGCTGGGGGCTTCCGGCTGTCGTATCACGGCTACGACTTCGTTTTCTCGTTTACGTACCTCGGTGCCCGACCCTACTTTAAGGATGCTGACACTGCGATACATGTGGGTAAGCTGTTTATTCAGGAGTATGAGCAGCTGCTGCGCTGGGAGGATAAGACTTTTGAAATCTGATTTTTAAACATAAAACAACAAAAAAAACAATGAATTACGTGTCAACATTTGAGGATGCATGTGCCCGACTGGGACGCAAAGCGGAACTGCCTGATGTGAGCCAGTTTCCGGAAAAGATACAGAAACACCTGATAGCCGGTATAAAGCTGGATGCGATACTGGAGGTGAATAATGAGGGATGGGTGCCGGATATGGGCAATACCAGCCAGTGGAAGTACTATCCGTGGTTTAATATAGTAGCGGATAAAGCTGCGGCTGGGGGCTTCCGGCTGTCGGCTTACGGCTTCGTCTACGATTTCTCGCATTCGTACCTCGGTGCCCGCCACGCCTGCAGGAGCGGTGAGCTGGCAAGGTGGATGGGAAAGAACTGTGCTGAGCTGTATGATGATATGCTGCGATAGGGGCTTTTATAATCAACTTAATAAATAACTACAATATCATAAAATGGAACTTGTAAAGTCATTTGAAGCCGCTTGTGAGCGCCTGAACCGTAGCACTGACCTTCCGGATGTATCAATGTGGCCTGAGCGGCTGCAAAAGCACCTGACGGCATTGTATAAGCTGGATGCGATACTGGAAGTAAATAATGATGGCTGGGTGCCGGATATATCAGATACTGATCAGGGTAAGTATTTCCCGTGGTTTGATATCATTAATGATGAGGACGTGGCTGGGGGCTTCCGGCTGTCGTCTTCCGACTACGAATTCGGTCGCTCGTATACGCGCCTCGGTTCCAGCCTCGCCTGCCGGAGCGGTGAGCTGGCAAGGTGGATGGGAAAGAACTGTGCTGAGCTGTATAAGGAGCTGCACAGCTAAGTAATGTAGTGGGCTGCGCATTGCCAGCTGGGGGCTTCCGGCTGTCGTATAACGACTACGACTACGATAACTCGAATACGAACCTCAGTGCCCATCTTGTTTAAACATTGCAATGCGGGCCTTGCCTCTTGGCAAAAAATCACGATAAGTAAAAAGGGGGCGCTGGTAGCATGTGCGAAAGCGACCCGAAAAACAAAGGCATGAAACGTCACGGAAACCTGTTTGAAAATATGTGCAGCACTGAGCGGCTGGAGCTGGCCGATAAGGAGGCCAGAAGGGGTAAGGGGCCAAGAGCAGACATAAGGCTGCATGATGCCAACCGTGAAGGCAATATCGCCCTGCTGCGTGAGCTGCTGCTGAACCGGGAATACAGGACATCTGCGTACAGGGTGTTTAAGGTGTATGAGCCTAAAGAGCGGGATGTATATATGCTGCCATTTTTCCCGGACCGTATAGTACACCATGCCCTGGTAAAGAATGTGCTGGAACCGGTACTGGTGCCAACCTTCACAAGGGATACTTACAGCTGTATAAAGGGACGTGGGATACATGCAGCATTTGAGCGGCTGAAAGCGGCACTGAAGGACCGGGAGGGTACAAGGTATTGCCTGAAGCTGGACATTAAGAAGTTTTACCCATCTGTAGACCATGAGGTACTGAAGGTGCTGCTGCGCAGAAAGATAAAGGATGCTGATATGCTGTGGCTGATGGATGAGATAATAGACAGTGCCCCGGGCCTGCCGATAGGCAACTATACGAGCCAGTACTTTGCCAACTATTACCTGAATGGATTTGACCACTGGATAAAGGAGGTGAAGGGTGTGCGGTACTACTTCCGCTATGCGGATGATATAGTAATACTGGGGCCGGATAAAAAGGAGCTGCACCTGCTACTGGCTGATATAAAGACTTACCTGAAGGTGGAGCTGCGGTTGAAGGTGAAAGAGAATCATCAGGTGTTTCCTGTGGAAAAGAGAGGTATTGACTTTGTAGGGTATGTGACCTACCCGACTCACAGCCGGGTGCGCAAGAGCATAAAACAAGCCTGCGCCCGTAAGCTGAAACATAACTGTAGCCCTGCAACCATTGCCTCATATATGGGATGGTTTACACACTGTAACTCAAGACACTTAACGAAAAAGCTATTACGTGAAAAACTTCAAGGAACTGGGTATAAAAAGTGAGGCGAAGGGGTTTGTAGGGGATAAGATAAAAATCAACAAAATATTAAACAGGGAGATAGTGGTGACGGACTACAGAATAGCACCATCCCCGTACACAGAAAAGAGACTGGACCTGCAGATAGAGCTGAATGGTACAAAGTATGTGGTGTTTACCGGCTCAAAACACCTGATAGAGCTGATAGTGCAGGTGGCAAAGGAGGACTTCCCATTTAAAACAACGATAGTACAAGAGAATGAGCGATACGAATTTACCTGACTGGCGGGATGGATATACGCCTGAGGAGCTGGCGGTAATAGCGCAGAGCTGGAAAGATGCTCCACCGAATGAGTGTAGCGGGAAGTGTGAGCTGAAAGAAGGGTGTGGGGTGATGTGGTGTAACTGGTGTGGATGGGATGATGTGGGAGTGCCGGTGCAATAACCTGAAAAATAACTGTTAACAGAAAAAGCAATATAAGATGCCAGCATTTTCATTTAAAGAGCGATTTGTAACATGGGTAAAAGATGGTAGCAAGCCCGGGACAATCAGGTCATTCAGGAAATATCCTATTAAGGCCGGACAACCAGCTCACCTGTATTATGGAATGAGGACCCGGCACTGTACCAAAATAGTAGACCCTTCACCAATGATCAGGGAGGTGAAGTGCATCTTAATAAGAGCCGATGGCCGGTGTGTCATCTTTGAAACGGGATGGATTGCACCAATTGACAGAGAGCGGGTATTACAGGGTGCTGTAGATATAGCCCCACATTGGGAGCTGAACATTGATGAGCTGGATAGTCTTGCATGGAAAGATGGCTTCCGGCATCAGGATGCTCCAGAGCAAAAGGAAGGGTGCCGGGAACTGATGTTTGCGTGGTGGAAGGAAGTAAACGGACTCCCATTTCTTGGTAACCATATAATATGGGGTGAATAATGATAAGGATATTAGTTACAGCGCCGGACGGGCAGACAGGGTTTAGTGGAAGCATAGAGCTGGTGTATGGCATGATGGCTACCGGTGGTGCTGGCAGGCCACTGCTACGGGTAGACATGAGTGCTGCCGCCATCAATGACCGGCAGCGGGAGTATATACTGGCAAAGGTTCCGAGATATTATGGTGAGGGGTTTGAACAGCAGTGGGGAACCGATAAGCTGCGGTTTGCAGAGGGGGATATTGAGTATGACTTTGATAGTGATTTCTGGGTGCCGTATGACAAGAAGGTAAACAGGATACGGTGTGTAAAGCTCTGGAGTAAAATGAGCAAAGCGGACAGGGCAATGGCGGTAATAGGGCTTGCAGCATACTTCCGCTATCTGGTACGCACAGGTTACCGGGCAAAAAAAGACCCGGAAAATTACCTGAAAAACAGAATGTGGGAAACCGACTGGGATAATTTAAAAGAGTAATAACTATGAATATAACTAAAGCACAACTGGTGTGTATAAAAGTACTGGTGAAAAAGCTGGCCGTAGCCGGTGATGCGATGGCATTGGGGTATAGTGGCGGCAGGACAAAGCATATAAGCGAACTGACCAGCGATGAAGCGCGGATGATGATAAAGGAGCTGAAGAAGATGGACCCGGATGAGGTGGCAGCGGAAAAGATGCGCAAGAAGATAATAGGCATGGCCTATACCCGTGCCGGCCTGCCGCGTAGTGCCAGTAAGGCCCAGAAACAAGGTGTGGTGGATTGGCTGAACGGGTGGTGCAAACAGTACGGATTTAAACATAAGCCGCTGAACAGTTATACAAACAATGAACTACCGAAGCTTGTGAGCCAGTTTGAAGCGGTTTTAAACAACCTTATAATATCAATATAAGATGAGTAAACGGGGGCATGCTATATACAGGGCGATGCAGCTGTGGGAGGTGCCAGAGCCGCAAGAGGTGGCCGGAGAGCCCGACAGGCCGGGGCGCAGCGCTGAGCTTCATGAAGCACGCAATGAAAGGCTGTGGCACCGGTTTGTGTACTGGACGCGGACGCATCCACAGTACCAGTATGAGGCGCACCTTAAACAGCTGTCTGCAGAGTTTGACCTGAGTGAGGTAACGATAGGAGAGCTGATACAGGATAACCGGTATGAGATAGCGAGGGTGCGGAAGGATTTCCCTTCTACCGAAGAGCTGCGTGCCCGATGGTGGTGGATGGTGTGGTAGGTGCCTCCCCCGGCCCCTCCCGGGGAGGGGAGATATGGTGTGTTTGTTTTTTGTAATATTGTCGAACTTAAAAATCTATTTAATCAGTATGGAAAGCTTTTCAAAATGGTGGGCAAGTTTGCCCGGATGGGTTAAGGTAGCTTTGGTTCTGATTGTGCTTGGGGTGTTTGGAAAGATGGTGGGTAAGGAAGAGCCGATAAGCCCTGCTCCGGAATATGCACCGGCACCTGCTCCTAAAAAGAACTACGATGCGTACGGGATGGCATGTGAGTTTGTAAAAAGGCAACTGAATACATCTGCTCCGGTTAAGTTTATATGGACTGATGAGGTTGAAGATTTTGGCGATAACGAGTGGTTTGTAAGTGGTGATCTGGAGACACAGAATGACTACGGTGCAACGGTGTACTTTCATTGGACTGTACAGATTACACGTGATGGTTCGGATAAATGGTCATTAGTGTATCCAGCGGTGATAAGGCCGGGAAGAAAATAGAATGAAGCAAACTTTCTTTATACAATCAAACAAAAAAATACTATGAAAAAGGTAATGATACTAATGCTAAGCCTGTACGGAGGGGAGTTAAGCGCACAGAGTACTGCTGCGATTAAGCCTTCATATTTTGTGGGCGGCAATGAAGTTTCATCTGTGGACAGTTTTAATAGACTTATTTTATCTATTTTGCCAGATTACCATCCTATAAATATGGATTCTTCTGGTAAAAAATACTGGAATTTCGGTTACAGGAATACAGCAGGAGATAAACTGGATATTAACTATGCAATAACGGTAGCTGGTGGTAATGCCGAGCTGAAGGTGTCTGGTATGCGGGTTATTGAGAATGTTACCGTAAATGGTCAGTTTCTTACCATGCTTAAGTTGTACAATGGAATTTTTAAAAACAATGTAACGGCAGAAGTGCTACGTGGTGATGGTGGTGTCCATGCCCCATTAAACTATCACAGCCAATTCGGTGCATCGTATTGGTTTGTATTTGAACCAACAGCCACGCCCGCTGGGTATTGGTGGATGTTGTTCCGGCATAATTAATAAAAATTCTTACATGCGGAAATACGAAAACATAAAGGGTAACATGTTAATGGCTCTGATACTACTAGTGCTCTATGGGCTATGGGAGTTTATAAAATGGCTGATGTGACTTGATAATAAATACAAAGCCCCGGGTGGAAACCCGGGGCTTTTTTTTGTGCCTGTTAATCTGTGTCGAAAGTGGTGGTGAGGTTGATGGCGGAGGGGGTGAGCTGGAGGCGGTGTTTGGTGGAGTAATCTTCAAAGGCGATGGTGTAGGTGATGACGCGGACGCGGATAAGGTCTTCCCGGGCCTCGGTGCTGGCACTGGTGCGCTGGAAGTGGCCAAACACATCGGCAAGTATATCCTCATCATCTACCGTGAGCTGCGGGGCTTTCCCCTGTAATGCCTGATGCAGTATCTGCTCGAGCTGATAGTAATAGATGGCCTTGTCGCGGGAATCAGAGGGGGTAATATTGCTACTGTGGCTGTAGGGCGGGAAGCCGAGTCTGAAAATAACGGTGGCGATGGCGGTCTGCGCATTTTCGCCGATGGGCTGGTAGGTTATATTGTCAATGTCAATCAACACACACGGCCACGATACGGGAGGGCGACCGCCGGGGGTGTATGCCTCCAGCTGGCCCAATTCCTGATCGACATATGGAAAGTATTTTTTGCCATCGCCATCGGTGAGGGCAGATATAAGGTTCTGTAATGCTATAAAGAGATTGGCTGCGTGACTCATTTTTGTATGGTATTTGGTAGTTAGTAGATGGTAGATGGTGTGTTATGATGGGATACGTGCTATAATTACTTGCAATACTGCTTTTTCGCACATATTTGATAGTACCGGTGATGGCCCCATGAAGCGGCGCTGCGGCATCCTGACTGTGTGCTCCGGGACTGTGGCGCGTCTGATTTCTTTTGTACGGCGCTGCTGGGCTTCAGTTCTTGTTTTTGCCAGTCGGAGCTTGCCGCCTTTGGCCCCCCGGTAGCTGAGAATGATGCTACGGGAAGGGTGTCTGATATCCATCCCTTCGTTATGAGCCTGTGCATAGGGCACATCTGTACTGATGGTGACATGATCGGAATGGTTTGTCTGCTTCATGGACCGGCGTAGCGTAGCAGTATCTACCAGTATCTTACGAGCTTTGCCTTTGGGCCGCTTCTTAAGACGAGGCCATGGCTGGAAGGTGTCTCCCTGAAAACCCTGCTTTGCGAAGTTGTCATCAATGAACTCCAGTGCAGCAGCTCCCATCGCATCAATAATGGCAGGCTTTGCCTGGACGATGGCGCGGTAGATCTGGAAGAGTGACTTTTCGAGGGGATTCATTTTTTAGTATATGGTAGTTAGTATATAGTAAATAGTTGTTACCTTTGTATCCGGACCGGCTATAGGCCGGTACACCTACAAGCGGCAGTCCTCGGATTGTCGCTTATTTTTTTGTAAATCGTTTGTACTTCCCACTCTGCCTGAACTCAATCTTCTGTAAATTCTTTGAATTTCTGAACCTGTCTTTTGCCAGCTTTTTCATTTCTGCCTTAGACAGCCCCTGTGTTTGTATAATAACATGATCTGCCTGACTTGCAGCCTTATGGATAATATTGTCAATACTGTTTTGACCGTAAGGATATCTTGGCTCTTTTATTTCAACATATTCCCCATTGACCCGCAGGTCGGGGTGCTTTCCGGGTTTTGCTCCGGGGAAAAGTTTTCCATGTAATGATGCCGGTGTATTATTGGGCAATAGCTCTACACGGTAACCCTTATCTGCCAGCTCTCTGCCGATAGTTTCTACCAGCGGATAGTCGGCTGTAGTAGTGGCAACATCAATATGCCTCCAGACGGTGCCGGGCTGGCCTGCTTTGTTTTTGGTGGTGCTGGTATGTATTTTTTCAAAGCGGCGCTCATAGGGGCGCATGTTCAGTGCCTGCCTCAGTACCTCAGGAGGGCAATCGGTATAATAGGCGCTATTGTCCGGAAAAACGAAGCCTTCCTTTGCGAGATTGCGTGTGAAGCCTTTCTGAGGTACCGCATCGGCCATAGCACGATTGGTATCTGTATCGGTACTGGCATGGCCGGTAGTGGTGCGGACGGTAGTGCAGCGACAGTTCCAGCCGTTGGGCGGGTAGTATGTTTTCCAAAAATCATCTGATACCGGGCGGGTGATGCGGTTAAGCGCTGCGTGGGAATCGCGGACACGGGCATCTTCCTGCGTGCGGTACTGGAGGAGCGGCTCATCAATGCCCTGCTCAGTGGCCAGCACTGCTGCCTTTTCATAATCCACCCACTTACTGGCCATCTGTGCACCGGCTACTGCTGCATTGTACTCGGTGCGCAGGTGCCGCTGATCGTACTCGTCCAGTATGTTTATTGCTTTTTGCCGGAAGTCGCGATAAGTGCGGATGTTTTCGCCATCGCGGACGGCCCGGGTGAGCTCGCGCAGCATCTGATAATTCTTAGCACCTGAGAACTGGTACACATTTGCCTCAATATGGGCCATTTTGTCATAGTCGGGAGTGTTGTAGGCTATGGTGCCGAATGTGCCGCCAAAGCCGCTATATACGCCCTGCATGAGGCGCTCTGCCGTGTGCCGGGTAGTGGCCTCATCAATCATACCTGTATTGCCCTTATAAACCTTCTTTAAAAGGGTTTTATAAAGTGCGTCCAGTTCGGGGTCTGGCTGCTGAGCGGTGAGGTCTGGCAGGTGGCCACCACAAGAAGGGCACGGTTTATAGGCCCTCTGAATCAGAGGGCCGGGCCGAAAAAATCTTTCAGGATGGCTTTGAGCTGGCCGATGGTTACATGCTCACTGTCATCTGAAAGGTTGGGAGTGTCTTTGGATGGCTCTTTTTTATCCTCGGGAGGTGCTTCCTGCTGCACTGCTGCTGGCCGTGCAATAATGTCGTCAGGCTCCGGCTCGTCTATTGCATATGTTTCATACATGTATTTACGGCCTATGCCCAGCCCCATTTCCCTTGCGGCTTTATCAACCTCAATCTTAGCCTGCATGTAAGCAATGTCAACTTCCCGATCATATTCAAAGTAGCCGCCCTTTACCGGGTAGCCGTATGATTCCAGTATTTTTAGGAAGTGGTCAGTGTTGAGGTAGTCCAATACGTCCACCATATCAGACTTGGTAATCTGCAGCTGCTGGTCGGCATGTGTTCTTGACTGAGCATAACCGGAGGATTTACTACTTGTAGAGGTTTCTGTATTGCCCAGGACGATGATAGACATTTCGGCATTCATAGCGTTACGGAATGTGTCCTGCAGTTTTCCATCTCCATTACTGGCCTTGCCGTCTTTGACATCAAGCCCGGCCTGTTTTGGCATTTTAATGCGGGTTGAATTGCCGATGGTGTCCAGCACATCATCAATCTTCAGCTCTGTCTGCCTGTCACCAGCATCATACGTCATTGTAATGATGGGAGAGCCGAATATTTCAATGTACTCTGCCCAGTCGCCGATAACTCCTTTTTTAAGAAGGGCGTAAAAACCGCATTTCAGCAATAATCCCAGATCGTCAGGGTCGCCAATGATCCAGACGTTAGAAAGGTCGGAATAGCTGATGCCGGTGGTGGCGTGCTCATCCAGTGTAATTATCTGCCACTTAGGCTTTATATGCTTGCGGGGTATGCGTTTGAACCACATTTGCTCTCCGGGCTGGAATTCAATGCCGGAAATACCCCACATCTTAGACAGCAGTATCTCTGTGATAATGTCGCGGAATACTTTTGAGTTTATTACCCGCTCCATTTCAGGTACCGGCACCTCTCCTTTTTTGAATAGCAGCCGTTTGTTCAGTACGGTATCAATGCGCTTACCTATAATGCCGGAAAGGTGACCATCCAGCATGACATCTTCATACACATTGTAGAGCTGACTACGATTAGGGTATGTAACAGACTCAGCAGCCACCAGTGATCTGCGCCATGTGTCAACATCTTTGCTGCTACGGTCATTGGAGCGGAGTGTAATATTATGACTGACCAACTGCACCTGAGTGCCCTGAACAGGGTCCTGTTTTGTCTGTGTATTGCTGGCAATGTCTATTTCGTTGATTATCTCATTATTCTCGTTGCGCATGCTAAAAAAGTTGAAAGATGTTAGTACCTATTGTTACGGCGTGGGTGTGAGGATATGGATACAGATATGCCCGGTGGCGTGGTGAGGCCGGTGGTGTCCTGATACGGCCAGCGAGGGTCGGCTTCACCCTTCATTATGGATTTCAGTGACTTTATTGCATCCTCATAGCAAGTGCGGATGTGATCATACTGAATATTGGTATTAGACAGCCTGATTACATGCCAGCAGATAACATCTTTCACCAACGATGAGAGGTACTCATCGGTAAAGGTGGCGGCGATATCTTCTGTCTGGTCGCCAAACAACTGGGTGAGATCATAACGGGATAGGTATATTTTAACCTCAGATATGCCATTAGCTATAGCTGTATTCAGTATGCTGTCATTGCTCCTGCTGATTTCATCAAGTATCTCAGGATAAATGTTTGTGTGCAGGTCCTCTATAGATATTATGGGAGTGTAGGCCATAATTAGTATGATTTTGATTTTGAGCGTGAACGTTTAATTGTGCGGATAGAATTGGGAGAAATTTCCCCTGCTTTCTGATCCACTATGAAAACTGCACCTTCTATACAGTCGGGGCCGTCCATTTCTCTGCTTGTAGGCTTTGCCCCTTTAAACTGGGCTTCTAACCGCTGCATGTGAGGGTTGCCCTTTTCCTCTTCATTAAATATGAGATCGCCCCGGGCATTAATGGGTTGCAGACAGGCTTCAATACGGAACCATTTCTCAGGTTTCTTACGTGTGTCAGGTACTACACCCAGCACATTGCCGCCCCGTTCATTACCTCTCTCCAGTATGAGTGGCCGATATACCTGGTCATAAAAAGGGTCCTGAAGGGAGTTGTTTTCTATGTATGTGTATATGATGGTGCGCTGCGCCACATAGTCACTGCAGGAGTAAAGTGCGGTGATGAATGTGTCGCTGCCCATGACATCAAGAAAGCCGGTGTATATATAATAACGGGTGCCTTTTCGGCCAACAATAAATACAGCCTTACGGGAATTGCCCTGAGTAGACCTTGCCCCGGGCTTGTCTTTATTGCTGGGTGCGGGGTCGGCATAGATGACAACAAAAGGAAGCTCATCTAAAGGGGGGCATTTGCCCCATGTTACTTCGGGGAATGTCTTTCCGGTGGAAATGGGGTTATTGAAGTATTCTTTCTGCTGTGATGCGTAAGATATTTTGCTTAGTACCCGGTCAATGTCTGCTTCAGAATTCTTTTCCGGCCATGTGCTTTTGCCGTTTTCATCCCGAATATTGATAATGTCAACATGATCGGCACGCTCCTGCGCACGCACAACACAGCAATCTTCTGCAATAATGTTGCCACAATAGATAACCAACAAGTGGCCTGAAATAGAACGTGTAGGCATCAGCGCCTGCTCTACCCACTCCCAGCGTTTATCTATTATGTCCTTGTTGCGGCAGTCCTCATCAGTATCCATATCGTCAATGAGGATGCAGTCTGGTCGTATGGCTTCATTTCGGGTGCCTCGTGGAGACTGCCCAGCGCCTACGGCCCGGTAGGCTACCCCTTTTTTTGTGATAAACTCACCGGTGGTCCATGAGCCGATATTATACTGCTCGCCATAGTCGTTAATTATGCGGGCATTCTTTTCCAGATTGGACTGGTAAGGTGCAAGTAGGCGGTCTGCATTATCCTTACTGTTGCTGACCATGAGAATGTTCCGCTTGCGGAGCTTGCCACCTCCTTTCAGGTCTGCGGCATATTTATCTTCCATCTCTGGTGTGATGCGGGGATAACCAGCCAGTGACAGGTATAATACTTCCATCATGGTGCGGGTGCTTTTGGCCAGCTCCCGGCTCCAGCTGCGTACCTCATACCATTCAGGGTTTGAGATAATCCTGCGAGTAGCTTTTATATGAAATGTAGCCGGTGTAGATCTGGCGTAAGCTGAAAAGTAGTATTTAAACCATGCTTCAGGGTCTGCCTCCAGCATGGCAATGCGTTTGCGCTTTTGCGCCGGTGTCTCGGATAAGTTAACCGGTGCGGCAGATGCAAGGGCATCATGCTGCGCCTTGAACTTATCGTATAAAATTTTTGTTTGCCTATCCATTACTTAGATTTTGCAATCTGCTCGTCAATGAACAGTTTGAACCAGTGAGAGAATTGTTTTGCAAAAACAGGGTCTTCTGAGGTCATGAAATTGATAAACAGCATGCCGGTCTGGAGCATTTCGCCGATGTTGGTTTCCTTTTCCAACCGCTCAAGGATTTTGGCAACTTTGGACAAGCCGTCATAATCCGGATTGGTGGTGGGGTCGTCATCCTCCAGCGCTGCTTTGGCCTCTGCCGTCATTTTTGCGAAAATCTCGTAGGTAATGGCGATCTGCTCTGACTTAGTGGTTGTGATGGACTTGCGAAGAACTTCCCACTTTTCTTCTTTTACCCACTTACACATGCTCTGCTCTGATACGCCTACCTGCTCTGCGATCTCCTTTTGAGTTAAGGCAGTGCGGATATAGAGTGTTTTTGCGAGTTCCTTTTTTTGTGCGTTGGATAGCTTCTTTCCTGCCATAGTATATGCTTTAAGCCCTACCCCCGCCGTTGGCGGGGGCCGCGTGAGAGACAAAGGTCGGGCGGCGGCGGGGCTATAGCCGGAGTAAAAAAGTATGATGCCGCGCACTTTGCGGCATGGTGCCGCCCGGTGCGTGGTATGGTGCCAAAGTCAAGCCTGATAAGACATTCGCGCGATGCAACTTTGTATTCAACAACGGGAAATCACTAAAAATTTCATGCCATCGAAGAAGATAAATAAGGACTTTGTACTGAGCGACAGCAGTGTGAATGTGTACGGCTTTCGGCTGCTGACTGAGGGGTGTATGCTGGATGAGGTTATGAAAAACCCCATCGGCTACTATGGGCATGATAAAGAGGATGGTGTGCTGCTGAAATGGGAAGACATAAGGCTGGATGGCGACAGGATACTGGGAAAGCCAGTAATAAACATGGAGCATCCGCGTGCAGAAAGGACGGTGCAGGAAATAGAAGAAGGTTTCCTGAATGCAGCGAGTGTAGGCAACATTCATCTGGAGGAGTATCATCTGGAGGATAACCCGAATGATAGCGAAAACCCGATACTGGTAGGCACGAAATGGTACTATAAAGAGTGCAGCCTGGTAGACAGCCCCGGGAACCGTAATGCCTTTAAGCTCTATGATGCCAATGAGCAGCCAATTAACCTGAGTGATCTGACAACAAATTTTATCAATAAATCAAAATCTCCTGACATGAGGGAACTACAACTGAAAATCACACCGGCATTGGTGAGCATGCTGGGACTGAGCGACAATGCCGATGGTACAGAACTGGCACAAAAGATAAGCGATCTGAATGATCGCGCTAAGGCCGGTGATAAGGCCGTGAATGAAAACAAAAAGCTCACAACAGAGCTAAAAGACCTGAAGGAAGCACAAACTGCAAAAGCAGTATCTGATCTGCTGGATAAAGGCATGACAGATAAAAAGCTGACCGTGGCTATGAAAAACAAGCTGGCCACAGACTATGCAACAAACCCCGAAGGACTGAAAGACCTGATGGACACACTTCCGGTCCACAAGAGCATCATGGATGATATGAACAGCGGCAGTAAAACGGAGCTGGGCGATATGGCCAATAAGTCATGGGATGAGCTGGATAAGGAAGATCGCCTTCAGGACCTGAAAGATGCTGATATGGATGCATTCAAAAAGAAGTTCAAAGAGAAATTCGGTAAGGAGTACAGAGCATAACCTGCACTGAGCGCATCAATATAAAAACAACTTAAAAACGACTTTAAAGGCCAAGTAATATATGAAATACAAACTCTCGATTATCGGACTTATGGCAGCTTTTGTAATGGCTGCATTTATAGGCGGTGTGACCGCTGAAATAGCTGGCAATGCCGGTGCAGGAATTACTGCATTTCTCATTGCGTTTGGTGTGCCTGTATTAAAACCATTTTTCCCAGCGAAGTGGTATGGTAAAGATGCCGGTGTGGCATTAATGGCGATACAGGTGGAGGTGTGGCAGAATCACATAGAAGGTAACCTTTTTAAAGACAATACGTTTCTACTGGCCTCTACTGATGCCAGCATGTATGTGGAACAGGGTAAAATAGTACATATACCGCAGGCAGGAGTTGTAGCAAATGTGGAAAAAAGCAGGAGCTCACTACCGGCATCGGTATCGCAAAGGACAGATACTGATGTGACCTATGAACTGTCACCTTTTACAACTGACCCCATTCTGCTGCCCAATGCAGAGAAATATGAATTGAGCTATGCCAAGCGGGAAAGTGTACTGGCAGAGCACGAGACAGCACTTAATGAGCGTGTGGCTGAGGACTTCCTGAGAATATGGGCACCCACAGCAGTGGGTAGTATCCTGAGAACAACAGGAGAGGGAACGGAAGCACATGTGGATGGCACAACGGGTATGCGTAAGAAGTTTGTACCTGCCGATCTGAAACGTGCAGGGACGGCAATGGATAAGCAGAATGTAGCCAAAACAGGCAGGTACTGCATTATGAGTGCAGATATGTACAGCCAGTTTACGGATGCGCTGGAGGCTACTGAATATCGCGACTTTTCCAAGACGTTTGATCCTGTAACTGGTGTGATGGGTATGATGTACGGCTTCAAGGTATATGTAAGAAGCTCTGTAGTGGTATATAATGAAGATGCAAGTGCAATTAATGCATATGGCGCTGCAGCTTCTGCAACAGATAATGATGCTGTGCTGTGCTGGCAGGTAAGCGCAGTAGAGCGTGCTGTAGGCTCCGTGACATTCTTTGACAAGACCAATGACCCTACCTACTATGGCGATGTGTACTCATTTGAGGTGCGTGCCGGTGGCCGTAAGCGCAGGGCAGATGGCAAGGGTGTAATTGCCATTGTTCAGGAGGCTGCATCTGGTGTGTAGTAGCGTAAAGCCAAAAGGGTAATACAATTCATCACAAACCAACAATAAACAAAGCATGAAAAAGTTTCTTCTGGTAGCAGTTGCCTTAATCTGCACAATAGTAATACCTGCAAAAGCACAGCAGGCAGTTTGCAAGGGACAGAGTCCGAAGTTTACCGCGAAGGGTGATTTTAACAATGAGCTCACCAACTCAACAACTACGTACAATTATAAGAGCTCACAGCTGCCTCTGTATACAACACAGGACTCAGTAGAAGGCGCAGGAGGTGTAGACACCTTTCGCTTTCAACTGATAGGCGAGGTAAACAGCCTGACCTTCCAGTGGAACTTAACAAAAGTTGGGGGGCGTGTGGACTCTTTTACAGTAACGTACTGGGCCAGCATAGATGGTGTAAACTACTTTACCCTATCCTCAACGACAGCTGCAAATACAACCGGAACGGCTGCATATAGCTACCTGGTAAACAGTGGCAGCGGTAATGTATATGCATACTATATGCTGACGGCATCCTGTACAAATGCTGCTACTGGCAGTGCCGGGGTCTGGCAGGGGTATGCGCTGGTAAGATAATGTGCTGCAATCCCCCGGCGCTCATGGTGCCGGGGGAGCAGACAAGCCGTGAGTACGGATAATGGCCCGGGTGGCCGGGCCTTTTTTTACACTCTATATAAGTACATGCAACATCACCACTACATATGGCCTGACCTGAATGGCCTTTTTCTGATAGCCGGTAGCTGGGGGCCACTGTTGGCCATATCGCTGAATGCGGCAACGATAGCACTGGTAATGAGTATAGCGGTATCAATACTGGCAGTGATAGACTACTGTATGAAGATCCACTGGAAATTCAAGCAGATAAGGAAGGACAGGCGCGAAAAACGAGAGAAAAATGAGGACACTACGGGAGCTGATAGGGGGTAAAGATATATGGTGGGGCATAGCCCTGCTGATGCTGCTGGGTAATGTGATAGGGCTGGCATGGTACAGCCTTATAACGGGAAAAGACCTGAAGCTGATAGAGGCGGTAGTGTTACAGATGATCACATTTATAGCCCTGCTACTAAACTTCCGCTACGGGAGCAGCAAGGGGAGCAAAGACAAAGACAAACCAACCAATACAGGCCAATGAAATATTTTCTATTCATATCAAAATTTTTGATTGCACTGCTTACTACGCTGATCATCGTGCTGATCATAGTGTTTATGACGGGATGTGGCGCGGTTAAAAAGGCGCAGAAAAAGCAGGAGGTGCAAACTGCTGTGCGCCGTATAGACTCCTTAGAGGCAGCTGCCAAAGCGCTGCACCGCCGGGAGGATAGCCTGCTGGAGTGGGTAACGCATACAAACACAGAGGTGCAGGAGGCTGTGCCTGGTGATGTAGTGACACTGGAGCTGGATGATACGGATCTGACCAAGCCGGGTGTGCTGCATGAATCTGCCAGTGGCCGTACCTCTGTGACCGCACGGGTCACGGAGAAAGGTAAGGTAAAGATCACCTGTAAGGCTGACAGCCTGCTGCGCCTAGTGCGCAGGTACCAGACTGACAGTGGCAGAATGGCTAAAGGGTACCAGCTGTATGACTCGCTTGCAAAATCTATCAGCTACCACCATGTGGCAGATACCAGCCGCAAAACTGTGGATGCCAGCCGGAAAGCAGGATGTAGCTCTATAAAGCTATTAGTGGTGTCATTAGTAGCAGGTGTAGCTATTGGTATGTGGCTGCGCAGCTATCTGAAAAACAGGGGGCTATGGAGATAGTGGGTTATGTTATAGTGGGGCTGGTAATGTTCTCAGCCGGATGGATGGCGTGCAGCCATACATCCAAGCTACAGCAGCTGGCTGATGAGGATTACCAACAATGTGTGCGCAGCATCATCTCTCAATGCAGCACGGCGCAGGCGCTGACCTACATAGATGATCTGAACCGGTACATGAATGATATGACGGTGACGCTGGTATCGCTACCAACCGAACTGGAAATGATAATACGGCAGGTAACAGGAGACTGGGACTTGTATGAATAACAAACAGATGGAAAAGACGAAGCTATACAGGGAACCCTCGCCAATGGCCATCATATCGCTGGACATGGCAAAGAGCCAGCTGGGGCAGGAAGAACATCCTAAGCGGAACAACCGTGGCCCGATGGTAGATAAATATCTGGCGGCTGTTGGGCTCAATCCGGGGTATCCGTGGTGTCAGGCATTTGTGAACTGGTGTTATGAGCAGGCTGCAAAGCAGCTCATGGAGCCGGAGCCGGTAATCAATACCGGTGGCGTGCATGACTGCTGGAACCGAACCAGCATGAACAGGAAGCTGATGCGCAGCGAGATACTGGCGCGGCCACAACTGATACTGCCGGGTGATCAGTTCATCATGCTGATGAGCAAAGGGACAGGCCACACAGGTATAGTGGAGTATGCAGAGCGGGTAAGCAGTACATGGTGGCTGCATACTATAGACGGCAATACCGACGAGCACGGTGGCCGTGAGGGCTATGAAGTGGCCCGGAAAAAGAGAAAACTGGTGACGGCTACTATAGCCGGTATCATCAGGTATTGATACAAATAATACGTAAACAATAAAACTCAATGTTATGTCTAAAATGACAGCCAGCAGGGCCGGTTACTTTGCCCGGCACAAAAATGTAAATGAGTTCTGGTTCTGCAGTAACGGGACTGCATTTTTTACAGCATCAACAGCTAAAGCAAATGCACGAAATCTGAAGATTGCAGGCAAAAGTGACCTTGTGGACCATGTGACCCGGAGTGATTATGAGGCGTGGGAAGCAGCACAGAATGGTGGTACGCAAACTGAAGAAGCACAGCCTGTTGTAAGTGCCGGAGGTGATGCCGGTGCGAGCGAGGAGCAGGAACCGAATAGTGCAGCACCTGAAAGTGAGGATGCAAAGGGTGAGGAACAGCCATCAAGTGAACTGGAGGCTGCAACGGCTGAGCTGGAAGCTGCCAAAGCAGCACAGGCATCACTGGCAAAGAATGCATCCAAAGCGAAAAAGGATGCGGCTGCAGCTGCAGTAGCGGCTGCACAGAAAAAGGTGGATGAGCTGAGCTAAGCGCGACTGCTGCAACAATAACATTAACAACAAAAAACACTTAAAATGGGTGTAAACATAACGCTGGCCAACGGGCAACTGGGCCAGAGCTTACAAACGGAAGATGGCGTAGTGGGCATGGTGCTGACCGGCGCAATAGACGGCACTGGCTCTTACGCTCTGGGCACTCCGATTCTCATAACCAGCCTGAATGGTCTTACTGAGGCAGGCATTACCGATGACGGCAATGAATTTGCTGTAAGGCAGGTGACTAACTTCTATAAAGAGGCAGGAACCGGAGCAAAGCTATACCTGCTGCTGGTGGCCAATACGCTGACTGTGGCGGATATGGCAGACTATGACAATGATGCGGGGGCTAAAGCGCTGCTGGACTATGCCCAGGGCGAAATACGTGTGCTGGGCATTATGAGTGATGATACGGCAGTGGGTACGATAACGGTAACCGATGGCCTGAATGAGGATGTGTACACTGCACTGGAAAACATGGAGGTGATGGCTGCCAACTACTTTGCGCAGCAGTGGCCCTTCCGGTGTGTAGTGGGTGGTACCAGCTATAGCGGTGTGCCCGCTGAGCTTGCGAACCTGAAGACGTTTTCCTACAGCCGATCTGCGGTGCTGGTAGGTGATACTACCGATGATGTGCCGGGTGCAGCCATTGGGCTGTTGCTGGGACGTATAGCAGCAATACCTGTACAGCGGAAAGTGAGCAGGGTGAAGGATGGGCCAGCGGCAACCACCACCGCATTTCTGGGCGATTCCCCAATAGAAAATGTGCCTTATGATGCGCCACTGATAGCCGGTAAGGGTTATATAACATGGCAGCAGTATCCCCGCGAGGCGGGATACTACTGGAGCGGGGACAGGACTGCGGTAATCAATACTGATGACTATGCTTATCTGAGCCGTGGACGAATAATAGACAAGGCGCATATAATAGCGTATGCTACGCTATTGCAGGAGGTAGATGATGAGGTGCCGGTGGACCCTGATAGTGGAAAGATGGATGTTGGTTATTGCCGGACACTGGAGCAGATGATTGAAAATGCGATTAACCTCGCAATGACCAGTAATGGTGAAGTGGTAAGTATAACTGTATTTGTCGACCCTGATCAGAATGTATTGAGTACGGGTGAGATAAGCGTAAATATGGGCATAGTGCCTTATGGATATTCAAGTGTCATCAATGTTACTCTTGGATACAGTAACCCCGCTTTGACTTCGTAGAAACCTAATTAAAAGACTTTTAAAACATCATTTTTTATGGCTACCATACAATTTTTTGATAGCAAAGAGGCTGAATGGGCGGATATGGAGGTGTTCATCGCCGGAGCAAGAGTAGCAAAGATCAGAGGTATGCGGTTTAAACCAGCACAGGATCAGGAACCACTGCATGCGGCTGGAAACAAGCCTATTAGTATTCAGAGCGGCAATATTACCTATGAAGGTGAAATAAAGCTTTTGAAAGGCGCTGTTGATGCTATGGATAAGGCTGCATTAGCTGCCGGTGGAGATAGTATACTGGATTTGGAATTTGATATCGTGATTACATTCAGACCTGCAGGTAGTAGAAAACTCTCAACTCATACCTGTGTAGGAGTACGGGTAAAAGAGTATGAGCGGGGATTTGATCAGGGTGCGAAGTTCATGGAGGTAACATTGCCATTCTCCTGCCTGAGAATAAAAACAGTTTCATAAACACTCATTTTAACCATTTAGTTTATACAACAAATGAATAAGCAGCCTATAGGTGCGGCTACACCTGAACAAATAGCCGAATGGAAGAAGGCGCATACATCTGGTATATATATGCTAACAAGTGACGATGGTAAGTATGTTGCCTACTTTAAAAACCCTTCCCGGCAGGAGGTGAATGCCTCACTGGCGAGTATCACAGCGGGGAACCCATTGTCTGCATCCGAAGAGCTTGCAAACCTCACATTCATAGGGGGCGCAAAAGAAATGCTTCAGGAAGATGCTTACATGCTAGGCATTGTGCCTGACATGGAACGCAAAATGAATGGTATCAGGGCTCATCTGGTAAACTTGTAGGGAGAGCAGGGAAAGCCCTGGACACTGACTCTCCTGTTTTTACAGAAAGCCTGTTCTTAATGTTTATGCCGGGATTTGACTATAAGAACGCAAGTGATAACGAATGGGCTGTGCGTGCAGCCCATTTGGATTATATAAGAAGTAAGATGGCCCAATTATGAGCAGCGTAGTGGAAATAGTGCTTAGAATGAAAGATATGCTGAGTGGCGGTGTTAAAGCCGCCGCTCAGCGTAGCGGACGTTCTATTGACGACCTGAATACGAGGCTGGATCATCTGAAGAAGGAGCGGAGAACGATGGTAAATTCCGACTCTATCATCAGGGCTAACCGTGAGATAGACTCACTGGAAAGAAAAATGCGCGGTATTGAGCGGATGGGCATAAGTGCCACTGCTCATGGCGCAACGAGTATGTGGAGCATGGCAAAGGGGACCGCAATAGGTGCCGCAATATCAACCGGGCTCTCACAGGTAGTGGGTGGTATCAGCGGTTTTGTAAGAGATTCAATACAGGCAGCTATGGATGCTGCCAGCCGGGCCAAGAGCTTTGAAGTACTGACCGGTAGTGAGGCAAGGGGAAAGCAGCTCTTTAACGAACTGCGCCATCTGAAGCAATCAACTATAATGGGTGCCAGTGTATATAGTAATGCACAGACACTTATGGGATTTGGCATACCTGACAGTAATGTAATTCGTGTATTGAAGCAGATAGGTGATGTGGCGATGGGGGATACCGAAAGGATGCGCAGCTTATCACTAGCTTATGCACAAACAGGGGCCAGTGGTAAACTAATGGGGCAGGATTTACTTCAATACATAAATGCGGGATTTAACCCGCTGAGTGTGATGGCTGAAAAGTGGAAGCAATTTGGCTTTCGCCAAAAGGTGACTGTGGGGCAGCTGAAGGAGCTAATGAGTCAAGGTAAAATATCAGCGATACAGGTTGCAAAAGCATTTGAGGTTGCAACATCAGAGGGTGGGCAGTTTTACCGGATGATGGAAAAGACAGGCCAAACCCCGGGCGGCAAACTGCTGAAGCTGGAGGGTAATCTTGCTGCCCTGAAGATAGATGTGGGAAACCAGTTGATGCCTATAGCTGTGGCGGCGATGGATAGAATTAATCAGCTACTGCATTGGATGGAGCGGAACAATATTGTATCAAAAATGCAGCCTTATGTTGATGGTACGATAAACGCTTTCAAGTTCCTTACTGAAAATATTGCTAAGAGTGCCTCAATGTTCAAGGAGGCTTCTACTTCTTTTGGTGGATTTCTGGATATGTTGGGTATAGGAAAAGGAAAGAAAAGCATTGTAGTCCCTTCTGACTATGATCCCAACCCACCCTTTTTTGAATGGGACTCCGATCGGAAGGAACGATTGAGGCGCAGAAATATGAAAATTGCTGGTACGCCCTATATATCCCTACCCGTGCCTTTTATTGAGTCGAACGCTCAGGCAGCCGCGAGAAAGGAGAAAGAGCGGAAGGCAAATTTGTGGGCGATAGGGTTTGATGGCCGATTTAAAGCGTCACCGCAGCGCGGAGATTTATATGCGTCAGTCCCGAAATCATCTGACTCAGTTCAGAAAACGAAGGCGCAAAAACAAGAAGCCGGAATCGGATTGTCTCCAGTTAATGACAGCATTGTAGGTGGTGGCGGGAAGAAGATTGAAATAAGGATTGGCAATGTTGTGGGTCAGATGCATATTACCGGTGCTACACCTGAAGAAAGAGGGCATAACATGGAGGTGAAACTGAAAGAAACTATATACAGAATATTTGCCGGGCTTCCGGCGTAAATGCCAATACTATGTCAACTGTCAACTTATCTATAGCCGGGTTGTTTGAGCGGGTTTTTGGCTACAAAAGCAGTGCATTTGAGCCGAAATTTCAAAAGCTGCCTCAAAAGAAAGAAACCGGAGAGTACGGCTCACCATACTGGGGCATTGGAGAAAACGGGCTGGAGTACTACATGCCAGTGGAAATAAATGTTGGCAGCGACAGGGCTGCGCAGCTAGGGCTGACAAATGCTGATGGTAGTACTACCGGAAGGTGGCAATTGCCATACCCTGTAGTAAGTGTAAGTAATGAGGCCAGAATTATTGATACTGTGCTAACGGAAAGAAGGGGGTTTGTAAGTGAATTTATCAATACAGCAGGCTGGAGGATAAGTGTAAAAGGGTTTTTGATTGGCACGAATAATGAGTTTCCTGAAAGAGACTTTAAAATAATGAGCAAGGTGTTTACAGTAGGAGCTGTGATGCAAATGAGGAGCGCACTTACTGACATACTGCTCTTAGATAAAAGCAGGCTGGGTAGCGATGAGGTGGTAGTAAGAAGTGTAGATATGCCTGGTGTACCCGGTGTGCAAAATGTGCGTGCTTATACGCTGGAGTTTACAGCCAATGAACCATTTAACCTGATAGATATAAGCTGATGCCGCTACTTCAACTAAATAGCGAAATTTCCATTGGCCAGTATACGTTTACCGGCGTACATGAATTACGAATTAGAAAGGGGCTACATGGGTACATGGAAATGGCAATCATGCAATTGCCAACTAAGGCTTATGTAATAAAGGGGAGCCGTGTAAGCGAGGAGCAGACAACGGGTACAATCATAACTGAGGGTGATCCGGTGATCATTAAGCTTGGTTATAACGGTGAGCTGGTAACAGAATTTGAAGGTTTTGTGCGCCGGAGAAACCTTGCGATACCGCTAGAGATAGAATGTGAGGGCTATGTACGTAAGCTGCGACTGAAGTATATGGATGCTGACCTGACTAAGGGGATAAGCCTGAAGAGCCTGCTGGAAAAAGTGTGTGAGGGTACCGACATAAGTGTTGATTGTAAAGTAGCATATACAATATATGGTAGAAATCTGGTGAATGCCAGTGGCACTAAAGTGCTGGATGAAATACGGAGAGCCAGCGAAGGCGCAATTTCCATCTTCTTCATTGAGCCTAAAAAGCTATGGGCGGGGCTAGTATATACCCCTTATCTGGACGGGAAAGCGCCATTTAATCTACCAACAGTCAAGTATAGATTAGGGTGGAACTGCATAATGGATAATAATCTAAAAGAACGGATACCCATCGAGCAGGTGCAAATAATAATCAACGGCATGCTGGTGACAGGTGACAGTGTACGAACATCCAGTGATGAGAAAGTGGCAAAGCGGCGGTTGCAATATCAGCTGAATAACTGGCATGATGAAAGTACACTGAAGGCAATAGCCAATGAAAAGCAACGCCAACTGAATTATACGGGATACGAAGGTTATGTAACTGGTTTGTTGCAGCCTTACTGCGCCCCGGGATGGGATGCGTATATAAAAGATAGCCGTTACCCTGAACGCGATGGGCTGTACCTGGTAGAAAGTACAGAGGTGCTTTTCGGGATTAACGGTTCCAGAAGAATAGTAGGAATTGGTCCAAAATTGTCATAGAAATGGATAAGATCGATCAGCTTTTGAGTGATGAAGTAAAGCGTGTAGCCGGAACGGGAGCGAAAGACCACTTCCCGGTGATGAGCGGAATTGTGACAGCGGTAGATGAAGCTGCGGCTACATGCACCGTAAAACTAACTGTAGATGGAGATGCAGAGACCAGCGGTGTAATGATAAATGGCATTGCAGGTAGCATTAAAGGACTATTAATAGTGCCAGCGGAAAACAGTATTGTCTGGGTAGCAGAGATAGACGGGCCGGGCAAGTGGGGCGTAGTAAAATATAGCACTGTTACAAAGATTGCCATACAAATGGCTGACACTCCTGAATTGGTCGTGGAGGCGGGGAAGGTGGTAATGAATGGCGGCGCTCATGGGGGGCTGGTAAAGGCTCAGGAAACCGCTGAGCGAATAAAGCGGCTGGAAGACAAGGTAAATGACCTGATAGATAAGTTTCAATCGTGGGCACCAATAGCAAACGATGGGGGTGCCTCACTAAGGTTGCACCTAACTACTACTCCCCCAATATGGACTGTACCGATAACCCCACTGACAACGGCTGATTACCTTAAAAATGATGATGTAAAACACTAGCGATGGCACAGGCAATGAACGACTATCTGCTGGATGCAGATAATGATCTTAAAATAACGGGTGGTGACTGGGAGGCAGGTGAAAGTACTTACCAGCATCAGCGCCGTATACTGATGAGCGCCCCCGGGGAATATAAGGCGCGACCTACGGTAGGCGTAGGCATAGAGCGATTTCAGGATGATGAGGATAGCGGGGATGTGAAGCGCACTATTGCACAGCAGTTTATGCAGGACGGCATGACGGTGAATGATCTGCGGCCTAACCCGGAGAGCCTGACAGATAATGAGGTAAATGTGTTTAATAACTCATACTACGAATAATGGCAACTATAACAGCACAGGCGAATCAGACAATGATAGATGTTGTCATCAATGGGATGGGTACGCTGGAGGGGGCATCGGCTTTTTGTGAGCTGAATGATGTGGGACTGAGCGACAGACCTGTGCCGGGCACTGTATATGAGCTGCCAGTGCCTGTGGCACAAGGGGGTAATGGCATCTATGACTATGCTGTGCTGCGTGAGCTGGCGAACAGGAAGGCAATAGTGGGTACGCTGAATGCGGAGCCGCCGGAACCACCCGGGCCAACACCTGACCCTGTGACGCTGTGGACAATAGCGGAAAGTGAGGGTGATTTTGATACTTATGCCATAACACCGTGGAGACTGACAGTTAATGGGACTACTGCACACGAAGGTGACCCGCAGGCAATATGGGACTGGGCTACTGAGGTGAGCTATATGGCTACGCTGAGTGGGCTACTGGATGGCACAGTAAGCAGGGTGGATGATACGGTCATATACACACCGGCACCGGGTGAGGAAGTAGAAGTGCTGGCTCCTGATGTGCTAACGAAGTCATTTAACTTAAAAGTGAGTGGCTCAGCGTCTGAGGTAACGGACTTTCATTTTCAACATGCCGGAGGTAGCCAGGCTGAAAGTGGCGATCTCTACAAGATGGTGATATCACTGGCCAGTGGCGCTGCTGAATATGTGGAAGGTGATGCAACCAGTGAAACACTGGAGCTCTATGAGAAAACCTTCCCTATAGGTGGCGGCATAAGGGTTGTAACTATATGGCATAATGATAATGTAGGAGCGCTGGTATGGGATGGGCTGTATGCTACTACACACACTGCAACTACACTGCTGGATGCCGCCGGTACACTGCCCGCATTGCTGGAGCATATACAGTTTTCTGACCACCCGCTACTAAGCAGTGAGTCTGTAGGGCCGGGAACGATATTCCTCCCGCTAACGCCATGTACAGGGATACAAACTATACGAGTATTTAACTGTACTACAATAACAAACCTTAATTATATGATGCAAATGCTGATGCCCGCTCTGACCACAATAGACTTTTCAGGCAACGTATATACTTCAGTATTTGTTGATCTCTTTTTCGCAAGGCTCTGGGCGCACAACTGGGACCATGTATCTCCGCTGGTGATAGATATTAGTGGGCATACGCCACCGGCACCACCTACCAGTGCTTCTCTAACAACACGTAATGCAATACTGGCCGCAGGGGGCAGTATAACAACTGATTAATTATGGCAAGGACTTTAGCGCAGTGGCGCACGATAATTATAGACAAAAAGAACTCTGAGAGCAATCTGGCAGGTGTAGATAGCAGCAGCGCCGTGGCTGAGTGGAGCCTGTGGGTAGATGTTGTGGCATTCTGTGCCTTCTTTCTGGATGGGCTTTTTGATTCCTTTAAAAGCGCTGTTAATGCTCTTTTAGCAGCGGATAAAAGCCACACTTTAGGATGGTATGTCACGAAAGCAAAGGCATTTCAGTACGGGGTTTCTCTTCCTGCGGATACAGATGTATATGCGGTGGTGCCTCCGGCAGACGATAGTGTGCTGATAGTGAGCAGCGCTGCGGCTATAGAGCTGCCGGAGACCTCAAAAGTTAGGCTGAAGGTAGCGAAGGGTGAACCGGGCGATCTGAGTGCATTGGGTACCGATCAGCTGAATGCGCTACGCACCTACATGGGACGCATTAAGGATGCCGGTGTGCGGCTGGAGGTGACGAGCAGCGCGGCAGATACACTAAAGCTGGGTGTGGAACTATTCTATGACCCGCTGATAATAGCAGCTGACGGTAGCAGGATAGATGGCACGGCATCTACTCCGGCGCTGGACGCGATCAATGCATTTCTTGCTGATATGCCGTTTAACGGTGTGTTTGTCCTCAATGACCTGATAGATGCCGTGGAGGCTGTAGAAGGGCTGGTTATATGCCGGGTAATTACTGCAACCGGCATCTATGCAACATTTGAAACTACCATAACTGCCAAGTATACACCTGATGCCGGATACATGGCCGTGGATGAGGTATACTTTGCCGCAAACGTAATTTATACACCTAATTAATACTGATATGGGATACTGGGATATTGACTGGGATATAGTGGTGCGTGATGAAACGCCGGTGGATTTGCGGAAGCCGAAAAGGCTGGCATGGCTGCGTGTGCTGGTGTGGCCGGTGAAGTTTATCTATAACCTGCTGCTACAGTTCAGGCTCAATACTATCTACTATCTGACGCATAGCTCGCAGGTGTGCTATATGGAAGCAGCGCTGAATGATGTGTTTGATAATGATGAGCGCCGTATTTATATAGCAGACGGTCCATTTAAAGATCCAGTGCCTTTGTATCTGGATGCGGAAGCAGATAAAGAAGTGCCTCTGGCTGAAGATAGTGAGCTGCCGGTGAGTGAGTATGATGCGCCAGTGTATTTGTATACAGACGCAGAGACCGCTGAGCTGGGGGCGCAATTCATAGTTTATTACCCAGCAGTGCTGGCGCTGGATGCGGGGCAACTCATACGCATGAGGGCACTTGTAGACCGGTATCGACTGCCGAGCAAACACAATTATCAACTTATAGCATTCTAAACAAAATCAACTATATAATATGAAGTACACAGACTTTAGCCAACCGGGCGGGTTTCCGCTGACACAAAACAGATTAGAGGAACTGGTAAGTAACCTGACCGAGGGCATACTGGCAGTAGCCAGCAGAGGGGGAAATATTGCAGGCCCGATGGTAATGAGCGGTATGGATATAAGTGAAGATACCCCGGGTACAATAGTAGTTACTGATGGATGGTTCGTTTATGATGGCAAGCTGATACGGTTTGTAGGCGACTCAGTAACGCCGGGTGTGGGTGAGGTAGCTCTTGTGGAGATAACCACAACATCAACCACATTGCCTCTTCCATACAACAATGCTACCACTCCCAACGTGGTGAATGAGGATGTGGCTACGTTGATAGCTGACGCAACAGTAACAGATGATACACACTTCCCGCTCAGCGACCTGAAACCGTGGGGACGGGAAAAGAACTGGACTACTGTAACATTTCCACCGGACACGCCGGGTACGCCGGGTAACTTTTCCGGCAGCATTAAATATAAAAAGGACTGGCTGAACAATACGCTCCGGCTACAGGGTGAGATCAATGTATTTACCACTACCGACTTAGGTAGTAGTTATGATGTGACACCAGTACTGCTAACAACACTTCCATCCGGATACAGGCCGTTAGATAGCTCAGTGGGTCCAATTGAATTTATAGCACATTCCGGATCAGGTGAGATTGTGCTACTGGCCGACGAGGCCGCAACCGTGACCTGTTTTACCGGCTCACTACTTGATGATGGGAGATTATATATTAATCTCGTGAAAGCGGCAGCAGCATACACGGTGCGCTGGGAGACAATGTTCATACTGGATTAGTAGCGTAGTTTTTTAAATGGATGGAGAGGGCAGGCAAGCGAAAACGAAACCATTTAAAAAAAAACAATAATGAAAACACCAATGACCTATTATGGTGGCAAACAGAAGTTAGTTTCTACCATCCTTCCGCTCTTTCCTGAGCATGACCTTTACACAGAGCCGTTTGCCGGTGGCGCGGCTCTGTTTTTTGCAAAAGAGCCATCAGATATTGAGGTGCTGAACGACCTGAATGCAGAGCTCATTAACTTCTACAAGGTGATGCAGCAGGATTTTATAAGCCTGCAAAAGAAAATTAATATCACATTACACAGCCGGAAACAGCATGAAGATGCGAGGGTGATGTTTACGGAGGAGTACGCCATCCGGCTTCAGAATGTGCAGCTGGAGTGTGCTGATGCGTTATATATTATCAAGAGCAGGGACCATGCCCGGGCATTCCACTATCAAGACCCGCCATATTATAATAGCGACTGTGGGCATTATGGCGGGTATACAGAACAGCATTTTGAGTCATTATTGCAATTGAATGCTGAAATAAAGGGAAAGTTCCTGCTGTCGTCATATCCGAGCGATATTCTGACCGAATATGTAAATAGTAATGGCTGGTATCAGAAGTTTATAGAGCAGCGGGTGAGTGTCAACAAGGGGAGTGGAAAGAAGAAGGTAGAAGTATTGACAGCCAATTATCCGATATAAGGGAGTAATGTCGCCCGGACTGAACCATCAGATGGTGCGACCCAATACCAACAGCCCATGTGGATTTAACCACTGTCCGGGCGGTTTCCTCTATAAATGGAGAAAAACAGGCCGGGATAACCGGCTGTTGGTATTAGGTCGCAGGGCAAAGATATGCTATTGAAAGGGCTTTGAAAAGAGCGTAAAAAGGGGATTAAAGTGTAATTTTCAAATGGTTTAAAAAGTAAACGGTCTGTATTTTGTTAGTAAACGGTCTGTTTTCGCGTTTATAAATTTTTGTAACCTTTTTGCGCACTTTTCTATACGTGAAAGATATGAATCGAATTGATTATCAACGTATTAAATCAAATCTGCCCATTCTGTAAAAAATAAAAAACAACTGCGCAGTTTGCCCCCGCACACTGTTTTAATTCTACTGCCTGGCTCGTATAGATAATAGCAGCAGCTCTTGCGTCCGTATAATCTCTCCATTAATTATTGTGTTTATCCATAAAATGGAAATTACGTCCACCGTGCGGACAATTGGCACACCATGCCAGAAATTAAATAATTGATTATCAACTACTTGAAATTCCGGCACGCCGTTGGTAATACTACTGGCATAACACAAACAACAACAAACACAAACAAATAAAAAACAACTACAATGAAAAACTTCTTCAAATCAATCGCAATCGCAACTGTAGCAACTTTCGGTTTCGCAACTGCTTCTCACGCTCAGGCTACTGCTACCGCTTCTGCCTCTGCTAACATCATCACTCCTATCTCTATCGTTAAGACGGTAGATATGAACTTCGGTAACGTAGCCGTTTCTGCTACCATCGCTGGTACTGCCGTTCTGGACCCTGCAGGTACACGTACCACAGGCGGTGCAGGTGGTGTAACCCTTCCTGCTACTACAGGTACTGTTTCTGCTGCAAGCTTCACAGTTTCTGGTCAGGCTTCTTACACATACGCTATTACACTTCCTACTTCATGCACTATCTCTGACGGTGCTTCACATAACATGACTGTTGACAACTTTACTTCTGTACCATCTGCTACAGGCACGCTGAGCGCATCAGGTACTGAAACCCTGAATGTAGGTGCAACCCTCAACGTAGCTGCTGCACAGGCAAGCGGTCTGTACACTAACGCAACTGGTGTTCCTGTAACAGTTAACTACAACTAATCAGTAGATAGTAATTAGTAGATGGTAGATAGTCGGTTTATCTGATACTACAAATAGAACATAACTGAGCGCCTCCTGACGGGGGCGCTTTTGTGGTGGAATGGGTGTTAGGTACGAACGCTAAGTGCTGGTCCGGAGGAAGTATGCCGGGCATTGATAAAGTGGTTTCCGGTTACTGATGTATGGTTCTTTATTTATCCCGGTACAGTTCCAGGCATATATCATCCATATATAACGGCTGCCTGCCTATGTTCCATACATCCAGCCTTACCTGATCTCCTTTTTGTATGTCATCAGGTATTTTTATGAAGCAGTACACATAACCCCATGTGCCTGTTTCCATATGGTCCAGCGTGTACTCCTGAGGTGGAAGGTGCTTATCTGTCAGCCCTATCTTATTGTCTATTTTCAGACCATACCAGTATGCCGACTTACCATCTCTGAGAATGTCCAGTGTCAGTAAGTGTTTAAAGTACTGATATGCCTGCGGACACATAAACCTGCCACTGCATTTAAGCCACCGGGCACCTTTAAACTTCTTTTCATCATAATCCACTATCAGCTTACCAGGATGATACTCTTCATCTGCAGCCATATGATATACAAAGCCGGTATGCCCTGTACTGTCGGGTTCAAAGTGAGGGGATGCCGCATCATCATAGTTGTTACAGGCAAGTGTAGCGACCTTCTCTATCCTGTCACTTTTGGGTTGCACCTGTTGGATGTCCCATGTTACTATATCGCTGTAGGTGGCACGCAGCCTGAAGAGCATATTCATATTATATACTGCATCGGCCTCTTCACTTGTTAATAGTCCTCTGGCCCGCTGCAGACTGTAGGAAATATTGAGCGAGATGAAGAAAAAGAATAATGACAGCACCAGGGCGCGAACAGCAATGCTACGCGCTGACAGAAAGCGGATAAAAGCTGCCAGAGGTATGGCCAGCAGAGGGTAGAGGTGTATCATAGGGCGTGACCCCAGTCCGTTAATGTAGTTATATACATGCCAGCTGTAAATGATATAGATATATACAGGCACGAGTGTGAGCATAAGCCAGAATACAGGTCTTACGCGCCGGTAAAAAACAATACCTATGAGCGAAAAAATCATGACCGGGGAGTAAATGAGCCAGCCATTGCCAAAGGAGAATAAACCTTCCAGTATTCTGGGGTGTGTCCAGTGAAAAGATTCATTGCCATAGCTATAATAGAGAAATGAGCCCGATAGCATTTTCCAGTACAGCAGTTGCGGCAGCACCGGAATCAGGAACATGATACCGGCCAGTAGTATCCCCAGGATGTGCGCTTTCATAAATGCCAGTTTTTCCCGGAAACTGTTTCTGTCATATACGTTATACAGCAGGGGTATGAGTATGGCTATAATATCTGTGGGGCGTATTACTGTAATGAGGCCCAGGCACATACCTGTAACCGCAAATACAGCCCATGACGGACGCTCATGTATGCGTATGGTAAGCCACAGCAGCAGCGCGTACAGGAAAAACAGCGGTATATGCGCCATCCCTGCCTGATGTAGTGCAAACCAGAAGAAGTTGGTACCTACAAGCAGCACAAGCAATGTCCTTACGGCAGTATCCTTATCGGTAAACCGGATGAGCACATGGTATAATACCAGTAACCCCATAAGGGCATAGAAAAGAGAGGAGACCTTTACCATATTACGGTAACTGGTACTGTACCCATTGGCTTCGCCACCGGTGAGCTTTTCATAGGCATGTGCTATCGCAAAGAATGGTAGCTCCATAGCTGCCACGCCATAGGTGTACTTATTGATAAGGTATCCTTTGGGTGTCCATACATTTTCCTCCTTTATACTCTTCAGATAGTTTCTGATGCTGTTGTCAAAATGCTTGTCTTCCGGCAGCCAGTCAAGGGCTTTGTGGGTGTGGTATATAAATGTAGTGGGCAGATACATGTAGTATCCCATGCCGTCACCATAAAAGTTGAATGAGTCCTTTCCGTCAGAAACAAAGAACCATGTGCAGATAAAAATGGACAGGATTGTCAGGATTCTGGTGGTTGTATTCATAAGACCGCGGGCTTTTAATATATGACCCTGTGCATGCTGCTGCTAAAGTACAGATAATAGTGTAGATGAAAGGTTGTCCGCTTTGCGGAAAAACCTTCCGTGCTATGGATTGGCATTGACATTCTGAACTTTGCAAGTAATTGATAATCAATAGATTTTAATTGTGGCACGTGCCTGGTAATAGTACTGGCATAACACAAACAAAACAACACAAACAAAAACAATAAAACACAGATAGAAAATGAAAAGCATCATCAAATTTTTCGCAATCGCTGCTGTAGCAACTTTCGGTTTTGCAACTGCATCTCATGCTCAGGCTACCGCTACTGCTACTGCCTCTGCTACTATCATTACTCCCATCACCATTGTTAAGACAGTGGACCTGAATTTTGGTAATGTAGCTGTTTCTGCTACCATCGCAGGTACTGCCGTTCTGGACCCTGCCGGTACACGTACCACTGGTGGTGCAGGTGGTGTAACCCTTCCTGCTACTACAGGTACTGTATCTGCTGCAAGCTTCACAGTTTCAGGTCAGGCTTCTTACACTTACGCTATTACACTGCCTGCATCATGCACTATCTCTGATGGTGCTTCACATAACATGACTGTTGACAACTTCACCAGTTCTCCATCATCTACCGGCACACTGAGCGCTTCAGGTACTGAAACTCTGAACGTAGGTGCAACGCTGAACGTAGCTGCTGCACAGGCTGCTGGTCTGTACACAAATGCAACTGGTGTTCCTGTAACAGTGAACTATAATTAGTAGATAGTTTTTAGTAGATGGTAGATAGTAATAGTCTGTATTATATAGACTGTTGTAAATAACAAGGAGTAGGGGGATGGGGTTACAGACGGGATATCTGTAGTGTGATGTGGAACTTGAAAGGTGAAAGTGAATAGGAAAAGACGTAGAAAGAAAAACAGATTAAGATATATTACCCCCCGAAACGAGTACCTGCGGAGCGCTTCAACTGAGGCGCTTCGCTCCGTTTGCTGCTACCGGATAGTACTGGTAAAAGGCATATGAGCATTGTTTTTCTGATAATCGTAGAAAGTACTATGTGCATTGCCCGGTGTAGCAGTGGTATTAACTAAAGTGTGCGGTCATATCCTCTTATAAAGCTATGATATTTTTTTTCTTTATGAGTTTGTGCCTATTATCTACAGGTTCCCGGCAATATGCAGAGAATTGTTAATTTTTCCTGAAGGGCGCTAAAACGGCCTATAAAAATATGGTTGCCTTACTTTTGCACCTCAATTCCCCCAATCCATGCGTACCTTATTCGCTATTCTGTTCTTTTTTTCGTTTGTTATCACCGCTGCAGCTCAGCAGAAGGTGTCATTGAGTGGTTATATGCGTGATGCTGCTACCGGAGAGTCACTGATAGCAGGCACTGTATATGTAAAAGGTGCCGACCAGGGCGCTACAACCAATACCTATGGTTTTTATTCGCTCACTGTACCGGCAGGTAAGTATACCGTTATATATTCCTATGTAGGCTATACTACACTTACTATGGAGATGGACCTCTCTGCCAATACAACTTATAATGCTGACCTTTCCAGCGGCACTACGATGAAAGAGGTAACCGTAACTACCGGTCGTAAAGATGAGAATGTTAGCAAGGCAGAGATGGGTACAGTCAGTCTCTCCATAGCGCGTATCAAACAGATGCCGGTACTCTTTGGTGAGGTAGATATCTTAAAGACATTGCAGTTGCTGCCAGGGGTACAGTCGGCAGGTGAGGGTAACTCAGGCTTTTATGTGCGTGGCGGTGGCCCCGACCAGAATCTGGTACTGCTGGACGATGCCGTTGTATATAATACCGGCCACCTTTTTGGCTTCTTCTCTGTATTTAACGGAGATGCCATAAAAGATGTAACATTGATAAAGGGCGCTGCCCCGGCCAACTACGGTGGCAGGCTATCATCGGTAGTGGATGTATCCATGAAAGAGGGGAATCTGAAAGAGTACCATGCCGAAGGTGGTATAGGATTGATAGCATCCAGGCTGACATTTGAGGGGCCTATTAAAAAAGAAAGGGGCTCATTTATGGTATCGGCACGCCGTACCTATGCCGATGTGATAGCACGGCCTTTTACCAAAGCACTGGAAAATACGGGCTACTACTTTTATGATGCCAATCTGAAAGCAAACTATAAGCTAGGCGACCATGACCGTCTGTATCTGAGTGGCTATACAGGGGTAGATAAGTTTAAGTTTGCCAACTCCCGTGGTAGCTTCAGGGCCGATATCCCGTGGGGTAATAATACTGCAACACTGAGGTGGAATCACCAGTTCAATACCCGCCTGTTTGCCAATACCACACTGGTGTATAATGATTATGACTTCGCGTCCAACTTTAATCAGAGCACCTTTGCTGTAAAGCTGTCATCGGGCATCAAGGACTATAATGCCAAAACAGACTTTGATTACTATACTTCATTCAACCATCATATAAAGGCAGGACTGGCCTATACCTATCATACGTTCATACCTAATCAGGTGTCGGGTAAGGTAGATACTATAGTGCTGGAGCCGGATAACGCCTATACCAAGTATGCACACGAGGGCGGCGCATATATACTGGACGATTTTGACCCCACCGATTGGCTGAAGGTTAATGTAGGACTGCGTTACTCCGTGTTTGGGCAGATAGGACCATATACCCGCCAGTCATTTGATGCAGCAGGAAATATAACCGACTCGCAGACTTATAGAAAGGGTGAATTGGTGAAAACATATGGCGGATGGGAGCCTCGTATCAATCTGCGTTTTGCACTCAATGATGCCTCCTCAATAAAGGCTTCATTTGCGCAGACATATCAGTACATACACCTGGTTACCAATAATGGCTCCACACTGCCTACCGATGTATGGGCACCCAGTACGTACCGGGTAAGACCACAGATGGCACGGCAGTATTCGGCAGGTTACTTCCATAACTTCCTGGACAATAAGCTGGAGACATCAGTAGAGCTATATTACAAGCAGATGGAAAATCAGCTGCAGTACCGTGAGGGCTATACGCCCAATACACTGCGAGACCCAGAGCTGGAGTATGTGTTTGGTAAAGGCGAAAGCTATGGTGCGGAGTTCTTCATTAATAAGACACAGGGCAGATTCACAGGCTGGATAGGCTATACACTGGCATGGACCAACCAGATATTTGCTCAGCTGAACAATGGTGAGCGTTTCCCGCTCAAGTATGATCGCAGGCACAATATATCTGTTACCAGCAGCTATAATGTCAATAAGAAGTGGACTGTATCAGCAGTTTTTGTATTCGGGTCGGGTAATGCTATTACACTGCCTACCGGCTATTATTTTGTAGATGACGAGCTGGTGCAGCTATACAGTAAGATAAATGCCTACCGTGTGCCTTCTTATCACCGTCTGGACCTGTCGGCTACTTATACGCCACAGCACAGCAAGCCACGTCGCTGGCAGGGAAGCTGGGCATTCTCAGTATATAATGCCTATAACAGAAAGAACCCTTACTTCCTGTATGTGGACAACTCAGGCAGTGTAACACAGGGTATAGATGTGAAGGTATATCAGGTATACATTCTCCCTATTATCCCGGCTGTTACCTACAACTTTAAATTCTAACGGATTGCCTTATAGCAACCCTGCTATATGACATAAAGGCTGAACTACTGTTCAGCCTTTATGTATTTCTCTGGTCGTGCGGTAAATGCTGTTTTGCAACCCTCACTACAGAAGTGTATGGTGCTTCCCATATATTCGGCAGACTCTGTCCACTCTGCGTCATAGTCCATTTCGCATACCGGGTCCATTTTCCCGGCCAGTATAGCAGCTTTCTTATCGGCGGCAGATAATTCGGGTGCCCCCGCATTTTCCTGCATTTCCGGTTGTGCTGTAGTCTGTTCGGTTCCTGCTTCACTGTTGCCACATGATGTAAGTAATGCCATCGCAGCTATTATCAGTAAGTTCCTTTTCATGTCTGTTGATGTTTTATTGAGTGTAAAAATACGTGATGCTGTATTATCAGGGCTGATAGATGCAGATGACCTGCTTTTCTGCCTCAGTGCCATTGTGGTCTATCTCTGTACGCAGGGTTATTTTCATTACTACTGTGCTGCTGCCTTGTGGCACAAACACCTGCGATACAGTGAATGAGTCGCTATGCACATGCTCAGCATAGTCAAACAATACCTGATTAGTAGCAGTATCTACAACACTTAGTTCATAGCCATGCATAATGTTGTTGTAAGTCATTTGGCAGTTGATATTCATTGTATCGCCTTTATGAAAAGTGCGTCCGTCTTCGGGCGATATGATATCTATTCCAATCTGTGCTTTAGTAGAAGGTTCGGTTTGTTTTTTGCTGCATGCCATCAGTGAAACAGATGCGGCAAGCAGGAGTGTTATCTTGTTTTTCAATGTCTGTGTGTTTTAAAAGAGAAAGAAGAGCCCGGTTTCTGTTTTATAGTTGGGCGTGAGTGTACCGTCAGCATAGCTGTAATGAACGGGCAGCAGCAGTGATGCCCGTAATCCTATCCGCTTGCGGGTGGCCTGTACTCCCGCGGTGGCATAGAGTATGTTGCCCCCGCTGGCATCATTGATATACTGTTTCTGATAATCGAAAAAATCGGTCATGGCATACTCATATCTGCTACCTGCCTGGGGGGTAATGCGTATGCCTGCTACCTGCCATGAGTGGAATACAGATACACCGGCACTAAGCCTGCTGCCATAGCGGTATGCATCGGGCGATGTAGTGGTGATGAGTGCTGATGCATCTGTATTGATACCGGAATTACCCTTTTGCAGGGTATAGTTTGCATTGAGCATCATGTCCCATGAGCCGGTACCGGTAGAAAGGGATTGTGACTGGCTGGTGCCGGATTCGCTGAGCGGCGTATAATGACCCGTGGGTAGCTTTACACCACCTCCACCGAAAAAGGTATGCCGGTATGTCCCCTCACTCGACTGTATGAAGATGCGGTTCAGCAGCAGGGTCATGTCTCCTATACCACTGCGTTTCAGGTTGGTGCCATTATCGCCGGTGCGGGCATTATGCTGCCAGGGAACAAACGCAAATATCTGATAGCGGCCTATGCTGTGCCGGCCCCAGAGTTGCAGGGTATTGTATGTGTCGGTAGTGCTTTCTGCCGGCCGCCCTTTGTAAGGCGATGCGAATAGCCCGGTGAGGTGGTTATGATTGTACTGTATCCTCACAAAGCTTCTGCTGAATGCAGGTAAAAGTCCTATATACTGGCTACCGCCACCACCACCACACATATCGCATGCATGTGCGTAATTGCCTGCTGCCAGCAAGGCAACGGCAATGATGAATTGCTTCATTATTATAAGTACTGAATAAGTGAGAAAATAAACAGCGCAGGCACGCTGCCTGTATGCTGCTGTTATGTGTTATAACTCACTCAGCAGGAAGGTGGGTGAAATATACTGTCAGGTATATGCAGCGGATGAAAGTGATGATTGTGCGGGCGTATACGTGCTGTATATGCTGCATACCTTATGGGTACTTCTATAGATGTAGGAATTGTGTAGAGGACTACCTCGCCTGTATTCCACTTGGCAGGTAATGTGGTTTTGCCTGTTTCGCCCTGATCAGCTTTTTTCAACTGCTTGTTGAGGTAGCATTTACCGCAGCATTTCTTTTCGGGCTGAGCGCGGTTTTCACATAGGTTCTGTGCTATATAGTCCTTATTGTATTCGTACCATACCACAATTCCCAGTTTCAGGAAACACTGGTAAGACAGGCTCAGTATAAGCAGTATGGCAATAAATACCCGCGGCACAGCTGCAAAGTTAGTACCGCATGGGTAGTCAGCCAAAAGGAAATATTTTAACAGTTGGGAAATGTAGGCATGGTTATTTTTGCATAAATAACACACATATATGAGAACAAGGATTATTTTACTACTTATCATGCTGCTTTCGCTTACTACTGTCTCCACACAGGTACAGGCAGGATTTCTTGTGAGAAAGCATGCACCAACAGCTGCAACCGACAGCATTGCAACCAGCACTGAAGCAACTCATACCCGTAACAGTGAATGGAAGGAAAACAGCAGACAGGCGCTGCACATGGTAAAGAACTATGTAAAGGCCAGACATGATGGTAATAATGGCAAAGGGCATCGCGATGATTCCGGATGGGAGGGTATAGTGGCGCTTATTTGTGGTATTCTTGGATTCTTTACCGGCTGGCTATGTATTCCTGCAATAGTATTTGGTGCACTGGGCTTGCATAAGCGGCATAGTGGCATGGCAAAGGCTGGCCTCATACTGGGTATCATAGTCGCAGCACTGATAGTGCTATGGTTTGTATTTGTTGGGGTAATGTTCGGTTTACTTTTCGCTTAAGTCAACGCAAGCCCCACCTGCAATAGCTGCATTGCGTTTTTACCGCAGTGCAGCTATTGTTTTTTTAAGCCTGATAGCTTTGTAATTGTGGCCCCTGTTAGTGGGTACAGTATATAACATGTCCAGCGCATAATTTGTTGTGCACCGGTTTTTTATATATTTGTGCGCCTGGTTATAAAATAGCCTGAGTCCTTATGAAGAAATTGTTGATTATACCCTTTCTGTTCCTGTCTTTTTATAACAGCCATGCTGCTATATTGGTACATAAATCTGTAGCTGGTAAGAGTTGGATTGTTGACGCAGTGTCTGATGAAGTGGCAGGGCATACAGTAACTACGGGTAATATTCAGCCTGAAGGCAATTTGCAACAGGCCGAAGAAGAAGAAACGCAACAGCCTGCCAAACGCAGACGCAAAGGCGGATGGCCCGGAGTAATATCGCTAATAACCGGAATTCTGTCTCTTGTATTATGGCCGGCACTGATTCCTGCCATTGTTTTCGGGATTATTGGTATAAAGCCTGACAGAAAGCATCGTAATCGTGCTGAAACTGGTCTGATATTTGCAGGTATTGCCGTGATACTGGCAATTGTATTTCTGGTAATAGGCGCTTTCCCTGTTTTGGCTTTCTGATCACTGGCCGGAATGGTGGCACAATAAATAATGCTGTAATCAGTTATATGACAATGTGAGATACGCAAGATATCTGTATGTCTTATCTTGTTTTTTATTATTTTAGATAGCTGAAATGTATTCTTATGAAGAAGTCTTCCTGCATACTGTTGTTTGTTTTTCTGTTCTCCATGATACATGGCAATAGTTATGGGGCATTTTATGTGAAGCGCAAAACTGCAACAGCACATGAAACAACTGCTACCATACCTGCTGAGCAGCAAAAAAAGGAAAGCAGCATTGTACGGTTGCAGGAGCAGGTAGCGGCAATAACCTCTTTTCTATCCCCGGAAGGCTGCCTGCATCCTGAAAGAAGGCATCGTGGCAGTGCCAGCGGGTGGGAAGGAACCGTTGCCATGTGGTGCGGTATAGGCGGAATAATATATTTTCCTCCGGCACTCATATGTGCACTCATTTTTGGTGGTCTGGGTATGGGGCCAGGACACAGGCATCACCGCCGGGCTGTAGCTGGTGTGGTACTTGGAATAGTAGGTATGTTCCTGTGGTCTATAATTATACTGATAGCCAGCGGCGCTATATAGCGGTTACAGAACTATCTGCTGCAGCAGATCACTTTTCTCCGGATAATCAGTATTGTAATGCAGGCCGCGGCTTTCCTTACGGAAATGTGCGCTTTTTATCACCAGATAACCAATTGTAATCAGATTGCGCAGCTCGCACAGCTGTGGAGAAAGGGTAGTGGATTTGTACAAATTTTCTGTTTCCCGGTGCAGCAGATCTACCCTGCTCATAGCCCTGTGCAGACGCACATCATTGCGCACAATACCTACATAGTCGCTCATTACCTGCTGGGTTTCCTTCAGGCTCTGGGTAATTAATATCATTTCCTTAGGGTCGCTGGTGCCCGATGCGTTCCAGTCCGGTACATCTTCATTAAACGTGGTTTTTTCTATGATTGCTGCCATATCTGTAGCGCAGCGGTGGGCAAAAACGATAGCTTCCAGCAGTGAGTTAGATGCCAGACGGTTAGCGCCATGCAGGCCTGTACTGCTGCATTCGCCACAGGCATACAAATGTCTTATAGATGAGCGTCCATACTCATCTACCTTGATGCCGCCACAGCAGTAGTGGGCTGCCGGGGCTACAGGTATCATATGGCGTGCCACATCTATGCCACTGCTCAGGCAGCGTGCATATATATTGGGGAAGTGGCCGCGAAACTGTTCCATATCCATATGGCGGCAGTCCAGGTACACATGTTCTGTACCTGTGCGCTTCATTTCATTATCTATAGCCCGGGCTACTACATCGCGGGGAGCAAGGTCGCCACGGCTGTCATAGCGCTGCATGAATGCTTCCCCCTCCTTATTGCGCAGTATGCCGCCATCGCCCCGCACAGCTTCTGTAACAAGGAATGATGGACTCACCCCGGGCTCATACAGGGCTGTAGGGTGAAACTGGATAAACTCCATATTCTCTATACGCCCTTTGGCACGGTACACCATTGCTATGCCATCGCCGGTAGCTATACGCGGGTTGGTAGTGGTACGGTATGCCTGGCCCGCCCCGCCCGATGCCATAAGGGTGCAGCGCGATAGTATCTTTTCTACATTATTATTCTGCAGATTGAGCGCATAAACGCCATAGCAGGTAATATCGGGAGTTGACTTTGTGACAAGATAACCCAGGTGGTGCTGTGTGATAATGTCCAGTACAAACCAGTGGTTGTGAATGTGAATGTTGGGGTATTTCTGTGCTTCCTCTACCAGTGCCCGCTCTATTTCAAAACCGGTAATGTCTTTGTGATGCAGGATGCGGTATTCTGAGTGGCCACCTTCCTTGCCCCGTTTGTAGTCGCCCTGTACATCTTTATCAAACCGGGTGCCCCATTCTATTATCTCATTTACGCGGTCGGGCCCCTCTGTCACAACCACATTTACAATATGCTCATTGCATAGTCCATCGCCAGCCACCAGTGTATCTTCTATATGCTTGCGGAAGCTATCGCGCACGGCATCGTTTACCACTGCTATTCCACCCTGCGCATACTTGGTGTTGGTCTCGTCTGTATTGGCCTTGGTGAGTATGGTAATACTCTTGTCGGGAAAGCGTTTTGCTGTTTTTACGGCAAATGCAAGCCCCGCAATACCGGAGCCTATTACAAGGAAGTCTGTTTTAAGCACGTTGTCCTGTTATTGGGTTATCAGTGAGCTATCGGATATATGCCGGGTGTTTCGTCATACAGGTAGCGGTACATTTCAAATTCAGCATTTGAGAGGGTTTTATTGCGGCGTGCATATACCTGCTCGGCTGTAGCCATCGCCTTCTCAAAGTTGTAGGTAACAAAACCATCACTGCCACCCCATGAGAACGAGGGGATGAACTTGTCAGGAAATCCGCCACCATATATATTACAGGAAACACCCACTACTGTGCCGGTATTGAACATGGTGTTGATGCCACATTTAGAGTGGTCGCCCATCATAAGCCCGCAGAATATAAGACCTGTAGATACATCCTTGCCTGAAGCCTCGTGACGTATTTTCACAATGCCATAGTTATTCTTGAGGTTAGAGCAGTTGGTATCAGCACCCAGGTTACACCATTCACCTATTACCGCATTACCCAGATAGCCATCATGAGACTTGTTACTGTTGGCAAAGAAGACAGCATTGTTTATTTCCCCGCCTACTTTACAGCCGGGCCCCAGCGTAGTAGCACCATATATCTTAGCACCCATTTTAGTAACTGCCTGGTCGCAGATAGCAAGAGGGCCACGCATAAGGGTGCCTTCCAGTATTTGTGTGTCCTTACCTATGTATACAGGGCCGGTGGTGGCATTAATAATACAGCCTGCATAAATATTGGCGCCAGGCTCTATGAACAGCTGATGTGCACCGGATACAGTAACACCTTCCGGCACCGGTGCGCCTTCCCGCCCCGCAGTGATAATCGGGAAGTCAATGGCTATTGCCTTTTCGTTCAATGAGAATATATCCCACACATTGGCCAGTGTCATAATGCTGCCGCTGTACTCAGTAGCCGGGAGTGCATGTACATGTTCTGCAAACTGTGCCGGGCTGCCGCTAAAGAAAGGGAGTACCGCAGCAATAACTATACCTGCGCAGGAGAGTACCTGTCCGCTGCCCATTGCTGTGATAGCATTGCACAGGTCCTGGGTGCCAAATATTGCTCCGTTTATGTACAGTATCTCGCCCTCTGCCGCATGAGCAGGGTAGAGGGGGCTCAGATAATATTCTGTGAGTGAGCCGGTACTGCAATTCAGTAATTGTTGCCAGCGCTCACGCATGGTAAATATGCCGCAGCGTATATCTGCTACAGGACGTGTATGTGTAAACGGAAGCAGGTTTTCTCTTGCCTCACTGTCAAAAAGTATGTGTTTCATCTTACTGGAAATGACTACATCAAAAGTAAGCCAACTGAATGACACATACGTACAGCCTGCGCATGGTAGAAATAAGAAAGCCGCACAATTGTGCGGCTTTAAAATATTTGCAGTTAGAATTATTATGCTTTTTTCGCGTAACGCTTCTTGAACTTCTCGATACGACCGGCAGTATCCACGAATACAGATTTACCAGTGTAGAAAGGATGTGAAGTGTTTGAAATTTCGACCTTTACTACGGGATATTCATTACCGTCTTCCCAGATGATTGTTTCCCTTGTAGGTGCTGTAGAGCGTGTGATGAAGGTAGTCTCATTAGACATGTCTTTGAACACTACGAGACGATAAGCTTCCGGATGAATTCCTTTTTTCATATTGTTATGTTTTAAAGCATGGATTTTGCCATGCGGTCATTAAGGGTGCAAAGGTAGGAGATTTTATTTAAAAAAGAACAATTTTATGTGAGTATCCAGGTGCGGCTCATTTTACCACTCCGGCAGGTGCCAGCCCTGTATTGTTCATAAACATTTTTACCGCTATGGCCAGCAGTATAACCCCAAAGAATTTACGTACCACCAGAATGCCGGATGGCCCCAGCAGTTTTTCTATGAAATTTACAGAACGTAGTATATAATATATAATGACAAGGTTAATGAGGATAGCAAGCAATATATTGACAAACTGATAGGTAGCCTTGAGCGACATAATTGTAGTGAGTGTGCCGGAGCCTGCAATGAGCGGAAACGCAATCGGTACCAGTGTACTGGACTTGGTATCGGCATCGGGCTTGAAAAATTCCAACCCCAGTATCATCTCCAGTCCCAGAATGAAGATTACTATAGAGCCCGCTATGGCAAATGAGTTTACATCAACACCCATGAACTGCAGCATCTGCTCCCCTACAAGAAGGAACAGCACCATAAGCCCACCCGATACCAGGGTAGCCTGCATGGCATTAATATCGCCTGTTTTTTTCTTGATGCTGATGATAATAGGTATGGAGCCCAGCATATCTATCACCGCAAAGAGCGTAAATGTGACAGTGACCATCTGCGAAATATCAAGAAAGCCGGAACCTATACCTTGCATAGCGGTGCAATATACTATCAATTAACGGTCTTTATTGGCTATCTTCTATTACTTTTACTGTTCAAAATCATTATCAAATGTCTATAGCAGATTATACACATACAGTTGCAGAAAGATTCATGCATTACGTACAGTTTGATACCCAGAGCGACCCTGAATCGCCTACCCAGCCTTCTACCGAAAAGCAGAAGGTACTGGGGCTGTTGCTGCTGCGCGAACTTCATGACATGGGCCTGGAGGCAGAGCTGGATGTACACGGATATGTGTATGCTACTATACCTGCTAATACAGAAAAGGAAAATGTACCTGTTATCTGTTTCTGCTCACACGTGGACACTGCACCTGACTGTAGTGGTGCCGATGTGAAACCCATACTGCATAAAGCATATAATGGCAGCGATATAGTATTGCCCGATGATAACTCTGTGGTGATAAGCACAAGGGAGCATCCGTACCTGAGGGAGCGTATAGGAGACGATATCATTACCGCATCAGGCAAAACCCTGCTGGGTGCAGATGATAAGGCTGGTGTAGCCATTATTATGGACCTGGCCGCCTATCTGAATGACCATCCGGAGGTGAAGCATGGTAAGATAAGAATACTCTTTACCCCTGACGAGGAGATAGGTCGTGGTGTGGCTGCTGTGGATATGGAAAAGCTGGGAGCAGACTTTGGTTATACACTGGATGGTGGTGAGCGCGGCCATCTGGAGGGAGAAACTTTCTCGGCCGATGCCGCAACTGTTACTTTCAACGGTATCAGCGCTCATCCCGGCTATGCCAAGGATAAGCTGGTACATGCCATTAAGGTAGCATCGGCATTTGTAAATAAACTGCCGCGCAGCGAATGGAATCCGGAAACTACTGAGGGTATGCAGGGGTTTGTGCATCCTGTAGCTATACAGGGCGGCCTGGAGCAGGCTACTGTACAGTTTATAGTACGTGATTTTGATACCGCAAAACTGGCAGAGCATGAGCAGCGCCTGATGAAAATAGCAGAAGAAGCTGTGGCAGAGTTCCCGGGCTCGTCCATGACATTCACAGTAAAGGAGCAGTATCGTAATATGAAAGAGATACTGGATACCTGCCCGCATGTAATGGATAATGCAGAAGAGGCATATGTGAGAGCCGGCCTTAGAGTACAGCGCATGAGCATAAGAGGTGGCACTGATGGCTCACGTCTTTCTTTTATGGGATTGCCATGTCCTAACATATTTACCGGAGAGATGGGCATACACTCAAAGCAGGAGTATGTGAGTGTACAGGATATGGAGAAGGCGGTAGAGGTACTGGTGCATCTGGCACGTGTATGGGAAGAAAAATAATAATATGGCAATATGCGTTTATTACATTTAGGTGTACGCAAAACTTATCTCCATGAAAAAACTACAGTCAATCTATCTGGGGCTGTTATTGCTCCTGGTTGCTGGTTGTGTAAAAGAAAATGTACATGACGGCGGGCCTGATCCCGGGCCCCCAGCATATTATTTTTCTTTTGGGCTCAATGGCAACAGTTATAATCTGAATTCAGAGATTCCGCAGTATGTCTCCATGTACACCGATGAGGCCGGAGGGTATCAGGTAGGTGGTGCTACCCTTGAGCCTTCTATGGGGTTAAGGCTCCGTTGGCCAGCTGGTCATGTTGTGTCCGAATCTGATGTTTTAGGGCTGAGAGGGAAGGTGCTTTACTTTAATGATACAGATATTCACCCATCACTGATATTTGACCTTTCTGTTACGTCACCTACCTGGTATTCCGCAGATACGGGCTCCGCAGCCTATAGTGTAAATATTACTGATGTTACACGTTTGGGGGCTGATACTACTATTTATGGAACTGTAGCTACCTATATAATTACTGGTTCCTGTACGGCGCTCATGTATCAGGGAGGGAGTAAAGCGCCTCTTAATGATGGACGGTTCCGTTTCGTTATTTCCCGCAGAGATGATTAGTGCAGGTAGCTATGTAGTTTTATTACTTCCATTGCTTCTTTTACATCATGCACCCGCAGTATAGATGCACCCTGCTGCAGTGCCACCATATTGAGTGCTGTAGTCCCGTTCAGTGCATGCTCTGGTGATACATGAAGCGGACGGCATATCATGGACTTTCGGGAGAGCCCGGCCAGTATGGGGCATTTGAGCGATGCCAGCAGGCTCATATGCCCCAGCAGCTCGTAGTTATGCGCCACAGTTTTGCCAAATCCGAACCCCGGGTCTATGATGATGTCTTTGATGCCTGCTTCCCGGCACTTCTTTACTTTGCAGGTAAGATATCTTTTTACTTCTGCCGTTACATTGTGGTAGGAGGGGGCTGCCTGCATGGTTTCCGGTGTACCCTGCATATGCATTAATATATATGGCACATCCATAGCTGCCACAGCGGCTATCATATCTTTGTCTATATCGCCTGCGCTTATATCATTTACTATGTCAGCACCGGTAGCTATTGCTTCCCGTGCGGTAATGGCATTATAAGTGTCTATAGACAGCCATGCATTGGGAAATCTGTTTCTGATGGCTGCAATAACGGGTATAATACGTCTTAGCTCTTCTTCCGGCGATATAAGCTGCTGGCCGGGACGTGTACTGGCACCGCCAATATCCAGTATGGCAGCGCCCTGTTCCAGCATTTTCTCTGCTATATGTAGCAGGCCGTCGGCATCACTGCTGCGTCCTTTATTGTAGAAGCTATCGGGGGTAGCATTAAGAATACCCATTACTACGGGAGTATCCAGTGCCAGTATGCGGTTTTTGCTATTTAATGTATTCAAGGTATGGTAGGTATTGAGTTATTTTTATGTGTAAGATGCAAACTGCCCGGCATATTGCTTCGTAAATCAATGTTAAAAAAGGGCCTTCAAATGTAAGCAGAAGCAACTTTATGACGCTATGCGGCATTTATTAACCATCAATAACTATAGTGCTTTCGGATAAATCGTTAATTTCACGCATCGTTTTTTAGCTTACTACAATGAAAATTATCATCTGGATTCTTCGGGTAGCAGTAGGTCTGCTTTTTATATTCTCTGGTGTGGTAAAGGCCAATGATCCTTTGGGCCTTACTTACAAAATGAATGAGTTTTTTGAGGTGTGGAACATGGGCTTCATGACCAAATACACACTGGGTATGTCGGTAATGATGATTGCGTTTGAAATCATTTCCGGTGTAGCAATGATAGTAGGTAATGTGTTCCGGCTGTATGTGACCCTGCTGTTGTTACTCAATATTTTCTTCACTTTCCTTACCTGGTATGCACTTACCTCCGGAAAAATAAAGGAATGCGGTTGCTTTGGCGATTGTATCAAGATTTCCAATACAGCAACTTTTTATAAAGATGTGATACTTACCGCTATTGTCCTTTTCCTGTTTATATTCCGCTATCGTGTTTTCCCGCTGTTTAACCGTAGCGCTATCAATGCGGTAATAGTAGGTTTAGCTGCGGTATTTGCATTCGGGTTTCAGTGGTGGACATTGAACCACCTGCCGGTAAAGGATTGTCTGCCTTACAAAGTAGGTAATAACATAGCTGAAAAAATGAAGCCCGGCCCTGATTATAAAGAGGCAGTGTTCACTACCATGTTTGTTTATGAGAAGAATGGTGTGAAGCAGGAGTTTACCCAGGAAAATTATCCATGGAAAGACCCCAGCTGGAAGTTTGTATCCAGCAACACTGTGGAGATAGAGCCTGCAGTAGGGCTACCAGAGATACATGACTTTGTACTCACTGATGCAAATGAGAATGATGTTACAGACAAGATACTTTCAGATAAGGGCTACACTTACATATGGTTCCTGCGTGAGCCGGAAAAGGCTAATACAAAAAAGCTGGATGACTTGAAGGCACTGATACTGAAAGCACAGGAGCAGAAGATACCTTTCTATGTAGCCTGCTCGGCAGGAAGAGATATATGTGAAACATATCAGGAAGCATGGGGCATGACACATGTACCATTCCTGATACTGGATGGCACAGCCAGCAAAACGGCTATGCGTACCAACCCAGGTCTGATGCTGATAAAAGAAGGAACTGTAATACAGAAATGGGGCTTCCTGGACTATCCTAAAGAGCTGGTAGCCCAGTAAGTACGTAAAACAGCTTTGTTTATATGACGCACTCCCGTTCGGGAGTGCGTTTTTCGTTGATAATCAATTAATTAACATTCTGTTTTGAGACAGATAGTTAGGTTTGTATCCTGTCTGTGCGCCGTTTAATGGTATATATCGTCCTGTTTATGCATGTAAATACTTACATGTTCTTCCCCATGATAGATGAGCAGGATGTGTATGAGGCATCAGGTGTGCAGAAGGATGATATCAACAGTCTTATAGAGTATATAGACCAGGTAGTACTGGGACATCATGACGATACGCCGGAAGATGAGGATGATGACCAGGCTCATTTCTATCATCTCAAAGCACCTGTAAGTTATGTAGTGAATACAGAGGCTCAAATGCCTGTCATAAATGGTGCGCCATTTGAAATACCCGTTGTCGTAAAATATGGTACAGATGCTGTACCTCAGATACGCGATGGTGTACATGACATTATTACCCCTCCTCCTGACAATTGTTGATTACTTCTTCAATAGCGATATGTCTGTGATGTAACGCTGATTTCTTATGCTGGCCCATTACAGGGCTGATTTTTCACGTCACAATTCAACTTTTATGAATAGCTATGTTCGCATAGCAGGCATACTGTGTCTGCTGGTGCGTATATATGTGCTTCCTGCCTGTGCGCAGGAGCGGGTACCGCTTACCATAGCGGCTGCCGACCAGCTTTTTCTCAGTAATAATCTGGATATACTGGCGGCACAATTAAACATTTCTGCACAAAAGGCTGCCGAAATACAGGCCCGGCTCTACCCTAATCCAGTGATAAGCGGAGAGCTGAATGCATGGGATCCGGAAAACCGGCGTGTATTTAATACCGGCAGTGCCGGTGAGAAGATACTGACGGCAGAGCAGCTGATAATATTAGGTAGTAAACGCCGCAATGAGATAGAGCTGGCAAAACAGAGTACAGCTGTTGCAGCGTTGGAACTGGAAGATTTGCTGCGGGGGCTAAGGCAGCAACTGCACAGCAGTATGTACTCCGTATATTTTGATGAGATAACTCTCACACGGTATGATATACAATTACAGATGCTGGATACTCTTATAGCGGGTTATACCACACAGGTACAGAAGGGTAATATTTCGCCACGGGAGTTGGTACGCCTTAAGGCTGTGTATCTGAACCTGAATAATGAAAAGACAGAGTTACTGCAGGCGCTTGCAGCAGAGCAGCAGACATTGAGATTGCTGCTGCGGCAGGGCAGTGACATTATGCCCGTGGTAACGGCCGATAGTATCGCTCACTTTCGCAGGTTGCCGGCATCAGACTCCTTGCTGGAAGAGGCGCTGCAGCACCGGCCCGATCTGAAAATAGCAGCACTGAATACAGACATAGCAGCGCTGAATCTGAAATATCAGAAAAGCCTTGCCATACCTGATCTTACTATTGGTGGTGGTTACGACCAGGCCGGTGGTGCATTTGCCAATCAGGTGAACCTGACGCTGGGAATGCCGCTACCGCTATGGCATCGTAATCAGGGCAATGTAAGGGCTGCGCGCACACAGATAGAGCTGGCAGGCATCAGACAGGAAATGAGCCGTAATATGATAACTGCAGAGGTAACCACGGCATATAGCAATATGGCACGCTCACTGGCAGAGTACAGAAAGTCTCAGCAGATGTATAATGCCGACTTCAGAGAAGTATTCAGTGGTATTGCCGACAATTTCCGTAAACGCAATATTTCCATCGTAGAGTTTGTGGACTTCTTTGAATCCTACGTGAGCAGTGTGGCAGCTATTAACCGTATACGTAAGCAGGTGGCGCTATGTGGCGAGCAGCTGAATTATGTAACCGGAATAGCGGTATATGAGTAATGCATCGCAAAGTCAATTCAGATTATAAAAAAACAAAAAGACGATAAAATGAACAGATATTTCATGATAATATGCCTTACCGCAATCGTGCTGGTACAGGCTTGTAAGCCACGGCCTGTAGCCGTTGCAGAGCAGCATTTTGCATTGACAGATACAATGCTGGCACATACTGATTTTGCAAAGGCAGGTCTGCAGCAGGTTACTGGTAGCCTGAAACTGTATGGTAAAATTACTGCCGATAACAGCCGGCAGGCGCAGGTGTTTCCTGTGGTGGGAGGCAGCATTACCTCTGTAACAGCAGAGCTGGGCGATTATGTAAAACAGGGGCAGATACTGGCAGTGATACGCAGCGGAGAGATAGCCGAGTATGAGCGCCAGCGGCAGGATGCTGTAAATGATGTGGCCATTGCAGAAAAGAACCTGCAGGTAGCTGAGGATATGTATAAAGGCAAGCTCACATCAGAGAAAGATTTGCTGACAGCACAGAAGGAGCTGGAAAAGGCAAAAGCATCTTTGCAGCGCATCAATGAAGTGTATAGCATATACAGCATAGGCAAAGGCGCTACCTATAATGTGGTAGCACCTATAAGCGGCTTTATTATAGACAGGAATATTACACAGAACATGCAACTGCGAAGTGATAAGGGAGAGAGTATGTTCTCAATAGCTCAGATAGATGAAGTATGGGTGGTGGCAAATGTGAATGAGTCTGACATAAGCCGTATCAGTCAGGGAATGGAGGCAGAGGTACGCACCATCAGTTATCCCGGTAAGGTATTCAGGGGAAAGGTAGACCGGATATTCAATGTGCTGGATGATAACACACGCACTATGAAAATACGCATCAGTATTCCCAACGCCGACTTGCTGCTGAAGCCTGAAATGAGTGCAGTTGTATCATTGAAAATACGGGAGCAAAAGGAACTGGTAGCTATACCATCATCGGCAGTGATATTTGATAAGAGCCGAAACTGGGTAATGGTATATCAGGACCGTGAACATATTGAGACCAGGGCTGTAGAGGTATATAGCCAGAATGGGGATACCGCCTATATAGAAACCGGTCTGCAGCCGGGAGAAACAGTGATTTCAGAAAACCAGATGCTCATATATGATGCTCTGAATGATTAACCCTAAAACCTGAGATACATGAATAAGTTCATAAAATCCATTATTTCGTTCTCGCTCAGGAACAGGTTCTTTACCTTTTTCTGGGTTATACTGCTGGTTATAGCAGGTATATTCAGTTATATCAATATTCCACTGGAGGCTTTTCCCGATGTTACCAATACGCAGATAATTATTGTTACCGAGTGGAAGGGGCGTAGTGCCGAGGAGGTGGAGCGCTTTGTAACCACTCCGGTGGAGATAGCCATGAATGCCGTACAGCGCAAAACCAATGTACGCTCCATTACCATGTTTGGGCTGTCTGTTATCAAGATTATTTTTGATGATGATGTAGATGATTTCTTTGCACGGCAGCAGGTCAATAATCAGCTGCGCAATGTGTCGTTGCCAGATGATGTGCGGCCCGATGTGCAGCCGCCATATGGTCCCACCGGCGAGATATTCCGATACACGTTGCAGAGCAAAAGCCGGGATACGCGCGATTTGCTTACGCTGCAGAACTGGGTCATTGACCGTCAGCTGCGTGCAGTCCCCGGTGTGGCTGATGTTGTGGCTTTTGGTGGGCAGGAAAAAATATATGAGATCAATGTAGACCCGGTGAGACTGCAAAAGTATGGGCTCACTCCGGCAGAGGTATTTGATGCCGTATCAAAAAGCAATCTGAATGTAGGTGGCGATATCATAGAAAAGAATGGGCAGGCTTATGTGGTGCGTGGCATAGGGCTGCTCAACTCTGAAGATGATATCCGCAATACTATTATTACCAGCTATAATGGTAATCCCGTTTTGGTAAATAATGTAGCATCAGTAACTGTAGGCAGTGCGCCACGTGTAGGGCAGGCAGGGCTGAATGGGAATGATGATGTAGTAGAAGGGATAGTGGTAATGCGTAAGGGGGAAAACCCTGCCGATGTACTGGCAAGATTGAAGGATAAGGTAGCAGAGCTGAATGAGCATACACTACCTGCCGATGTGAAAATGGTGACATTCTATGATCGGGACAACCTTATACAGTTCTGTACAAAAACGGTGTTGCATAACTTGCTGGAAGGCATTATTCTGGTTACGGTAATAGTGTTCCTTTTCATGGCCGACTGGCGCACTACAGTTATTGTTTCCGTCATCATACCACTGGCTTTACTTTTTGCATTCTTTTGCCTGCGGCTCAAAGGAATGAGTGTGAATCTGCTCTCACTGGGGGCCGTGGACTTTGGCATTATCATAGATGGTGCAGTGGTAATGGTAGAGGGGCTATTTGTAGCGCTGGACCATATGGCCCATAAAAACGGGATGGAGCGGTTCAATAAGCTGTCTAAGCTGGGATTGATAAAAAAGGCCGGTGGAGAAATGGGAAAGGCTGTGTTCTTTTCCAAGCTTATTATTATTACTGCGTTGCTACCCATATTCTCTTTTCAGAAGGTAGAGGGCAAGATGTTTGCACCATTGGCATGGACATTGGGTTTTGCACTGCTTGGGGCTTTACTTTTTACGCTCACGCTGGTACCTCTGCTGTGTTCATTGCTGCTGCGCAGAAATGTAAAAGAGAAGCACAATGGTTTCGTACGCTTTATCAATAAGATAGTGGAAAGTGGTTTCCGGTTCACATTTGCACATAAGAAGGCGAGTGTGGGAGCAGCAGTATTGTTACTGGCAGGTACATTGTTTTCTGCCCGGTGGCTGGGTACAGAGTTTCTGCCACCGCTTAATGAGGGGGCACTGTGGGTAGAAGCAAAGCTACCCATGAGCAACTCGCTGACAGAAACAGTGAAGATGGTAAGTACATTACGTACAGAGTTGATGACCTTCCCTGAGGTGAATGGCGTGCTAAGCCAAACGGGGCGCTCTAATGACGGGACAGACCCAAGTGGCTTTTATTATGTACAGATGCAGGTAAATCTTAAACCCAAAGATGAATGGAAACGGCATATAACTATGGATGGTCTGGTGGAGGAAATGGATAAGCGGCTGAAAAACTATCAGGGTATTGTATACAATTATTCCCAGCCTATTATAGATAATGTGGCTGAAGCAGTAGCTGGCATCAATGCATCGAACGCGGTGAAGATATATGGCGATGACCTGGAGGTACTGGACAGGATAGCCAACAGTGTCATAGAACAGATAAAAGATGTACCAGGTATAAAGGATGTAGGAATACTACGTAATATAGGACAGCCTGAGATAAGTGTACTGTTGGATGAGGAAAAAATGGCCATATACGGCATTACCAAGGCCGATGCACAGGCCGTTATAGAAATGGCCATAGGCGGTAAGACAGCTACAGAAAAGTATGAGGGAGAGCGGAAGTTTGATGTTCGTATCCGTTATCCTAAAGATTACCGCAAGGATGAGCAGGATATTGGTAACCTTATGGTACCTACCATAAGAGGGGAGAAGGTGCCATTAAGGGAAATCTGTACTATTCATAAAGTAACGGGGCCAGCCTTTATATACCGTGATAATACCAAACGCTTCATTGGTGTAAAGTTCTCTATCAGGGAGCGCGATTTGGGAAGTACTATAGCCGATGCGCAGGCGCGTGTGCAGCGGACAGTAAAAATGCCTGCCGGCTACAGCATTGGCTGGACAGGGGAGTTTGAAAATCAGGTACGTGCTACCAAAAGACTGGGGCAGGTAGTGCCGGTAAGTCTGGTTATGATATTCGTGCTGCTGTTTATTATGTTTGGCAATGTGAAAGATGCGGCGCTGGTATTGGTTAATGTTCCTTTTGCACTCATAGGAGGTATACTGGCACTGGAGTTTACGGGCATCAACTTCGGTATATCTGCCGGGGTAGGCTTTATTGCTCTGTTTGGTATCTGTGTTCAGAATGGGGTCATCCTCATTTCTGAGTTTGCAGGTGGCTTACGCAGGAGGTTATCACTGGAGGAGGCTATTCTTACAGCAGTAAAGGTGCGTACCCGCCCTGTGGTAATGACTGCTATGATGGCAATGCTGGGCCTTTTCCCGGCCGCACTATCTACAGGTATAGGCTCCGAATCGCAGAAACCCCTGGCTGTAGTTATTATAGGAGGGCTGGTAACGGCTACCATACTTACGCTGCTAATATTCCCACTTGTGTACTGGTTTTTCAACCGGCGCTCACATGCCCACAGGTAAAATTCCTGTGCGTAAAATAAATATATGATTTGTAGCGAGGGATTGCCTGTTAAACGTCGTCATAAGGTTGCAGCCATTGTGCTGCATTGCGATTTCAGGATTTTATCCCTTGTTGCTCCCGTCCAACCCCAAAAGGGGAGCGAGATTCGAAAAAAGAGTGCCCGCAAGGGCACTTTTCTTTTATATACATGGCTTACTGCAGCAGATAGTATATGTGGGTTTCCCATTTATTACTATCCAGCTCATTTCCCGGATAGGTGAGATATTCCTCCAGTACCAGCCAGCTGTTTTGTCCGCTGTATTGCATGTATCGTTTTATGCCGTTATGTGTGTACTGCATAGAGCCATAGCCACCTTTATGTACCGCCATAAGTGCTTTACCGGCAGGAAGCTGTGAGAAAATGATTCCGTTTACAGGGATGTCAGTACTGTCTACAACCACGCCTGCCATCAGGTCGGTACGCTGGTGTACCGTATCCCATAGATAGTACAGGCCTACGTGCGGTCCCTTTATTTTCTCTGCCGGTGTTCCGTTAAACAGGCTATATGTATCGCCAAAGAACCCTTCCAGGTCGTCCCATGCCACAGTATCCCTGATACCTGCAATAGTATAACCCGCTATTTCTGTTTCCGTTATAGCCACTACAGGTTCTGCAGTTTGCTCCATGTATGTTTTCAGGTTTGTAAGGCTGCTCTCCATATCGCCACCCATATAGCGGTCAAGGTCTACCATCAGCAGACTGGCGTTTGCCAGAAACTTAAAGTGTTTGTGAAAGGTCCATGTAACTATACTGTACAGGCCAGAGTCTTTTACGGCTATAGTTCCATCAGCCAGCATTTCACCGGGAGCCGTTACCTGAAATGTATACCGCATTACAGTTCCTTCGCTGCCATCATTCCTTATACTGCCAGAGCCTATCCGGCCCTCGTCACCTACCCATGCCACAGTATTGCCCTGTGCTCCGGGCGTACCAGACACGGTAATATTTGCTGTGCTGTCTGCCAGTAATATGGAGCTCCATTCTTTCCAGTAGCTCATATCTGATATATGAGCAAAGACAGATGATGCCGGGGCCTGGATTACCGTTTTCCTTGTTACGGTCACATCATCGGGTTCTATCAGTGCTATTGCTACCAGCAGTGATGCTATAACCAGTATGAAAATGACAGCCGCACGCAAAAATTTATTCATGGTGTAAAATTAGAAACCGTAAGGCGATTTCCTGCTATACATAGCCTGAATTATATAGTGTGTGGCTATTATTTGACCGCAGACACAATCATTTGCACCGTTTTTTCGTTATTTGCACCGTGATTATATAAGTGGCATGGTCATTGTTCATATTCTGACTGTGCCATTGCTGCCAGGCGTGCTGCTATGAAGTTATCTGTAATTGTTGTCAACTATAATGTCCGCTACTTTCTTGAGGTGTGCCTGCACTCAGTGCTGCGCGCTGCACAGGATTTTGATACAGAGGTCATAGTAGTGGATAATAACTCTACCGATGACAGTTGTGAAATGGTCAGGCGCAGTTTCCCGTCGGTAGTACTTATAGAGAATAAGGATAATAAAGGCTTCTCCAAAGCAAATAACCAGGCTGTAGCAGTGGCAAAAGGGGAGTACATTCTCTTTCTGAACCCTGATACGGTAATGCCCGAAGACTTCTTTAAGAAGACAGTGGCATATATGGATGCCCACCCTGAAGCCGGAGCTTTGGGGCCACGGCTTATAGATGGTAAGGGGCAGTTTGCCCCTGATTCCAAGAAGTCTTTCCCTTCTCTTTCGGTAGCTATATTCAAGACCACAGGTATCAATAAATTGTTCAGCAGGTCGCCATACATTAATAAGTATTATGCGGTGCATATAGCTGAGCGGGAAACCGCAGGTGTAGATGTGCTCTCCGGTTGCTGTATGCTGGTGCGCCGTAGTGCTATGGACAAAGCCGGTGGTCCGTTCGATGAAGATTATTTTATGTATTGCGAGGATGTGGACCTCTCATGGCGCATACATAAGGCCGGATATAGTAATGTCTATTTCCCGGAGGCTGACCTCATACATTATAAAGGAGAGAGTACCCGTAAAATGACGCTCTCCTATGTGCGTATCTTTAATGAGGCGCTCATCACTTTTGTAAAAAAGCACTACACAAAGCAGCAGGCGGGACTGTTCATATTGTTTATAAATGCGGGCATCGTGTTGCGGGCCATACTGGGCACGGTAAAGCGGGCATTGAAAGTGCTGCATATGCCTTTGTTCGATGCGCTCATACTGTTACTTACGCTATGGGGTATAAAGGAGTTCTGGGTAAATGAGGTAAAGAATATGTCTCCCATTACCGGTACTATTGTCTATGCTACTTTCCCTGCCTATATATTGCTTTGGTTGCTGTCGCTTTACTTCAATGGTGCTTACGATCAGCCCTACCGTGCACTGAAGGTGGCTAGAGGTATGCTCTTCGGTACCATTGTGATACTCGCTTATTATGGTCTGTTGCCGCCGGAGTATCGCTATTCACGCGCTATTATCATATTCTCTGGTTTTGTAGGTACGGGCGTGCTGCTGGGGCTGCACGAGTTGCTGTATCGTATGGGTGTGCTGCGTTTTATACCCTATGATGCACTGCCGCGCAAGGCGGTAATAGTAGCTGATGAAAAAGCTTACCAGCAAACGGCAGAAGTACTGCGTCAGGTACATTATGCACCTGAGCTATCGGGGCGTATTAGTCCATCAGCAACTACCGGCGATGATGCATTGGCTTCTATAGCCGATATGAAGCAGCTGTTGTATGTGACCAATGTAAATGAGGTGATTTTCTGTATCAACGGACTTACTTATAATGAGGTTTTCCGGCAGATGCAGCAGTGTGGAGGCGATTATGAGTATAAAATTCACCTGCCTGGTGGGCGTAGCTTCGTAGGTAGTAATTCCAGTGCCACTTCCGGTGATTTGTACACAGTAGACCGCAGGTTTAATCTTGCCAGTTTTGCACAGCTGCGAAACAAGCGTATGACAGATATTGCTTTGTCGCTTGCATTTCTGTTGTTTTTTCCAGTATTACTTTTTCTGGTAAAACAGCCATTTGTATTTCTGGGGCGTTGCTTTAGGGTGTTGTCTGGCCATCTTACATGGGTAGGCTATGCTTCCGGGCCCTCAGTCTCGCATCTCCCGCCGCTCAGGCACGGTATTCTACCGCCTTATAATATACTTCCAGGTTATGAGCCGGTGACTGCTGTAAAAGAGGGGCTGAATATGGTGTATGCGCAGCAGTACAATGCTGGTACAGATCTGAACATCGTTCTGAAAAACTATCGCTATCTGGGTAGTGATATATAAGTACATATATGTGCCCCTGTTAGGGTATACAGGTGCATAGGCTGCTAAAATTTTGAATTGTAAACTACCCGTGTTAACTTCACCCTAAATATCTATATATACATGAGAATCATTGGCTCTTTACTGTTGGTGGCTGCCTGTGGGATGGTATTAATGAGTTCCTGTACCAAAAAATATACCTGCCAGTGTAAGGTTACTTATTCCGGTGCGCCCGGCCTGCCCGATAGCTCAGTAAGAGAATATGAGATATATAACTCAAAATCAGGTGCTGAGTCGGAATGTGAAGAGGCTTCTTATGAGCATGAAGAAGACGGTATAAAAGTAAAAGAGGAGTGTGCATTGTATTAGTACAATTTTCCTCCAATAAACTATAAAAGAAAATCCCGGGCATGCCCGGGATTTTCTTTTATATATCGTGTGAAACGGTCAATATTAGTTTCTTCTGTTGCCAAACAGGCGCAGCAGCATAATGAACAGGTTTACAAAATCCAGATACAGATTCAGTGCCCCCATGAGCGCCAGCTTACGGGTATCATTGGCAGTGCCATCATACTCTATACCGGCACCTATACGTTTCAGCTTCTGCACATCATAAGCTGTAAGGCCTGTAAATACAGCTACACCTACCAGACTTATAATGTAGCCCAGCGCATCGCTGTGCAGGAACCAGTTAACCATACTGGCTATAATGATGCCCACAAGTGCCATCATCAGTATAGATCCAAAAGAAGTAAGGTCTTTATCTGTTGTGTAGCCCATTACTGCCATTACGCCAAACATAAGTGAGGCTGTAATAAAGCAGCCTATCACAGAGCTGGCTGTATAGGCCAGTAGTATAAAACTAAAGCTGATACCATTGATAGCTGCATAAGTAACAAAAAGTCCGGTGAGGGCAACGGGTGAAAGGCGATGATAGCCAAACGACATCAGCATCACAAACCCCAGCGGCGCCAGCATCACAATCCAGCCAAGAGGACCCAGCTTAGCTCCGGCAGATGTGACCGTGAACAGATACTGCAACAAGGAATCGTTACTGGCAAACAACAATGCAAACAGGGCAGACACTCCCAATGCCACAAACATCCAGGTGAAGACACCTGACATGAATTTCTTCGATACCGATCCGGTAGCACGTGTCTGAGATGAGTTCACTACTGTATAATCGGAGAACTCTTGTTGATTAAAACTGCTCATTTTCCTGCGTGAATGAATTATGATGTAAAGGTAAAGATATAAAATGCGCCTTAGTGTGCAAGCTGGTACTTTTAACGTTCCGGATGAAGCACTTTAACGTTCTTTAATATGTAAGCAACACATCAAATATGACATGCTCTCTTTTGCGGGAAAATATGTGCCAGTTGCCATTATAGTTTATGTGTACAGGGTACAGCTTACCATCTTTCTCCGTAGTGCGTACCTGCATTTTTACATCAAAGTCATATAATAATGTATGATAAGATAAGGCATAGTTGCGTGCCAGTAGGGCGTAGTCACTCTGTCTGAACCAGGTAGTAAGTTCATTATATATCACTTTGCGAGTGTTTTCATTTTTTGGCGTGATGGTGAATTTATAACAGTCTGTACCGGCATATTCGTCTACCGATATGCGAAAGTCATACTTCCATGCCTCATCAGGGTCAAAGATAGATGCCCTGTCGGCCATGAAGGGGATACCACTCACCCTGCTGCCGGGGTTAAATATGAGTTGCTTTAGCTGGTATTTACTTTTTTCTATTCTTCCGGCTCCTTTTACATCCATCATACCGGCTACTATATCATCTTCATTACATACCGTATCCCGGGTCAGAAACAGGTATTCAAAAAGGGTAGTAGTATAATAGTTAGGCTCACCTTTTCGGTTATAATAGTTTCCTGTAGTGCGCTCTTCCGGGAAAGTCATTGTCCGGCAGTTATTATATATTTCCTGTCTTACCCTGCTGTGCTGTGCCGCTATTTCCTGTTGCTTGTTGTCATATATCTTTATATCATTTACTGAGGAGTAGGGCACAAGGTGCATGCTGCGGAATGCCTTGTAGAAAGTAGTGTCGGCTTTTACCCTGCGTATAAACGCCTGTACATCAAATGAGCTTCTGATTACAAAAGTATCCAGCGTTATGGGCTGTGTAAATATGCTCAGTGAGTCGGGTACAGGCTGAGACTGACTGTAGCCCGGTAGCAGGCGCAACAGACATACAGTCGTCAGCAGGTAAAGTACCCGTCGGTTCATCAGTCGCTCGTTTTCAGTAATGTTTCTGCTATAATCATATCACCAGGCGTGGTGATTTTTATGTTGTTCCGGTCGCCCTCTACCAGCTGCACTTTTTTACCACTGGCTTCTACTACCGTAGCCTCATCTGTAAATATTGGTTCCCAGGTACGGTTAAATGCAGGTAATATTACCTCGGTCATGAATGTTTGGGGCGTTTGTACCGAGCGCAGGTTATCCCGGTTCAGCGGTTGTGAGTCGCCGCTTTCCATTATCACCCTCACACTGTCATTCACTGGTATCACAGGCACTGCGCTGCCATGATCCATAGCCGTTTCATAACATCTGTATATAAGCTCCTGCGATATAAGAGGTCTTACCCCGTCATGGATAAATACAATGCCATTGCCCTTTACAGCCTTGAGGCCGTTCTGTACACTGTGAAACCGGGTTTCCCCGCCAGCCACAGTAGTTACTTTCTGCCCGCCAATGTATGATTTGAGTATCGTATGTACTCCGTTTACCTGGTCGGCAGGTGTTACAAGTATTATCTCTATATCTGGTATAGCGTGTGAGAATGCCAGAATAGAATGGCATAACACAGGTACACCCATAAGTGGCAGAAACTGTTTGGGTACTGTACTACCCATGCGGGTTCCCTTGCCCCCGGCCACAATTATGGCATATTTTTTGAAATTGCTGGTCATAAAATAAGTTTAGTTTTCATCGGATCTATGCTGCAAAAAAAGCACCTTTCCGCCGCTTTACAAACACATTTGCAGGCGTTGTATGTAGTCAGGCAGCTAACAATTATCTCTTTATTATATGTTATTGATGTTTTTACTGCTTACGGGTACGGGCTAAAAACCGGCTGCGGTCCCTGCATTTTTGCATTTTACAATTTGTTGCGGAATCGGTAACTTCGCAACCACAAAAAAGAAGCTCCCAAACGGTATGGCATTTGATATTGAACTCATCCGGAAGATTTACAGCGAATATCCGGGAAAAGTAGCAGCCGCCCGCACATTGCTGGGCCGCCCGCTCACGCTGGCAGAAAAAGTATTGTACGCACACTCGTATGACACACCTACACAGGCATACGTTCGCGGGAAAGATTATGTGAATTTCTCCCCCGACCGTGTAGCTATGCAGGATGCCACGGCGCAGATGGCGCTGCTCCAGTTCAGTACGTGTGGCCGCAGCAAGGTAGCAGTACCCAGTACTGTGCATTGCGACCACCTCATACAGGCTAAGGTAGGCGCAGTAGCCGATCTTGCTACGGCTGTGGACACTAACAAAGAAGTTTACGACTTCCTCGCTTCCATATCTGATAAATATGGTATAGGTTTCTGGCGTGCAGGTGCAGGTATCATACACCAGGTAGTGCTGGAAAACTACGCATTCCCCGGTGGTATGATGATAGGTACCGATAGCCATACGCCTAATGCCGGTGGCCTGGGTATGATAGCGATAGGTGTAGGTGGTGCCGATGCGGTAGACGTAATGGCAGGCCTCCCATGGGAGCTGAAAATGCCTAAACTCATAGGTGTAAAGCTTACCGGTCGTATGAATGGCTGGACATCGGCCAAGGATGTAATTCTTAAAGTAGCAGGTATCCTTACCGTAAAAGGTGGTACCGGTGCTATCGTAGAATACTTTGGCGAAGGTGCTGACTCTCTGAGCTGCACAGGTAAAGCTACTATCTGTAACATGGGTGCTGAAATAGGTGCTACCTGCTCCATGTTTGCTTACGACAGCAAAATGGGCGACTATCTGCGTGGCACCAGCCGTGCCGATGTGGCTGAGCTGGCTGATGCCGTAGCTGAGCACCTGCGTCCCGATGCTGATGTTTATAACGAACCTCAGAAATATTACGATCAGGTAATAGAAATCAATCTGGATGAGCTGGAGCCATATGTAAATGGTCCTTTCACACCCGATTTGGCTACACCTATCAGCCAGATGGCTGAAGCGGTAAAGGCAAATGGCTGGCCTGATGCGGTAGAAGTAGCCCTGATAGGTTCTTGTACCAACTCTTCTTACGAAGATATTTCCCGCTCTGCATTTATAGCTGAGAACGCTATGAGCAAAGGCCTCAAGGCTAAGAGCGAGTTTACAATAACACCGGGCTCTGAAATGGTACGTTTTACCATAGAGCGCGATGGCTTCCTGGGTACATTTGATAAGATGGGTGGGGTAGTGCTGGCAAATGCCTGCGGTCCCTGCATAGGCCAGTGGGCGCGTCACGTCAATGACCCTGCTAAGAAGAACACAATCGTTACTTCTTTCAACCGCAACTTTGCCAAGCGTAATGACGGTCTTTCCTCTACACATGCATTCGTTGCCTCTCCCGAAATCGTTACTGCTTTCGCTATATCAGGCAGTCTGTCATTCAATCCTCTGAAAGACAAACTGAAGAATGCTAATGGTGAAGAAGTAATGCTGGATGAGCCTAAGGGTTACGAAATGCCTCCAAAGGGCTTTGATGTGGAAGATGCTGGTTATGTAGCTCCCGCTGAAGATGGCTCTGGTGTGCAGGTTATAGTAAGCCCTACCAGTGCCCGTCTGCAGTTGTTGTCTCCGTTTGCTGCATGGAATGGTCAGGATTATAAAGGGCTGAAACTGTTGATTAAGGCATTCGGCAAGTGTACTACAGACCATATATCTATGGCTGGTCCATGGTTGAAGTTCCGTGGTCACCTGGATAATATCTCTAACAATATGCTCATAGGTGCGGTAAACGCATACAATATGGATACCAACAAGGTAAAGAACCAACTCACTGGTGAGTATGGCGAAGTACCTGCAGTGCAGCGCGCTTACAAGGCAGCAGGCATAGGTAGCATAGTGGTAGGTGATGAAAACTATGGTGAAGGCAGCAGCCGCGAGCACGCAGCTATGGAGCCTCGTCATCTGGGTGTAAACGTGATACTGGTGAAGAGCTTTGCCCGTATTCATGAAACCAACCTGAAGAAGCAGGGTATGCTGGCTATCACATTTGTTGATAAGGCCGACTATGACAAAATTCAGGAAGATGATACAGTAGATGTACTGGGTCTTACCTCATTTGCTCCGGGCGTACAGCTTACAGTGGTACTGAACCACAAAGATGGTACTACCGACGAGTTTAAAGTAAACCATACTTACAACGAGCAGCAGATAGACTGGTTCAAATCAGGTGGTGCGCTGAACGTAATCCGTGCTGAGTTTGCAGCAGGAAAGTAAGTTATAGCACATAGTATTTAATTTAGTAATATGGCCCGTCTTCGTGACGGGCCTTATTGTTTTATTGGAAATATAGTTTTGGAGAATCCGTTCCGTATTATCCTGTCAATCCTTCTTTAACTTCAGCTTAAAGTCAGGCAGCTCACGGGTGGCACATTCGGGGCAGATGGCTGTAATGTTCGTGAAACGCAGGTATGAGCTGTCAGGTACAGCCTCATTGATGGCTTTCATAACAGCAGTAACCATTTTGTAGGTTCTTACGGTAAGTGGCTTTTTAACACGTTTTACCGTAGAGTCTGTTAGTGTGTAGCCGGTTACTATATATGGGTAGGCATACAGGGAGTTGGGGAATATGACTTTAAGGCTGGTATGTTTCATCAGCACCTTCTTCGTTACTTCAGGGCCTTCTATATTACCTACACGGGCTATTGGCTGCGGGATATCGTCTGCCGAAAAGTCCAATGTCTTAATTGTCTTATGTGTTTTGGTACTTACTATAGCCAGCCGCATCTGCCGGCTTTTACCCGGGTAGGGCATAGCCAGTACTGACATGGTATCGCCCTTTATGGTAGGGGTGCCTATACGCAGGCTTCGGTCCAGGCTTCTTAGTTTATACTCTCTGGGTTTCATGCTCCGGCAGTACACCTTTATCATATTATTCCCGGAGTTGAACAATAGTAGGGTATCCTTACGTGCGCACCATTTATTCCAGACATATATGCTGTCGTTCTGTCCGTAGGCCGTAATTACAGCCAGCAGCAGAAAAACGATAAGTCCTGCTCTCATTCCGGCGAATATAGTAAAATATCAGTGGGAGGAGGGGCGATGCCTGTTAATCTTTCAGGAACATATTTGTAAGGGTAAGAGAATAGCCGGTGGTTGTACCAATAAAAACGCCACCGGTATCGGTGGCGTTCAATATATCTATAATCTGGTATCGCAATAAATTATGCCTTTCCCTGCTGCTGGCGGTAAGTATTATAGCCCGCATCTTCTATGCTGGCATATACAATACACCAGTGACCCAGAAGACAAAGCCCCCACGCTGCTATCGTCCATGCATGCCATGGATAAGCCCATCCTTTTACACCCTTGTCATAGAACATGCATGACAGTATAGTAGCAATAGTGAATATTACTGTGTGTATCATGAACATAGACTTCTGAGAAGACGTTGGCTTTATTTTTTTAGGCATTGTTGCTTGTTTTTATAATTGATACAGGCAAAGATATATCTGCTGCTCCGTAAATTCAAAAAAGGCATCCGCTTTTTTTCACCGTCTGTTCACAGTCCGTTCTCTCAATTAGGTATATATTTACAGCACAAACCTCACACACTTCATGCACCCACACAGTTCACGTATCTTCTGCATGCTCCGGCTGGGCTTAATACTGATAGCTGTCGCCGGTATGCAGTTAGTTGCTCCGGTCACTGCCTCAGCTCAGTATGAGGAGGAATATCTCTCTTATAAAGACTTTTATGAAACACTGGCACCCTATGGGCAGTGGATAGAAGATAAGGAAATGGGCTACGTGTGGATGCCCGGTGAGGATATCAATTTTCGCCCTTATTATACCAATGGTCACTGGTCTATGACAGAATATGGCAATACATGGATATCTGACTATCCCTGGGGATGGGCATGTTTTCATTATGGCCGCTGGACTTATGATGATTATTATGGTTGGCTTTGGATTCCCGATGGTAACTGGGGCCCTGCATGGGTAAGCTGGCGATATGGAGATGGCTTTTATGGCTGGGCGCCACTGGCACCGGGGCATGATGCTGCCACATCACTTACCCGCTATCGTTGCCCGGATGACTGGTGGGTATTTATCCCTCCCCGCTATCTTTATACCGGCACATACTACAGATTCTGGTATGGTCCCCGCGATAACAAGCACCTTATAGAGAACAGCGCCATCATAGTAAATACTATGGAGCATGGGGGCACACAATATATTACAGGTCCGGCAGCAGCACAGGTAAAACAGGCATCGGGAAAAACCGTACCGCTGTTTAAAGTGCGTAACTCACGCAATCGCAATACACGGATACAGCATGACGAGATACGTATGTTCCGTCCGCCACATATACCACAGGTTTCCGCTGGCGGTGGTGGTAATCCTCCTAAGAATGTGATGGCAGCACCCCAACCGGTGCGTAAACCCCAGGCTGTAGTTAAGAATTCCGGTTCTGTACCACCTTTCAGGGAAACTGTGATAAGCCGCAATAATGCAGGTGCCATTACGCCAGGTACTGATATTAACCGTACTGCAGAGCCGCAGCACAATCAAACGAAAGAGGTTAATCCTTATGAGTGGGATGTGTCCCGCTCAGTAAAACAGGATTATACACCGCCACCTAAAAAGCCTGCGCCGCCTAAACCAGCTCCGAAGCCGGTAGTAAGGCGTAAGCCCAGCCGCCCGGCCACAAAACCGGCTGCAGTAAGGATTGACTCCGCCTCCCGTGTACATAAACCAATGAAGGTGCAGACTGTGACTGCTACACCGCCGGCACCCCGGCACTGATGTATTCCCGGTTTGTCCTTTACTTACTGTAATTTTGCCCACTCAATGAGAAAGCGGGTTTTTCGTTCATTCATCCCGGCATGCCTGCTACTGTTAAGCGGCTGTGCCAATATTTCTACACCATCAGGGGGCAAGCGGGATACCGTACCACCAAAGTTGCTGCGTGTAGAGCCTGCCGACTCTATATTGAACACGCGTGTATCACGGCTGTATTTGCAGTTTGATGAGTATGTAAATACTGCCGATGTATCGAAAGAGGTAGAGGTATCGCCTGTATTACCGGTGCCACCGGTGGTTACTGCTATTAATAAGCATGTGACCGTGAAAATACCGGATTCATTACTGGACCCTAATACTACTTACCGCATTTCGCTGGGTAAGGCCATACGGGATGTGCATGAGGGTAATGCTTTTACCGGATACACATACACATTCAGCACAGGCAGTTATTTTGATTCTTTAGAGTTGTCGGGCAGTATTCTGGAGGCAGTTACCGGCCTGCCCGATACTGCAGGCATAACCGTAGTGCTGCATGAAGTGGGTACTGGCGACAGTGCGGTGGTGAAAGAAAAGCCCCGTTACAAAACCCGTCCCGATAACAAGGGTAATTTTACTTTTCGTGGCTTGCCGGCGCGCCCGTTCAGGATATATGCTATAGGAGATGAGAATGGGAATATGATATATGATGGCGGTACAGAAACCATTGGTTTCTGTGATAGTGTACTGCATCCTGCCGACTCTTTTGAGCATCCTGTTATCATAAGAGTATTTGCAGAAAAGCAGGATTCGTCTGTTTCAGCAGATACTGCAGCTAAAAAGAAAGGGCTGACAGACCGGGGCAAAATGCGTGGCAATAAGCCCGCCATGGTTGATACAAACTTTACCTGTAATACGAATATTGATACATCGGCTATAGCCCGCCGCACATTTGATGTTACCGATTCAATAAAGCTTGTTTACAATCATCTGCCCGTTATTGATGCTGACAGCATATCCCTCACCCGCGATAGTGCTGGTGTGGCATTGTCCATCCCTATACGCCTTACCAGAGATGTAAAAGATAGTGCTACAGTATATATACATGCACCTTTTGAAGAGAATACGGTATATGCGCTCACCCTAAGGCAGGGCTTTGCGCACGATACCAGCGGCAGGGAATTGCCCACCATAGTGTACCGCTTCCGCACCTTCAGTGCTGAAGATTATGGCACTATCATGCTCAATGTTCCTGTACGCTACACACCTGCCGGCAGTGATACATCGCATCTCATTACAATGCTGGCCGATGATAAGATAATAGGTACGGTACCTGTAACTGACTCTGTTATCACCCTTAAGAGGTTACGCCCGGCCAGTTATAGTTTTCGTATCATTGTTGATGCAAATGGCAATGGGGTATGGGATCCCGGCGATTTGTTCAGTAAAATACAGCCAGAGCTGGTGATACCCGGCGGTACACCCTCGCCTTTGAAAGCCGGATGGAATAATACCATTGACCTGGATACTAAGCCAGCAGTCAAGAACATAAAACGGACAAAGTAAATACCATAGATATGAAAAAGATATTTATTGTAATCGCATCCATAGGTGCCATTACTGCCTGGGGACAGAAAAATATGACTCCTGAAACATTGTGGAGTCTGCACAGGGTAGGTGGTACCGGCATAAGCCAGAATGGACGTTATGTATACTACAGCTCTCGCTCTGTGGACTGGAAGACAGAAAAAAGCACGGTACACCATTACCGCCTGGACCTTAATGACGACAGCCGGCGTGAGGTAACTACCGAAGGCCGTACCGTTACCCAGCGCTACGGAGATGTATGGTATGCTGTTAATGACAATGTACTGTATCAGAGTACAGATGCAGGGAGTACATGGAAGGAAATGTTCAAAGGCCTGCAGCATGCCGGTGAGGTATGGGTATCACCTAACGGAAAATATGCAGCTTTCTCCCGCGATGTAATGATAAAGGCGGCTAACGGCAGTGATATATACAGTGATCTGCCCAACACTACTGCCAAAGTCTATACCGACCTTAACTACCGTCACTGGGATACATGGGAAGATGGTAAGTACTCCCACATTTTTGTAGTGGACATTGCTACCGGCAGTGTAAAGGATATTATGGAAGACGAGCCATACGACTGTCCGCAGAAACCATTTGGCGGAGCAGAAGATCTGGCATGGTCTCCCGATAGTAAGGGGTTTGTGTATGTATGCAAAAAGAAAGCCGGTGCCGAGTATGCGGTAAGTACTAATACCGACCTGTATCATTACAACGTTGCATCAGGTAAAACCACTAACTGGACTGAGGGGCGCATGGGGTATGATATGAATCCTGTATTCAGTCCTGATGGTAAGCGTCTGGCATGGCTCAGCATGGGGCGCGATGGTTACGAGGCCGACAAGAATGATGTGCTGATGATGGAAGTGGCTTCAAAGAAGGTATTTAACCTTACAGCCCATTGGGATGGTACTGTTAATGGGTTCATATGGGACAATGGCGGCGAAAAGATATATTTCAACGCTCCGTTTGAGGGCACCGTACAGTTGTTTGATGTAGGTATCGCCAAAACAGACCGCGATAAGCCTGCGGTGAACAATCTTACCAAAGGTAAGTATGACGTAAATGGTATAGTAGGCCAGGCCGGTAATGAAATCATTGTTTCCCGCTGCGATATGAACCATGCCAGTGAACTCTACTCCGTAAAGCCTAAATATGGCGACATGCGCCAGATAACTCATGAAAACGATGTCATTTATAAAGACATAAACATGAGTAAAACAGAGCTGCGCACTATTCGCACTGCTGATGGTGCCAGCCTGCGTGCCTGGGTCATTTATCCACCCGACTTTGACCCTGCAAAGAAATATCCTACTCTGTTGTACTGCCAGGGTGGTCCACAGTCGGCATTGTCACAGTTTTACAGCATCCGCTGGAACTTTCAGCTTATGGCAGCTCAGGGCTATATAGTTGTAGCGCCCAACCGCAGAGGTATGCCAGGCTGGGGAGTACAGTGGAATGAGGCTATTTCCAAAGACTGGGGTGGCCTGCCTATGCAGGACTATCTTACGGCTATAGACGCTATGACAAAAGAGTCTTATGTAGATAAGAACCGTCTGGGTTGTGTAGGTGCCAGTTATGGCGGCTACAGTGTGTTTATGCTGGCCGGTATGCACAACAATCGCTTTAAATCATTCATTGCTCATGATGGCCTTTTTGATCTTAAGAGCTGGTATGGCACTACCGAGGAACTCTGGTTTGCCAACTGGGATATAGGTGGCCCATACTGGAAGCAGCCGGTACCACCCAGCTATGAAAAATTCAATCCCAGCAACTTTGTAAACAAATGGACAGCACCAATAATGATAGTGCAGGGCGGGCTGGATTACCGGGTGCCTATAGAGCAGGGGCTGGAAGCGTTTCAGGCAACAAGGTTGCACAACATAAAATCAAAACTGCTGTATCTGCCCAATGAAAATCACTGGGTACTGCATCCGCAGAATGGTATAGCATGGCAGCGCGAGTTTTTCCGCTGGCTGGATGAAACACTGAGATAGGCATACAATCAGTGTCAGGTTAATGTTATTTTTCAGGGCTGCACCATATGTGCAGCCCTGTTTGCATATCACGGGTGACCTCCGTCATCGTCCATATTTGGATTATGCGTTACCTTTGCACCATTAATTTTTATAGGGTGGCAGAAGTAGTAAAAAAACAATTAGTGAAGTTTGCTCACAAGGGCAAAGAAGATTTTTACACAGCCGTAAGAGGCAGGGTAAACGAGTATTTTGCCGCCAACAATATCTCCACTTACTCCAATTCTGCTATGTACCTGAAGACGGTAGTAATGCTATCGCTCTACTTCGTACCCTATCTCCTGGTAGTAACAGGTGTAGCATCTGTAAGCCTGTGGATGTTTTATGCTATGTGGCTGCTTATGGGTGTAGGTATTGTAGGCATAGGCACCAGTGTCATGCACGACTCTAATCATGGCGCATATACACACAACAAGCAGGTGAATATGCTGCTGGGCAGCGTGCTGAATTTACTGGGTGGCTATGCCCGCAACTGGCGCATACAGCACAACATTCTGCATCATACCTATACTAACATTCAGGGGCTGGATGAAGATATTGAAGCAGGTGCTGCCATTCGCATGTCGCCCGAAAAACCACTGCTGCGTATGCACCGCTACCAGCATATATATGCATGGTTCATTTATTGTATTATGAACCTGTACTGGATTACGGTTAAGGATTACATCATGCTCTTCCGTTACAGGCGCACAGGTTTACTGGCCAAAGAGAAGGTGTCATTTCAGCGTGCCATACTGGAGCTTACCCTGCTTAAAATATTGTATGTAGCATACATTATAGTACTTCCCATAATGTTTGGAGGGGTGGCCTGGTATCATGTCATATTTGGCCTGCTGGGTATGCATGTTATCGCAGGTTTTTCGCTGGCATGTATATTTCAGCCCGCCCATGTTGTTGAGACATCCGATTTTGCACGCCCCGATGAAGACCATAAAATGGAGAATAACTGGGCGGTACACCAGATACGGAATACTGCCAATTTTGCCCCCAATAACAAGCTGGTATGCTGGTTCATCGGCGGGCTTAACTTTCAGATAGAGCATCATCTCTTCCCCCATATCTGTCACATACACTATCCGCATCTGTCAAAGATTGTGGCTACAGTAGCACAGGAGTACGGTGTGCCCTATCAGGTGATGCCTACATTTCGCAGTGCTCTTATAGCACACGGCCGTATGCTGCATAAGCTGGGTACTACTGAGCGCCCTTAGAAACTGACTCTGTTGGTACCACTCCACTTGGTAACGATGTGTCAGTCCCGTATATTTACCATAAATCTGAATTTATGGCTATTACTACAGGACAGCAGGCTCCGGACTTCACGCTCCGCGATACAGAGAAGAACAAAGTAACACTTAGCGAATGTGCAGGCAGTAATGTGCTGCTGCTCTTTTTCCCGCTCGCTTTTACCAGCGTTTGCACAAAAGAACTGTGCATGACACGCGACAATCTTACCGCATATAATAATCTCAACACTAAAGTATTTGGCATTTCTGTAGACTCCCTTTTCTCACTGGGTAAGTTTAAAGAAGAGCAGCAGCTGAACTTTTCATTGCTCAGCGACTTCAATAAGACGGCATCACGGGATTATGGGTGTCTTTATGAGCACTTTTTCAATGATATGGATGGCGTATCCAAGCGCTCAGCATTTGTTATAGACAAGGAAGGTATTGTGCGCTATGCCGAGGTATTGGAAAGTGCAGGCGATATTCCCGATTTTGATGCTATTGTAGCATGCCTGAATCAGTTAAATGCTTAATTTACATTACTTTACATTATTATTCACATCAATTCTATATAATACTATAATGAAGAAGTTACTCATACTCACATCCGCATTACTGTCAGGTGCGGTTACTTTCGCACAGTCTGTAGGAAATGCAGGAATGGAATCGTGGCGCACAGGCACCGCTGGCTCAGCACCGGCTGTTTCCATAGCATCACCCACATTATGGTGGGGTTTTGATTCCCTCGCTATCAGTGCCGGTCAGACATTCAGTATGGGGATTGACAAGCAGCAGGTATTTCATGAAACTTCTTTTGTGCATTCCGGCTCCTCAGCTGCAAAGCTGGTTTCTGTAGAGCAGGGTACCATGGGTATATTGCCCGGCCTGCTGGCTAATGCACAGCCCAGCCTTGACCTTGCTGTCATAATAGGTGGTGGTGACCCTATGAGCGCTATCATTTTTGATGGTGGTACTGCTACTACTATGCGTCCCACCACTGTTAGTGCATGGGTCGCTTATTTCGCCGGTAAAGATGCTACTACAGGTGCCTTTGGTGGTGATGATGCTGCCGTTATCAGTGCACAGGCCATTGCTACTGTAGCCGGAAACGACTCTGTTGTGGGTATGGGCTTCGTTCCCATTGGCCCGTCAGCTACGTATACAGAAGTGACTACTCCGCTTACCTATACTACTACCGACTATCCTGTGCATACATTGCGTATCATATTTTCCAGCGGTGGCGGCTCTACGTCCGGCACACCACTGGATAGCAGTATGCTGTATGTAGATGATGTCTCCATGACTGCTGAGCCTCAGTCGGTAAGTAATGTTTATAATGCTAAGCTGGTATCTGTGTTCCCCAATCCTGCTTCCGGTACTTTGTACCTGACAGCGCCAGCCGGCAAGTCTTATAATTGTACACTGGCCGATGTAGCAGGTAAGGTTGTTGCCACTGCGCCGGTTAAGGGGCGTACAGTGCTGAACGTAAGTCAGCAGCCATCGGGTATTTATATTTATACCATCAGTGATGCAGATGGTACAGTTGTACAGCGGGGCAAAGTCAGCATCAGCAATTAATAATTTCGGTATTAATTTTATCTTATACGATACCCGTATGCAAAAGCATGCGGGTATCTTCATTATAAATATTATTTTTGCCGCCAACTATGCTGAACGGTAAAAAAATAGTTGTTGTACTTCCGGCTTACAACGCAGCGCGCACCCTTGAACGCACTTATAACGAAATTCCTTTCGAAATCGTTGATGACGTAGTACTTGTCGATGATAACAGCCGCGACGATACGGTGGCCGAAGGCCAGCGCCTGGGTATAAAACATATTATCAAGCACGAGGTTAATAAGGGCTACGGTGGCAACCAGAAAAGCTGCTACAGGAAAGCGCTGGAGCTCAATGCTGATATCGTCATCATGCTGCACCCCGATTATCAGTACACGCCTAAGCTCATAGTGGCCATATCTTCCATCATTGCCAATGAGTTATATCCGGTAGTGCTGGCCTCTCGTATTCTGGGTAAAGGTGCCCTCAGAGGGGGAATGCCTATGTATAAATATGTAGCAAACAGGATGCTTACCCTGTTTGAAAATATTATGCTGGGACAGAAACTCAGTGAATATCATACAGGTTACCGTGCTTTCTCTGCCGATGTTATCCGTTCCATTGACTTCACGCATAACAGTGATGACTTTGTGTTTGACAATGAAATGATATCTCAGATATTCATGAATGGTTTCGAGATAGCAGAAGTTACCTGCCCTACCAAGTATTTTGAGGAGGCTTCCAGTATCAACTTCAGTCGTAGTATGAAGTATGGCCGTGGTGTATTGCGCGTGTCTCTTACGCACCGCTTCCATAAGTGGGGCCTTATCAGCAGTAAGCTATACAAGAAGCAGTAATAGCACTTATATATTATATTATCGGGTCGGGGTGTTTTCAGCCCCGGCTTTTTTTATTTAAGTGCTCAGTACTGCGGCTTTTAATATGTACTTATTGATACTTCGTCGGGTACTATCATTGATGGGCTAAACATAGAGTTAGCCTCCCGCAGCATACCTTCTGCATCATTTCTGTTGCGGTAGTTACCCACTCTTACTCTGAAACTGGGAGCCTGGTATATGAGATATGCCCGTACCCCGGGGTTGTGTCTCATAAATTCAGCTTTCACTTTCATCGCTTTTGCTCTGTCAGGGCCATAATATATCTGTACCCGGTATCCACGGCCGTTAAATACGGTTTTTATATCCCTGTGTACTACTCCGGCATTGCTGGTATAGCTGTCAGGGCCCGATGCCGGCGGTGGTGTTAATGGTGGCGGTGGTGTTTTTACCGGCTCTGGTCTTGTGAGGCGTACATAGGTATGATATTTACGTACCAGCACTGCCAGTCGGGGGTCAGTATGTATCTGTACATCGCCGGTATTGCTGTCCTGAGCCCTTGCATTGAGGTGCAGGCATACTGCTATTGTTATGTATATAAGTTTTCCCGGCTTCACGAGGCCGCAAAAATAGCATAATGAGCCCGCAATCGTATTTAATGGTATGTTATGTGGCTGATTCAGTTGCCGGATGGCAGATTTATTTCAGTGCAGCATTATATTCCTTTATCAGCTGTACGCTTGATGAGCAACCCAGCCGGGATGCGCCGGCCTCTATCAGCTCCAGGGCAAAGTCGTATGTGCGTATGCCGCCCGATGCCTTAATGCCTATGTTTGCAGGCAAAAATTCACGCATCATACTCACTGCATGCACTGTAGCGCCTGTGCCGGAAAAACCGGTAGAGGTTTTCATATAGTCTATATCATGCTGTGCATACAGCTGGCAGCAGCTTATCAGTTCACTGTCAGTAAGCATGCCGCTTTCCACTATTACTTTCAGTATTTTATCTGCTGCTTTTACGGGCTGCAGGCAGGCTTCTATTTCCCGTTGCAGATGCCCCCAGTCGCCACTTTTCAGGGCGCATAGGTCTATTACCATATCCAGCTCGTCGGCGCCGGCGGCAATAGCTTCTTCTATTTCACGCACTTTTACGTCGGTAGCATTATATCCCAGAGGAAAACCTATTACAGTAGCTACTTTTACTTTGGAGCCATCCAGCAGTTTTTTTGCTCCGGCCACATATCGGGGGGGGATACATACAGAAACAAAACCGGACATAGAAGCTTCTACGCATACCTTATCCACTTCAGCAATAGTTGTTGTCTGCTTTAGAATGGTATGATCTATATATGATGCAAGATTCAATGACATGTCAAGAGCGTGGGGTAAATATCAGAGATTGCAAATTTAAAATTAATTTTAAAATGACATTCGGTTTTGTTCTAAAAACGTGTCATTTTTTCATCCGGATATTGAACAAAAAACATGCTATTAACAGTTTCTGTTAACACACTGTATTTTTTAGCATACACAAATATGCTGTCAGTTATTATTTTTTGAGTTGATACAGGTAGTTTTCATAAAAAAAGAGGTTGCGCATAGCACAACCTCTTTAGTAAATGTATAGGCAACAATCCCCGGTATGGGTATTACATGCCGCCGTTGTTAATGATATCATCAGCAAATTCGCTCGTTTTCAGCAGCGTAGCATCAGACATCAGATTGTAAAAGTCTATAGTTACACGCTTACTCTGTATTGTTTTTGCCAGTGCTTCTTCTATCAGATTTGCAGCCTCTGTCCAGCCCATGTACTCCAGCATCATCACGCCGCTCAGCAGTAGTGACGATGGGTTCATGGTGTCTGTATTGGCAAAGCGTGGTGCTGTACCGTGTGTAGCTTCAAATACTGCATGGCCGCTGCTGTAGTTGATGTTTGCACCCGGCGATATACCTATGCCACCTACTGCTGCTGCTGCTGCATCTGATATATAGTCACCATTCAGATTCAGTGTAGCTACTACCGAGTAGTCCTGTGGTGCCAGAAGTATCTGCTGCAGGAAGTTATCGGCTATCACATCCTTTATTATCAGCTTGCCTGCTGCCTGCTCGTTCTTCATCTGGGCATTGGCAGCATCTTCACCCTGCGTTTTCTTTGCATTTTCCCACTGTCCCCATGTGTACACGCTGTCGCCAAATTCACGCTCGGCAAGTTCATAGCCCCATGTTTTAAAGCCACCTTCGGTAAACTTCATGATGTTGCCTTTATGTACTATGGTTACTGATGGCAGTTTATTATCAAGTGCATACTGTATTGCAGCACGTATCAGACGCTCAGATCCTTCTTTTGATACAGGCTTTATGCCAAATGCCGACGACTCAGGGAAGCGTATTTTCTTACCTGCGCCCAGCTCATCAGTGAGGAAGTGAAGCAGTTTTTTTGCTTCAGGGCTTCCTGCGGTAAACTCTATACCTGCGTATATGTCTTCCGTATTCTCGCGGAATATGGTCATATTCACACGCTCAGGGTGTACTACCGGTGATGGTACACCTGTGTACCATTTTACAGGACGCAGGCATACATACAGGTCCAGCTCCTGGCGCATGGCCACATTCAGGGAGCGTATGCCACCGCCTACTGGCGTAGTCAGTGGTCCTTTAATAGATACTAGGTATTCGCGGGCAGCATTCAGTGTAGCTGCAGGCAGCCATTCGCCCGTGCTGTTAAACGCTTTTTCGCCGGCCAGCACTTCCATCCATTCTATTTTGCGCTGTCCTTTGTAGGTATGGGCCACAGCGGCATCCAGCACCTTTTTGCTGGCGCGCCATACGTCGGGTCCTATACCATCGCCCTCTATAAAGGGTATTATCGGGCAGTCAGGCACAATCAGCTGGCCGTTGGCGCCCATTGTAATCTTCTGTGGAGTCATTTTATCCTTACTTTTTTTGTTTTATAGCGTCGCGAAGTTAAGTAAGCAAAAAAGAAAAAGGCGGATAAACTCCGCCTTTTTTATATAAGTTTTTGTAACCCCACAGGGGAAACCGTAATGTTTAGCAGTAAGTCTCAAAAGCCTGCATCAGGTTGGCCGCTATCATCTGGGCTGGTCTGCCTTCTATATTGTGACGCTCTATCATGTGTACTACTTTGCCGTCTTTCAGCAGTGCTATAGCCGGTGACGATGGAGGGTAGGGCAGCAGATAGTTGTTACGGGCGTGTTTTACCGCATCAGTATCAAAACCTGCAAAGCTGGTAGTAAGTCTGTCAGGAGTTTTGGCTGCGTTTTTTACTGCCATCAGTACACCCGGGCGTGCCGTACCTGCCGAGCATCCGCATACACTGTTTATCATAAGCAGGGTAGTACCTGTCTGGCTCAGCGCGTTGTCTACATCTTCAGCTGTCAGCAATTCAGAGAATCCCTGGGTTGTCAGCTCTGCCTTCATCGGCGCTACTATTTGTTCTGGATACATTGTTTTTTCTTTATTTTCTCCTGCAAATTTACAACAACTTGTATTACCGCTGCCAAAGCCTTTATAGATTGGCGTTATGTTCAGATAGGTGATTAATAGGCAGCGTATGTAATGCCGGTATTAGAGAGGGCCGGAAACCGCTGGTTGTCGTAACGCAGGGCACCTATACCTTGTTATGAATGCAAAGAGGTGATACTCGTAAATGTGTTTTGTAAGGCGATTTTATACTTTATGTTATTCAGCATTGGTATGCTTTCCCCACCTTTGTTTTACTATACTGTACAGCAGGGCTACGTTTACCAGTGGTAGCAGCCATATGCAGCGGGAGTTCAGCCGGGTACTCACATTGGCAAATGTTGCGGTTACAAATGCATTCAGCAGCAGGAACAGTAGCAGGTACAGATACACACGGCCCACCTCTGTTTTTGTATCCTTTCCGGTCAGCAACATTACAGCCACAAAGGTTATCAGTAGAAACACTACATACACATCGTCATAGAAGGGTATGTTCAGTGTTTTCTGATTTTGCCTTACTACCGCAAATTCGCTTATCTCATGAGGGAAATACCTTTCCACAGCTTTATATACCGGGTTGTCTTTGTCGTATACCAGCCAGCTTAGCTCCTCGCTCTCGTCTATGTTACTCAGTACTATCTGTCTGCTGGTAGCTTCTATGCTTTTGTAGGCAAGAAAGGGCCAGTATTTTGGGCGGGATGCTATATCCCTTATAATGGTGGAATACTCTTCACGGTTAGCTTCCCAGCCACCTGTCTTACTCACCGGACTCGCCTGATCCCATACAAAACCCCACGCTACATGAGGCAGATTGTCTTTATAAGCACATATCTTGTAGTCACGGGTGGGGCAGGCTTTTTCCAGATAGGTCCTCAGTACCCCACTTTCTGCCAGCTTCCCCATAAGGAATACGTGCGATGATGCACTGGCACGAAATCCCCTGCCCCCCATATAGTTACTGGTAAGCAGCGCCATCCATGCTATTATTGTAGTACTCAATAGGGTAATAGCCTTTCTGCGGGTTGCCATCCAGCTATACCGGGGTATAAATGATGCTGCCAGCAGCAATAGCGACAGTAAGGTTGCAATAACATAATGGGATACATGTACCAGTATAGATATCAGTATCAGCATTAGCAATATAACCTGCTGCATCCTATTGCCAGGCTGCATCATATATAGCCATACCGCCAGAAATAATACCGGGGTAAATGCATCGGGCATCAGTTGTCCGGTATACCATCCTCCTATTGTAGCTGTAGCCACGCACAGCAGCAGTGCCACAATGTGTGTATTTTCTATGTCTCCTGCTACAGCTTTTATAAAGCGGGTACAGAGGTAGCTTACTATTAATGCCTGTACTGCTATAGTCCCCCACAGGCTGGCCCCAAGAGATGTGCATCGCAGAAATAAGCCATAAAATATGGGCCGGGTTTCAGGTACCTCCATCGTAAAGCCACTGTTTATATATGCGGCAGTATCGCCGTTTACTATAGGGTAGCCATTATATAGTGCCATCAGCAGAAAGGCAAATGTCCCTGCTGCTATAGGGTAGTATTTATTTAATGTCTGTTTCATGCGGTATGGCGTGGTTCTGGTATAGCATCGCGGATAACAGTTCTCTAATATACTTACAAATCAGGATAATGTATCGGGCATTGCAGGTGTGGTGGCACAGTGTTCGCCCGTTTTTTTACATGATATGCAGCACGGTGCATATCATATGCATAGAATGGATTATTATTAAATGCACTTTTGGTCATGCATAATCCTTACTGCAATTTGCAGGTAGAGAAGCTAATGTATCGCAGATACTTTAGCTTGGTTTGCCTGATTTTTATTGCATTTTTATTCTATACCACAGTCATATAATAAAATTCACGCGAGCAATTTTTGGGAAGTAAATGGGAACTTTTTATTGTGGCTGTAGTAGGTTGTTTCTTTATAAGTTGTTGTAAATTAATTTGTTGTGTTTATTGTTGCAGGTAACTGCACACTGCGTAAGTTTTTTCAGGGAAATGAGCAGTTTTTATTCAGAGTGTAACTGCATGTGGTATGTTGTCACATCACAGTCCATTCTTTTTATTCGGGGAATATGGGGCAATATCCGGATTCCTGCATGGCCGTTTACGCCTTTTACCTGTTTTGGTCAATTAACCCGTTAACAAATTACCCCTTTTAACTTTTTTAAAATACCTTTGCACCCGATATTAAAAAAATAGCCATTATGTCACTAAACAAAATTCAGGAGCTGTTGGGCGATAAGGCCGAGTTTTATCTGGGTCATACCTGCACTACCATCGACAAGTCTTCTATTCATGTGCCATCACCGTCTCATACCGATACAGTGTGGACACAGTCTAACCGTAACATTCAGACCGTGCGCAGCATCAATACGCTCATGAACCACGGCCGTCTTGCCGGTTCTGGCTACGTGTCTATCCTTCCGGTAGACCAGGGTATAGAGCACAGTGGTGGTGCATCTTTCGCTCCAAACCCCATTTACTTTGATCCTGAAAACATTGTAAAGCTGGCTATGGAAGGCGGCTGCAATGCGGTAGCATCTACTTATGGTGTGCTGGGCTCAGTAGCACGTAAGTATGCACACAAAATACCTTTCATTGTAAAAATCAACCATAACGAGTTCATCTCTTACCCTAACCGCTTCGACCAGATAATGTTCGGCACTATTAAAGATGCATGGAACATGGGTGCTGTAGCAGTAGGAGCTACTATTTACTTTGGTAGTGACGAGAGCGCACGCCAGATAGTAGAAGTAGCAAAGGCTTTTGAATATGCGCATGAGCTGGGTATGGCTACCGTACTGTGGTGCTACCTGCGCAATGGCTCATTCAAGAAAGATGGTGTTGACTATCACACCGCTGCCGATCTTACAGGACAGGCAAACCATCTTGGTGTTACCATTCAGGCCGATATCATTAAGCAGAAACTCCCTACCAACAACGGTGGTTACAATGCTATCAATTTCGGTAAAACAAACAAGCTGGTTTATGACAAGCTTACTACCGACCACCCAATTGATCTTTGCCGCTATCAGGTAGCTAACTGCTACATGGGCCGCGTAGGTCTTATAAACTCTGGTGGTGAGTCTAAAGGCGCTACCGATATGGCTGAAGCAGTAATGACAGCTGTAGTAAACAAGCGTGCAGGTGGTATGGGCCTCATCAGTGGCCGTAAAGCATTCCAGAAGCCTATGGCAGATGGTGTGCAGCTGCTTAACACTATCCAGGACGTATATCTGGACGATTCAGTAACAATCGCGTAATAAAGAATATAAAGTGAGCGGCCCGGTACATGTACCGGGCCGCTTCTTATTGGTGTTGCACTTACTATTACTTTCTGAATCTTATTAGTGCGATACTACAGATACTTTTCCACCCCAGTCGCCATGGGTTGATGTAGCCCTGATGGCAAATACACCGCTTCTTGGGAAGTCAATACCAATAGCACCGTTGGTTTGTCCTTTCGATACGTTTATTACTCTGCCCGACATATCCATTACGAATACCGTAGCCATTTCCTGATATTGTAATGGCAGTGTTACATAGGCTCTGCTTTCGCATGGGTTAGGGAAAATCAGCATATCGCCTTTTCCTTCTACCTCATTTACTGATACATAATATACCTTTTTCCTGTCAGATGCCACATATACGTTGCCCTGAGTATTTATTGTAGGAAATCTGCCTCCGGGCACCTGTACAATGCTGTTAATAGTGTAATCTGTAGTGTTTATTTTTCGTAATCTTCCATATGCCTGATCTATGAAGTATATATCACCCTTATTGTCAGTTTTCAAACCTAACGGGCCGGATAATGATGCTGATATTGCCGGGCCTGCATCACCTTCTCCGGGAGTACCTGCAACAAACTTTCCTGCAATGGTGAAAACAAGCCCGTCAGTAGTTACTTTCCTGATTACATGCTGAACAGGGTCAGAATATACAACGTCACCACCAGGTAATACTGCTATGCCGCTGAAATACATTAAAGCAGTTAGTGCAGAAACACTATCTGATTTACCATCTTTGGGTAATAAGGTGCCAGGAGTATGTCCGGCAATAGTTGTAAGAAAGCCGTTACTGTCTACCTTACATATTCTGTTATTGCCTCCGTCAGCTATATACAGATTATTACGCTCATCTACAGCTACCGCTTGTGGCGACTTTAGCAAAGCATGAATAGCAAGGGTGTCAGTAGTAAAACCACCGCCACTGAAGCCTGCCACAGTAGTTATAATACCTTCGTTATCTATTTTTCTGATGCAGTCGTTACGGGAGTCCGCTACATAAAGATTCCCATATTTATCAGAAGTCATACCTATGGGATAGTTCAGTCTTGCTGATAGTGCAGGACCGCCATCGCCGGTTTTGCCAGATTGTGCCCTGTTGCCGGCAATGGTTGAAATAACACCATCCGGACTTATGCGGCGTATGCTATGACCTCCGGTAATATAGACATTGCCACTGTTGTCAGTATGTATACCACTAATAATGTCTAGCACAGCATCAATGGCAAACCCGCCATCCCCATAGCCCAGCTGGCCATCTCCTGCAAATACAGAAACTGTTTGGGCATTTGCAGATATTGTGAGTGCAACTAATGGCAATATGAAGGCTACAAGCCTATGACTGATACGAGAAAGTACGTTCATAGTTTTCATGCATTATCTATTATGTATGCCTCAAAGTCAATAAACTAAACAAAAAACATAGTTATTGACTTATTTTGGCATGTGCTGACTGTCAGCTAAAATATGCGCCGGTAAATTTACTACAAAATACAATAGTAAGCAATTGTGTATACGAGATGGTAACACAGGACACTTGTGAGCAGTAGTGATAAACAACTAAGATATCTAAGTAATTTTTTTGATGAAAAAAGTTTGCACTTCTTAAAAATATTACTACCTTCGCAGTCCTGAATTTAAAAGGGGGTATAAAATTATGCTTATTATCGATTCTAAAGACTGCGAAAACATAGACAAGGCGCTGAAAAAGTACAAAAAAAAGTACGAAAAATCACGCACGTTGAACCAGCTTCGTGAGCGTCAGTCGTTCACAAAACCATCTATCAAACGTCGTACTCAGATACTGAAAGCGATATATCGCCATCAGATGGAGATTGGCGCGATGGAAGGCTAATCGCAGTTTCGTTAAAAGCAGGCTAAATAGCACTGTAACTGCAAATAAATTTTACCCGCTATTGTAAAAGTTGTAAATTTACAATAGCGGGTTTGTCATGTTTAGTGAAAAAGTAACGGATTTTTTACATTACCTTAATTTTGAAAAAAGGTATTCGGCACATACTATTGATGCCTATCGCCGTGATATAACTCAGTTTGCCGAATATCTTGGTTCAGAGTATGCTATAACTGACCCCCGCACTGTTTCCCATTTTCATATCAGAGGTTGGCTGGCTGCCAGAAAAGAGGCGGATGAGGCTGCCCGTACACTGAACCGTAAACTGGCTGGTGTAAGTTCTTTTTACCGTTTTCTTCGTAAAACTGGTTTTACTGACATTGATCCGGTGAGGAAACTACATGCACAGCGCTTACCAGCCCGCCTGCCCGTACATCTCAGAGAGGCCGAAGCAGAGCATTTATTGGAGGAAGTGACATTTCAGGAAGGTTTCTCAGGATTTACAGATAGGCTTATATGTGAACTGCTTTATGCTACCGGTATGCGCCGGGCTGAGTTGCTTTATGCAAAAGAGCAGGATATAGAATGGTCACTGAAGCAGATACGTGTGCTGGGAAAAGGTGGAAAAGAGCGGCTTATACCTTTGAGTACAGCCCTGCTGGATACATTACGAGACTACATGGCTGAAAAGAGAAAACTGGAGGTGTATGACAGCACTGCATTGCTGAATCTGAAGAATGGGAAACCACTTTATGCCGGCTATATTTACAGGGTAGTACGTGAGCATTTGCAGTATAGTACTACATTATCAAAGAAAAGCCCGCATGTGCTCAGGCATTCCTTTGCCACGCATCTGCTGAATAATGGTGCTAATATACAGGCTATAAAGGACCTGCTGGGTCATAGCAGTCTTGCTGCTACACAGATATACACGCATAATAGTATTGATAAACTAAAAGAGATACACAGACAAAATCATCCCCGTGGATGAGATTATTTAACCATAAAATGAAAACTTATGAATGTACAAATCAGAACAGTGCATTTTGATGCCGACGCAAAACTTCTTGAACATGTTAATGCCAAGATAGAGAAGCTCAGGACGTTTCATGACAAAATAATATCAGCAGAAGTATACCTGAAGCTGGATAATCTTTCACAGCAGGTTAGAGACAAGGTGGCTGAGATAAAGATACATGTACCGAAACATTCCTATTTTGTGAAGCATCAGAGCAAGACCTTTGAACAGTCTTTTGACCTTGCATTTGATTCTTTGGTAAATCAGGTGAAAAGACAGAAGGAGAAGCATGCAACGGCTTCATATTAACAATCAGCAACCGGCACTTGTGCCGTCACGATAAATACGACAATAGGCCACCCATCCGGTGGCCTATTGTCGTATAATGGTATTGGATAGTAGCTACTACCACATGTTCATTTTATTTCTCAGGGTATTAGGTACCCCGTTTTTATGCAGCAATATCGCTGTCGTTTTATAACGTACATAGCTCTTGGTTACATACAGGTAACCCTTGTAGTCGTTCTTTTCTCCCCATGAGTTTTTTACGATGTAGTATTTGCGGCCATTCTGGTCGGCAGCGAGACCTACTATGTGCATGCCATGGTCGTCAGTAGTTTCGTAATTGTCGAATGCGAGCTGACGCATTTCGGGAGTGATAGTGCGTTCCCATTTAGGACCATCGAACATGTATTTCTTTTCAGAGTCATTCATGTCTTCATAGTCTTTTTCCGGTACATAGGCTACACCATTCTTCCAGCTAAAGTATTTTTCGCTCACATCAGTAGCCCATCCTACAGTAAAGCCCCTGTTAAGAGCATTATCTATAATGTCTGTAAGGTCTTCCATTTTTACGTTGTAAGCACGGTCAAATGACCAGTTGTCAGGTACCATCAGCATGGTCTTTCTGTAGTATGGCGCTGTGGTAACGGAGGTAAGCTCTACATAATCTTCAGGGTGTATACCTACACGCAGGCGGGCAAAGCTCTCTGGGGTATAGGTAGAATTATTCCATTTGAACTTGTATGGTACTTCGCCCAGGTAAGAGTCCAGTACTTCAGTATATGCCTTTTTCCATGATGGTGTCAGCTTCCCGTTAGGGTTAGAGACAACAGCATCCAGCATAGACTTAAGGATTGCCTGCATTTCTGCAAACTTGTTTTTGGTAGTGCCATAATGCAACCCGGTGTATACTTCCTGAGGTATAGCACCATATTTTGCATACATATTGATAACATCGTGCAGGGCGCCACCGTCTCCCCATGCTACAGAGCCATGCATGCGTACATAGTTATCACCTTTTTCCTGGTATACGCAGCGGGCACTGTAAATAGGTGCCAGTTCTATAGGCTCTTTGCCCATGCGCATCATTTCACTTTCTATGAATGAGTTAGTGCTGTAACTCCAGCAGGTACCGGAGCTTGCCTGATTTTTTACACAAGTGCGCTCAAGGTCTATGAGGTGATGGAACTTATATTTGTTACCAGCATCTGCTTTCTTTTTGCCGGAGTGGCTTATGTTGGTATAACTTCTGTTTGATTCCAGTTTTTTTATCAGATCGTCCTGCGCATGTGCCAGAACGGGTAGCATGGCGATGGCAAGTATAGTAGCCTTTCTCATTTGTGGTTAGCTGATTTCTGTAAAAATAGAATTAAATGTATAAAAAAGAAAAGGGGTAAGTGCTAAATCACCCTTTTACTGCATTGCGATGAATCCACGTCTGTGCCGCAGGGCCTTCTGAAAACAGGAGGTCCAGAATACTAAGGCCGGGAATAAAGCCGATTCTGTCCTGAAATACCTGATAGTAGGGTGTGGCCGCAGCCTCAAATTTCTTTAATGTACGTAAGTCCGTACTTCCAGGATATGAATGCTGGTATTGTGATGTATGTTCCAATGCCATGGACAGATTGAGATGTGTAAAGCACCACTTTAGTGAGTCAAGACAGAAGTCGGTAAGCATATCATATTGCTGCGAATACAGCTTGTAGAGTGAGGGCTCGTAGTGAGCAAAGAAAGGGGAGCGGTTATATACAGATGTAATAGTGCGCCAGTGCTGTACCTGCCAGTTGTAAGAATTGGCAATGAGTATATCTTTCATTGCTGTACGCTGCTCCCTGCCTTTTACCAGAGGTATGGATAAAAGTATACTGTTATTCGCACCGCAGATGCGATAACGGTTACGCTCCGACATTTTCCCAAAATGTTCATGACCATCAAGAATCAAAGCCTCTGCGCCGGCGGTCATTTGCCACCATCCTACAGATGGGAATGGGGCATAAGAAGAAACAATCTGCATCGTGTATGCAAATTTAGCACATGCCGCATATTAACAAGTGAATACCTCCTGTATGCTATTATGCTTTCCCTTCCAGCTCCTCCAATGACTGGTTAGTCTGTGCCACCAGGATGTCTATCTGCTCGTAAATGCCATCGGCATTCGCGGCACACATCTGCTCTATCTGTGAGGCAAGTTCACCAGTACGCTTCATACCCATTATCAGCCAGTTAGGCTTAAATGCATGTATGCGTGATGCTATTTCTTTCATGTCTTTCGCATCGACAGCATCCTGCAGTTTTGTTTTGAATGCAGGAACTCCTTTCAGGTACATACCAATGTACTTCTTTATTCGCTTTTCATCTCCTTCGCAGAATTTGTGGAGGTAAGCAGGATCTGTTATCATATTGGGATCACTTTCTGGTGGTGGTGCAACGGTTACCGGCTCTGCCGCAGGTTTCTTTTTGCGTGCAGATGGTGGCGGTGGATTATCCTTACGTCCTGTAAGCTCTGCCATCGTGCTTATCAGTTGCCATGGTTTAAATGGCTTGGGAACATAGGAATTCATTCCGCTTTCCAGACATTTTTCAATGTCATTGCGCAGCGTGCTGGCGGTAAGTGCAATGATGGGAACTTTATTTTTGGGCTCAGGTAGCTGGCGTATTGCTTTAGTAGAGTCATGCCCGTTCATCACCGGCATCTGCACATCCATCAGTACTACGTCATAATCTTTGTCCCGTACGGCCATCCATGCTTCCTCACCGTTAGTAACGTTATCTATCTCTACATCTGCTTTGAGTGCCAGTGTTTCATTTACTACAATCCGGTTATACTCATTATCATCTGCTACCAGTATCCTGAGACCGTTAAGTATGCTGCCATCGGCTTTCTTTTCAGCCGCTACACGCTGGGCTAATTTCTCAGGTGAACCAACAGGATATTTTATTGTGAAATGGAAGGTTGTACCACTACCCAGTACACTCTCTACGGCAATAGCACCACCATGCAGCTCTACCAACTGTCGGGATATAGAAAGTCCCAGACCGGTACCGCCATATTTACGTGTATCTGATGCATTGACCTGTGCAAAGTTGGCAAACAGGTTCCCAACTTTATCGGGCGGTATTCCTATACCCGTGTCAATTACTGCAAACCGTACTGATACAAAACCTGCTCCCTGCTCTACCTGTTTCAGCTCAAACTGTACACTGCCCCGCTCGGTAAATTTAATGGCATTGCCACCGATGTTTATCAGTACCTGATTGAGTCTGAAAGGGTCGCCAATCACTACGTCAGTTACATCTTTATGTATATCTACCATCAGCTGCAAACCTTTCTCATCAGCTTTGTGTGCCAAGGTGTCTTTTACCTGAGTCACCATGTCGCGCAGCGAGAAGTCAATCTTTTCCAACTCCATTTTCCCTGCCTCTATTTTTGAGAGGTCCAGGATATCGTTAATGATATGAAGTAATACCTCTGCCGACTTGCTGATAGCTTTCAGATAATCGACCTGGTCGGTACGTGGCTGTTTCTGAAGCAGAATGTCAGTCATACCGCTTACGGCATTCATAGGTGTGCGTATCTCGTGGCTCATATTGGCCAGGAACAGTTGCTTGAATTTTTCTGAGTTTTCGGCGCGTATCCTTTGCTTATCGGCATTTTCTTTCTCAGCAGCTATCTGTCTGTTCTTTTCCTCGAGCATCAGCTTATTGCGATGCATGAGTTTGTTACGGTTGAACATACCCACCAGTAATAGAATAAGCATAACAAGGCCTGCCAGGTAGAAAATACGCTCTCTTTTCGCAGCATTCACTAATGCGGTCTTTTTATCCAGTTCTGCTTTTGCTACTGCTGCCTGTGCTTCTGTTGCCGCCTGTTTCTTTTCGTACTCAAATGCTATCTGCTTCTGCTTTATCTCCTCCTCCATACGTAGCTGTTCCCGTTCCCGTTCAGATGTAGCTGCGGCTTGTTTCATTTCATACTCATGCTGCAGTGCACTTAGCTGCAGCTCTTTCTGGAAGGCCATTTCTTTCTGCTGTCCTTCCTGACGCAGTGTTTCCTGTTTTTTATCAAAGACATACTGCATGTCTTTTCTTGCTACAGCATTGCTCTTTTCCTGGTTGTACATACTTTCCAGGTAGGTGTTATGTTGTTTGTAGCTTTCGCGTGAGCCATCCTTATCGCCCTGGCGGTACTGCACCTGGGAAAGATGTTCGTATGCCTGTGCCAGCATATCATAGTCGCCGGTTTCTTTCAGTACATCAGTAGCATGAGACAGGTACCAGAATGCACGTTGTAGTTTATCTTCGTCACTGAGTGTACTTAGCGAATCAGGCACAGCTGCCTTTCCTTTATTCTCTACAAGAGCCTGATAGCATTTACCCAGATATGCCTGCACGGTTCCGGATATGCTTTTGTCTCCCATGTCATCAGCAAGTTTCAGCGCACGGTACAGGTAGGGTATCGCCTGCGGGTGATTGCTCATACTTATGTATACTTCTCCGGTATTCTGAAGATTGGTAGCTATTAATGCTTTTTTACCGGTTTCTTCAGCCAGTTTCAGTGATTTCAGGTAGCTGTCCAGCGCTCTGGAATAGTCTTTCTGAGTATTATATATATCTCCTGCTTTACTAAGGGAGAGCGCAATGCCTGCACGATCATTTATAGCTTCATAAAACTTCTGAGACTGGAGCGCATAGTCCAGTGCCTGTGCATAGTTTGCCTGGCTGGCATATACTGCGCTTATGCTGATAAGATTTTCTGCCACTATCCTTTTATCACTTGCCGACTCGCCCTTACCCATTGCCAGTTTAAAATATTCAACGGCTTTGGTATAATCGCGGCGCATGTGGTATGTACTACCTATATCAGAAAGCAGCTCTGCCGCTTCTTTAGGGTCGCCGAAGGTTTCGGTGACTTTAAGACATCGGGTGTAGTAATCTATTGCTTTGGGGTAGTCGCGTAGTTTGTATGAGTAAACATTGCCAATGTTACGTAGTGCAATAGCCTGACCATGTTTATTGCCTGTTTCCTCTGCGGCTTTCAGTCCTTTCAGATACAGGTCTATGGCTTTATTATATTCTCTTTTGTAGCTGAGGCAGTTACCGGCAGTGTTGGCCAGTTTAAAAATACCATGTTTCCAGCCTAGTCGTCCGGCAAGGTCAAGTCCCTGCTGGCTATAATTAATTGCTTTGTCAGTAGCTGAGCCAAAGTAGGCACTGGCTATCTGGTACAGCATATTTACCTTGTTGGTATCTTCCTTTGCTCTGGGTAATGCTGCTACCAGAGAATCTACATACCGTTTTCTTTGCGCCGATGCGGGCATCGTAGCGAGACTGGCGAGCAGCAAAAACAGAATAAAGACAGAGTTGCGTTTCATGCAGTATTTCTGAGTGGGTTTTTAAGAAATCTTCTATACTGAATATAGTGTGTCACAAGGATGTGAACCGCATTCCGGATAGGCCCCGGCAGCACTGGTGTCATGGTCACAAAAACAGGCTCCGAAAAGCGGCACTTCTAAGTTAGCGCCACATCTCTTTTTATTGTTCTAACCTATAACAAACTTAACATTTATTTGTTGTTATTCAATATATTTCAGCAAAATGTTGAAGCCAGACAAGCGTGTATTAATTATCAGGAATTCAATGCTTTCCGGTTAAGTGCAGAGGTGCATCCGGCCCGGTTTCTGGCACACTTATTGTAAACCATTTTCTCTGAAAAGCATAAACTATAAACAGGTATGAAGTTATTAATTCCCATGGTTGCACTCTGTATGATGAGTGTAGGATGTAGCAAAGGCAGAACCTATACACCCGGTAGGATTCACACGGGTCGTGTTATTGTGGATATGTGCGGTAACGTAGCTGTACAGTTTTCTGATGGCACCCCTTTAGGACAGATGGGGTGGAGTGATGGTACCCGTACTTATGACAATATATTCAGAGTGTCTAATGGATGTACATGGCGACATGATAATACACAGGAGTATGTACGATTCCGGTTTGTGCCACAGGAGACACAGAGCTGCTATGTATGCGCTGTATTTGTGCCTTTACCTGATACTGCATACAGCATTCAGGTGATAGACTAAGGTAAGTCCTGTATGATGTGGGTAGGGTATACTTCTGCTCTGGTTATCATCCACACATTTACCGGTTGCTCAAAGTTGAGATAGCCGGGAGTTGTAACTACCTCCTGCAGGAAAGTAAATCCTGCATGGGCCAGTGTTTTGTTAGGGGCTGCATTATGTGCATAAGGGCGGCAATAAAGACGTTGCAGCCTGTATGTGTCAAAAAAGCGGGGAATACTCATCTTCACGAGAGCAGTGCCTGCACCTTTGTGTCTGGATTCAGAATGCCAGAGGTGCAGGTGCATTTCGGCTACACTACCCGGCGATATCTGATTGATGTTGCAATGCCCGGCGGGTGTTCCGTCTATCTCCCATATCAGACACCACGATTGTTTCTGTTCTAAAGGCGTATGTAGTTGAGTAGTGAGCAGTTCATGCCATTCATGAGCCAGGAGCATACGCGCAGGGTCTGCCCCCATTCCCAGCAGATGCTCTGCCGTGGCTGAAGTCCAGTAGCCAGCTATTAGTGGGATGTCAGATGCCTGCATCTCACGTACTGAAAGGTGCATAAAATGATAGTTGTGCTATCTGTTGATAATTATTTTACGGTGAATCTGCCCCTGAGCAGTAGATACTATTACATAGTATATGCCGGATGACAGGTGCGCCGGGAGCTCTACTCTTGTTTCCGACAGCGTTTTCATTAATACCATTTGCCCCAGTTGGTTGTATAGTCTCAGTTCATCTGTTGGCGTTGCTCCGTTTATATTCAGGTAGTCGTGCGCGGGGTTAGGTATGATAGATATTTTACTTCCTGTTATGCTGGTTACAGCAACTGCAGGCACTACTACTATGTTACTGCATACAGTATCTGTACATACCCTGCCATTGGGGCGGGTAGCAGATAAGCACAGGCATACGGTGTATGTACCGGCAGAAGAGAATGTATGACTGGGGTTGTGTGCAGAAGATGTATCGCTGGTTCCGGAGGCTGGGTCGCCAAATTTCCACAACCATGATATTGTATCACCGGTATTTGAGTTGAGCGTGTCAGTAAAAGATATATCGTAACCAATGGTATCGTAGTTATATCCCCATGAGGCTGCTACTTTACCACATTTATCGTTTACGAAAGCCAGGTCACTTATAAGTATAGAACCTGCTGCTGACTGGTCGAAAAGGAATTTAACTTTCCTTACCCTTGAGCGGTCTATGCCTGTAAAACTGCTGACAGGGATGCGTATAGTATTAAACATTACCTTAGGTAGCTGTGATGTGTGTGTGCCGGGTGGATAGTACAATGCATAGCTGTGGTCATGTACTTTCTGGCTTGCAATGTCGCCCGCAGAGTCAATGAGTTGTACTGTGTAATCCAGATTCAGCCCGGTGACACATTCGTTATACCTAAGTGCGGCACGGAACTGTACTGCATCTACCCATGTAAGGTCCTGCAGGGTATCAGGAATATCATTCTGGTACCAGTCGGTAGCATTGTCCCATCTTAACCCCATCTGTGCCAGACCTGCAATGGATGATGTACCCTTATGAGGCTCTTTTGATGCAGATGTTGATATGCCGCAGGCTGGTATGGTAAGGCCGCCACCACATATGCCTGACGATACGAGCCCGGAAACCGAAACGGCTTCATTCATAGTGTTCACAGTTTCATTGAGTACTGTATCAACTCTGTTTATGTCGCGGCGGTCCATGCGGCCGGGATGATAGGACACATATACATTTGAGGTATCGAGCATTGAGGATAGAGGTGGGATAAGGTCGCGGGTTTCCAGTATAGGTGCAAACTGTTCTTCTCCACCTACATACATACGGAAGAATGCGGCCGCATAGCTATTATATGCTGCTTTCTGAGTAGTAGTATCATAGCGCCTGTTGGTAGGCGAGGCAGTACCGCAGTATGCGTTGCCAGAGCCATATATACTATTCCAGTCGTCAGATGTGCCTGCCACATAAGAGCCGGGTGTCCATACAGTATTATAGAAGTTATGATTGGCACCCATCATCAGCACATTGTGTCGTGGAGATTCGTCGGTAAGGTCAGAGTATCTGCTATCGTCATAGAAATGCACACCCTGCAGGTTAGATACGTCACCGTCACAATAGGGTGCTATATTCATCAGTGCAATGCCGTTCAGCACTTTACGCCTGAAGTCTACCGGTGCCAGCGTAATTACCGCTTTTACGCCGTATGGGCTTCCCAGTGCACGATTGTGCAGTGCATGAAATACCACTCCCTCACCGCCCCGGGAGTGTCCCATAGTGCCTATGTGCTGAAGGTCAAACTTTCCTACAAGCGAAGTGCCTAAAAACGGTGTAAGTGGTGATGTGGCACCGGTATTATAAGCGTTGATTAAATCCAGATGATATTGTACCAACTGGCCACGCGCAGGCATTCCCCTTGTAGTAAGGCTATTGTCTATAGCATTGATAGCATTGCAGGAGATAGAAATAACAATGTAGCCATGACTTGCCATGAAACGTGCATGATAGTCATACCCCTGAAAGCTTTCAATAGACCGTCTGCCTGAAGGGCATGGCCATGCCAGGCTGGAGCTGAATGACGTAGTATCATAGCAGGTAGAGTGCCTGCCATGCAGCAATACGATAACCGGATAAGGACCTCCGGTAAGTGCTGAAGGGTAATGAACAGATGCCCTGGCCTCGGCAGCAGATGGCAGACTATCCAGTACCGCTGCGAGGTCTCCCAGATTATATTCTACTTTGGTAACAGCCAGCGTACCGGGTATACCGGGGTCGGGTGTGGTCTGGGCGTGTGCAGTAGTGAAAAAGGTAGCTGCCAGAAGATACAGGAAGGCAGTGAGGAGTGTATAATGTCTTGTCATCAGAAGCTCGTTAGGAGGTTATATAAAAGACCTATGGTTTCAACATTTTCTTATTAAGCTTACCCAAGGACCAGCACGGGCAGAAATTTTCCCGGCACAGTGCTTCTACTGTCATACCGTCCGGTACTTCCAGCTCTCCATATGACAGATACATAGGGGTTCCATTCTCTGCTTTTTCAAAATCCTGCACCGGCAGAAAGAAGTGGATTATTCCAGTACCATCACCATCATTAACCTGTTCACTGAGCTCATAACGACTGTTTCCTATGTAGAGCATATACACATTGTTACCTACATAAAAATCGCGCTTGGAAGAGACGGTGATAACCACGGTTTCCTTTTCTTTATGGCTTATACTACTTATTCTGGCTTTCTGTTTTTCCTGCCCCTTTACTTCCTGTGTGGAAATAAGGGATAGCATGGCTATGAGTAATACGATAATATGCTTCATGATATGATTATGATATACACAAATATAACTAAACGAATTAAGGAATGGTATATGTTGTTTGTGACAAAAAAGAAAGGGCAACCCGCTAAGGATTGCCCATATGACTGAAAATGTTATCAATAGTATATCAGCGGTGTGTGCGATAGCCATGATGGTGTCCGTGAGGGTGCGGATGACGATAGCCTGCAGAATAACGATGTCTGGGCGCATAACGACGATTGCCATAATATACAACGCGGGCCGGTGGCGCGCACCATGCCGGGCGACTGTAATACATAACTCTGGCCGGTGGTGCACACCTTACGGCAGGACGGGGAGCACAATAGCGCACAGATACACACTGTGCAGAAACAGAAGTGGCAGAAGAAAATGATAATGCTACTGCTACTATAGCCGGAAACAGGATGCTTAACTTCATAGGTTATTGTTTTTGGTTACAGAATTATAGACTGATATTTTATTCAGGAGTTTAATTGTGTCACAGATTTTTTTTGCTATTCACCACAGAGTGTTGCAGAAGCATGAAAAATGCAATACTTTGAGCATAGTTAATGTACCCATTCACACCCGGTTATTGATATGAATACCAAAGTGTCTTTATCGTGGCAGAAAATAGCAATTGTAATTGCTATTGCTGTAATTACATTTTTCTGTTTCCGCTACACGCTTGGTAACCAGTTTACTAATTGGGATGATGATTATTATGTTACTAACAATAAGTATATCACGGCATTCACTCCGGAGAACCTGAAAGTTATTTTCACAAAAGACATTACTAAGAATAACTTTCACCCACTCTGTATTTTATCTCTTGCTGTTAACTTTCACTTTGCAGGTCTGGAGCCGTGGTCGTATTATTTCACCAACATACTTATTCATATAGTAAATGCGGTACTGGTATTTATATTGTTTCTGCGTTTATGCAGGAAGCTCAATACCGGTGAGTCAGTGGGTATGGTTACGGCCTCGTTTGGTGCATTATGGTTTGCTATACATCCTATGCATGTAGAGTCTGTAGCATGGATTGCCGAGCGTAAGGATGTATTGTACACTATGTTTTATTTGATGGGACTGCTTACTTACATCAGGTATGTAGATAGTGCACAGCGTAAGTGGTATATCTATACTTTCCTGCTTTTCCTTGCGTCCTGTCTTTCCAAGCCTATGGCTGTTGTTTTCCCTATGTCACTACTCTGTATGGATATATTATGGCAACGTAAGGGGCTGAAGCAGTTAATTACAGAGAAATTACTCTTTTTTGTTTTCTCATTACTTGTAGGTGCTGCAGCGTTTTATACGCAGAGTCGCACTGGAGCTGTAGCAGCATTCAGCACGCTCACCATTGCAGAGCGGTTCATGTTTGCCGGATATGGCTTTATTATGTACATAGTCAGGTTATTCTATCCTGCGCATCTGTCCACATTTTACCCATATCCTTATCGTTATATAACCGGAGAGTTGCCCGTGGTTTATTATGCGGCACCTTTCATTGCAGTGTTTGTTGCCAGCTTCCCTGCATGGTTGCTATACAGGCTCAAAAGTCCATGGTTCAGAATATTTGTATTTGGCATGGGCTTTTTCGTTGTTAATATTGTTTTTGTACTTCAGTTCATTTCTGTAGGTGCTGCTATCATGGCCGACAGGTATTCTTATGTAGCTTATATAGGTCTTCTGTTTCTTGTTTCTTTTGGGGCAGGGCAGTTGTTCCGGATTATGCCTCGTATGCGCGTGGCGTTTGTAGCTGTGTTGCTGATACTATCCGGCGGCCTGGCATGGGCCTGTGCAGAGCGTACACATGTATGGCATAACTCTGAAACATTGCTTACTGATGCAATAGAAGAATACCCTTATGGTGCATTGTTATCCTACAAATGGCGTGGACACTATTATCTGGGGGCAGGTGAGCTGGATAAAGCAATGAAGGACTATTCATTTCTGGCTTCTATCAATGCAGCAGACGATAAGGTGCTGGGCAATATGGAGCGGATAAAAGCAATGAAGGCCATGCAGCAGGCTACACCTCTACAGCAAACGGCAGAAGGAGGAGATGGCTACAAGCCTTATGTAGATACAGTATTGACTCTGGTAGTAGCAGGTGATTCTATAGCTGCGCTGCGTAGTTATGTGTCGGCACTACGCATAAACCCACAGGCGGCAGAGCAGGCCCTTGCAGCCAAAGCAGATAATATGGTGCAGATGCAGCAATACCAGCCGGCAGTAATACTATACAACCTGCTGCTGAAGATAAATACCTCCAATCCATTCTATTATTTTTTACGGGGCTGTGCATACTTCGGTCTCGGAGAGATGAATATAGCTGTTAATGATTGGGAGATTGCTGTAAAGATGCATTCAAAAGATGTGCAGCAGTCAGCCGCATATAATCTCAGTGTGGCTTATGATTCATTAGGCAACAGTAGTAAGGCATATTATTATGTGGAGCGCGCAAAGGAGCTGGGGTATAAGCCGGCACCGGAGTATGTGCAGAAACTGAAAAACAAAAAAGAAGGTAAACGCTGAGACAAAGATGGAGCCACTGAAGAATATGTTCAATCCGGTTTTTCTGGAGCAGGTAGGAGATGCTGCGGAAATGGTACTGGAAGATTTTGATAAGAAAGTATTTCTTAAAGCGGTATTTGCCGGTAATTGGGAGCAGCTGGAGCTGAAACAACGCATCCGTCGTATCAGTACGGTGCTGCATGATATGTTCAGTGGGGATTATACTCATGATATTCATAGTCTGCTGGCACTTACAGAAGAATTACATCGCCGGGCTGGTCGTGACAATACGTTTGAGTATATGTTTCTGCCCGACTACATAGAACAGTATGGAACATTACATCCACGCGAGTCACTGAAAGCGATGGAGCGTATTACCATCCTTGTAAGCTGTGAGTATGCCATCCGTCCGTTTCTTATTCAGGACTTGAAAGGTACACTTGCTGTGATGAAAAAATGGACCGGGCATAAGCATGCATCTGTACGCAGACTGGCTACTGAGGGCTGCAGACCGAGACTGCCATGGGGAATGGCATTGCCGGAACTGAAAAAAGACCCTGCACCTATAATGCCTATACTGGACTTATTAAAACAGGATGAGTCGGAATTTGTACGGCGCAGTGTGGCCAATAATCTGAATGATATAGCTAAAGACAATCCTCATGTAGTACTGGAGATAGCAAAACAATGGCAGGGAATAAGTGAAGACACAGACAGGCTTATAAAGCATGCCAGCAGAACGTTGCTGAAGCGTGCCGATGCTGCGGCGCTGAGTCTGTTTGGCATCTCTCAGGATGTTAATTGTGCTATATCAGGTCTTTCTCTCGCGTCGGAAAGATTACAGATAGGGGAGTACCTTGAATTCAGTTTCCTGCTGGAGAACAGAGATAAGGCAACGGCGGATTTCAGAGTGGAGTATGCAATACATTATTGCAAGGCCGGAGGTAAGACTGGCAGAAAAGTATTTAAGATAACAGAGAACCGATATGCCCCTGGGAAACCGGTTTCTTTTAGCCGTCGGCAGTCGTTTGCCGATATGACCACCCGTAAGCATTATGCAGGGCTGCACACGCTGGAAATTGTAATTAATGGAAAGCCTCAGGCTACTGTAACATTTGACGTGTATCGCTAAGAGCAGGCTACTTACCCCTGCCCTGAAATATCACTATGAATGTGTACATAATGATTTTGATATCCAGTGCCAGAGAGCAGTTTTCTATATAAAGCAGGTCGTATTTCATACGCTCTACCATTTCGCTTACATTTTCGGCATAGCCAAACTGAACCATTCCCCATGAAGTGAGACCAGGTTTTACCTTGTGCAGGTACTTGTACTGAGGGTTAGTTTCACTAATAATGTCTATATAGTGTTTGCGTTCTGGTCTGGGGCCAACCAGTGACATATCGCCCTTCAGTATGTTCCAGAACTGAGGTAGTTCATCTACACGCCATTTACGCATAAAACGCCCCCAGGGAGTTATCCTTGGGTCTGCCTTGCTGGATAGAGCCGGACCGGCTTTTTCTGCCTCCATATACATAGAGCGAAACTTATAGATATGAAATGGACGTCCGAACAGGCCAATGCGCTGCTGTTTATAGATGATATCGCCCTTTGACGATAGCTTTACCATAATAGCTGTAAAAAGCAGGAATGGAGATAACAGCAGCAGGGATGTACCGGATATGGCAATGTCTATAGCCCGTTTGCACACCCGCTGCCAGTCAGGCATCAGGTCTGGGTGAATGTGTATGAGCACCGCATCATATACATTGCTTGTTTTTACTGAGCCCGAGAGGATGTCATAATAGTCAGGTAGAACCTTTACTACTACAGGTCTGTAAGACAGACGTGTAAGGATGTTTTCCAGCAGGTGGTGCTCTGATGAGTCCACTGCAACGATTACTTCCTCTATTTCGTGCTTGTCTATGATATTTTCCAGTTCTGAGATGTGGCCCAGCTGCTGTAGGTACTGGCTCATGCCATTACTGGATTCTTTGTTAGAGTATATAAAGCCCAGGAAGATGTTACCCAGTACTTTAGGGTTGTCCAGCACCTCTTTGTATATGTTTATTGCCTGCTGGTTGCCACCTATAATCAGCGTCCTGAATCCTACCTTACCGGTCACTAGGTTACGCTTTACCCGGTATAGTATCCACATCCTGAATGTGAGTGCAAACAGGGTATGTATCAGCAGATACCTGCTGATGGTATTCATGAAGTAGTAATAGTCGCCGGTATCATTGCCAAATACAATAACAGATACAATGATACACCCGAGAATAGAGGATATAAGCGTTCTGTTTATTTCATTCAGCCTTGATTTTCTGTACAGGTCAAAATAAGTACCGGATAGCAGATATATGGAGAGCCATCCGGATGGTATTACCAGAAATATACTGATGACATCTTTCAGGCGAAGGAGAGACAGCGTGTCGGTATAGCTCAGTCCGGTAAGGAAATGCTGCCGGTACATCCAGAAACACATCCATGCCACTGCCGCTGCAATATAGTCAAGCAGTGCCAGTTGCCTGATGGCGCTCCGTTTCATTTTGTCCAGCCGCATGCCGCCTAAAAGGTCACAAGTTTAATATTGTCTATAAGTAGTACTCCGCTCGTCTGCCCCTGTAGTGCCGCTTTAATATACAGGTTGTAATTATCAGCCGGATAGTTGGTAACAAATCCTGTTACATTAAGATAAAATTTCTGCCATCGGTTGTTGGGTAATATACCCGCCAGATAGTTTACGGAGGATGTATACAGAGAACCGAGGTTTGCCTGCATGCCCATTGCAAACGGTGTGGTGGTTTTGTAATCAAACTCTATAAATGCTGCGCCCTGCCGCACTACAAATGGAGCGGCTGTACTGTCTATAGAACTGTCTGCAGAAGAGTTAAGGAATATAGCTCCGCTACCATTGCCCTCGTAGGTAAGTGAGTCGGCGGTTACTGCAACCATATCGGTAGTTCCTCCCCATTTTGCAAACTTGGTAATACCCGACTCAAAGTCAGATATAGTTGTAAATCTTACAGAGTCGAAATAACTTGTTATGGGATTTATTGTTACAACCTTACCAGGCTGCGAGGTCAGCTCTTCGGTATGTAACTTGTAAAAAGGGTAGGCCAGTGGTCGCTCATTGCGGCCGTTCACAAGAATGCCAGGAGCCAGTTGTATTGTGCCGGTGGTGCCTGAAGTGATAACAGGTATGGTGCAGGGAAGGTCAAAGGAGCCTACAGGGTTATTATTATAATAAACCCAAACACATTGTATATCGTGCGATGCTCCCCCGGTCATCTGAAAGGAGTCTATATGAATATAGGTAGGCACCTGCTCAGAAGGGTTGATAATATTGCATCCGATGCCGCATGACAATATTGCCAGTAGTATAAACAGGCCTTTCAGCCGACGGTAAAAGTTGTACATGTTGAGGTGTTCAGAGACTATAACGTAAAATTTTGTTAAACATTGTGCAGCTCGTTATGAATACTCATTTTTTTCAGAACCTGATGAGCTACATCCATTGCCTGGTAACCGTCATAAACAGATACACGTACGGGCTTATCGTGCAGAATTGCACTGGCAAATTCAGAAAGTTCAGTATGTATTGCATTCACTGGAGTAACGTCCGGTGCCTGTATAGACAGCGTTTTTTGTACTCCGTTGCCCATATCTATAGGGAAATCCAGCGCAGAATCGCTGGCCTCGCCATCTTTCAGGCGAATGATTTCAGTCTTTTTATCCAGAAAGTCTACACCTATATATGCATCACGCTGAAAAAGGCGCATTTTTCTCATTTTTTTCAGCGATATACGACTGGCAGTAAGATTAGCCACGCAGCCGTTATCAAATTCTATACGTGCGTTAGCTATATCTGCGGTTTCGCTCAGTACAGCTACGCCACTGGCCGATATCCGGCGCACTGGTGATTTTACAAGACTCAGTACAATATCTATATCATGTATCATCAGGTCCAGTATTACCGATACATCTGTACCTCTGGGGTTGAACTGGGCCAGCCTGTGTGCTTCGATGAACATTGGTTTCACCGTTTGGTCGGCAAGGGCAAGAAATGCAGGGTTATAGCGTTCTACATGGCCTACCTGGCACTTTACATTTGCTTCGTGTACCAGATTTACAAGTGTCTGTCCTTCCTCCAGTGTATTGGCAAGTGGCTTTTCAATAAACAGATGTTTACCCGCCAGCAGACATTTCCGTGCTATTTCAAAGTGCGTAGTGGTAGGAGATACAATATCTATAGCATCGCTTGCAGCAATGAGGCTGTCTGCATCCGTATATCTTTTTATACCAAATCTCTGAGATACAGCCTCGGCCTGCGTATCGTCAGGGTCATAGAACCCGGATATTTGCGTGTGTGCTATATTCTGCCACTGTTCTATATGTATTTTTCCCAGATGGCCGGCGCCGAATATTCCTGTTTTGAGCATTGTTGGGTCAGAAAGTTGATATGTTAAACGGCATTATCATTGTGTTATGATACGGGCGCGCAAGTTAGTAATTATAATGTCAGTCTGCAATCTATTTTGCCTTAATACAGCGATATCTCATTATGTTATCACAGCTTTCAGGTTTTTGATTTTTCATAATTTTTGATTTTAGATAATTATAAAAAATTACGCTATAACGCAGTTTATGCCGCCTAATCCATATTCTTTAATTGAAAATTAAAATAAAATATTGTGTGGCAAAAGTAATCTTTACATATGCAGAAGCACGGCAGATACTGATTTTGCTGTGATTTTATGCGTTGTGGATTTAGTAGTCCAGGCTCTCTTAGGCTTCATTGCGTCCCGCATTTTTTCCAATTCTTTTTTGTTTTTCGATATCTTGGCTATCTTTACGCTGTATAAGAGTATAACGGGCAGTGTGTGCCGGCCTGGGAGGGAGTGTTTTGTCTGGCAATTGCTGAATAATTGTTTCCAATTATTTAGCATTGTGATATGATTAGTGAAGTTATTTGGTATATATTTGCATGGTTTTTTGCCATACAGGTAATACTCTGTCGAACAGTATTAATGTATATTTATAAATTATAAAAGTTACACGTATGTACATAAAGAGACGTTTGTTGTTAGCTGCAGTGATTTTAACCACTGCATCGTCTTTATCAACAGAATCTTTAGCACAGCCTAATCCCAATTACCATAGGTCACGTACGCGTCCTGTTATTCCTTTCAGGCACCTGACCCTGGCTGCCCCTCCCGGCATGGTGTACATACCAGGAGGCTCTGTCACTATCAAATACAGTCAATCTTCTACTGATACAAACAGTAGGAAAAGAGTGAGTCTGAGCTCATTCTACATTGACAAGACAGAAGTTACGAATCAGCAGTACCGTATGTTTACTGAATGGGTAATTGACTCAATTGCTGTAGTTAATTATCTGAAGGACGACTGGTATTTCCTTGACCCGGCTCCAGGCAGTAAAACTGACGAAGAAGAAAACAGCAACAAAACTGTTACAACAATGGCAGATACTACTGCCATGATGCCTGCAGATTCGGTGCAGACAGCATTGGGTGGTGATATACCTGCTCCTGCGGTTACACCTACAGTAGCTACTACTGATACCGGTATGATGAACACAGCTACTGCATCATCCGCAGTTACTGACTCTGCCGGCCAGCCTATACGCCGTCGTATCAACTGGGCACGTGTAAATCATAAAGACATCTTTGAAAACGAAGATGAAGAAATCAGAGGCAAAATTGCTCCAATGTTTGACCCTGCTACCGGAAAGATTAAAAAAGAGTTGTTTGTATACAACTTTACATATCTGAAGGCGACAGGAACAAACAAACGTGCAAAAGTAGGGGAGTACACTACTGAGCCAATAAACATTTATCCTGATGAAGCTATATGGTTTAAAGACCTTGCAAACTCTCAGGTAGAGATATTGGTAGAGAACTACTTTACACAGCCTCCTTTTGATGACTATCCAGTGGTTGGCGTTACCTGGAAACAGGCTCGTGCCTTTGCTGCATGGAGAAGCCATACTAATAATGAGTATGCAGACATTGCAGAATATCTGAAATACTACCGTTTGCAGTACAGCCTGCCTTCTGAAGCACAGTGGGTATATGCTGCAGGTAAAGATATCCGCAATCAGAAAGAAGATGTACTGAAGCCTGAACCAGAGGTGGAAGAAACACCGGTAGATTCTGCTGCTACTGCTGAAGCGCCAATTGATAGTGCTGTTATGCCAGAGCTGACTACAGATACTACTTCACTTGCTTCTACAGATGGTATCCATACGGTAACAGAAGAGGACAATCCTGAAGAGGAGAAGACTGAGAAGAAAAAGAAGAAGAAAAAGAAGAAGAAAAATAAAGACGAAGATTTGCAGGCAGCCAGTGAGCTTGTTATGGAACAGGCAGAAAAAGATGGCCCCGCTATCGTAGACCGTGATCGTGATGGTAACCTCCTTGTAAACTTTAAGCAGGAAGAAGGTGACTACGCGCAGGATGGTTCTAACTTCACACTTCCGGTAATGTCGTATGCACCTAATGAGTTTGGTGTATATAACATGGTAGGTAACGTATCAGAGTGGGTACTGGATGCATATAGTCCGTCAGCATTCGCATTCGTTTCGGATGTTAACCCGGTACTGCTGTATGATGCAGATTCTACAGATGCTGACCCGATGAAACGTAAAGTAGTACGTGGTGGCTCATTTGTTAGTAATGCGAAAGCGCTTAGTCCCTTCACTCGTGATTTTGAACTTCAGGATCATGTTCACTGCTACATTGGTTTCCGTTGTGTAATGGCAGCTCCTGAAATTCTTACAAAGAAAGTGGCAACACGCAGAAAGCTTACTGGTAGCTCTCGTCCTTCTATGATACAGTCATCTTCGACCAAGTCATCATCTAAGTCAGGTAGCTCGTCTAAAAAATAACCCTGTTATATTAATGCATATTTAATCTTAATTAATTAACAAAATTCACTGAACAAAACAAAATTATCATCACACACAAATCCAACCAATATGAGCAATTCAAATTCAAACAAGAAAATCGGACTTAACTCCATCATCTCATTCGGGGCCAGCGTCGTAATCCTCGGTCTTATGTTTAAAATCCTTCACTGGAAGGGTGGTGAAATAATGATCGGTCTTGGTCTGGCAACAGAAGCTTTACTGTTTGCTATCCTTGGTTGGGCTGCACGTGAATCTCCGGAAGAAAAGAAAGCAGCAGAAGGTGGTGCAAATCTGAATGAATTGCTTAATTCTGCGGTTACTCCTAAGGTTGTTGATGGCCTTACAAAAGGTTTCCAGCAGTTTACACAGACAGTACAGTCAGTTAACTCAATTGTAGCTAATGCAGGTACTGCCAATAACTTCGTTAAGGAAATAGAAACTGCTACTACAGACGTTAAAAAGTTCCGTGATAACATGAGCAGTGTTTCTAACGGTTTCGATTCTTTCAACAAATCTCTGCAGGCTGTTAGCAGCATGTCAGGTATCTCTGTTGATATGATGAAACAGTTTGAATCTGCTGGTGCAGGTATGAAGTCTTTCTCTAAGAGCATTGCTGATATGAATGCAAACTTTGACCAGTTTAACAAAACACTGGGTGCTATCAATCAGATGACTTCTGCGTCACAGAACATGATGAAAGAATTTGAGGCTGCCACAAATGGTATCAAGGCGTATAACAAAAACCTCGGCGAACTGGCTCGTATCTATCAGGCACAGGTTGAGGCATTCAGAAAGAACTAATTGCTTTAAATTAGTTTAGTTGTATCACTATTTATTTCAAAGACCCATTTCTGAAATTTTTTTAAAATATTTATAACGCATGGCAGGAGCAAATGAAACACCCCGGCAGAAAATGATGGGTATATTATACCTCGTTCTGTTGGGTCTGGCAGCTACAACGGTGACGGATCACGTCCTCGATGCCTTTAGAAACCTTACAGTTAGTCTGAAAACATCTTCAGAAAACGTAAAGGACAATATTGATAAAACAATGTCTGCATTCGCAGATGGAAAGTTGAAAGATGAGCCAGAACGTGCTCGTCCGGTATGGGAAAAAGCTAACAAAGTGAAAACTGCAGTAGCTGACCTTAATAAGATGATTGAAGGTATTAAAACTGACCTCACCCAAATGGGTGGTGGCGAAACTCCGGAAGGAGACGTGAAAGCAAGGGCAGATGTTGATATCTCACCACGAGTTATGGTTCGTAAAGGAAAGGCAAAAGAGCTGCGTGCTAAAATAGAAGAGACACGCAAACTGATTCTTAGCCAGCTTCCTGATCCTAATACAAAAATTGCACTTAATGCCGATGATCCTCCACGTGGAAAAGGCGGAGTGAAAAGTTCATGGGAAGAAACAAACTTTGGTGATGGTATTCCGCTGACAGCTGCAATAACTGCCCTTACTAAAATACAGGCAGACATGCGCAACTCTGAAGCAGAAGCTATCAAGAAAATCCTTGGTGATGTAGACAAAGCTGTAATCAACCTTGATAAATTTGATGCCGTAGCTATCGCACCTACTTCTTATGTACTCGTAGGCCAGCAGTATACTGCTGATGTATTCCTTACAGCTTCTGACTCTAAGTCAAATCCGGAAGTAACTGTAGGTGGAGCTCAGCTTAAAGTTATGGACGGTAAAGGTAAATATACTGTTACTGCCTCACGTGAGGGTGAATTCAAATGGTCTGGTACAGTAAAAGTGAAGATGGCAAATGGTGAGATGAAAGAGTACAAAACAAAAGAGCAGGTATATACTGTAGCAAGACCATCTGCTGTTGTGTCTCCTGATAAGATGAATGTATTCTACATTGGTGTACCTAACCCGGTATCAGTATCAGCTCCTGGCTTCTCTAAAGAGAAAATCAAAGTGAGCATGAGTGCCGGACAGATTACAGGTAGCGGTGGTAACTACGTTGTTAATGTTACACAGCCAGGTAAGGTTACAGTAACAGTGTCTGGTGTGCTGGAAGGTGGTAAAACAACCGTACTTGGCGCTTCTGAATTCCGCATCAAGCGTATACCTCCTCCACGTGTTAAGTTTAGTGGTAAAGCAGGTGGTCGCCTGTCTGTAGGTGAGGCAAAAGTTCAGAACAGGATATTTGCTATACTTGAGGACTTTGATTTTGAAGCTAAGTTTAATATCAATCACTTCAAGCTGTACATCGTGAAACCACGTTCTGATGCACAGATGTATGAGTCAACCAACAATTCGTTTACTCCGGCTATGACATCTGCAATGCAGGGTGTTATTTCAGGTACTCGTATTATCTTTGACGACATCATTGCTACTGGTCCTGATGGTGTGAAGCGTCCGCTTGACCCTATTACATTCAATATTCAATAGTGTTGTATAATACAGATTTATTTGTGTTTCTATGAAAAAGAGTCTTAGTTATTTATTGCTTGTCTTCCTCGTTGTAGGAGCTACATCATCATACCTTGATGCGCAGACTTCTAAAAAGAAGAAGAAGAAAAAAGTGGAAAACAAGGTGAACCAGGATAGCCTGGATGCTGCCCGCATAGCGGATAGCATTGCTGCTGCTGAAGCTGCTGCCGCTGCTGCTGCACCACCTCCTGAAGAAGAGAATCCATTTGCCGACATCGTAGCAGATGATTCCGGGTTCAGAGATGATTTCACACTGGACTCTTCAAAACCGGTGGATGGGTACTACAAGCAGACAAATCTGCGTGGTGCAAAGCCGTTTGCTTTCCCTAAGGAAAACAAATACAATATCAAGTTCTATAAGCGTATATGGAGAGAAATAGATCTCTATGACTCCTCGAACAAGATATTTGCTATGCCGGGTGAGACACTTATTTCTCTGATTATGGAAGCTATCAAATACAAAAAACTGATTGCTTACAAGGATGAGGGATTCAAGAGGCAGCTTAACTACACACAGGTAATGAAAGCTTTCTCTGATAGCTCACTGGTGCCAATGCTTGACTCAATTACTGGTGATGTTCTTGGATACCGTACCGTATTCAATGATTTTAACCCGGATTCTGTAACTAAGTTTGAGATTAAGGAAGATATCTACTTTGATAAAACCCGTGGTCGTGTTATCACGCGTGTCATTGGACTGTCTCCGGTTATTAAACTGAAGTCAAGTCAGGGTGATTACATCGGTGATCTCCACCCATTCTGGTTGTATTATCCTCAGTGTCGCAATCTGTTTGCTGCACGCGAAGTAATAGATCCTCAGCGTGATATTTATAATGAGAGCTATGACGATATGTTTGTACAGCGTCGTTTTGTTTCTCACATTGTGAAGGAATCAAATCCTGCTGATCTTCGTATAAAGGATAAATATCCAAGTGATCCTGAGCGTCAGCGTAAGGAAGCTGAGCGTATTGAGCGTGAAATCAATAACTATAAGAAAAACCTTTGGAAGTACTAAGTATTTCTGTTAACGTTTTAATTATCAGTATTTTATGAAAGCTGTGTTAAGGTCGTTATTAGTGTTTGCTGCATTGGGTGTAAGTGTAGCAAAAGGGCAGGTTCGTACGGAGATTAGTCTTCGTGAACCTAATAATAGCCAGTATGGCTTAGGTGAGTACGGATATAATGGACGTAACTACAGTATGGGTCTTGGTGTTGGCTCCAGTAAAATGTATGGTGATCTGGCTTACTCAAATCCACAACCTGTTTATCTTGGTTATTTTGAGAAGAATGTATTACCTACTGTAAGTCTGGGCTGGACTATATCCGTTGGTGACTTGTCTACAAGAGATCCGTTTACTTATCTCCGTAGCTTTAATCACTTTACGTCTGTTGATCAGCATATAACCGTAGAACTCGGTACCCTTTTCGGAATGGTATATAGAGATTTCTATGATTATTATCTGCTGCGACTTGCTGGTGGTATCTATGTGGGCACTGGTTTAGGTATTATTAATAATGATATCAAAAGGTCTGTATACTTTGATGATAACAGACCTGGTACATATCTTACCAATAGCCCCTCTATGCTCACCAGCAGTACCGCAATGTATGTTCCTTTTAATTTTGGATACAATCTTTACATACCAAGATTGTGGAAGTTTAAAGGTGTTATGCTGAACTTCAATTATCAGTATACGATGACTATGTCTGACTTTATTGATGGATATAAGCCACCATTGCTGGCCAACAAGAAGAATGATGTTTATACTGTAGCTTCACTGGGTGTAAGGTTTTATGTTTTCCACCCGGCAGAATACTAGATATTGCTTATTTTCTTTACAGCAGCTCCGGATTCGGAGCTGCTTTTTTTTATAACAGATGTTAGCTTCTGCTAACACAATATCTTTGCACAATGAAGAATCTCAGAGAAATCTCCCTGCCCGATCTGGAAGTGATGTTTGCAGCTATTGGTGAGCCAAAGTTCAGAGCACAGCAGGTATATGACTGGGTGTGGCAGAAGGCGGCCGGAGATATTGCAGATATGACAAATCTGCCTAAAGCATTACGGGAAAAGCTCGCTACAGAATATTTTATTCCTAAAGTACGCATCAATCATAGCCAGTATAGCAACGATGGTACTATAAAGAACAGACTGCAACTACATGATGGTTATTATGTAGAGAGTGTTTTAATACCTACAGATAAGCGTATGACGGCCTGTGTATCATCACAGGTAGGGTGTTCTCTTTCCTGTAAGTTCTGCGCTACCGGATACATGACGCGCAGAAGGAATCTTGATTTTGATGAGATAGTTGACGAGGTGACACTCCTTAATGAGCTGGCAATGACGCATTATAATAAGCGTCTTTCCAATATAGTTTTTATGGGTATGGGAGAGCCGCTGCTCAATTATAAAAATACACTGAAAGCTATAGAGCGTATTACATCACCTGATGGGCTGGGCATGAGTCCACGACGCATAACGGTATCTACTGCCGGCGTTGCTAAAATGATACGCCAGTTGGCTGATGATCAGGTGAAATTTAAGCTTGCTTTATCTCTTCACGCACCCAATGATGTGAAGCGAAACGAGATAATGCCTATCAATGAAACCAATAATCTGAAGGTGCTTGTAGATGCGCTCAATTATTTTTATCAGGCTACCGGCAGTGAGATAACTTTTGAGTATATCCTGTTTAAAGATTTTAACGATAGCATTCAGGATGCTGATGAGCTGGTAAAACTGTATCGCAGGGTACCTGTAGATCTGGTTAATATTATAGAGTATAATCCTATTGATGCAGCGCAGTTTGAAAAGCCTGACGAAGAAAAGACAGATGCATTTATGAAGTATCTTACTACGCATAAGGTAAATGTAAGGCTCAGGCGTAGCCGCGGTAAGGATATTGATGCAGCTTGCGGGCAGCTTGCCAATATCAATCATTAAGTACAATTATAGTTTTCACACACTCTTAGATACAAACCGATTATTTTTACGGTATTATGAATGCTGCATCTGTAACACTGGACATACTTAAATATGTACTTCCCTCACTCGTAGTTTTAATAGCTGCCACAACTATTGTTGGCCGCTTTCTGTCTTCGGCCAATCAGCAGAAACAGATAGAGAACTTCGGCGCTGCACAGGATATAACATTGCGATTGCGGCTACAGGCATATGAGCGTCTCGCTTTGTTTCTGGAGCGTGTTTCTATAGGGCAGCTGATACCTCGTGTTTACGACTCATCTATGACGGTGCAGGACCTCCGTTTTGCAATAACACATACGGTGCGTGCAGAATACGAGCATAACCTGTCACAGCAGATATATGTTTCGGACAGTGTATGGCAAACTGTAAAAAGCGCTAAGGAGCAGGAAATGGCTATGGTAAACCGTATCAGTGAGACTCTGGACCCCGCTGCACCTGCCCGCGATTTGCATATGCGCCTGCTGGAAGTGATAGCACATGCCAATACTGACCTGCCTACAGAGTCTGCACTACAGATAGTAAACGAAGAAGTGAAGAAGGTAATGCAGTATGGCTCTTACTGATATGTAGTTCCATTTTTAGTATTGTTAAAAATCTATCCGTTTAAGGGTATTCCTTATTGCTCCTTGTTATTTTTGATTATCTTAATTATAAAACAATGAGAGGCGTAATTACCATTTTACTGTCATCTGTTGTGCTGCCATTGACAGTTGCTGCACAGAAAAAGAACGACCTGCAGCGTAATAAACTGAAAGGGGCCGTAAAGGAGGTAATAGAAGCAGAGTACGATGTGCGTACAGATGCAAAGTCAGCAGAAAAGGGAAAGCTGAAGTCACGGACTGTGTATCATTATAATGATGCGGGTAACAGAATAGATTTCGTATCTTATGGTGAAGATAGTGCTGTGCTTTCCCGGTCAGTGTACAATTATAATGACACAACAGGTGCACTGGATGATGTAAAACGTTACCGGGGTGATGGTGGACTGAACGTGACAACGACTTATAAATTTGATGCAGCGGGCAATGAATCGGAAGAGGCTAATACGGACCCGTCAGGTACGTTATTTATGACGGGCAAAAGTATGTATGACCTTAATGGTAACCGTATCCGATATGACAGGTTTAATCAGTACGGACATCTGTTTCTGCGGTCAAATATCAGATACGATAAGAAAGGGAATGAAATACAGGAGAAACAGTATGACTCACACGAAAGCCTCCAGTACCTCACTACCTGGGAGTATAGTAACTATGATAAGCAGGGTAACTGGCAGCATAAAGTGATGCTGAAGAATGATGAGCCACGTACCATTACTGAGCGAAAAATAATATACCGGAAGTGATAAATATAATACGGAATATAGGAGCTGGAAGTATAGTAGCAGCATGCTGTATGCTGCTATCGCATACAAGTTATGCACAGGAGAATAGTGTAACTACAGCCGGCCTGAACGGGCGTATAAAATCACTTACAGAATACAACTTCAGCTTTGCCGGTACCAATGCGGTAGAGGATGATGGTGGTGCATGGAAAGTAACATCTGTATTTGATGAAAATGGGATAAAGAAAGAAGAGTTGCGGTATGGACTGGATAACCTGCTTGCTTCCCGGGCCGAATTCAGGTATAGCCCCTCCGGACGACTGGAGCGGGAAACCAACTACGATGCAACAGGGAAATATCTGTATAGCAATACCTGGAACTACGATAAGGAAGGCCGTGAAATATACAGGAAGCATCGCTCAAGGGAGCGGACTGTATTTCTGCGAACAGACCTTTCGTATAATGATAAAGGGTACCTGACCCGGGAACGAACACAGGCACGCGGCGGACGTACGCTGAGTATGGCCAGGTGGAAGTATGACACTGTAGGTAATCCTATAGAAGAGATAATCTCTGATGCAGATAATATTGTTACGAGACGCAGTAGATACAGGTATAACAGCAACCGGAAACTGATTGAAGAAAAGAATACTTATTATGGCATTACGGTGAGTACGGCATATAAATATGATAGTGCAGGTAACATGATTGCACAAACAGATTATAATGCTGCACACAAGCCCGAAAAGAGGATTGAATATAGTTATAATAGCCGTGGTGAGGAGACAGAACAGCGAACATTCAATGCATATGATGTACTGCAGCGAACCGTTACTTATCGTAGGGAGTATGACAGAATGGGCAATCTTTTGAAAACCGTTCAGGCCGATAATGAAGGAGAGACCATAATACAACAGCGCGAAATAGTATATTTTCCTCAGTAAGCCAACCCCTGAGATGCAGTATTTACGGGCATTACACAGGATGTCCACATATTCGTTCTAAAAAAAACGGACAATTGAAAATATTCCTTCCTCATTATCTCAAAAAGTATATTTTTGCAGCATAAAATTTTAAACGCATTAACTATGTCTGAAATTGCAAACCGCGTTAAGAAGATCATCGTAGACAAACTGGGTGTTGACGAATCAGAAGTTAACCCTGAGGCAAGTTTTACCAACGATCTGGGCGCAGATTCACTTGATACAGTGGAGCTTATCATGGAGTTTGAAAAAGAGTTTAACATCTCTATCCCCGATGAGCAGGCCGAAACTATCACTACGGTAGGTCAGGCTATATCTTACCTCGAAGAGCACGTAAAATAATCAGAACAAAACTTCACTGTAACTATAATCGTTAAATGAGCTTACCGTTAAAACGAGTTGTCGTTACGGGCCTCGGAGCCCTGACGCCATTAGGCAATGACATACCTTCTTATTGGGATGGATTGGTTAATGGCGTTTCAGGCGCGGGTCCTATTACGCAGTTTGACGTCACCAAGTTCAAGACGAAATTCGCCTGTGAGCTCAAGGGCTTCAATCCTGAGAATCATTTTGACCGTAAGGAGGCGAGAAAGCTTGACCGTTTCTCTCAGATAGCTATGGTGGCCGCCGACGAAGCTGTGCGGTCTGCACGGCTTACTGAGGAAGGTATTAATCCCGATAGGGTAGGAGTGATATGGGGCTCTGGTATAGGTGGTATGATCACCTTTATTGAAGAGATGAAAAACTTCACCGCAGGTGATGGTACACCCCGTTTCAATCCTTTCTTTATCCCTAAGCTTATCCTGGATATTGCCTCTGGGCATATCTCTATGAAGTATGGTTTCCGTGGTCCCAACTTCTCCACTGTAAGTGCCTGTGCTTCCTCTACCAATGCTATTATTGATGCACTCACATATATACGTCTGGGCAAAGCCGATGCTATTGTGTGCGGTGGCTCAGAAGCGGTAGTTACAGAAGCGGGTATTGGTGGCTTTAATGCCATGAAAGCACTTTCTGAGCGTAATGATGCGCCTGCCACTGCCAGCCGTCCGTTCGATCTGGACAGAGACGGTTTTGTACTGGGTGAAGGTGCCGGTGCTATCATACTGGAAGAATATGAACACGCAAAACGACGTGGTGCCAACATTATAGCCGAGGTAGCTGGTGGCGGTCTTAGTGCCGATGCTTATCACCTTACCGCTCCACATCCCGAAGGGCTTGGCGCATACAACGTAATGAAGAATGCACTGAATGACGCAGGAATGAAGCCTGAAGACATTGATTACATCAATGTACACGGTACTTCTACTCCGCTGGGCGACATCAGCGAAATCACCGCTATTCAACGTGTGTTTGGCGACCATGCCTATAACATTAACATTAGCTCTACCAAATCCATGACCGGTCATCTGTTGGGTGCAGCCGGTGCTATAGAGGCTATAGCCAGTATCCTTGCTACAGTGCATGATATGGTGCCGCCTACTATCAATCACTTTACCGACGATCCTGCCTTTGACCCGAGATTGAACTTTACGTTCAATAAAGCACAGAAAAAGGTAGTGAACGTTGCACTAAGTAATACTTTTGGTTTTGGAGGGCATAATGCTTCTGTTATCTTCAAAAAACCATCAGATTAGTCTTGCGACGCCTGATCAATCGCCTTTTTAGTAAAAACACTGCATCCGATAAGCAGTTGCTGTTGCAACTGGAACATATCGTTGGGTTTACCCCGCGTCATGTGGAGTATTACAGGCTGGCATTGATGCATCGCTCCCGCCCCGATGATGTTACTGATAGTAATGAACGCCTTGAGTTTCTGGGCGATGCCATACTGGGGGCTATTATAGCAGAATATCTGTTCAAAAAATACCCTTACCAGCCGGAAGGGTTTCTTACAGAGTTACGCTCACGCATTGTACGCCGGGAAACCATGAATAATGTAGCCCTGCGTATGGGGCTTAATAAGATGGTCCGGTACAATCAGAACGACCGGGGATTAAGCCGTAGCCATATCTTCGGTAATGCTCTGGAGGCGCTTATAGGTGCAGTTTACCTGGACCAGGGCTTTACAAGAACCCGCACATTTATACTGAACCAGATAATACGTGCCTACATAGACCTGGACGCTATGGAAAGCACCGATACCAACTATAAGAATCAGCTCCTGAGCTGGGCGCAGCGCAATAGCCGGCAGTTGGTGTTTGAAACTGTAGAAGAGCGCAATGAGGGCACCAGAAAGCTGTTTACAGTAGGGGCTATGCTGGATGGAGAGCAGATAGCCACCGGTACCGGATACAATAAAAAAGAGGCAGGTCAGGTAGCAGCACGCAATGCTATGGAGCGTCTCGGCGTATAACCTGTGCTCACATAAGCACATAGGTTAAAGTATATATAAAACCTTGTATCAGGGGGTACCTCTCTTATTTCTTTTTGATTACATTTGCTTTAGTCGAACTTTTTGGAACATGGCATTACTGACCGTTCTGTTACAGGCCGATACACTCGCTGCAGCCGCAGCCGCAGTTACGCCGCCTGCCCCTGAAAAAATATCACTGTTCAATCTCCTCATGGAGGGCGGTGCACTTATGATTCCTCTGCTGCTATGCTCAGGTATCATGGTCTACGTTTTTGTGGAGCGTATTATGTTCATACGTAAGGCTGCAGCTGTAGACCCTACGCTTATGGTACGTATACAGCAGGCCGTAGCTATAGGCGATGTGAATGCCGCGCTGGCTGCCTGCCGCAACAGTGCTACTCCTGTCGCCCGCGTGCTGGAGAAAGGTATCAGCCGTTTGGGTAAGCCATACGACCAGATAGAAAAGTCTATGGAAAATACCGGTCGTCTGGAGGTATACAAGCTGGAAAAGAATGTATCGGTACTTTCTACCATAGCTGGTATAGCGCCTATCTTCGGTTTTCTAGGTACCATAGCCGGTATGATTATACTGTTCTTTAACGTGCAGCATCAGGGCTTCTCACTGGAAACTATAGCCGGGGGTATCTATACTAAAATGGTTACCTCGGCAGCCGGGCTTATCATTGGTCTGTTGTCATACGTGGCATATGCATACCTCAATGCACAGATTAATAAAACCGTTAACGGCATAGAGACAACTTCGGCAGAATTTCTGGATACTATTCAGCAACATAATAAGTAAGCACACAGTTACATGAACATTAAAAGACGTCAGGCACATGATCCTATGGGGCATTCATCAGCCCTGAACGACATATTGTTCATACTGTTGCTGTTCTTCCTTATCATCTCTACTCTTGCCAACCCCAATGTGGTAAAGCTGAGCATACCTAAAGCAAAGAGCGATACCAAAGCCAAGCAGACAGTGGTTGTTTCAGTGAATGATAAGCAGGAGTTTTTTGTGGGTACAAAGCCTGTAGTTGTCGATTCTCTGGCGCCGGTCATAGCTGCGGCTATAGCTAAGTCGCAGGATGCCGAGCCTACCGTTGTTATCAATGCCGATAAGCAGGCTACTGCCGATAATATCGTAGCCATTATGCGTGCGGCACACGACCTTAAACTGCGTACCGTACTGGCTGTGGAGAACAACAGCCGATAAGAATACTCCAGATTTATTACAGCGGCTATACCATAGGTACCGCACTTATATCTGACTCTTTACTGAACAGGCTCAGCGCTTCTCCTGCTATAAAGAAGCTTCCCGTTATCAGCAGTACATCACTTTCCTGCATAGCATTATTAGCGGCGTTTACCGCATCTGCTACCGTAGCATAGGCGGCTCCGTTAAGTCCTGCATTTGCTGCTGCAGCCTGCAGCTCTGCCGCAGGTAGCGCCCGCTCTATCTGGGCATTGGTAAAGTAATAGATAGCTTCAGCTGGCAGTAACTGTAGTGCCTCACTCACATCTTTATCTTTTACAAACCCCAGTATTATATGCTTTTGGGTAGCTGTTATACTGCATAGTTGCTCCGTTATCTCGGCAATGCCCGCAGGGTTGTGCCCCACATCGCAGATAGTAAGCGGCTGAGCGCGCAGTACTTCCCATCGGCCCCTAAGCCCGGTAAGCGATTTTACATGACTCAGCGCTGCTATGGCCTGGTGTATGCTTGTTTTATACCCCTGATGACTTAACAGCTCCACAGCCGTCAGCACAATTTTTATGTTATGTTGCTGATAGTTGCCGGTGAGGTCTGTTTTCAGGTCATACATTTCCAGCCGGGCATTGTTTACTGCTTTGTAGTACTGATGGTATGTATCTGCTTTTACCCGCACCATACCCCATAGCGCCTGTGCATAGTGTAGCACACTCTGCCTGTGTACCGACTGTTCAAAGAATACCCGTTCTGTTTCCTCTCGCTGCTCACCTATCACAGTGGGTACTCCTGCCTTCATGATGCCGGCCTTCTCTGTAGCTATTTCTGCCAGTGTATTGCCCAGCAGGTCTTTATGGTCATAGCTTATGTTGGTGATTATGGACAGTACAGGTGTTATAATATTGGTACTGTCCAGCCTGCCACCAAGGCCGGTTTCTATTACCGCTATGTCTACCCCCTCCTCTGCAAAGCAGGCAAATGCCATGGCTACTGTTATCTCAAAAAAGGATGGATTTATTTCTTCTATCACCCCCCTGATACGCGCCACAAATGTAGTTACCCACTCCCTGCTCACCATCTGCCCGTTGATGCGTATACGCTCCCGGAAGTCTACCAGATGCGGGGATGTATAGAGGCCTGTTTTATACCCGGCCTGCTGCAGTACAGATGCCAGTGCATGGCTCACACTTCCTTTTCCGTTAGTGCCTGCTATATGTATAGATTTGAATTTGTGTTGCGGATTGTCCAGCGCAGCACACAGTTTTAGTGTATTGGTGAGGTCTGGTTTCAGTGCCGCCTTGCCTATGCGGGAAAACATAGGTAGCCGTTCGTACAGATAATTCAGTGTCTCGTCGTAGCTGAGAGGAGATTGCTGTTCGCCCATATGCATCTGTTATGATGTGTACAAAGGTAAGCCAGCAGGTCTTTCCTTGTTAGGCGAGGGATTAATGCCTTGTTTTGAATACAAAAGTCACATCGCCAAACTGCTGTGGCTCGGCCGTAGTGCTTTTACTGAATCGTGCGCTGGACAGTTTGTCCAGTGCTATTTTGGTCAGGTTAGCGCCTGATGAGCTCTTTACCCGTTTATCTACAATATTGCCATTCCGGTCTACAGTCACATGTATGACCACTTTACCGCTCTCGCTGAACTCAGCCTCAAACTTATCGGGCGATATATGCCTGCCCGATAGGGTATGCCCTATGCCTCCGGTACCATTACCTGGTATTCCTGTATAGTTTTCAGCGCCGGGAGTGCCGCCGGGTACACCACGGTCGCCATTGCCTGTAGTATTACCCTCACTGCTGCCGCTCATATCCTGCAGGGAGCTGTTGCCACCTTCGCCCTTGCCACCCTGGTAGGTATAGCGTGGCGCAGGGCGCGATTTCCCCTTCTCCGATGCATTGTCTTTCCCGTTCTTCTTACTGTTATTGTTTACCGACGGAGCATCGCCATCATCGGCACGCATTATGTTCTGCGGTATGCTGCTTTTTACAGCTACACTTTTATACACTACCGTTGCCTGATATTCTGAGGGGTCTTTACGGGACATAGGCTGGTCGGTGCCGCTGCCGTCCTCACTCGTACCCAGATTTACTTCCAGCCCTCCTCCCTCATCTGTCACTGTATCTACCGGGAGTGTGTACGTGAAAAAGAAAAAGATAAGCAACAGCAGCGCATGCACCCCTATGCTCCATGCCAGAGCTTTGTTGTTGATTGCAGGTTGTTTTATATGCTGTGCCGATAGCTGCATGCGCAGAATGTAGTTTTAACCAAACAAAAATAAATGAAAATGTATATCTCTGCCACCCTTTGGGGCTGTTATAGGTAATATTAACAAAATCGGGTAGTGCATACTCACTCCACTACCAGCCGTTCTGTGAAGGTCTGAGTTTCTGTACGGGCGATTACTATATATATGCCGGAGGGCAGAAGCGTGGTTATATGCATCATTTCATTGGTACTGCCTGCTGCATGGGCTACCTCTCTGCCACTTATGTCATATAGGGAAAGAATCACGGGTAAAGCCTGTGCTGTTTGAACCATAAGCCGGAGTGGGGAATGTGCAGGGTTGGGATATATCTGTACCCCAGCTTGCGGCTCGTCAATGCCAGATATGGCAGTAACATGTGTTGTAATCATTCTGATCCGGTTGTTTGCTAAATCTCCAATAAATATGTCGCCATTAGATGCAACCGCAATACCTTGTGGAATAGCAAACTTTGCCATGAGCGGATCGCCCCAGTCCCCTTCATAACCACTATAACCATAACCTGCGATAGTAGTTATAGTATCATTAATCCCCTTTTTTCTTATCCTACTATTATGGTCTATTATATAAAAGTTGCCAAACGTATCTATACAAAATGCGACGGTTTCAATTTTCGCTGCAGTTGCGGGTCCTCCATCGCCACTATAGCCTTCATCTCCGTTGCCTGCAATAGTGATAAATCTTCCTGCCGTATCTAATTTGCGGATACGGACATTGTCTGAAAAATAAAGGGCACCATGATGATCCACTTCAACGGACATGACATAGTTCATAGCTGAAGTATCGGCTTTACATCCATCCGGGCAAAAACCTGCTGTGCCACTGCCCGCTACTGTGGTAATAATACCGAATGTGTCTATCTTACGTACCCGGTTATTGTATCTGTCGGCTATATACACATTGCCGGTATCGTCCACGGCAACAGCCTGAGGGGCATTCAATTGTGCCGCAATCGCGGGAATACCATCTCCATTGTAGCCAGCTATGCCTGTGCCGCCATAGGTAGTGATGATACCATCGGGTGTCACTTTCCTGACTCTGTTATTGCCGGCATCGGCAAGATAGAGGTTGTCATTTCGGTCCACTGCGATGTCTGTTACGCCGTCTGTTTCTGCAGAAGTTGCTGAAAAGCCATCCCCACTATAACCGGCACTACCGTTGCCCGATACTGTTGTAATGATGCCGCCATAAGCCGGACTTACCTTTCTGATACGGACATTGGAATAGTCGCATATGAATAAATTTCCATTTTTATCCAATGCAATGCCATAAGGGGCTGATATCATCGCATCTATAGCCGGACCTCCATCACCACCAAAGCCGGGAGCACCTGTGCCTGCTACCGTAATGATAATCTGTGCCCCTGTCATATAAGGTAACAGAAGTATGGAAAAGAAGAACAGTATTATTCTCATAAGGAACAGGTTATGATGCTAAGTTAAATATTTACTGGGTAGATTTGGGATAGCAGGCGTAACAGCCCATGTCATCATACTCACTCCACTACCAGCCGTTCTGTGAAGGTCTGTGTTTCTGTACGGGCGATTACTATATATATGCCGGAGGGTAGGTGCGTGGTTATATGCATCATTTCATTGGTACTGCCTGCTGCATGGGCTACCTCTCTGCCACTTATATCATATAAGGAAAGAGTCACGGGTACAGCCTGTGTTGTTTGAACCATAAGCCGGAGTGGGGAATGTGCAGGGTTGGGATATATCTGTATTCCAGCTTGCGGCTCGTCAATGCCAGATATGGCAGTAATATGTGTTGTAATCATTCTAATCCGGTTATTACCAGCATCTCCAATAAATATGTCACCATTGGGTGCAATTACAATACCCTGTGGAAGGGCAAATTTTGCCATGAGCGGATTTCCCCAATCCCCTCCATAACCAGTATAGCCATAACCTGCAATAGTGGTTATGGTATCATTGATACCTATCTTTCTGATGCGGCTGGTATTATCGTCCACCAAATAGCAATTACCAAATGTATCTATACCCCAATACCCACTCTCAATTTTGGCAGAGGTAGCCGGTCCGCCATCGCCACTGTAGCCTTCAACTCCGTTGCCTGCAATAGTGATAAATCTTCCTGCCGTATCTAATTTGCGGATACGGACATTGTCTGAAAAATAAAGGGCACCATGATGATCCACTTCAACGGACATGACATAGTTCATAGCTGAAGTATCGGCTTTACATCCATCCGGGCAAAAACCTGCTGTGCCACTGCCCGCTACTGTGGTAATAATACCGAATGTGTCTATCTTACGTACCCGGTTATTGTATCTGTCGGCTATATACACATTGCCGGTATCGTCCACGGCAACAGCCTGAGGGGCATTCAATTGTGCCGCAATCGCGGGAATACCATCTCCATTGTAGCCAGCTATGCCTGTGCCGCCATAGGTAGTGATGATACCATCGGGTGTCACTTTCCTGACTCTGTTATTGCCGGCATCGGCAAGATAGAGGTTGTCATTTCGGTCCACTGCGATGTCTGTTACGCCGTCTGTTTCTGCAGAAGTTGCTGAAAAGCCATCCCCACTATAACCAGCACTACCGTTGCCCGATACTGTTGTAATGATGCCGCCATAAGCCGGACTTACCTTTCTGATACGGACATTGAAATAGTCGCATATAAATAAATTTCCACTTTTATCTAATGCAATGCCATAAGGGGCTGATATCATTGCATCTATAGCCGGGCCTCCATCACCACCAAAGCCGGGAGCACCTGTGCCCGCTACCGTAATGATAATCTGTGCCCCTGTCATATAAGGTAACAGAAGTATGGAAAAGAAAAACAGTAATATTCTCATAAGGAACAGGTTATGATGCTAAGTTAAATATTAATCCGCATGTGTCATGCTTGGCTTTTTTGCAGCATAGTTGTGTACCTTTGCCATCCCGCAAGGGTGTGGTTCAAAAAACAGCAGAAAATATTTTCGTTACTTTTTTGAAATAATAAAATTTCCCTTACCTTTGCACTCCATTTTAATTTTATTACTAGACGTAAGCAATGCCTACAATACAGCAATTAGTACGCAAAGGCCGTGAGCAGATACGGACAAAATCAAAATCACGTGCACTGGATGCATGTCCTCAGCGTCGTGGCGTATGTACCCGTGTGTACACCACTACCCCCAAGAAGCCAAACTCAGCCCTCCGTAAGGTAGCTAAAGTTCGTCTTACCAATAAGGTAGAGGTGATCGCATACATTCCGGGTGAGGGTCATAATCTTCAGGAGCACTCAATCGTTCTGATTCGCGGTGGTCGTGTTAAGGATCTTCCTGGTGTGCGTTACCACATCGTGCGCGGTGCGCTCGATACTGCCGGTGTAAAAGACCGTAAGCAGAGCCGCTCTAAATATGGCACCAAGCGCGACAAAAAAGGTGCAGCTAAAAAATAATTAATTAACTATATATAATAAGCCAATCGTCAGATGAGAAAGGCACAAGCTAAGAAACTTCCGTTAGCCCCGGATCCTAAATTCAACGATAAAAACGTAACCCGTTTCGTTAACTGCCTCATGTGGGGTGGTAACAAGACTGTTGTTCTGGGTGCATTCTATGATGCACTGGACAAAGTCGCTAAAATGACCAACGAAGACGGTTATGAAGTGTGGAAAAAGGCGCTGGTGAACGTTACTCCCGCTGTAGAAGTACGTAGCCGCAGGATAGGTGGTGCTACTTTCCAGATACCTTCAGAGGTTCGTCCTGACCGTAAAATATCACTCAGCATGAAGTGGCTTATCCGCTACTCACGTGAGCGTAACGGTAAAACCATTGCCGACAAGCTGGCTAACGAAATCGTTGCAGCAGCTAAAGGTGAAGGTGGCGCATTCAAGAAGAAAGAAGATACGCATCGTATGGCAGAAGCCAACAAGGCGTTCTCTCACTTCAAAATCTAAGTCAGTACCATATACTATATTTTCCCAATCCCCGCTCATGCGGGGATTGATGTTTTTATCACTCCTTGCTTATATTAGCTTTGTTTTTTCGATTACTTTTGTGGCATGCGTTTTCTGACCGCCATCTTCCTTACCTGTCTCTTATCTGCAACTGCCGTAATTGCCCGCGATGCAGGCAACGTATGGACACTACAGCGATGCATTCAGTATGCTACTGAGCATAATATTACTATACGTCAGGATTCGCTGAATGCAAGGCTGGCACGCTATACACTTACACAGAGCCGGCTGTCTCAGCTGCCATCAGCCAATGTTTCCGGTAATTATGGTCGCAGCATGGGGCGTTCCATTAACCCTACTACCAACCAGTTTGAGGAGCAGGCATATAACTTTCTCGGTCCGTCGGGAAATAGTAGCGTATTACTCTTTGGCTGGATGCAGGTGCGAAATACAATAGAGCGTAACCGCTACAGCCTGCAGGCTTCCCTGGCCGACCTCGGGCAGCGCCGCAATGATATAGCCCTTAATGTGGCAAATGGCTATCTGGCTGTGCTGAATGCAAAGGAGCAGATAAACATAAGTCGTAATAAAGTGTCCCTTTCTGAGGCACAGCTGCAGCAGACGCGTGCTTTTGCCGAGTCAGGACGCCTGCCGGAGCTGGATGTAGCACAGCAGGAATCACAACTGGCCAATGACAGCGCTACTCTTATCAGCGCTATTGCCGCATACAATGCAGCAATACTGGATATGAAAACGCTGCTTAATCTGGACTTTGCCGAGAACATGGAGATACAGGCTCCGGTAGTGGAGACAGGTGCACAGCTTGCTATGGCAGGAGAGTCTGCCGAAGCAATTTTTCAGGTAGCACGCACACAGTTTGGCTCGGTACAGGCCAGCAGATACAGGGTGCAGTCGGCAGAGCATGGACTTTCTGCAGCCCGTGCAGCCCGATATCCTCAGTTAAATCTTTCCTATCAGATAGGTAGCAACTTTGCCAGTAACTATCTGGACTACCAGCAGACGGGCCGGGTTGTATCTCTTACTCCGGTAGGCTTTACCAGCGGCGACTCACAGCTGGTATATGCTCCGCGCTATGAGGTACTTACACCAGCCATTCCACTGGAGCGCCAGTTGCGTAACAACCTGCGGCAGACAGTAATGCTCAGTCTGAATATACCATTGTTTAATGCATGGCAGTCGCAGTTTGCGGTGAAGCAGGCTAAAATAAACTATGCACAGGCGCAGCTTACAGAGTTCAATGCAGAGCTTACACTGCGACAGAGTATTTATAAGGCACACAATGATGCCTTTAGTGCAGTACAGCAATACAATGCGGCAAAACGAGCAGCAGATGCAGCAAAACGCGCAGCCGACTTTGCCGGGCAGCGTTTCGAACTGGGGCTTACCAGCACCGTGGATCTGCTGGTTATCCGCAATTCAGAGTTTGCTGCAGCATCTAACCTTATTACCGCCCGATACAATCTTATATTCCGGCTTAAAGTACTTGACTACTATATGGGCCGCGAGCTAAAACTATGACCTCATGGACGAACTAAAATACGTATTACTCAGCGCCATCCGCGAAGCCGGTCGTATCATACACAGCAACTTCAATGGTATATTCCGCATAGATCATAAGGAAGGTATCAATAACCTTGTAACAGAGGTAGACCAGCTTGCCGAAGCCCGCATAATAGAGATAATACGTGCGTCCTTTCCTGAACATAGCATTATTGGTGAAGAGTCTGGCGAATATCTGCATGAGTCTTCAGAATATCAGTGGGTTATAGACCCTATAGATGGTACGGTCAATTTCGCACATGGCATACCACTATGCTGTGTGAGTATAGGCCTGCTGCATAAAGGGAGCGTTACAATGGGGGCTGTATTTAACCCTATGATGAATGAACTCTTCTTTGCAGAAAAGGGTAAAGGTGCTACTCTTAATGGTCAACCTATATCTGTATCGCAGAAGACTGACTTCCGCACTGCTTTTCTGGTAACGGGCTTCCCATATAAGTGGCCTGAAAATACCCTGGAGCATCCGGTTAAGGTTTTTGAGCGTATGGTATTACAGGGGCTACCTATACGCCGGTTAGGCTCTGCGGCAATTGACCTTTGCTGGGTAGCCTGTGGCCGGTTCGATGGTTTCTGGGAGTATAATCTCAGTGCATGGGATGTAGCGGCCGGTTATCTCATCGTATTGGAGGCCGGCGGCACCATTACCGACTTCGATGGCCGCATAGGTAATGTCTTTGATAAGCAGACACTTGCTACCAACGGACATATACATCACGACATACTGAGCGTGATACGGAAGATAGAGGAGTGATTTACATTGCACATATTCTTCCTCCGTCGTACTTTTGCCCACTATTGACAATGCCATGCGGGAAAAAATAACATCGTTCTTGCTGAAACCGCAGACATTACTTGCAGTTTTTATTATAGCCGCCATTATAGCCGGGGTACAGCAGATACTGCTGGGTACTCATCCTTTCATTATGCCTAAGGCAGGTACCTTTCCTGACGATATAATGAATAAACCCGAGCTGATGAGCCAGTTTTATGGCCGGCAGATGACAGAGTACAATAACTATCTCATATTCAAGCACTCATATTTTCATTTGCTGGAGGGGAAAAACCTGTATGGTCTTTATCCTCCGCTTCACTGGGATTTTTATAAGTACAGCCCCACTTTCTCCCTGTTTATGGGGCTTATGGCCTACCTGCCCGATGTGGTAGGGCTCAGTATATGGGATATATTGAATGCCCTTGCGGTATTTCTGGCTATCCGCACACTGCCCATCAGTAAGAAAGCGCAAAGCCTGTTTATGTGGTTTGTAGCTATGGAGCTGCTCACCTGTATGCAGAACAGCCAGAGTAATGGGCTCATGGCGGGCCTTATGCTGGCCGCATATGGCTCCATGCACCGGGGCAAGCCCATTTGGGCTACACTGTGGCTGGTGCTGGCCGCATATATAAAGGTGTATAGTGTCATCGGGTTCTGTCTTATGTTGTTTTATCCCGGTAAGGTGCGTTTTGTACTTTATGCAGCCATGTGGACGGTTGTACTCTGGGCATTGCCACTGCTGGTAACTCCGTTCAATACGCTTGTATGGCAGTATCAGAACTGGAAAGATCTTATAAGTGCCGATGCTGCGGCTGCGGTAGGTATGTCTGTAGCCGGATGGTTGCATACGTGGTTTGGTGTAGATGATGTAAAAAGTCTGGTAAGTATAGCCGGTATTGTATTGTTTCTGGTGCCGTTCATCAGGGTGCGCATGTATGGCAATGAGGTGTACCGTATGCTCATTACAGCATCTATGCTGGTATGGGTGGTTATCTTTAATCATAAGGCGGAGTCTCCTACATTTATCATTGCGGTTACCGGTGTGGCGCTATGGTATTATGTGCAGCCACGGGCCACATGGCGTACGGCAGTGTTTATACTGGTACTTCTTTTTACCAGCTTATCTACTACCGATTTGTTTCCTCCTTTTGTACGTAAGGAGTTTATACAGCCATATACTATTAAGGTGGTGCCCTGCATCATAGCATGGGTAGCCATTTTTATTGATTTACTACGGTTGAGTCCTGCTGCACATCCCCGAACGGCCGTAGCCTCAACGGCTTCATAGGTATATTGCCTGGCAGGCAGCATATACCCATTATCTTTCTTTTGTTTCCGGCATGCCGGTTTTTATCTTATTACACGAAACACTTAGTTTTGATTACTATGCCCGTAAGGGCTGATATTATTATTTTATGGGACTTTTTGATCTTTTTGCTATAGTTATTCTTTTGTCGGCCATATTCTGTTATGTCAATTTCCGTTTTATGAAATGGCCGCAGACCATAGGCGTTATGGCTTTGTCGCTGGCGCTGTCTCTGGTTATTGTGCTTTCCGGCAATACTTTCCCTTATCTGCAAACGTTAGGTACGCGTATATCTACAATAGATTTTAATACCCTGCTTATGAAAGTGATGCTGGGTTTCCTGCTGTTTGCCGGTGGTTTTCACATCAATGCGCAGGATTTAAAAAAGCACCGCTTACCTATCCTGGTGCTATCTACCATTGCGACTATTCTTTCTACAGTGATAGTGGGAGGGCTGGCATGGTGGGTATTGCAGCTATTTCATGAACCAATACCTTTTCTGTACTGCTTATTATTTGGTGCGCTGATATCGCCTACTGACCCCATAGCCGTGCTGGGTATCTTAAAGCAGGCCAATGTTTCCCATGATCTGGAGATAAAGGTAGCCGGAGAGTCTCTGTTTAATGATGGGGTAGCGGTGGTACTCTTTATCACGTTATCGGGCATTGCAGCCGGGGGGACGGAATCATTTTCTGTATCGCATACGCTGTTATTGTTCCTGCAGGAGGCCGGTGGAGGTATTGTTTATGGTCTGTTGCTGGGGCGTGCAGGTTTCTGGGCATTAAAGTCTATAGACAATTATAATATAGAGGTACAGATAACTCTGGCCCTGGTGATGGCCGGCTACTACTTTGCCGATCTTATTCATGTATCTGGTCCGCTGGCTATGGTAGTAGCGGGTATTGTTACCGGTAATAAAGGCAAGGAACTTGCCATGTCTGATATTACCCGGGATTACCTTAGTAAGTTCTGGGAGCTGATAGATGAAATACTGAATGCGGTACTCTTTCTGCTGGTAGGGCTTGAAATACTGGTGGTTAAAGTGCATAGTGGTACAGTTTATATAGGTCTGGTAATGATAGTGGTTGTATTGTTTGCCCGGTTTATATCAGTCTCATTGCCTATTGTGGTATTGCGTCGTTTCATAAGTCTGGAAAAGAATGTGATTACTATTCTCACGTGGGGAGGCCTGCGTGGAGGTATCTCCATAGCGCTGGCATTGTCATTGCCGCCCAGTGCATGGCGCGATAAATTTGTAGCACTAACCTATATTATTGTGGTATTTTCCGTTCTGGTGCAGGGCCTTACCATAAAAAGGCTGGCAAAGGGCTGATGAATAAACAGAAAACTATATGAAGAAAATACTGGTAGCCATACGTGAGTTTTTATCTGAACGGTTTAACCTGGAAGAGGATAAGGCCGATGAGCAAATCATAATAGAGCACATCCGGCGTAATATCCATTTCCGGGGTACGAACCTGTGGACACTCATTTTTGCCATCTTTATTGCATCCATAGGACTTAACGTAAACTCCACTGCCGTCATTATAGGTGCCATGTTGATATCGCCACTCATGGGTCCTATAATGGGGGTGGGGCTGGCTATAGGTATTTATGACTTTGACCTGCTTAAGAAAAGTCTGAAGAACCTCTTTGTAGCGGTCTTTATCAGTGTAGCCACATCTACGCTATACTTTTCCATAACCCCGCTGCACGATGCTGGTATGGAGCTGCTGGCCCGTACCAATCCATCTGTGTGGGATGTATTTATAGCACTTGTGGGGGGGCTGGCAGGTATTGTGGCCGGCACACGCAAGGAGAAGAGTAATGTGATACCCGGTGTAGCTATTGCCACCGCACTCATGCCACCACTCTGTACTGCCGGTTATGGTATTGCTATGGGCAATCCTGCCTACTTTATGGGGGCGTTTTATCTCTTCTTTATCAACAGTCTTTTCATATGCCTTGCTACTTTTCTGGTGGTACGTTACCTGAGGTTCAGCAGGACTGAGCTGGCATCGGAGGAACTGGAGCGTAAGGTATCGCGGTATATGCTCATTATAGTTATTGTGACCGTGGCACCAAGTATATACCTGGGCTGGCGCATTGTGCAACGCAGCATATTTGAGAGCAATGCGTCGCAATTTGTAAAGAAAGAGTTTCACCGCGACCGTACTCAGGTGGTTACAGATCATGCACACTTTGAGGGGAGCCGACGCGAGATAGAGGTATTGCTGGTGGGACAGCCTCTTACAGACTCCTGTGTGGATTCCATTCGCCTGAGACTGCCGGAATATGGCCTGGGAGGGACAATACTTACAGTACATCAGGGACAGGAAGCCCGGGAAAAGATAGACCTGAGCGAAATAAAATCGAGCGTACTGCAGGATGTATATGCGCTGGAGTTTGCCCGGGACAGTATACTGCAAAAGCAGGCTTGGCGGGTAGAGTATCCCGTAGAGATAGGCCCGGAAATAAAAGCCCTGTATCCCACACTGGATCATTATACACTGGGTACATCTGTAGCCATTTATCCCGATACTACGCTGCTTACCGATACGCTGCCTATGTTCATAGGTACATTTGAGAAGCCGCTGGATAAGAAGGAAAAGGAACGCTTTTACGGCTGGCTGCTACAGCGTACACAGAAGGACACTATAGTAATGATATATACTGAATAGTATGTATCTACTCCAGTGCGTAGCTATCATCGCCGGGCAGGAGATTCAGGTCTACCTCCATGCCTGCTATACCTTCTATAGAGCCACGTATGTGGGCTGCATTGAGCAGCACCTTTTCCAGTTGTTTCTCACGGGCTTTCCATAGTTTTTCCATCTGCTCCCGCTCCCGCTGTATGGAGGTGCGCATGGCGGCAAAGCCCTCACTTATGGCCCGCCACTGCTGTGCAAACTCCTCACTGGTGAGGTAGTTGTAGAGCAGGGTCATTTTATCTCCTTTGTTTTCCTGACTTCTGCCGGCAGCATATACTTTCAGCAGTGTTTCCCGTAGTACGGTAACCAGTGCTGTGACATCAGAAAAAGTGCAGACCCATATACCATCGCGCTGGCCAAAGGTGCGTATATCATCGGGCATAGCCTGGCTTACCAGTACTCCTATATCGGCACCTTCTGAGCGCATATCGCCCTTTAGTTTTTCGGTCCAGTCTTTACCGAAGTCTTTGGTGCGTTTGCTTTCAAATATGATTTTGCCACATTCCTGACCAAAGTTGTTACGTACGGTAAGGGTACAGTCGGCACCACGCTTGCCTTTTCCTACTTCATTTACAAGGTCAAAGGGGAAGGTGCTTTTCAGGAGCTCTTCGAGGGCCAGCTCCTGCACCTCGCCCTGCAGCTGCATGGAGCCCTGCTCGCTTTTGCGCTTCATCTCCTCTATAAGCCGGCGCTGGTCTTCCAGTTGTTTCTCCTTTTCCTTCAGCTTCATTTCAAACTCTGACATGTGCTGGCGGCTTCTCTCTTCTTCCTCTTTCTTCACTATTTCTGCCAGGCGGGTACGCTCCTCTGTGAGGCGGCGCTGCATAGTAAGTTCCAGTTCCTGCTCTTTTTCCCGCACCTCATCCATTTTTTTCAGGAAGTCCAGCTCTTTCTGGCGGGCGGCGGCCAGTTTTTCTTCATTTTTCAGGTTGGCCTCTTCCAGCCGCTTCATCTGTATTTCATAGTCGGCACCTACCTTTTTTTCCAGCTCGGAGCGCAGGGCTACTTCCAGCTCGCGCTTTTCCAGCTCGGCTTTCTTTTCCAGCTCCCGTTGCTGCTGAATGAGAGCCTGCTCCCGGGTGCGGTACTCCTCATCGCGTTTGCGCTGCAGGTCCTGCCACTTCTGGTTGTATTCTTTGGTAAGCTCTTCTTTTACCGACTGGGCTATGGCTGCAGTGGGCTCGAACTGGGTATTACAATTAGGACAAACTACCAGAGTGGACATGTGTAAAGAATTGCGGAAAAGAGAATCAAAAAACGTTAGCTGTCAAATTTAGTAAGAATGCTGCAAACGTCTCTTTTGTATAAACACAGACATTCCGCCGCCGTCGCACGGGAGGGGTGACAGAAATATCTTTATGTGAAAACTGCGCACTGCGCAGTTTTATTTTTTACAGTGCGCATTTTTGTTTATTGTATTGGTTTATAGTGGTTTATGTATTCCGTATGCAATTTTTTTTGCGCAAAAAGTTCTCAAAAATTGCTCGCGGGAAAATTTATATATGAGTGTGTAGCAGGTGGAAAAACGGAATGGCGTAGCCGGAGGCAATGAAACAATAATCTAAGCATAGGGTATAGGGTAGGGTTTTGTGGCACAAAGGTACGATAAGCATGGAGATATACCATGTAGCCGGCTGGGTTATGTCTGTTTTGTGCTATTTGTTCTGACTAAAACAGGAAGCAGCGTGTGAATATTATGGCAAACAGGTTGTAAACGTCGTGCCGTTACATCCCCGAAACATTCGGGGACGAGTGTTTTTTGCATTGTAGTTTGTGGAAAAGCATAGTATGTGATTAATAAATATGTACATTTATATTCCCTGAAACGTAAACTATGACAAACAAAAGTTCCTTCATTCCTGAGAAGCTACAATCTCTTGCGCCTACTAGCAATGCTGATAAAGCAGAGGTGTATGAAAAGGCTCTAAAGAAGGCGATAGAAGACCCCTCCATTTTTAACGTTGCTCTTTCAGGGCCATATGGCTCAGGGAAGAGTAGTATTCTTAAAACATTTGCGGCGAACTCACCTTTTAAATGTATTGAGATTTCTTTAGCGACCTTTAAGGATACTGAAAAGAAAGGTAATAGACAAAATAAAGAACCGGAGGTACCGGATTCCGATATATCTCAGTCCGATAATGACATCGAAAAAAAGGAAAAAGATGAACAATTACGCTTGATTGAGTTAAGTATTGTGCAGCAGCTCTTCTATAAAGTAGACCCCAAAGCGATTCCCCGGTCGAGCTTTAAACGAATAATGGAAATTGATGAAGCTAAAGTGCGCGAGAATATACTTGCATTTTTCTTCGGTATAGTAGGCTTGCTATATTTCTTAAGGCCATCTTTCATACAATTACCACCGGGATTGATTAAACTGATATCGAAATGTCAGGATTGTCTTTTGATTCCGGCGATATTATGCATGCTAATCGCATTTGTACCGGTTTTAAGATGGCTGTTTGGCTTGTTTCAATTATCTGGCTTATCGGCCAAAATCAAAATATCAGTAGCAGAAATAGATATAGCAAAGGAAGCCCAAGTCTCTATCTTGAATGCTCATACTGAGGAAATAATATACATGTTTGAGCGTGCGGGTGTTGACGCAGTAATGATAGAGGATTTAGACCGTTTCAATGACCATGAAATATTTACCAAATTAAGGGAACTTAACAACCTTGTAAATAGTGCTATACGTAGTAGGGGCAAAAAGAAAAAAGTCACCTTTATCTACGCTATCAAAGACGACATTTTTACAGATACAAAAAGGACCAAATTTTTTGAATTAATTATTCCTGTAATACCGGTAGTAGATACTACCAATGCATATGATGTGGCTATTAAGAATCATGAAGTGGCCACAAAATTTGAAGACTTGTTACGCAGCGTTACAATATACATACACGAAAAAAGGCTGCTAGATAACATATTTAATGAATATTATTTATATGCAGATGCTCTAGACATTCAAGATAAACAAGAAAAATTATTTGCAATTGTGGCGTGTAAAAATATGTATCCCTCTGATTTCGCCGACCTTCATGAACGCAAGGGGGCAATTTTTGAGGCTTTTGGAGTAGTTAAAGATGATATTGCCAAGCAGAAAAATGTAGAGTTACAAGAACAGATTAGCAAACTACAAGGAAAGATTGAACAAGTTGAATCTGTAAGACAGAGGGATCTCGATAGCTTACGACGAGAGTATGTTGGTGCATTATCCTTGCTCATCCCTAACGTACTTGATGTAATTGTGAATGGCGAACCTAAAGCAATTTCTAAATTGGAATTGGACGACATGCAAAATCTTAGCAAACGAAAAGATGCAGGTTTACGGGGCCATAAAATGGATAGCCGTAATCATCATGGTTATAATATTCTTGAAAATCTCCATACAAATGTAACTTTTTCTGATGTTGAAGATAGCGTAAATCAGACTTCTAACCTAGAGCAAAGTATTATTACTATAGAACAGGGGGCTACTAGTCAAGCAAATAAATTAAAAAATAATATGCATGACTATGAAAACAGGATAAACGATAATACCAATGCAAAATTGGTAGAATTGCTTGATGGGGATTCTTCAATTTTCTCAAATTATGAATCTTTGAAAGACAAACATCTGCTGCAGTTTTTCTTAAGAGAGGGGTACATTGATGAGATGTACCAGGCAATCACATCTCGCTTTTATTCCAGTTCAATCACCGCTGAAGAATGGGAATTTGTGCAAAACGTGAATTTTAGAAAGCTGCCATTGGTGAATGCGAAGCTGGAAAACTTCACTCAATTGTCAAAGTGGTTAAGGGACACAGACTTTAGCACGGAGTCTATTCTTAATTATGATTTGATAGACTTTATACTTGATTCGGAAGAATCGGAGCCAAGGCTTGGCAGGCTTATGAAATTATTGTCGAAGAAGAAGCCAGATTCACTAGCCTTCATTCAGGGGTATTGGAAAAAAGGTAAGACTCAGGATAAGTTTGTTGCTGCTTTGGGAAAGTACTGGTCATCTTTTTGGTATTTTGTACAGGAGGAAAGCCAATATGATGATACGTTCAAGGTCAGAATATTAAAGTTGCTCATACTTCATGCAACTGTAGAAGATGTTGTGAGACAAAATGAGGATCACTTGCTTACCCGCTATATATGCAGCCTTTCTGGTTTTATTGCACTATTTGAGGCGGCTGAAGTGCCAAAGATGAGTGAGGTATTTACGAAGTTAGGAGTACGGTTTGAGAAGATGAATGATGCGGATGCAGATAGTGTTGGGTTCGACTTTGTTTATCGCAACAATATGTATACAATCAACAGGGAGATGATATCACTTGTCTTGCGGAAAAAATCTACTGCACCTGTAACACAAAAAGAAATTGATGAATCGAATTATACAACTATAATCCGTGCAGGTGGTGATGAACTGAATATGTATGTTGAAGAGAATATTAAGGAGTATGTTTCTGTAATTTTTGGACCTGATAGCAAAAACAGGTTTGAGTCTGAACATGCATTTATAGCACTATTAGGCAAAGAGGAGTTGGATGCAGCTGCTATAACTTCTATTGTTAAGTTACAAGAAACAACGATTGAACATATCGAGGAGGTTGAATCATACATTTGGCCCACACTGTTCTTTTACGGTAGGGTAAATATTTTGTGGTCAAAGGCACTTTCCTACTTCATCGAAATGCAGGAATTTGATAAGTCGCTTACAAAGTATCTGAATAGAAAGGAAGTCTATGAAGGTCTATCAAAAATAAAACCCAATCATGAGGATGATCAAGTGTATCAAAAGTTCATTTCAAAACTGGTTGAACCTAACGATATCAGCCCAGAAAGTTTTGATTCATTGATTCAAAGTATAACTTTAGAAATTACGTGGCCGGTGGCATTGGAAGAGCAGAGTCTTGAAAAAGTTAATTCCTTGCTCCAACATAAGAAACTACATCTGAATGAAAAGAATTATGAGCTGCTACGGAAACATTTCCCTAACAGACACATTCAATTATTGGAGCAATCGATTGGTTTCTATATTGAGAATCATTCGTTATTCCCGACAAATGGAAATGACTTTGAGTTGTTACTTGAGTCAGATAAGATAATGAATGCAGATAAACGTGAAATAATCAGGTTCATACCTATAGACATGATAAGTGCAAGCACAAAGCTTGTTCCGTTGATTTTTGATGTACTGAAGGATATGGATGTTGTGGAGATGCAATTCGAAAAGGCACGTTTAATTATGGCCAAGCTGTCAAATACAGAGGATAAAATATCGTTCCTGACTAAAACAATGGATACATTTTCCCGAGATAACATAATGGATTTACTGAAAGATGTCGGAGAAGAATATCTAATCATTACAACAGGAACAGCAGGAGCGAAAAAGCTTGAGAAAACTGATTTGAATCTACGTCTTATTGAGCAGTTAAAGCAAAAGGATATAGTCTCAAAGTATACCCCCGATGAAAAGAAGATTAAATTTTATTTGAGGCTTAAATAGTGGTGCAGTTGTGGCCTTTCATTTCTGATTTCAGTACTTGAATAACTTTGACATTCTCGTCTTATCAGCTTACTGGCAGGGTAGTTACGATGAGACAGTTAATTACGTAAGTATCGCGTTGCTGGTGCGGGGACGAGTTATTGCTGTGGTACACAGCTGAAATGTACATTTCTGACATTTGGAACAGATGATACAATTTTCTTTACGTGGTGCCGTTATAATGCCGTAAGGAAAGTGATAATCAGGCTTATAAACTATCAACATAATGTTTCTGTACCAGAGGTGAGGCGGTGCAGATGTCATGCGAAAGCGTCTATGTATCAATACATTCTCTTAATTTTTTGTAATATCTGCGTTATGCCTGCGGCAGCGCAGGTGAGCGGAAGGCTATATGGCACTGTTATAGAAAAGGACACACAAAAGCCTATAGCCGGGGCCATAGTGATTATGAAAAACAGTGACACTACCATTGCTACATCTGCTGATAGTGTAGGGAATTTTTACTTCAGGGATATGCCTGTGGGTACCTATTTCCTCACAGCAAAGTTTATAGGTTATGAGTCTGCCGTACTCAATGATGTAATAGTAGAAAGCGGCAGTGCCCCTAATGTACACATAGCGCTTACTGCGGCCTCCTATAAGATGGATGAGGTGACTGTTTCGTATTACAAAGACCCTACGGCTGCGGGTAATGATATGGCAGTGGTAAGTTCCCGTGCAATATCGCCGGAGGAAACCAAACGTTTTGCAGGCAGTCTCAATGACCCATCTCGCATGGCATTATCGTATGCAGGTGTAAACAGCGGGCAGGGAGATAATAATGAAATTATCATCAGAGGTAACTCGCCACGTGGCCTGCAGTGGCGGCTGGAGGGTATAGAAATTCCTAACCCCAATCACTTCGGGTTGTATGGCAGTAGCGGAGGTCTTATCAGCATCCTCAACAGCAACAATATGGGGCGGTCTGATTTTTATCTCAGTGCATTTCCTGCACAGTTTGGTAATGCGCTATCTGGCATTTTTGATTTACAGCTGCGTAATGGCAATACATTTAATAGGGCTTACTCAGTAGATGTGGGTAGTCTGGGGGTAGGGGCGTCGGCAGAAGGTCCGTTTCGTAAGGGGGGTAAAGCATCCTATATCATCAACTGCCGGTATGCTACTCTGGGGCTGATGAAAAGAGTTGGTATCATATATCAGGCACCCGATTTTCAGGATATAACATTTAAGATAAACATCCCTACCGCCCATTCGGGTACATTTACAGTATATGGTTTAGGAGGTGCCGGCAGGTGGCTGGAAGAAGATTTTTACAGAAAAACAGACAGTTCTAAATACACAACGGGCAGTAATGGCAAGCTTATATATGCATATGATGAGATAGCGGCTGAGAACCTGCAACTTTATAATCTGGGGATAATAGGCGCAAAGCATTTTATGCGCATATCGGGGAAAACGGGCATAACCACACATGTGAATGTGTCTGCTACTGAAAACAAACCAATGGAGAGCGATATAGACCGCAGCAGCTATACAATATATCTGAAAAACAGGGGAAACTATACCAATAAAACTATTCGTGTACAATCACAGCTCAAAACAATTATCAATGCGAAAAGCAGGATAGAAACTGGTATTATAGCAGCTTATATGTCCTTTAAGTCAAAGCTGGAAAACGGAGACAGTACCGGTAACATAAACACGATTCTGAACAAAAAAGATGCTACCGGGCTGCTGCAGCATTACATAGCATGGCAGTATAAGCCAGGGCAGAAATGGTCTGTGAATACAGGTATTCATACGCTGTACTTTTTGCTGAGTAAGGAAGTGAAGCCAGAGCCAAGACTAGGCATCAGCTATGCTGTTAATGACAAAAGCTCTGTGAGTATAGGTGCAGGGATATACAGCAGGCATGAAAGCCCAGAGGCATATTTTGGGTACAATGAGCAAACCGGCCTGTCGCCTAATCTGAACCTGAAACTTATAAGTACGGCACAATCTGCACTGGCGTATAAGCGGCAGCTGGGAAGCTACCTGTATCTAAATACAGAAGTGTACTTTCATTACCTCTATAATGTACCTGTGGCGGCAGACAGCAGTTATTTTTCGCTCATAAATGAAGAAATACCATTCACGAATGTAGCCATGGTAAATAAAGGTGAGGGGTATAACTATGGTATTGAAGCAACGCTTGAAAAACGATTTTCCAGACGGTATTACTTCTTATTTACGACATCAGTTTTTGAATCAAAATATAAATATCCCGGTAGCCCGGGGTACCGCAATACACGATATAATAACAACTTTGTCATAAACCTGGTAGGCGGTAAAGAAATAGCGTTGAAAAATAATAGGGTAATAGGTGTGAACCTGAGAAGTACCTTATCTGGTGGTAAACGTTACATTCCTATTGACTTTCAGGCATCGGTGGACAATAATGCAGAAGTGAGGGACTATTCGCAGGCATACAGTAAACAGCTGGCCCCCTATATAGGCACCGATATGAGTATCTATTGCAGATGGTCAAGGCCCAATGCTACCCATGTTGTTAAGGCTGACATATACCGCCTGTATGAGCAGAATGAATATGACATTGCTTATCAGGGCGAGCGATTGCTGAAGAACGGGACCCTGGCGCCTCCCCGCATTGCTACCCTCACATACGGAGAAGGGCAAACAAAAAGCACCATATTCCCGGTGCTTTCTTACCGGGTTACTTTTTAATGAACGGAGGGGTGAGATAATGACCCGCTACCGGTATGTGCAGGTGATATAATAAAGGCACTGGATTTTGTCCAATGCCTTTATGTGTGGGGAAACTACCTTAGTTACAATCATCCAAACAATCCGCCCAGCTTACTGCCGAGGCCGCCGAGGGGATTGCTATCGCTCTTACCTGTGAGTTTCTGCAGCAGACCCGGCAGGGCCGCAATGATAGCTGCAGTAACGGATGATGGCAGGCCGAACTTGCTGGTGAGTTTTTCTGCAAGGCCGGCGGTGATGCTGTTCATATCCATACCACCCAGCATAGAGAGCATGCCGCCCATGCCCTGTGCGCCCATCTTATCTGATATATGGCTGGCTATTTCACTGCTCACGGCATCGCGCTGCTGTGCCGGGATGGCTGATGCTATGGCTGAATCATTTCCTATCTGCTCTTTTACGAGCTGCATTATCTGGTCTAACATAGTATGTGCTTTTATAGCTGCAAAGTAAGGAAATGCATGGCAGATAGCTTTGTACAATCAAAGATCAGGAGTGTTATTGCCTCTATGATAATAACGATAAACCTTATCGGATGAACCAAAATCCTGAATTTATTATAATATTTCGTTAGATTTACATACCAGCTACTGCTCCCGATTGAGCTACTGTAACCTATCCTATCGTATGCATTAAATATTAAGCATGAAAAAAGTAGTCCTATTACCCTTGCTGCTGTTTGCTACATGTTCGTTTGCACAGTATTATACCAACCAGAACAAAGTGTGGGCTTTTGGCAAAAATGCAGGCCTTGACTTTAATTCGGGCAGCCCAGTGCCCATTGCTACAGGTATTGACCAGCAGGAAGGGTGCGCATCTGTTTGTGATCCATCGGGCAATCTTTTATTCTATACTGACGGAAAGAAAATATACCGGAACACTGGGGCTGTAATGTTCTCTGCATCGCCCATTGTACCATATTTTACCACAAGTACATCGCAGGCATCGCTCATAGTACCATTTCTGGATAATTCAGATAGGTACTATGTTTTCTCGCTGGAAAATTCTACATCGGGCTTTACCGGGAGGCTGGCATATTCGGTTGTGGATATGTCGCTGGGTGGTGGGCTGGGAGATGTGCCGGCTGCATCGGCAGGCATTGGCATTGAAGACTCCCTGAGCGAAAAAATGATAGCCATAAATGGTGCGCAAACGGTTGACTATAAAAACATCTGGGTACTGGTGCACAGAAAAGATACCGGCGTATTTCTGGCTTACGAAATTAGTGCGGGTGGGATAAATACTAATCCTGTAGTATCGGTGAGTGGTACTTTATCTGCACAGGCAGGGTATGCAATAGGGGTATTAAAAGCATCGCCCAATGGACGAAAGATTGTTTCGCAAAGCAATGGCTACAGCGCTATCAGCCCCAAAGGTACTGAGCTGTACAATTTTGATGCGAGTACCGGAATTGTATCTGATTGTATTGTTCTTGATTCTGTTACAAACCAATATGGCGCTGAATTTTCACCTGATAACACAAAGCTCTATGTACAGGAGTCAATAGCTTCTAATGTGATGAAGATTTTGCAATATGATTTGTCGTTAGTTGATGCCGATTTGATACGGTCTTCAAAAACAGAGATAGCAACAATTACCACTGCCAATGTAACAGATATGAAGCTGGCTCCAGACCACAGGATATATATGTATGGTACAGACGACTCCACAAATGCGTTGTTTTTGGGTTATTCCCGGTTTCTTGATTGTATCATGAAACCTGATGTGGCAGGCGTATCATGTGGGTATGTGCCACATTTTGTGCAGTTGCTGGATGGCACTGGTATACGTGCCGGCCTGCCCAACCTGTATTTAGATGGTAGTACCAATACGCTTAGTGTCAACCGTCATATGGAAAACAGGGGGCAGGTTGCCCTATACCCTAATCCTGCCAACTCAACAATCACCATCAGTTTGCCCGAAAAAATAAATCACATAAGTATTAGCAATACGGCGGGTAAAGAGGTTTACAGCCATTTTTTTCATAGCAATTCTGTATATGCAGATATTAGTAATCTCCCATCAGGTAATTACTTTATCATAGTAAACAACAGGGAGGCAGAGCAGTTTGTGAAGCAATAGCTTATAAGCCAGGAAGTAAATGTATTGTCATGCATCCTGCAGCTTCAGCACTTTTATAACTATTACATATTGCAGCAGCAGCATTGTCATAAAAAGAGACAGAGCGTCTCTGCTGAGACGCTCTGTACATAGCCGGTGCAATAGCCTGTGAATTATTTACTTAATTATCAACTTATACACTTCTCCGTTTTGTTTATCATTGGTAAGTGATATAAGGTACATGCCGGGGCTGAGCGACTTTTCTTTCAATGACAGCTCATAGACTCCGTTAGTGAATGTAGCAGTGCCGCTATGCACTACTGCTCCCAGATAGTTCGTTACTTTTATATTCCTTTTTTCTTCTGTTATCTGGTTCTGTATTATTCTGAAGTTGCCATCGCCGGGGTTAGGTACAATTTTGTATCCGGGATGCTCATCTGTTATAGATATAACCCCATTGGTAGTATTCCCGGCTTTCTCGCAGGAGGAAACTGTAATGGTGGCTTTGCCGGTACAATAGTTGTCGTCAATGTAGTACTTAATATGAGCTACGCCTGCACCAAGTGCCTGTGCATATCCTGTATTGTAAACAGACATATAAACAGTAGACGGGGTGTCTGATACCCAATGCGCAGAATCACTTGCCGGATAGCCAATCATTGTCTGGTCAGAACCAGAACACATTTCTGTTTCAACGGTAGTAATCACAGGGTGGGCATTAACGGTATATGTTTTTGTGATAGAGCAGCCATATCCGTTAGTGATGGTGATAGTGGCTATGCCGGTATCTACGGGTGTAACGATGGCTGTTAATACCCCGGTAGTACCGACAGTGGCAACAGAAGTATTGCTACTACTCCATGTGGCCATATAGCATGGCTGTACTGCTCCGTAGCCTCCGGTGCAGTTTGCATTGAGGGTAATGTCATAGTCTACACAGACTTTAGCATTGCCTGTTGGTGTGACACCGGGTGTAGGGAATATGTAAAGATTTCTGGTAGTGTAGCAGCCGGCCGCAGCTGTATAAGTCATAGTAACACCACCATAAGTCACACCTGTTACTACGCCAGTGGAGGCGTCGATAGTAGCCCTGGCGGTATTGCTGCTGGACCATGTGCCGCCCGTAGTAGCGCAATCCAGATCAATAGTGCGGGCTACACAGCCTGAATCAGTACCGGTGATAGGCTCCGGTACGCCGATGGAGATAACTTCTGTCTTATAACAGCCGGGAGCATAAGTAAAGGTAATGCGCGTAGTACCGGCTGATATACCTGTGAGGTGGCCACTAAAGGAATCTATAGTAGCTACTGATTGGGTAGAACTGGTCCAATACTTTCCTGTTATGCAATGGAGATTTGTGGTTGCGCCAGTACACAGATGTGTAACGGGGGTATATGGCTCGCTGATACCTACGGTAACCTGTGCTGTAACACTGCAGCTGCCAATGGTATAGGTGATGGTTTCTATACCCTCAGTAACACCGGTATATGTAATGTTACTTCCCGACCAGCCAGAGAAAGTGCCGAGGGAAGGAGTAGTCCAGTCGCCGTTGGTAGGGAAGAAGTTAACATTCATGCCGGTACCCACACATACCCGGCCGCGGCCCGGCAGAGAAGACAAGTCATTGAATGTAGGCACCTTTGTAGGGCCGGGGTTTACGGTGAGCTCAAATGTTTCGTAAGGGTCTGAACCGTTATCAAAAGTAATGGTAGTGGTACCGGCTGTTTTTCCGGTAGCTACTCCTGTGCCTGCATTTATAGATGCAATAGTGGTATCACTACTGGACCAGCATGTGCCCGATGTGCAGGTGAGGGTAGTAGTGAAAGTGGCTGTAGCAAGGGGGCAAATGGATGATGGACCTGAAATGGCAGATGCTTTGACTGCGAGGAATACCATCATAAAGACATAGAATAAGCTAAACTTGTTTTTCATAGATTGTTGTTTAGGTGTAAAAAAATATATAAAACATTTCTTTCAGAGGCTATGCACCGGCCTTTTGAGAAATGAAAAAGCACATATTTTTCAATGACTTACCATAAAAAGTGGGTTTATACTTTCCTGCAAAACACAATGCATTGAAGTATCGAGGGTGGGGGAGGATAGGTAAAACAAAGATATTCTTTTGCATATTATATCATAGCAATATCAGGAAGTATTATTATTAAGTTGTTGTATGCTTAATGTAATTGGTAGCTTGCACTACCTGTATAAAGCCGGTTTTGTATACAATTGTAAATGTACTCATGTGAGGAGCATAGTACGGCATAATATGAACATACAATAGTCTGGTACAATTTTTGCATTAATATGTGTCACTGTTACTAAGTCCCCCTTATGTTGTTACCTATACTGAAGCAAAGGATATTTCTTATTGCTGCAATCATCATTTTTATACTGGCTAAAATCCCGCATCTGGGGTATGCCTTTTACTGGGATGAAAGCTGGGTATATGCACCTGCCATAAAGCTCATGTATGAGCATGGGCCGGATTTGTTACCTACAGCTATCTCACCTGATTACTCCAGAGGGCATCCACTTCTTTTTCATGCCTTGTGTGTGGTATGGATGAAACTGTTTGGTGCATCTAACTTTTCCATGCACTGCTTTGCGTTATTCATTTCTGTACTGCTGGTAGTGGCCGTGTATGAGATAGTGCTGAAGCTGTTCAGTAAAAGGGCGGCCATAATTGCTACTATACTGCTGCTGAGCAACAGCAATTTTTTCTTTCAGTCCAGCTTTGTGATGACAGATATTATGCTTGCGCTGTCGGCATTGCTGGGGATATATTATTACTCCATAAAAAAGTACCTACCTGCTTCTGTAGCACTTGCGGTATTGTTTTTTACAAAAGAAAGCGGGCTGGTAATGGGGGTAGTAGTGGGTATAGATATTGTAGCCGGCCTCGTTCGCCGGAAAAGTGACTTAAAGGATACGGTAAAGAAATGTCTGACACTGGCGTTCCCATCATTACTGATAGGACTGTTTTTTGTGATTCAGAAATATCAGCTGGGCTGGTACCTGTATCCTAATCATACCGACTCGGTGCAGTTGTCTCTGGACAAGACTCATGTTCTGCAAATGGGCATGAAATTCATTTTCAGTGATGAGCAGCGGTACTGGCTGTATATACTGGCCGGGCTGATAATGATGCCGGTAGCTATAAAAGGTAAAAACAAAAAGGCACTGGCGTTTCTGCTGCTGACACTGCTGTTGTTTACGTGTGTGTTTATATTCTATCCTAAGGATCTGGTATTCTATCTGGGAGTGGGTATTCTCTTCGTATCGGCAGCGGTGATATTTGTTACAGAATGGCTGGTGTTGGATAGGGTGGCCCGAAGGTTTACAGAGCTGAGTGTATATTTTTGCTTTGCTTTTACGTTCTTTTCTGTTGTCAACTTTTATGAGAGCCGCTATCTGATTCCGGTTGTTATCATATGCTCTGTAGTACTGGTATCTATACTCCTGGATAAATACACTCCCCGGCAGGGGAAATGGAGTACAGTGCTCATCGTTGCTGTGTCGGTAGCGGGTGCGCTATCTATATACTCAACGGAGTTTGAAAGAGTGGCTTATGATCGTATGAGGGTACAGCAACATGTAGTGGATTATTTTGAAAAGAACGTAGCTTATGATGAACCTATATGCTGCTTTTCATTTCTGCAGGAGGTGCATCTTAATGATTATAAGACCGGATTTCTGCACGGGACGCAGCAGTATACAAATGTGACGGAAAATATCACTGACAGCAGCAGGTATGTAGTTTTGGATAACATAGATCCTTTCCTCCACAGTGAGGGAATACACCCGGATTCATCCTTTGTACAGGTATACCGCTATCAGTACAGGGATGTATGGGCAGAGGTGTACCGCAGAAAGACCGTGCAGTAAATATACAAGAGACTAATACCGGTAGTTATGAATACCGGCATTAGTCTCTTACATGAACCGTATTATCTGTGATGATGACCATGACCGTGATGGTAGTGGTGGCGGTAGCCGTAACCATGTCCGTAACCATGCCTGTAGCCACCATGCGGCCTGCGGGGGGTGAGTATTATGCAGGAAGAAAATCCTATGCTTAATGCGAGCAGCAGTACTGCCATTCTGAGTTTGCTCATAGAGTTTTATTTTATCAGACAGCAGAAAACCCTGCAAGGTTGAATAAGGGCAGGGAAAACTACCATTTTTAAGAATCCTTTAAGGGGTAATACCGGTGGTTACATATGGTTATACAACCGGATGATTATGTGTAAATCTATGTATATCCACTGATTCAACCCTTTCAGGATGTGATAACAATGCTGCAAAAATATAAAACACGCATAAAAATTAAAAAATGGCTAGCGGCATTATGTAAGCGTGCCTGAATGAGGGATATGTGTGTTGCCATCAGTAAAGTAGCGCAGGAGATGTTATTGCTGCATTAACTATTATATTGCTGCATAGTGTTCATGGATATAGTGGGAATAATCAGGGCGATTTTTATTATATTTACCTGATGGATTTTTTCAGTGAAATGCCGCCATTATTAAAGGGGTTCTGGTTTACAGCTATCCCTGCATCTGTCATCTTTCTGTTGCAGACGGTGATGACATTTGCCGGTACAGATACATCAGATGGTACGGGCGCTGATTTTGATTCTGACCTTGATGGCGCTCATTCTCCGTTTCAGCTGTTCTCGCTGCGTAACCTTGTCAACTTTCTGCTGGGTTTCGGCTGGAGTGGCGTAGCATTTCATTCTGTGATACCCAATACGGGTCTGCTGGTGGGGCTATCGCTGGCAGTAGGCATTGCCTTTGTTGTTATTTTCTTTCTCATCATCAGACAGATGCGTGGACTGGCAGAGGATAATTCATTTCGTGTGGCCGACACCATAAATATGACTGCCGAAGTGTATCTTGCCATACCTGCACAGAAGTCGGGTATGGGTAAGGTGCTGGTAAGTGTGCGGGGCTCTGTAAGGGAGCTGGGGGCAGTGACACTGGCCGATAAGATAGATACCGGAGCAGTAGTAAAAGTTACTGCACTGGAAAATGGCAATATCCTGATAGTAGAGAAAATATAGCACACATAATTACACCTTAATACAATATCTAATCAACGTAAAAAAATCACCGTTATCACATGTCGTCATTTGTTCTGATTATAGTCTTTTCCATAGTACTGTTTGTTACTATCTCGGCGCTGGTGGCGCGGTATAAGCGATGTCCTTCTGATAAAATACTGGTAGTGTACGGGCGCACCGGCGGCAGCTCTGCCAAGTGTATACATGGCGGAGGGGCTTTTATATGGCCCGTAGTACAGGACTTCGCATATCTGGACCTGAAGCCTATATCCATTGAAGCTAATCTTACCAATGCACTAAGCCGGCAGAATATACGTGTAGATGTACCCTGCCGTTTTACCATTGCCATATCTACCGACCCCGATAGCATGAATACGGCTGCGGAGCGCCTGCTGGGGCTGACACATGAGCAGATACAGGACCTGGCAAAGGATATCCTGTTTGGCCAGTTGCGTCTGGTGATAGCAACAATGACCATTGAGGAGATAAACTCTGACCGCGACAAGTTTCTGGATAACATATCGCGCAATGTGGATACGGAGCTGAAGAAAATAGGGCTGAAGCTGATAAACGTGAATGTTACGGATATCAAGGATGAGTCGGGCTACATAGAGGCGCTGGGTAAAGAAGCTGCCGCTAAAGCTATCAATGAGGCCAAGATAAGTGTGGCAGAGCAGGAGAAAATAGGGGAAACAGGAAAGGCTCTTGCTGACAGGGAGAAGGATACACAGATAGCCGAGACTCATCGTGACCGTGATGTGAAAATAGCCAATACAAAGAAGGACAGAGAGATAAGTATAGCATCGGCGGTGAAAGACGAATCTATAGGTAAAGCTGAGGCAGAAAGGGATACGAGGATAAAGATAGCTGAGGCAAATGCGATAGCAGTGCAGGGCGAGAATACATCAAAAATAAATGTGGCATCGTCTGACGCTGCCCGTCGTGAGAAGGAGGCAGAGGCATTGCGTATAGCCATATCGGCTGAAAAGGTACAGCAGGCGAAGGCACTGGAAGAAGCTTATCAGGCAGAGCAGCGTGCAGAGCTGGCTCGCTCTGAGCGGGAGCGTTCTACCCAGATAGCCAATGTGGTAGTACCTGCCGAAATAGCGAAACAGCGTGCAATAATAGATGCACAGGCAACTGCGGAAACAATACGTGAAAATGCAAAAGGTGAGGCTGATGCCATCTATGCCCGTATGGAGGCAGAGGCGAAAGGTTTGTATGAAATACTGACCCGTCAGGCGCAGGGTTATGAGCAGGTGGTGCGTGCAGCGGGCGGTGACCCTGCCAAGGCATTCCAGCTGCTGCTGATAGAAAAGCTGCCTGAGCTGGTGAAAACACAGGTAGAGGCTGTGAAGAACATCAAGATAGATAAGATAACCGTATGGGACTCTGCAGGTAATGGTGAGGGGAGCGGTACGTCTACTGCCAACTTCGTATCGGGAATGATGAAGACAGTGCCACCGCTCAATGACCTGTTCAATATGGCAGGTCTTAACCTGCCTGCATACCTGAAAGGCAACGAGGCTAACGGTGACAATACTACAGCGCCTCAGAAACCTGAGGCTGAAGAAGATACCACAACCGAATAAGTGTGATTATCTAAGGTTGTAAAGTCAACTGCTTGCCCCATATACAGAGCTGCCTGCTATACACTAATTACTATTATTGTATTTTAGTGCCCCTATGCGTGTTGTCTGCATCATTCTGTACGGTTTGCTGATAGCTCATGCTGCCCTTGCGCAGAATGAGAAAAAGGCTACCCGTTACTTTGCTGATGCGGTAAACCAGCGGGCTGCCAAAGAATATGCTGAGGCATGTGCTACAATGGAGCGCAGTCTGGCAGAGCTGCCTGACAATGCTGATGCGTACAGTCTGCTGGGGCAGTGGTACTTTCTGGATCATCAGTTTGACAAGGCGGCAGAAACTTTTCGAAAAGCATCTCTGAAATGCAGGAATGGCAGATTGCGGTTTGGTAAGCCACTGGCTAAAAGTCTTATCTATGCCGGACGTGCCACAGAGGCAATGGGTCTTATAGAATCGCTGGCTACGATACGTGATAGTGCCGACTGGAACCGCCTGCGGATACATGCCGCTTTTGTGGCTGAGAACCTGCCACGCAGTACCGGAGTATGGCCGGTAAATCTGGGTATTCGTATCAATACCGACGCGCCTGAGATGTTCCCGTCCATGGCAGTAGATACGCAGTCGCTCTTCTTTACCCGGCGTATGAGTAATATAGATGAGGACCTGTATTATGCAATGGCCGACTCGTGTGGCGGGTGGTTTAAAGGGCTTAATGCGGGTGCTCCTCCCAATAGTTCGTCAATGGAGTCTTCCCAGTTCATTTCTGCCGACGGACATTACCTGTTTTTTACCCGGTGTGATAACCGAAGCGAAGATGGCTCCACTATGGGGGGATGTGATATGTATATAGCATGGCGTGTAGCTATGGACTCTCCGTGGACACAACCCATGCCATTTGGCAGAACTATCAATACCCCCGACTATGAAGGGATGCCATCTCTCTCTCCCGACAATCGCGAGCTATACTTTGTAAGCGACCGTGAAGGGGGCTACGGAGGATATGATATATGGATGTCCCGCTTTGAGAACGGATTGTGGCAGCGACCAGTAAATGCCGGTGCAGGGGTAAATACTGCCGGAAATGAGACAACACCTTATATAGCCCCGGATGACCGTACGTTGTATTTTGCCAGTGATACATGGCCGGGCTTTGGAGGTACTGATATTTTTGTATCGAAAAGGGAGCGTGGCGGAGTATGGCAGCAGGCTCAGAATATGGGGCATCCAGTGAATACTGCCCATGATGAGCGCAGTGAATATCTGGGGCTGAATGGCCGCACACTGTATTTTGCATCGGACAGGAACGGGCCTGCCGGCAATTATGATATCTATCAGACAGACATTCCTGCCATTCACGGGGCCAACCCTATGAGTTATCTGCAGGGTGTAGTACTAGATAGCATAAGCCGTTTCCGGCTTAGCTCTGCTATCATTATCGTATGCAATGAGGCTACCGGCGATACGCTGTATGAGTTGCGCAGCAATCGTGGCGATGCCAGTTATGTAATAACTCTGGAGCCCGGTAAGACCTATGCACTGCATACCCGGCGTATGGGCTATCAGCCGGTAAGTGATACACTGGTTATGGACACTGCTTATGCAAGAAGCCCTATGAACTTTGACATAGCTATGCTTACAATAGGGTATAATCCTATAAAGCCCATTCATGATAGTCTGGTTGGCTCCATTCATTTTGAGGTAAATGTTACTGAGTTGTCGCCCTCCGATAAGGCAGCTGTTTATGCAATCATGGAGCCCTGGCTGGAAGAAAAGGGATTGAATATACAGGTCAACGCATATACCGATAATACCGGCACGCCAATGATAAATGAGAGCCTGTCTGCCCGCCGGGCAGCAATCATAGCAAAAGAGCTTATATCGCTGGGTATTAATGAGGCAGTAATATCTGCACAGGGGTGGGGAGAGGCCAATCCGGTTACCTCCAATGACACGGAGGAGGGACGTATGCAGAACCGCCGGGTGGAGATAATAATCAACAGATAAGACAGTGTATAGCTAACAAATCGTTACAATGGCGATAACAGCCGCTTAGCTGAACATGTTTGAAAATATTAAGGATATAGGCTATTTTCACCAATTATTGACAGAATCCGTTTTTGGGCCTCCGTCTGCTACATATAATTATACTGCTGCTTCTGATGATGCATGTATCCTGTAAGCAGGAAACAGGCTCTGTAACAGGAGGGCATAGTGAATTTGATAGTGTTATTGCCGTTGCTGACCGCATGGGAGACGCTGGGCAGTCTGAAGCAGCTCTGAGTATGGTGCAGCAGGCTCATAGTACTATGAAGTCCCTTAGTATGGATGATCATATCCTGTACTATACATGGAGTAATGTCTTATTTAATAATGCAGGAAAGCACGACCGCTCTATAGAAGCGGCTGACAGTCTGATATGGTTACTGAATGAGGCGGATGAAAGTTCATCTGTAGCTACAGCACGTATAGTGGCCTATAATATCAAGGCTGATGCCCTTTTTGCCATGGGGCGTTATAATGACGCATATAACTATTATTACATAGCGCAGAAAATGGCTGTAGATAATAAGGACTCATGCGCTATGAGAACTTATACTTACAGTCTGGCAATGACCCTGTTCCGCCAGGCACGGTATCAGCAGTCGGCTAAACGGTTCATAGAGGCTCTGGCACAGTCTGGTGCATGCCGTAAAGAGTTTAATCTGTTCTACTTTCAGCAGGAAGTACTGGATAATATAGGTCTCTGCTACAATTCGCTGGGGAAATATGATAGTGCTATGCTTTATTATAAGCAGGCACTTGATTTTATCAATGACAATAAAGGGTTGTATACTACCAAGCCTGCCAGTGTTTTTGAGGCGGCAAAAGCGGTGGTGTATGGCAATATGGCTGAGGTGTATATGCATACCGGCAGGTATGACTCTGCCCGCATCCTTTATGAATATAGTATTGAGATAAATCTGCATAAGGGGTATACAAATAAAGATGCAATTATCAGCCAGGTGAAGCTGGCAGATTTATTGTTCCGTACCGGTGAAACAGAGGCTTCAGGAAACATACTGAAGCTGATAGAAGCAGAGCTGGATACCATTCCGGACAGGCGGGTGGAAATGCTGTGGCATAAGCTTATGTGGGAGCATATGGAGCATGAGCATGATTCTCTTAATGCATTCAGACATCTGCGCATGTACACATTGCAGAATGAGGAGTATGTTAAGTCTAACAAGAGCCTGATGGAAACTGATCTGGACATGCGTGTACGGGATCTGGAAAAGCAGTACCGTATCAATCTCCTTACTCAGGACCGAAGGCAGCAGAATATATGGCTGCTGGTAATGGCGCTAATAGTAGTGATGGCGATAGCTATCATATTCCTTGTACAGCGAAATGCCCGTAAATCGCGTCGTAACCTGACATTAATGACGCAACTGAATGATACTATTAATGAGCAGAAGCAACAGCTGGAAGAGGCGGTAAGGGAGCTACAGAACAAAGAGAAAGACAAAACCCGCATTCTACGCTCAGTGGCGCATGATGTTATGAACCCCATAGCAGCTATTGTATCGCTTACTGATATCCTTTTTTATGATAAAGAAACCCTCAACGAAGAGCAGATACATGTAATAAACCTGATAAGGGAAGCCAGTGCCAACTCACTCAACCTCAGTAAAGATATCATAGAGGCGGCAGAGCAAAAAGATGATCAGAACCTTGAAAAAGAAGATACTGATATCAACATGCTGGTAGCAAGGACGGTAGAGCTGCTCAATTTCAGAGCATTATCCAAGCGGCAGCAGATCATTACCCGATACCCTGCCGAGCATATTCATGCCAGAGTATATAAGGATAAAATACGCAGGGTAATAAATAATCTTGTGGCCAATGCCATAAAGTTCAGCTATGAGGGAACTGTGATACATGTGACACTGGAACTTACTAAAAAAGGTATGGTGCACCTTACTGTACGTGATTCCGGTATAGGTATCCCGTCCGATAAACTGCCTCATGTATTTGACGTATTTACTGATGCCCGCCAGGCGGGAACAATGGGTGAAATGACGCATGGCCTGGGCCTTTCTATATCCATGCAGATAGCCAAAGCGCACAATGGAGATATATGGGTGGAAAGTGAAGAAGGGAAGGGGGCAACTTTCCATTTTGAATTCCCTGCCGAGCACACCTGATAGCTTTATCAGTGGTGATAATCAATTAGATATAACGCTCTGTTAATAAATATGTCATAAAGACGTAAAAATCTACTTGTATTTGCCATTATTGTAAAGTATCTTTAAGCTGTGTTTTTATACCTATGTGCGCTGGCATAGTACACAACCGTGTTCTGGCTGAGTGTGAGTAGGTTAGCTATTACATATAACCACTGAAAAACAAGAGTTAATTGCATGAAGAAGCTTTTACTTTTAGTTACAATGCTTATCGGGTATCAGATGCAGCGCGCGGATGCGGCCATCACTGTTACACCCGCTTCCGGAGGTACCAATATCTGCGCCAATCTGGCGGTAGGGGGTGCTACTCCGGGATGGACCTCGCTGGGAACTATCACAGTAAGTGAGAATAACAATAATGATATCAGTACCGGCTTTCCCCGTACACTTGTTATTACTGCTCCTGCTGGATGGCAGTTCAACACAGCTGCTGCGCCCACGCTGAATTTTACCGCAGGGCGTAACATCATTTTTGTAAACAGTGGTGGTTTTTCTGCTACGGCACTTACTATCAATGTGTTTATTAATAACACAAACCAGCAGGATGCCATTACCATTGCCGGGCTTCAGGTGCGGGCTACAAGCACAACCTCAGCAGCGGGAAATATCAGAGCCACTACTTTTACGGGCTTCAATGGCATCAATGCCGGTACTAACTTCGGCTCACTGTCACTGTCGCCGATACTGACACCGTCAGTAGGCATTGCGGCTACGCCTTCTGCATCAATTTGTCCGGGTACAACGGTTACTTTTACTGCAACACCTGTAAATGGTGGTACCCCCACATGGCAGTGGCAGCTGAACGGCACAGCTGTTACCGGCGCCACTACGACTACCTTTACCAGTGGTACACTCGTTGATGGTGATAATGTAAGTGTTATTATGGGGGCTACAGGCTGTGTTACGCCTACATTTGCTACCAACAATGTTATTGTTACTGTGAACCCACTTCCGCCGGCTGTGCCTGTAACAGGAGCGGGTACTTTCTGTGAAACTGCTACTATTACAGCAGGGCCTGCTGCGGGTGGTACCATTTATTATCAGGGTACCAATATTAACGGTACGTCTACTGCTACTCCTTCTACATCTGAGGCGGTAACCAATGCCGGTTCTTATACTTACTATTTCCGTGAGCGTTCAGCAGCTGGCTGCTGGGGTCCTGCCGGCAGTGCTAAGGTGCGTATCAATATGCCACCTTCAGCGGTAACTGTTACTCCTGCATCTGCCGCAGTATGTCTGGGTGATTTTACGACACTTTCAGCATCAGCAACAGCTCCTGCAGTAGAGGTGTTTGAAGAAGACTTCAATGCAGGCACTACCGGTTGGACCATTGACAACATATCAGGTATAGCTGCATCTTACTGGCAGGGACGTACACCTCCGGGCCATAACAATGCTACAGCAGGTGATGGTACACCTTATGTACAGTCAGCTCCTGATGCTACAGGTCCTGGTGTTACTACCACCACTATCCTTACTTCTCCGTCTTTCTCGCTGGTGGGTTATACAGCAGCTACACTTACATTTAATCAGTTTTTCCGTGCATACACTGCCGATATAGATGTACTGGTAGAGTGCTCTCCTGATGGTGGCGCTACGTGGATTACGCTACTGAGCCAGGGCGCTAACGTAGGTGCTTCTGCATGGACACCACTCACACCTACCAGCACAGTGGCGCTGCCACCTGCATGTATAGGCCAGCCCAATGTAATGCTGCGCTGGAACTATAATACAATATATGGCTGGTACTGGACAGTAGATAATGTGAAGGTAAATGCTACCCCTACACTTACTTTTGACTGGGCAGGTGTAGCCGGTGCTACAGGCCTGTCCTGTACTACATGTGATACAACTATCATTACCCCGGCGGTAATAGGTGATAATGTTTATACGGTTACTTCTACTGTGCTGGGCTGTACTGCAGGTACCAGTGTTACTGTTACTGCCAATCCGCTTCCGGCTGTATTCAATGTTACCGGTGGTGGTAACTACTGTACCGGTGGTGCAGGTGTTGCCATAGGTCTTGACGGCTCTGCTGCAGGTATAGACTATCAATTGTACATGGGCGTTACCCCTATCGGTGCTCCGGTAGCGGGTACAGGTGCTGCAGTGAGCTTTGGTCTGCAGACGGCAGCAGGCTCTTACAGTGTAGTAGCTACCAATACTGTTACCTCATGCGTATCGGACATGGCAGGAAGTGCAACCATTGCTATAGATACACTGCCTGCAGCCATTACCGGTATGACCGATGTATGTGAGGGTAGCATGATAACACTTGCCAGCTCACCTGCTGGTGGTATGTGGACCAGCAGCGACCCTGCTGTAGCCTCAGCCGATACCTTCTCTGGGGATGTAACCGGTGTAACTGCGGGTGTAGCAGACATTACTTATACACTACCTACTACATGCTTTATAACACAGTCAGTAACGGTAAATGCACTGCCTGTTGTGGCAGCCATTACCGGCATTACCAATCTGTGTGCCGGCAATACTACAACACTGAGCAACGCTACCGCAGGTGGTGTGTGGAGTAGTGATGATGCTACCATCGCTTCTATAGACGCAGCCGGTATGGTAACCGCTGTAGCAGGTGGTATTACTACCATCAGCTATACAGTTACAGATGGCATGGGCTGTACCAATGCAGCTACTGTTGCAGATACGGTATCTACACTTGGTACATTCAGTATGGCTCCGTTATCTATGGCCGCTTCATTGTGTCATGGCAACCCTGTGAATCTGGTGATAACAGGTGGTGGCGCATACACCTATCAGTGGTCTATGGGTGGTGTGGATATCCCAGGTGCTACCAACTCCAGCTATATAGCTACAGCAGCGGGCTCTTATGAGGTGTTTGTAGATAATGGTGTGTGTAGCGCTACGCTGCCATCATTTACAGTATCTAATCAGCCGGATGCTATTATCAGCTATAATACTACGGGCGACTATCTGTACACAGGTACTTTCCCCGGATATCAGTGGTATATGAATGGTACTGCTATAGCAGGCGCTACAGCAGGTATTCTTATGTCTCCGGCTCCGGGTACCTATATGGTAGTGGTTACTGATGCCAACGGATGCACAGATACATCTGCCGATTTTGTGATAGCTCCTACTATGGTACCGGGTACACAGTCTGTAAGTACTATCAGGGTATATCCTAATCCTGCATCTTCTGTAATCTATGTAGATGCAGCAGTGCCGGTAAAAGTAGCAGTACTGTCTCCTGATGGCCGTACCGTGATAGCTGGTACCGAAACAAAATCTGTAGACCTGAGCCGCCTGGCAAATGGCATGTATATGCTGATGGTAACAGACATGAATAATACAATACTTACCACAGAGCGGATAACGAAAGTGAATTAACTTTCTTTCCGGTGATATTGAGCGGGCTTCCCACATGGGGAGCCCGCTTTTTTTGCTGCCATTTTGCATGGTATTGTTCTTATTCCAGGCCACTATGGCAGCAGATATGGAAAATATATGACATTATTTCAGAATAATTAGTTTGGAACACTTTTTATGGATATCAGGTAAAGGACAAAAGTTATGAATCTGAATAATTTCACTATCAAGGCGCAGGAGATTGTGCAGCAGGCACAGCAGCTTGCGTTCAATGCACAGAACCCGGCTATAGATACCGCCCATTTTCTGCAGGCGCTTATAAACGATGCAGAAGGACCGGTAGAACATTTGCTGAAGAAGAACAATGTAAACGTAGGCTTTGTAAGTACCCGTCTTGCAGAGCAGATAAAGAAATTACCCACCGTACAGGGTGGCGAGCCGGCACAGAGCCTGAGCCGTGAGGCTAACAATGCGCTGCTGCGTACCGGTAATATCCTTAAGGTTTTTGGCGATGAGTTTGTTACCCAGGAGCATATGCTTATAGCTATACTGCAGGGCAATGATGATACTGCCAAGCTGCTGAAGGATGCCGGCCTTACAGAAAAGGGAGTAGTAGCCGCAATTAAGGAGCTGCGTAAGGGCAGCAAGGTAGATTCCCAGACATCTGACCAGCAGTATAACTCGCTGCAGCGTTATGCCAAAAATCTGAATGAACTGGCAGGCCAGGGTAAGCTGGACCCGGTGATAGGCCGCGACGAGGAAATACGCCGCACGCTGCATATACTATCGCGCAGGTCTAAGAACAATCCTATACTGGTAGGTGAGCCGGGCGTGGGTAAGACGGCTATTGTAGAGGGGCTGGCACACCGTATCATTAATGGTGATGTGCCGGACAACCTGAAGTCGAAAGTGATATATGCACTGGATATGGGCGCGCTGATGGCGGGAGCCAAATATCGTGGTGAATTTGAAGAGCGACTGAAAGCCGTGATAAAAGAGGTGACGGAGAGTGACGGTACGGTAATCCTGTTTATAGACGAGATACACACACTGATAGGCGCCGGCGCTATGGAAGGTGCTATGGATGCGGCCAATATACTGAAGCCGGCACTGGCCCGTGGCGAGCTGCGAGCCATAGGTGCTACTACGCTCAATGAGTATCAGAAATACTTTGAGAAAGATAAGGCGCTGGAACGCCGTTTTCAGAAGGTGCTGGTAGATGAGCCTACGCCGGAAGATGCCATATCCATACTGCGTGGCCTGAAAGACCGTTATGAGGCTCACCACCAGGTGCGCATCAAGGATGAGGCTATCATAGCTGCGGTAGAGCTATCCAGCAGATATGTTACTGACCGTTTCCTGCCCGATAAGGCTATAGACCTTATAGACGAGAGTGCGGCCAAGCTGAAGCTGGAGCTGAACTCTATGCCTGAGGAACTGGATGAACTGGAGCGCCGCATACGCCAGCTGGAGATAGAGCGTGAGGCTATAAAGCGCGAGAATGATGCCGATAAGCTCAAGGAGCTGGGGCAGGAGATAAGTTCTCTTACCGTGCAGCGCGATACGTTCAAGGCCAAGTGGAATGAGGAGAAGGAAATAGTAGATAAGATAAACAAGGCAAGAACCACTATCGAGCAGCTGAAAATAGAAGCAGAGCAGGCAGAGCGTGAGGGGGATTACGGACGTGTGGCAGAGATACGCTATGGTAAAATAAAGGACCAGGAGGCGGTAGTAGATGCCCTGTCGCACCAGCTGGATGAGATGAGCAGCCAGCACAAACGCCTGCTGAAGGAGGAAGTGGATGCTGAGGATATAGCCGAAAACGTGGCAAAAGCTACCGGCATACCAGTGCAGCGTATGATGCAGAGTGAGCGTGAAAAACTGCTGCACCTGGAAGAAGAACTGCACAAGCGTGTAGTGGGCCAGGAAGAAGCTATCATAGCTGTGAGTGATGCCATACGCAGGGGCCGTGCAGGCCTGCAGGACCCCCGCAAGCCAATAGGTTCTTTCATATTCCTGGGTACTACCGGGGTAGGTAAGACAGAGCTGGCCAAGGCGCTGGCAGAGATACTCTTTGACGATGACAGCATGATGACGCGCATAGACATGAGTGAGTATCAGGAGAAGCACAGCGTGAGCCGCCTGGTAGGTGCACCCCCCGGCTATGTGGGCTATGACGAGGGCGGCCAGCTTACAGAGGCTGTGCGCCGCAAGCCCTACAGTGTGGTGCTGCTGGACGAGATAGAGAAAGCGCATCCTGATGTGTTCAATATACTGCTGCAGGTGCTGGACGATGGCCGCCTTACCGATAACAAAGGCCGTGTGGTGAACTTTAAGAATACGCTCATCATTATGACGAGCAATATGGGTAGCCACATCATACAGGAGAACTTTGCCGACCTGGAAGGTAAGGATGTGGAGCAGGTAACTGAGGCCACCCGCGAGCAGGTGATGGAGGTGCTGAAACAGTCAATGAGGCCGGAGTTCCTGAACAGGGTAGATGACATTATCATGTTCCACCCGCTCATGCGCAAGGAGATAAAAGGTATCATACGCATACAGCTGGAAGGGCTTAGGAAGCAGTTGCAGCAGCAGGGTATCAACCTTGAGTTTACCGACTATGCGCTGGACTATCTGGTGCAGCGGGGCTTTGACCCGCAGTATGGCGCCCGCCCGCTGAAGAGAGTGATACAGAAAGACATAATAAATCTGCTCAGTAAGAAGATAATAGGAGGAGAGATAGATAAGAGCAAGCCCGTGCTGATAGATGTGTTTGACGGAGTAGTGGCAATGAGGAATGAGGAAGTGAAGGCCTGACAGGTGAATGATGGAGTAGATGAGCCCGGATGCGTGTAATAGCGCACCGGGCTTTTTTGTGTGTTTAAACACGGTAATGAGGCCAAAAATGGTTGGTGAATTTTAGCGAAAATATATTTAATATACGGCTGTCAGTTTGAAGAGGAAGCGGGCTCTGCTGGAGAGCAACCTGCCAGCAATAAGACTGATGCTTAGACGA
>JAUIBA010000025.1 GCA_030427635.1 Bacteroidia bacterium
GTAGGTGCTACCCTCAACGTAGCTGCTGCACAGGCAAGTGGTCTTTATACTAACGCAACTGGTGTTCCCGTAACGGTGAACTACAACTAAGATACATTGTAGTGCCTATAGAGCCTATCTAACCAGCGACCGAGGTCGCTGGTTTTTTTATGCCCGCCCCAAACGCTTTTTCGCCAGTGGTGAACAGTAATAAAGGTCTGATAATCAATAACTGTTTCTATAGTTCATACCCCATTTGCACCACATAATGTAACATGATCGGTATACCAACCCCGGGAAGAGACAGCCCCGTTCACTACATCTCTTCCCTCACAGATGCCAGGTATCCCGATTTTATATCAGGTGAACTTTTAAGGCTGAAAATGCTCGTGCCGGAAACGGCATATATCATCACAAAGTTACCGCTGGCATAGGCAGCACAAATGACGAGATATCCACATTCTGGAAAACACGTCCACCATGCGGACAATTGGCATAGTGTGCCAAAATACAATTAGCTGATTATCAACTACTTAAAATTATGGCACGCCGTTGGTAATACTACTGGCATAACACAAACAACAACATACACAAACAAATAAAAATCAACTACAATGAAAAACTTCTTCAAATCTCTCGCAATCGCAGCTGTAGCAACTTTCGGTTTCGCAACTGCTTCTCACGCTCAGGCTACTGCTACTGCTTCTGCCTCTGCCAACATCATCACTCCTATCTCTATCGTTAAGACAGTAGATATGAACTTCGGTAACGTAGCCGTTTCTGCTACCATCGCAGGTACTGCCGTTCTGGACCCTGCAGGTACACGTACTACTGGCGGTGCAGGTGGTGTAACCCTTCCTGCTACTACCGGTACTGTGTCTGCTGCCAGCTTCACAGTTTCTGGTCAGGCTTCTTATACTTACGCTATTACACTGCCTACAAGCTGCACTATCTCTGACGGTGCTTCTCATAACATGACTGTTGACAACTTTACTTCTGTACCATCTGCTACCGGCACGCTGAGCGCTTCTGGTACTGAAACCCTGAACGTAGGTGCTACCCTCAACGTAGCTGCTGCTCAGGCAAGTGGTCTTTATACTAACGCAACTGGTGTTCCTGTAACAGTTAACTACAACTAATCAGTAGATAGTAATTAGTAGATGGTAGATGGTAATTAGTAGATAGTCGGTATATCTGATACTACAAATAGAACATAACTGAGCGCCTCCTGATGGGGGCGCTTTTGTTTTGGGTCATTCGATATCCGGCAACAAGGGGGTGTGGGTTGCCATTTCTTTCTTCAGCACTGTACTGAACATGCGTGCTGCAAATGGTGAGAGATGATCCTCATCCCTGAAGTGATGAAGATGGTAGCAGGAATCGGTGGTATGGTTCAGTAACACAAGATGGTATTGCCGGGAAATCCGGTCTATGATTCGTTGAGCCTCTGTACGGGCAGCGGGTGGTATGTGCGCTGCATAGCTGCGACTCACAGGTGTGGCGAACAGCACCAGACGGATACCATGGCCGGTACAAAAAGCGGCAATCTGCTGCAGATAAGCTGCATTACTATCTGTAGTGCCAGACCATGAGTGTGGCATGTGAAAGCCAGCCTCTATACGGATGCTGTCATAGCCCACAGAGGCAAAGCGCCCTGCGGAATCGCTTAAAGGGAAACCAGTACTATCCCTGACGGGATGGTTATGTCCCGGGGTATAATAGTCCAGAAAGTGGGCAGTACCGTGGTGTGGGGCTGCCAGTACAAAAGAATAATTGCTCAGAGAAAATGCCTCTGTATGATAAGGGATGCCATAAACAATATGGTAGAGGTATGCATTCCAATGCTGAGAGTCCAGATCGTGCCAGAACCTGTGCGGAGACACCTCAAGGAGTACCGTATGAAGACGGGGCATCTTCGACTGGTATTGCCGCAGCAGATAATAATCTATAGCCAGTGGCTGCCCCCCAAGCGCCAGAGATGCAGCACTATCACTTATGAGGCCGGGGACTATACCATTATGTGCGTGAGAGTCGCCCAGGATGAGGGTGGTGATGTAATCCTTTTTCTTTTCTACATAACGCTTCTTAGCCACTACCAGCGTATGTGTGCGGCAATGCCACTCCACTGCCACCAGCAACAGCAGCAGAGGAAGCATAAACAAGATAGAACGAACAATAAAACGCTTCATGCAGGTGTAATGAAGGTACTTCTTTTGCCTAAATGGTACCCGGCAGATAATCCATGACCATGGAAAATGTTATATTTATTACTATAACGTGGTTATCATAGTATTTGCCATACTGATCCTGAGCATTCTGGCATGGGCCATGACAGAAGTGGCCCTATGCTGGCTGATATACCGCTCATTTGCGGCATTCATCAACAGCAGGCCTACCATATTCCTCCTGACACTGATATCCATAGTGACCATAACCATTTATATATTTTTCGCTTTCGCAGGCTGGTTATCACTCGTTAAACATCTGCTGGGGCGGTGGTCTACCCTATTTGTCCTTGCCGTATTTACCGATATGACCTTTGCCCTGTGGCTATGGAAACCGGGCAGGTGGTTTGAAAAATACTCGCCCAGGCCCCGGTCTTCCTTCGCCCTGTTTATGGCGGCCGGCATCTCCCTGATGATGTGCAGCGCGGGGGCTGTGCGCTGTCAATACAAAGATTACTATCCGCACAATACATTTACACCGGAAAAGTGGCAGGAAAATGTATACCGCAGATGCCTGATTGTGGACGACCTGATGCAAAGAGCACTATTGAACGGTAAACATAAGGCATGGGTAGAGGAGACTCTGGGTAAAGGAATAACAGACTATAACCCTGACCTATGGGAATATGAAATAGGATCAAAGACCGATGTGATAACGTCAGAATCCGATGAGAGGTTCCAAATACAATTCCGGGACGATACTGTCTTCAAAGCAGAACTGATTCACATTCTTTTACCTTAATAAATGTCAATAATCCCCCTTAATACATAAGCCATGACAGACAAAGAATACATAAAACAACTAAGGGTACCAACACCGGAAAACCCGCTACGCATACTCATGAGCGCATGCCTCACAGGAGTGCTGTGTGGCTATGACGGTACGGCAAACGGAGAATACCCGAGCGCACTGAAACTGCTGCAATATCCTACCGTAAGCATTGTAAAGTTCTGCCCGGAAGACTATTCCTTTGGCTCGCCACGGGAAATGTGCGACATACATGGCGGCACCGGCATGGATGTACTGGAAGGCAAAGCAAAGGTGCTCACTGAAAGTGGTAAAGACTGGACAGATGGCATGATACGGGCATCAGAAAAAATGCTGGAGATAGCCAGAAAGGAAGCCGTAGAAATAGCTGTGCTAATGGATATAAGCGCAGCCTGCGGCAGCCAGGTAATCTATGATGGTAACCGATTTGCAGAAAACAAAATATACCAGATAGGCGCCGGCGTATGTGCGGCCCAACTGATGCGGAATGGCATAAAAGTAATCAGCCAGCGGGACTATGCCAGCCTGGAGCTGCTATATGCTAAAGTGGATGCAAACCATGAAATAGATACCACACGTACCGACCATCATGAAATAGCATGGTATAAAAGCTACTTCAACATAACTGTACAGGAATAGCGATACCGTAATAACCAGGAGACGGACAAGTGTACTTTAGAGCATCTCTACAATTACATTCTCACCCTTGGTGTGCATGGTAAAGTCATAATTAGATACTGCTTTGAACATAGAGCGGGAACAACCCGGCTTCATATTGTCATGCAGCTCTACCAGTAATACCTTTACTTTAGGAAGCCATTTCTCCCAGTTTGCCTCAAACAACTCTTTCTCTGAACTTTCTATATCTATCTTCAGTACGTCGATGTAGTCTACATTGTAGGCTTTCATCAACTCATCTATTCCTATTGCCTTGACGGTAGTATTATCTTCATAATCTACTTCTTCTACTACAAACGCCCAATGCTGGTCGCTGGCATGAATTTTCAGATTAGTTGTTTTATTCCATATACCCGACTGGAGACAATGAATATTATCATACTTCTCCGTATTGCGCTGCAACATGGTAAAGTTTGAGGACTCAGGCTCCACCGCTACAATCATTGCATTGGGGTAGCGGTTTTTGTAATAGACAGATGCAAGGCCAATGTTAGCGCCACAATCAAATATTACCTTAGGTTCAAAACCAAAGTCATAGTCGTAACCCTTGTAATAGAATATCTGGTAAAATACAGCTACGTCGCTGGTACCCTTCCTGAGTAATACCGGGTGCCGGGCCTCAGGTACAGATAAGGATATCAAATCCTTACCAAGCATTTTATTAATACGTATAGCGGTATCGAATTTCAGCTTTCTGAGTGCCTTATCGACGTAAAACTGCAACTTCATGCGGTAAATTTAAGTATGTTTTTATCCAGTTCATCCAACAGCTCAGCCGATGCAACCTGGTCTACCTTACGGGCAAAAAGATCCTGACTGTTCTTTAATGCATCCCAATAGGTCATATCCAGAACAGCCGGTTTTGACTTAAGATGCGGAGACCAGTCCATATACCTGAGACTTGAGTAAAGAGGCGAAAACCTGTCTCCTTCCTTTCGTTCTTTCTGCCACGCCAGAAAGCGCTCATAACCATACACATTATGCCTGCGGTCAGAGTTCATAATAATGGTGTGGAAGAAATGCTCATCAGGCCCATCGGTATATCTCATATCGTCTATATACCCTTTATTCTCTTTCAGAAACTGGAGTATGTAGCTGATGGTTTCATGCCTGAGCGCAAACCACTGTGAGCCGAAATAAAGTTCCATACCCTTATAAAATTCCTTTTTAGGGAAAAACTTTGCAAGACGGCTATGGAGCCCGAAATACAGATATACCAATGCCGGTATCTTTTTGGGATTGCGGGGATTAATATACGGTATATCGCGAAAGTGGTAGCGGGTATGTTTCAAAAGGAAATCACCTCCCAGGTGCGCTATCTTATTGTAAGAGAGAAAATCTTCGTTATGCGATGAGAAAAACTCATTGATAAATGTATTGCTCTTGATGGGGTAATCCTGACCACTGAGCAGTACATAGTATTTAAAAGGAACTCCTGTAGCTACTGCAGATTCCATCAGCGTTATTTCTGCCTCTATGGTTGTATAGCCCATCCAGTTTACTTCATGGTCATTGCATACAACTACCGGGTTAGTAGCCTTTACCAATTCTTCTACCTTTTCTTTGAAAGGAGACTTCTTATCTATATGGATAAAAAAGTAAGCATCTGGCTGATCCAGCCGGGCAACAAGACGAGCCAGCTGCTCTGGCTGATGATGCGCCAAAACCATGTATGCAATTTTTGTGGCCATACTTCAGGAAATAAAAGTAATACTTTACGATATTAAACAAAAAGGCTACCACATAGGGATAGCCTTTTTGCAATGATATGTTTTAAATATTAGTTCTTGAACTGAGGAATAAGGTCCTGAGCCAGCTTCACCATCTTAGCGAGGCCTTCTTCAGGAAGATTTCCTTTCTTGAATTCCTTAAGGATGTCAGCATGTTTCAGCTCCATCTGCTGCAGGAACATTTCCTCGAACGCGCGCGTGTTCTTAACAGGTACCTCACGGATAAGGTTGTTAGTACCCAGGTAGATGATAGCAACCTGCTTTTCTACGCTATATGGGTTGAACTGAGCCTGCTTCAGGATTTCCACGTTGCGGCTACCTTTATCGATAACGTTTTTGGTAGCGGCATCGAGGTCACCACCGAATTTAGAGAAGGCTTCCATCTCACGGTAGAGCGCCTGGTCCAGCTTCAGGGTACCTGCTACTTTCTTCATGGACTTAATCTGCGCGTTACCACCCACACGGCTCACAGAGATACCTACGTTGATGGCCGGACGGATACCAGCATTGAAGAGGTTTGATTCAAGGAATATCTGACCATCGGTGATGGAGATAACGTTAGTAGGGATGTAAGCTGATACGTCACCTGCCTGCGTTTCAATGATAGGCAGGGCTGTAAGTGAACCACCACCTTTTACCAGATGACGGATGCTTTCAGGAAGGTCGTTCATGTTCTTAGCCACATCATCATTGTTGATAACCTTGGCTGCACGCTCCAGAAGACGGCTATGCAGATAGAACACGTCACCAGGATAAGCCTCACGACCCGGAGGACGACGCAGCAGCAGAGACACCTCACGGTAAGCCACGGCCTGCTTTGAAAGGTCGTCATAGATAACGAGTGCAGGACGTCCTGTATCACGGAAGTACTCACCTATAGCAGCACCCGCAAACGGAGCATAGAACTGAATAGGAGCAGGGTCGGAAGCGGAAGCCGATACGATGGTAGTATAAGCCATAGCACCGTTGTCTTCCAGCGTCTTCATCACACCGGCTACTGTAGATGCCTTCTGACCGATGGCAACATAGATACAGTAAACAGGCTTACCTGCCTGGAAAAACTCTTTCTGATTGACGATAGTATCGATACAGATAGCCGTTTTACCTGTCTGGCGGTCACCGATAACAAGCTCACGCTGACCACGACCGATAGGAATCATGGCATCGATAGCCTTGATACCCGTCTGCAGGGGTTCTTTTACCGGCTCACGGAAGATAACACCCGGCGCTTTACGCTCCAGTGGCATTTCATACAGCTCACCAGCTATAGGACCTTTACCGTCGATAGCCTCACCCAGTGTATTTACTACACGGCCTACCATACCCTCACCTACGTTGATAGATGCGATTTTGTTAGTACGGCGTACTTTATCACCTTCACGGATACCCTGAGAGTCACCCATAAGCACGACACCCACGTTATCTTCTTCAAGGTTAAGCGCGATAGCCTTAACGCCATTGCCAAACTCAACGAGCTCGCCCTGACGTACACCGGTAAGCCCATACACACGGGCTATACCATCGCCTATCTGCAATACGGTACCTACTTCTTCGAGGCTGGCGCCACCATCTACCTGGGCCAACTGCTGGCGCAAAATCGCCGATATCTCGTCCGGTTTAATACTAACCATATATAAAAATTAATATCTGTGTTTAATACTTCAAAACTAATTAAAAACTGTTTATATGCTGCGCAACAAAGCCGTAAGCAAAGTCTGCTACATCTTATTCTCGTAAGAGTGGTCGATGATACGGGCACGAATCTCGCTGAGACTGCGCTTAACGCTGGCATCAAACAACTTATCACCCACTTCCAGCACAAAGCCACCTATGAGGCTCTGGTCCACACCTGTTTCCAGGTTCATAGTATCCTGCGGCATGAAGCCGGCAACTTTTGCCTTGATAGCATCTTTCACCTTATCTGTAACAGGTACTGCTGTAGTAAGCTTTACCGTACGGATACGCTTTAGTTCGTTATAAGCGCTGATGAAAGAGGTAGCAATCTCAGGAAGGTTTGCTTCGCGACCTTTGTTTACAAGGAGGCTTACAAATGCATTTGTCAACACACTGATACCTTTACCAGCGAGTACCGCATCTATGATACCAAGCTTTTTATCGCCTTTGATAACCGGGCTGCGGAGCATGAGCTCAAACTCATGACTTGCTGCACAAATGCTATTCAGTATGTGCATGTCATTCAGAACGGCATCGAGACTGTTCTGCTCTATTGCCAGATCAAGAAGTGACTTTGCGTAACGTGATGCAAGACGTGGATTCTGCATTCTATTATATTAGTGACTGTAATTAATATTTAACCGCAACCGGTATTGCTTAGTTCAGGGTAATATCTTCAGTAAGCATTTTATTGTATGCGTCCTGACCATCAGCAGCGCTAAGCTCTTTGCGCAGAATGCGGCTGGCAACTTCTACAGCAAGATTACCTATTTCGTTCTTCACTTCTGTAAGCGCTGCATTTTTCTGCTGCGTAATCTGCAGCTGGGCATCAGCTATTATTTTGTTAGCCTCAACCTTAGCCTGCTCTTTCGCCTCATTAATCATGCGGTCTTTCATTTCTTTTGCCTCACGGAGCATGATAGTACGCTCTTCGATAGCTTTAGCCATGAGCTTTTCGTTCTCAGACTGGAGCTGGCTCATTTCTGCACGTACACGCTCAGCAGTAGCAATCGAATCGGCAATGCCTTTTTCACGCTCGCCGAGTGACTGCAGGATGGGTCCCCAGGCAAACTTGCGCAGGATGAAAAACAGCGTAAGGAACGCTACGAGTGTCCAGAAGAATAAACCGAGTTCCGGGGTTAACAGATCCATTTTGTATCAGTTAAAATTGTTGTTTACTTTTTTTGTTTCAAACCACCGGGCTAATAGCTGATGGCTGGTGCGCCTGCGCGCTGTATTATATTATAATGACGGGACGTGGCCCGTAGTACTCAGGGAAAATAACTGCATCCTCGGCCCTATGCGTTGGATGCAGTTAAATTGCGTTTCGCTTACTTAACGAAGATAGCGAGGATACCTGCGATAACCGCAAACAGAGCCACACCTTCCACGAAAGCCGCAGTCAGGATCATGTTGGCACGGATATCACCTGAAGCTTCTGGCTGACGAGCGATAGATTCTACCGCACCTCTACCTATCTGGCCGATACCAACACCTGCACCCAGTGCAGCGATACCAGCGCCGATAGCGCCACCTGCCTTAGCCATTTCACCGGCTTCCAACATAATTGTGTTCATTAAAGCTGACATGTTATTATGGATTTTAATTAAAAAAACTCTTTGTTGTATATAATGTATTATAAAATTACAGTATTATTTCATCAGGAGCGTGATGTGCTTCATGCTCGTGACCGTGTCCTTCTTCTATTGCCTGACCAATGAATACAGCAGTAAGGTTTGTGAAGATGAAGGCCTGAATAGCGGCAACCAGTAATTCCAGTACGAACATGAACACAGAGAATGCCAGCGACACCGGTATAAAACCGATACCGGCAACCTTGCCCAGCGCACCGAAAATGAATATCATAGAAACCACACACAGGATAACGATGTGACCTGCCAGTATGTTGGCAAAAAGACGGATAGTAAGTGCCACCGGCTTAATGAACATAGAGATGATTTCGATAGGTACAAGCAGGAACTTAATACCCAGCGGAACGCCCGGAGGGTTGAGCAGGTGACCCCAGAAGTGCTTGTTGGCCTTAGCTATCATTATTATAAAGGAAATAAGGGAAAGGCAGAGCGTAACTGCGATGTTGCCCGTAAAGTTAGCACCACCAGGCAGCAGACCCAGCAGGTTGTTTACCCATATAAAGAAGAACATGGTAAGCAGCATGGGCATAAACTTAAGATACTTATGACCCAGGTTTGGCTTAGCTACCTCATCACGGATGAAGATGATGGCAGACTCCAGCGCATTCTGAAAACCCTTTGGCGCCTGTATAGATGCTGTTTTATATTTCTTAGCGGCAGAGGTCATGAGCATGAGTATGATTACTACCGATATAATCATGGACAGTACATTCTTAGTAATAGAGAAGTCATAAACCACGTCGCCATTATCGGCACGAATCTTCTCTTTCATGTTTTTCTCTACATAAAGACCTTTGTAGGAAACCTCGCTGATTTTGTTACCAAACTCGTCCAGGTACCAGTTGCCATGGAAGCGGTTGTATGGGAATATAGAAAACCCTACTGTAGGACGATACACGATTACAGGCAGCGGCAGCGCTACTTCTGTTTCATGACCATGCTCGCCATGAAGGCTGAACAGGTGCCATTCGTGAGAATCTGATACGTGGCCGAAGACCAGTTCAGTAATGTTAATTCCTTCTTCTTTTTCTTCCTCACCAGCCACTTCTACCTGCTCTTCAGCAGCCATAGCGGTATTTTCTTCAGTTTGTGCAATAGCAGAAAATGACTTCAAAAATAGCCCGAAAGCCAGTATCAATAAGGAAAAGAGACGTTTACGACACATTACCTGTCTGAAATTTTGCGCAAAGATATGTGTTTTCAGTTCACAAAGAAGTTTTTTTCAGCTATAAAATATAACTATAGTTTATCAGGTGTAGCTGATGGGGATAAAATGTGAGCCGAAATGTGCTGCTACTTAAATACGTTGTATTTGATAATGCAGTACAGGGCGCGGAATGCATCTTTCATACCTATTTTTTTACCCTCTTCATAAGTACGGCCGTAATAAGAGATACCTACCTCATAAATACGCACCTTAGGTATGCGGGATATTTTGGCTGTAACCTCTGGTTCAAAGCCAAAACGTTTTTCTTCCAGCTTCAGTCCCTGTACCATCTCCCTGCGGAATACCTTGTAACAGGTTTCCATGTCGGTAAGATTGAGATTGGTAAACATATTGGAGGCCATAGTAAGCCAGCGATTGCCAATAGAATGCCAGAAAAACAGGATACGGTGGGGCTTACCACCTATAAAACGGGAGCCATAAACCACATCGGCAAAGTCGGCCAGGATGGGTTTGAGCAGAATATTATACTCTTCAGGGTCGTATTCAAGGTCGGCATCCTGTATTATTACATAGTCGCCGGTAGCTTTGGCTATGCCTGTATGCAGGGCTGCCCCCTTCCCCTGATTTACCTCATGCTTATAATAGCTGATAGGCAGCTCAGGATTATCTGCTTTGTATGCCTGTATTGCTTCTTCCGTATTATCTTTCGAGCAATCATTAACAATGATTACCTCTTTCTTCATATCATTCACAAGCTGTACGGCCTTTATTTTATTCAATATGCGATGAATCGTGCGACCTTCATTATATGCCGGAATGACAATGGATAATGTACTCATGAGGTATTAAAGGATAATTGCTAATGATGCGGCAAAAGTAGTGTGCCGTGTACACACCTCCAAAAATAAAAAAACAAACGATATGTAAGTTATATAAGGTGGTATATCAACAGATAGCCTGCGTATATTTATGCTATGAAAATACTGGCATTGATAGGTGGTACCAGCTGGGTATCCACGGTAGACTATTATCGCTACATAAATGAAGGCATTAATGAGCAACTGGGGGGTATATACTACTCCCGGTGCATTATACATTCTTTCAGCTACGGGGTAATAAAAGATATGGCTGATGCCGGCAACTTTGCCGGTGTGCGGAATGAGTTTATAGCCGCATGCCTGAATATGAAAGACGGCGGTGCTGAAGGGATTGTACTCTGTGCCAACACGATGCACATGTTTGCCCACGACCTGGAGCAGGCCACAGGTATGCCGGTGATACATATAGCCACGGCTACTGCCAGAGCTATCAATGAGGCAGGGCTGAAAAAAGTAGGGCTGCTGGGTACACGCCCTACTATGACGATGGGTTTCTACACAGAAAAGCTATCGGAGCATGGCATAGAAACGCTGATACCTGATGAGCAGGAAATGGATTTCATACATGAAACCATATTTACCGAACTGGGCAAAGGAATGTTCACCCATGAAACCCGTGAACGCTACATAAACATTATGAACAGACTGGTGGCGGCAGGTGCAGAAGGCATTATACTGGGCTGTACGGAAATACCAATGCTGCTGACACAGGAGGATGTGACTATGCCGGTATTTGACACTACGCGCATACATGCAGCAGCGGCTGTGGCATTCAGTCTGGGACAATAACAGCTATTTATAGTACTTCAGCTGCGCTTTATCACCATCAAACTCGGCAAAGGAATCATAACGTATCCAGTCGCCCAGGTTGATGTAGGTACTATTTCCCGGAAGAGGGTACTCCAGTGCCAGGTGACGGTGCCCGAAAATGAAATAGTCGTAATGCTCCTTCTGTAGTGTGGAAAGGCAAAACTGCACCAGCATTTCCTTTTCAGGACCCAGAAATTCCTTCTCAGGTATATCGGCATGCTTAGGCCCCAGCTTACTGAACCATGATGCCACGCCTACACCGGTATCGGGATGTACCCTACGGTACAGCCATTGTGAGAGCGGACTGCGCAAAACCGTTTTGAGTATCTTATATCCTGTATCACCGGGGCCCAGGCCATCGCCATGGGCTATGAAGAATTTTTTACCGTTGAACTCCCGTACTACCGGTCCATGATGCACCGGTATGCCAAACTCCGTATAGAAGTAATCGCGCATCCACAGGTCATGATTACCGGTAAAGGCTTCTATATGCAGTCCGGCATCGCGCAGCTGTGCTATGCGGCCCAGAAACCGGGTATAACCACGGGGTATGACATGACGGTATTCAAACCATGTATCGAAGAGGTCGCCCACCAGATAGAGCTGTTCTGCATGTGGAGCTATATCATCCAGCCAGCGGCATACCCGCTTTTCCCGCTCTATGCTGGTAGCACGGTCAGGGATACCGAAATGAAAGTCGGATGCGAAATAGATTTTTTTGCCGGGTGGTAATACCATGTGCAGAGAATGGCTGCAAAATTAGCAAAGCCGGGGGGATTATTTACCGGAAGTGAGCATAAGGTCCTTACCTGAAGCTATATTAACATTTATGTAGTGCCGTGTATCGTAAATTAGATGCATTGCAATTTCCCTGGTCCATATACATAGCCGGACAGACGGTAACGGTGCATGCTCTCTGCGAGGCGGTAGCGGTATTCACCGCATTCAGATATTATCTGTACCTGAAAAGACGGCAACAGGACACCCTGGCCCCCAATCGGAGACTCGCAATAGTAATAGCGGCAGCACTGGGGGCTGTGCTGGGCGGGCGGCTGCTGGGAGCCGCCGAAGACATACCCGCATGGCAGGCAGCTGCTGCGCCATGGCAATACTTCTTTTATAACAAAACCATGGTGGGCGGACTACTGGGTGGGCTGATGGGTGTAGAGCTGGTGAAAAAGCTGATAGGAGAACGGCAACATTCCGGCGACCTGTTTGTATATCCGCTGATACTGGGCATATGCATAGGCCGGGTAGGGTGTTTCTCTGCCGGAGTATATGAAGAAGCATATGGCCTGCCCACTACCCTACCCTGGGGCATGGACCTGGGCGATGGCCTGCCCAGACACCCCGTGACGCTGTATGAGGTAGGGTATCTGATTCTGCTGACAGGTGCACTCAGGGCGTTGCAAAGGAGGTACACACTACAGCAGGGGGCACTCTTTAAACTGTTCATGATAGCCTATCTTAGCTTCAGGCTGGGGCTGGATGTGATAAAGCCCGGCTGGCGGTATGCGGCCGGCATGGGCAGCATACAACTGGCCTGTATAGCCGGCCTGCTATACTATACACGATACATACTGCATCCACAATTACTGATAAACAACACAAACAATGCCGGTAAGAAAGTACACCTATTATGACTACACAATAAGCCTGTGCCCTGAATGCATGAAGCGTATAGAAGCCAAAATCGTATTTGAGGACGATAAGGTATATATGCTCAAAACCTGCAGTGAGCACGGCTTCTTTAAGGTAATGATAGCTACAGATATTGAGTACTATAAAAGTACCCGCAACTATAATAAACCTTCTGAAACACCGCTACACTTTAATAATAAAGTACACTATGGCTGCCCCTATGACTGTGGCCTGTGTACCGACCACGAGCAGCATAGCTGCCTGACCCTGATAGAGGTAACTGACAGGTGCAACCTGAGCTGCCCTACCTGCTATGCCATGTCATCGCCACACTATGGCAGGCACCGCACACTGGAAGAGATAGAGCGCATGCTGGATATAATTGTAGCCAGTGAGGGAGAGCCGGATGTGGTGCAGCTGAGTGGTGGTGAGCCTACCATACATCCACAGTTCTTTGAGATACTGGACATGGCTAAACGGAAACCCATAAAGCACCTGATGGTAAATACCAATGGCATACGAATAGCTCAGGACGAGGGATTTGCCGAACGGCTGGCAACCTATATGCCGGATTTTGAACTGTACCTGCAGTTTGACTCATTTAAACCGGAAGTACTCACCGCCATGCGTGGCCGGGATATGAGCGACATACGCCGCCGCGCACTGGACAAGCTGAATGCACTGAACCTGTCTACCACCCTGGTGGTGACCATGCAGGCAGGCATGAACGATGATGAAGCGGGTGACATTATAGACTATGCACTGAAACAGCGCTGCGTGCGTGGTGTTACTTTTCAGCCGGTGCAGATAGCGGGCCGCTTTGAACATGAGCATGAAAGTAACCGCCTTACACTAACAGGAGTGCGGGATGCTATACTGCAGCAGAGTGATGTATTTACCGCTAATGACCTGATACCTGTACCCTGCAACCCCGATGCACTGGCTATGGCCTATGCGTTAAAACTGAACGGTGAAGTATTTCCCCTGACCCGCTACCTTGACCCAAAAATACTGCTGGACAGCAGCACCCGCAATACCATAGTATATGAGCAGGACACGGCACTGCATGAGCAGCTGATAAGGGTATTTAATACCGGAGTGTCTGTAGACAGGGTTACGGAAGATATGCACCAGCTGCTATGCTGCCTGCCACAGGTACAGGCACCCGGGCTTACATACGAAAACCTTTTCCGCATCATCATTATGCGGTTCATAGATGCTTATGACTTTGATGTACGCGCCATTAAAAAATCCTGTGTACACATAGTGAGTAAAGACGGTCGCATCATTCCGTTTGAAACAATGAACCTGCTGTACCGGGATGAAAAGGAAAAGCAACTACATTTACTGAAAACAAAATACGAACCCGTAAAGCTGTAACCAATGGGGGTAACAATAACTATAGGTATAGTGCTGCTAGGTGTAAGTATCATCCTGTTTCTGGCAGGGCTCATTGTTCTTATTGCGGCGTTGCTTACCCGTAATAAAAAAAATGCCACAACCGGCCTTAAAATTATGGCTGCAGCTGCAGTATCGCTACTGGCAAGTTTCTCACTATGCTCTATGGGTGCCTATGCCGGCAATGAGGGCGGAGGGATACTATAATAGCGGAACTACCGGCGGGGCACTGTCTTTTCTACCCTTATCCCTACATGCAGTATCTCCGGCAGTGGATTAAGGCGCATGTTCTGCTCCAGCTGTATGCTCCATGTACCAGGTTTGCTTAGGTTTATGGAGTCTGCCAGCTCTATGGGCATACGCTGCTCATATATCTCACTCATACCACGACCCAGCCATTTACCGGAGGGCTCTGACAGGACAACATTGATACGGGCTTTTTTTGCAACAGTATCACCGGGCGCTTTAATGTATAACCACATCCACAGATTGTTGTAAGGATACGCCTGTGTGTGTCTTATAATAAAGTATGGACGGTATGAGGCATTACTGTCTTTAATATCGAACGTAAATACCGGTCTGAAATTATAATTCCACGCATTGGCCGGTATTGCCTCGCTTTTTTCATAATGAGGCGCAGGCATACAAGCTGCCAGTGAGGTAACTACCAGTAAGGTAATCACCACCCCTCTGCGAAAGAGGGGTGGTGTGACTGCCCGTGCGAAGCGGACTTTCTTAACTATATCAATAAAAAATGGCCTCAAGAATAAAACAACTTTTTCGGTGGTACACAGTTTATACCTGTAGCAGGCACATAGCTTAGATACCTACCATAAGCGGCATCAGCAGCATGAGCAGGTCTTCATTTTCCTGCTTCTCTATAGAGCGGAAGATGCCTGCACGCGATGGCGTACTAAGCTCCAGTATTACTTCCTCGCCATCCAGATTGTTCACTATCTCTACCATCAGTTTTGCATTGAAGGCTATTTTCATATCCTCACCGCTATACTGGCAGGAGAGGGTTTCCTTACCCTCATAAGAGAAGTCAATATCCTGTGCGCTGATGTTAAGACTGTTACCATTAATATCCAGCAGCACCTGATTGGTAGTTTTATTAGCAAAGATGTTCACACGACGCAGAGCACTGGCAAACTCAGCACGGTTTACTGTGAGCCTGTACGGATTATCTACCGGTATGACAGCACGATAATCGGGGAAGCGGGCATCAATAAGCCGGCAGCTGAGGCTGATCTGTGGTCCGGAAACGAACAGGTGACTGCTATTGTAAGCCAGGCGCAGCTGCGACTCATCGGCAGGCAGCGTGCCACGCAGTTGCTGCAATGGCTTCTTAGGCACTACAAAACCACCGGTGGTGGGACATGAAATATCATTACGGCGCAGCTGTACCAGACGGTGCGCATCGGTAGAAACAAAACCTAATCCATCGGCCGACATCTCGAAGTAAACACCCGTCATGGCAGGGCGCAGGGTGTCGCCGCTTACTGCAAACAGCGTACGGTTAATGCACTCTATAAGCGCTACAGATGACATAGTGAACTCAGAGGTGTCGCCTGGAGCCGGCTCCTTAGGAAAATCATCAGCTTTCTCACCCACAATACGGTACTTACCGGAACTGCTGGACATATCTATGGACAAATCTTTCTCATCCATAATAAATGTTACCGGCTGGTCGGGCAGGTTTTTAAGGTATTCCAGCAGTATTTTGGAAGGGATACAGATACGTCCGCTACCCTCGGCATTGCTTACGTCCATCTGCACCCGCATCATGGTTTCCAGATCGGTAGCGGTAAGTGTAAGTGTGTTCCCTTCCAGATGAAAGAGAAAATCTTCCAGTACCGTCAATACATTATTGGCACTGATGATACCACCTATTTGCTGCAGATTTTTCAGCAGGGATGACGAAGTAACTATGAAACGCATGATTCAAAGATGTTTGGAACAAAGATATCTGAAATAAAGCCAAAAGCGGAACCTCCTGAGAAGGATGTGGAAAAAATCGGCAGAATGGTATATCAGGTCAGCGTATGCCCTGTTTGCGCACGATACCCAGCATGAGGAATACTGCCGCAAATATTATCATAATATGAATAAGCGGCCCTGGACGCCAGATAAAAAAACCGACTGCCCAACCAATAAAGAGAACAACTGCTATCACATAAAGCAGGCTACGCAATATCATAGGTGATGTAAATATAATTATTGTATGGTAAACAGATGGTGATACCACCATATTATTTGAAGCGAAATGAAGAATTAATGGGGTGAGCTACCTGTAAATGGTATCACATTACTGTAATGAATAGCTTAACAACTGCCGATAACAGCTATATACGTGCCGATAAAATAATTTCAGTAATAATCTGTGCCGCCTATATTTGCATACAGGGTGCAGGGTTCCCCTCCTGCCCGGACAATAAAACGAAATACTATGAGCAAGATACTCGTTACCGGTGGCTGTGGCTATATAGGCGGTCATACTATAGTAGATCTGATACAGAATGGATTTGATGTAATTTCTGTAGATAATCTGTGCAAAGGTTCTCTGAAAATGCTGGACGGAATAGAAAAGATTACCGGCAAAAAAGTGAAGAACTATAAGGTAGACCTCTGTGACCTGGACGATACCGAAGCTGTATTTCTGGAAAACCCGGATATAGAAGGCATCATCCATTTTGCTGCGCTGAAATCTGTACCGGAATCGGTAAACGAGCCTATCCTGTATTTTAATAACAACATCAATTCACTGCTGAACATACTACAGTGCGCAGAAGACTTTGATGTGGACAATTTCGTATTCTCATCATCCTGCTCTGTATATGGCAATGCAGATACACTGCCTGTATCTGAAGAAGCCCCACTGAAGGAGCCGGAATCGCCTTATGCCCGTACCAAGCAGATGGGTGAGGCTATATGCCGGGATTTTACCTTCATACATAAGGAGTTTAATGCCATATTGCTACGCTACTTCAATCCCGTAGGTGCACATCCATCCGCCATTGTAGGTGAGTTTCAGGATCTGTCGGAAAGTGTGGTACCTGTGATAACGCAGACAGCTATAGGCAAGCGTAAGGATATGACCGTATTCGGCAATGACTACGATACCCGCGATGGCTCCTGCATACGCGATTATATACATGTAATGGATATTGCCAATGCTCATACCCGTGCGCTTCAGTATATTATTGAAGACCGCAACAAATCGAACTGCGAAGTATTTAATCTGGGCACGGGCAATGGTGTTACCGTACTGGAACTTATCAACGCTTTTGAGCGGGTATCGGGCCAGAAACTGAACTTCAATATCGGTCCCCGGCGCCCCGGCGATGTGATAGAAGTATATGCCAATAATGACCGTGCCAGAAACCTCCTGGGCTGGGAAACCCAATATGGCCTTGATGCTATGATGGATACCGCATGGCGCTGGGAGCAGGCTGTGGCTGAAATGAAAAAAGCAGCACTGTAAGCGCTTCCCATTCCTTCATATTGGTTACTCCGTCTCTGTCTGGTGACGGTATAGTTTTGCATAGCGCCCGTTAAGCGTCATCAGTTCTTCGTGCGTACCCTGCTCTGCTATGGTACCATTATCCAGGATAATAATCTTATCAAAGGTCCAGCTTGTGAAAATACGGTGTGTGATGACAAACACCGTACGCCCTGTAAGCCATGATGAGAGATTGGCAAGGATGGTCTTCTCTGTCTGTGTATCTACCGCCGAGAGGCACTCATCCAGCAGCAGTACCTGGCTGTTCTTGAGTAAGGCACGGGCCAGCACCATACGTTGTTTCTGGCCTCCGCTCAGCATTACCCCCCGCTCCCCTACTACCGTATCATATCCCTGAGGGAAATCGGTTACATCCTTGTCCAGATCGGCCATGCGGGCGGCTGCCCGCACTTCCTCGTCCGTGGCATCACCACGGCCAAAACGGATATTGTTGGCTATAGTATCAGAAAAAAGATAGGCTTCCTGTGGTGCATATGCTATACCGCCACGCAGTACATCAAGGTCATACTGCTGCACCGGACTCCCATCTATAAGCAGCTGCCCTCCGGTAGCATCATACATACGTAGCAGCATGTGTGCCAGCGTGGATTTGCCAGAGCCCGTGCGACCAATAATAGCTATTTTCTGCCCCCTGAGAGCATGCAGTGAAAAGCTCTTCAGTGCAGTAATGCCTGTATGAGGATAAGTAAAAGTGATATTATCAAAATGTATGTCGCCTGCTGGTGGAGTAGTAATACCAGAAGGGGGACTCACAATCTCTGGCTGCGTATGAAGAAACTCATCAATGCGGCGCTGAGATGCACCGGCACGCTGGGTCATACCTGCTACCATACCTATGCTGGATATGGGAAACATGAGCAGATTGATATAAATAACAAACTGTGCAATATTGCCGGTAGTAATATGTCCGTTAATGGCAAACCAACCACCTATAAGCACTGTAGACAACATACTGACCCCTACAAAAAGGTTCATGGCTGGATAATAAATGGCCTGCGTAACAGACAGGTTTACTGCACTATCGCGGTAAGAAGCTCCGGCTGTTTCAAAGAAGCGCATCATATTACGCTCCTGTACAAATGCCTTTATAACCCTGATGCCGGAATAAGACTCCTGAGCTGTGGTAGTCAATGCCGACAACTGCTCCTGTATACGGCTGCTTTTGCGGAATATTATTTTATTGACATAAAAGATAGACAATGCCAGCAGTGGAAGCGGTGCAACTACACAGAGTGTAAGCATGGCATTGACCCGCAGCATATCCCACACACAGAAAATGACCAGAAATACTACCGATGTGAAATACATGATAGATGGCCCGGTATACATACGTACCCGGGAAACATCTTCTGAAATGCGATTCATAAGGTCACCGGTAAACTTTGACTTGAAAAAGCCTGTATGCAGCCGCTGATAGTGCGCATATACCTCCGACTTCTGATCGTACTCTATATGCCGCGACATGACAATGATAGTCTGCCGCATCATGAACATGAATAAACCACGCAACAGCGCCAGCCCCAGCAGCAGCATTCCGCCACGAAATACAATACTACCAATACCAGCTGCACCACTGCCACCTGCGGCAGCCTGCACTACCTCATCCAGCATCTGCTGAATAACATTGCCGGGTTTTACTGCAAACCAGGAAGATATTGCCACAAAGAGCAATCCGAGTAATAAACGCCATTTATACCTGAGAAAATACTTGTTGAGCGAAGCGAGATCCTTCATGGAAGTGCAAAGGTCGGGTAAACGAAGTAATGACAGAGCGGGACATTATGAGAATTACCTGTAAAAAATATTATTCAGGAAACGTTTTGCTGTCTGTTTATTAACAGACAGGTAGATAAAATAGTTTTTCACATACAATGTATCGGATATAAATATTTGAAAAATTTGAAAAAATTTCATAATTTGCTAACACTGAGTCCTTTGTTACCCGCCTTATTCACCAGATACCCGTCATTGCCCAAATCATCATATAAATAAAACCTGCTTATGACGAACCAATACATCTCTAAAAAAACCAACAGATTATATCTGTTTCTGCTGCTGTGCTTTATCAGTATCACACAGTCGTCATGTCTGTTCAGTATATATTCTCCCAGCAGCACCCTTTCTATGACAGGGACTACTTCCTATTGCCAGAATGCTACAGCTACATCCAATACACTGACATATAACCAGTGTACTCTGGGCGGCGGGCTGCTGGGCGATGATGGCGTAGCATATACTGCACAGTGGTATGTGAATACTACCGGGGGGACATCCATTCCCGCATCTACGCCGCACGGAGGACCTATCAGCGCTGTATCGCCTGCAGGCGGTTCAGGAACGGTAAGCTATGTACCCACTACCACCACCCCGGGTACCTACTATTACTTCTGCTATATTACCTGGGGTACAACAGGTACCTGTACACCAGACTTTACATCATCTGCCCAGATGGTAACCATAAATGCAGGCCCCGCAGCACTTACAGGAACGGCAACTTTATGTGGCGGCACTACTACTACTCTTGCCTCCACTACATCCGGCGGAACATGGAGCAGTTCTGCCCCGGGAGTAGCTACAGTAGCCGGGGGTGTAGTAACAGGCGTAAGCCCGGGTACTGCAACAATAATATATACAGTAGGCAGCTGTACTGCCACCCGTGTGGTAACGGTTAACGCAGCGCCTGGCGCTATTACCCCTACCACCCCTGTGACCATATGCCAGGGTACTACTACAGCCCTCAGCAATGCTGCCGGAGCCGGAACATGGTCCAGCAGCAACCCTGCCGTAGGTACAGTAAGTTCTACAGGTGTTGTATCTGCCATTGCGGGCGGTACTACCAATATTACATTTACACTATCCTCTACCGGCTGCTTTACAGTTAAACCTATTACTGTTAACCCTGTTCCGGCACCTATTACCGGTCCTTCGCAGGTATGTATAGGCACGAATATTGCGCTTACATCCATTACACCAGGTGGCGCATGGAGCAGCTCTACCCCTGCTACTGCTACAGTAAACCCCACCACAGGTACAGTAACCGGAATTGCAGCCGGCACCACTACCATCACTTATTCAGGATGCGGATACGTAGTAAAAGAAATTACCGTTAACCCACTGCCTGCGGCCATAACAGGAACACTCACCGTATGTGAGACCAGCGGTACTACCACACTCTCCAGCGCTACTGCAGGTGGCACATGGAGCAGCGCTGCACCAGGCACTGCTACGGCTACCACACTAGGGGCGAATGACGGACAGATAACCGGTGTAAGCGATGGTACCGTTACTATCACCTACACATCGGCATTGTCATGTATCACTACTGCCGAAGTAACCGTTAATCCTGCACCTGATGCTATAACAGGTGCAATACCAATATGTGCCGGACAGTCGATGTCACTTTTCAACGCAATACCCGGAGGCTCATGGTCTTCTTCAGCGCCGGCCATTGCTATAGTATCGCCTACAGGCGTAGTGACCGGCATTTCAGGTGGCGTAGCTGTAATACTGTATTCCAATGAATGCGGCACATCGTCCATAAATGCTACCATTAATCCGCTACCTGCTGCCATAGAAGGTAATGATACCGTATGTGTGGGTAGCACCATCGCCCTGGCCGACGAAACTATAGGAGGCACATGGAGCAGTTCCTTCCCGGCTATTGCATCTGTTCTCACTACATCGGGGCTCATAAGCGGTCATGTACCGGGAACCACTATTATTACCTATACAATGCCTGGCGGCTGCTATACAACACTACCGGTGCATGTAGTATTACCACCCGATGTCATAACCGGAACCATGACAGCTTGCCCCGGCACCAGTACTACACTATCCAATGTAGTAAGCGGCGGCATGTGGCAGAGCGGAAGCCCATCTATAGCTACCGTAAGCGCTACCTCAGGTGTGGTAACCGGGGTATCGGCCGGACTGGCAGATATTACCTATACCACCGGCCCTAGCTGTGCCGTTTATGCCAATGTACTGATTAACCCACTTCCGGAACCAATCATAGGTGCCGATACCATCTATTGTGCAGCAGATAAGGATACACTATACAACGCCACTCCCGGCGGCGTATGGAGCAGTCTTACCCCCGGCATAGCTACTGTAGATGCAGGCGATGGTATTATGACCATACTGAACGGCGGCGTAGCAATCATACGCTACACGCTGCCTACCGGATGCTACGTATCAAAGAGCGTATCAGTCAATGCAGCGCCTATGGCCACTGTGACATACAACCCTGCTACCAATACACTGTATACAGAAACCACATGGGGCAGCTACCAGTGGTATAATGGTATACAGGGAGCCATACCCGGCGCTACCACCTACCGTACGGCAGCACTATATTATACAGACTACTGGGTACGTGTAAATGATGAGAACGCATGCTTTGGCTCATCGGCTCATTATAATTACAACTCAGCAAGCGGCACTACCGACCCTGCTATGAACAGGGATAACTACTTCGTATTCCCCAACCCATCTAATCTGTCCATTACCATAGAAGCGCCGATAGATGTGCGGGCAGTAATAACCAGTGCAGATGGCAAAGCGCTTATAACACGGAATCACGCCAAAACCATTGACATCAGTAAACTGGCCGATGGTATGTATATGGTACTTCTTTATGACCAGAATGGTGTACAGCGGGCCGTACATAAACTCATAAAACAGTAAACTACTGACAACACTAATACAAAAACAGCCATGCGATGCATGGCTGTTTTTGTGTCCGGCGGGCCGAAGATGCCTGTTCCTGCATTTTTTAACTTTTGCTGTCACACCTCCATCAGTTATATTTGTCAGGTGAGTTTTTCCTACCCGCTTTTTCTTGCAGCAGGGCTTACCCTTGCCATACCGGTGCTGATACACCTGTTCAACCTGCGTAAGTACAAGACGGTACTGTTTCCGCATACCCGCTTCCTGAAAAACATACAGCTGAACAGCAGACGGCAGTCGCAAATAAGATATAAATGGCTGCTGCTCTCCCGGTTATTGTTTCTGGCTTTTGTGGTGCTGGCTTTTGCACAGCCATATTTTGCCGGCAATGATGCAGTTAGTGGCGGCAAACAGGTACAGGTGATATATCTGGACAACTCTTACAGCATGAGTGCCACCAAAGGGGCACGCAGGCTGCTGGACATAGCCAAAGATGCAGCGGCACGGCAGGTACGCGCCGGGGCTGCAGGCACCCGCTATGTGATACTTACCAACGATAAGCCATCGGCCTACCGTGCAATGCCTGCTACAGAGGCGTATAATACCATACAGGCTACAGAAATAACAGCGGCAACCATCTCTGTAGACCGTGTACTGGCAGCGGCAGCTACTGCCCGGGAACACGAGCAGGCAGATAAAGCAGTGGTATATTATTATTCCGACTTTCAGCAGAGTGCATTCCCTGCCATACCTGCTAATGAGCAAACCCGCAACATTGTATTCTACGGCATACCGGTACAGGTACCCGGCATACCCAATGTATATATAGATACGGTAATGCTCACCAATCCCGTACTCCAGGCCGACAGAAGCAACTATGCTGTAGTACGCACAAGAAGGACAGGTGAAAGTAACGATGCACACCCCGTACTGAACCTTGCCGTAAACGGACAGGTAAAAAGCGCCGCATCGCTGAGTTTTGATGAAAGTGATGTGCGTACAGATACACTGAGCTTTCAGGTAAGCGGCAATGGCTGGCAGCAACTGTCCTTTTCGCTGAATGATGCTACTATGCGGTTTGATGACACCTTCCGTATAGCTGCACGCTGCGCCCCCAACCTTTCGGTACTGGTGCTGAACGAGGGTCAGATGAACCCGTACATTCAGGCAGCATTCAGAGCATGGAACGGATTCAGGATCAATCAGACAGATGTAAATGCCAGCCCTGAAGACTGGAAGCCATACAGCCTTGTGATACTGAACGGTATTACCGGCATAAATGAATCGCTGGGTAAAAAACTGAGCGAAACACTGAATGATGGTCATACTATATGCATTTTCCCAGGCAGAACAGCTAATATCGGTGCACTGAATGACGGTCTGAAACTGATAGGAGACATTCAGATAGCAGGCACCGACACCAGTATGCAGATGGCCAGTCAGTTACAACCTGGCAGCCAGCTGGTAAAAGACCTGTTTGAAAAAGTACCGGACAATGTACAGCTGCCTACTGCCAACTGGCATTACATTTTATCGGCAGGTATTACCGCCAATCAGCAGTCGGTACTCTCTTTCAGAAATGGCGACCCGTTACTGGCCCGTTATTCCCCTACCCAGGGCGCGCTCTACCTATGCGCTACCGCTGCCGACCCAGAATCAGGCAATTTCCCCGGTAGTTACTTCTTTACGCCCTTCCTCTACCAGATGGCCATGCAGGGCGGTGGTGGCAATGTGTACGCTGTAAGAGCCGGCGCTACGGAGCCTACATTTGTAACACTGGCCAATGCCACAGAGCGTAACACTATGCATGCCTATGCACATGGTACCGATATTGTACCACCACAACGCCCCAATGGGGCCGGACTGGACGTATATGCAGGCAGTGTGCTGCAGGAGCCCGGTTTTTATGCACTGGCCGCACCGGCTACCGATACCGTACAGCTGGCAGTAAACCAGGATAAGGCAGAGTCTGACCCTGTGTACCGGGACATAGCACAACTGGCAGGCACATGGAAAGGCAACAATATCAAATGGCAGGAAGTAAACAGCAGCGGCAATCTGAGCGAACACTCAGGCGCATCTGAGTTCCCGCTTTGGAAAGTTTGCGTAATTTTAGCGCTTGTAATGCTGGGTGTAGAAACATGGTTGCTGGCACGCAACCGCAAACGCCCGGCATAACCGTACCATGGCACAGAACGCATCTGCGCCACCTTTCTAAATACTGATAATGCAGGTACTCATTCGCAAAGCAAGGGTCGCCGACCCGCAATCCCCTCACCACGACAAAGTGATGGACATACTGGTGGAAGATGGTATAATTACCAGAATAGCCTCATCTGTAAAAGCAGATGCAGCTATTACGGTAGATGTACCAGACCTGTGTGTAAGCCCGGGATGGGTAGATATACTGGCCGACTACTGTGAGCCAGGCTATGAGCATAAAGAAACACTGCAAAGCGGCATGGCAGCCGCAGCAGCCGGGGGCTATACCGATGTGCTGACAGCACCCAATACGCAGCCGGTAATGAGCAATCAGGCGGCTATACAGTACTTGCTGCAACGTGCCGCCGGAAATGTGGTAACACTACACCCCACAGGCTCCCTGTCCCGTAATGCTGAAGGAAAAGACCTGGCAGAAATGCTGGATATGCGCACCCATGGTGCCATAGCCTTTGGCGACGGCTGGAAACCAGTACAGAACAGTACCCTGATGATGAAGGCACTGGAATATGTGACCGCATTTAACGGCGTGCTGATACAGGTACCGGTAGATAATGCGCTGGCAGCCGGGGGGCTTATGAACGAAGGCCCAGTATCTGTAACACTGGGTATGGCCGGAATACCAGAACTCGCAGAGACGCTGATGGTGTACCGGGATGTGGAACTGGCGCGTTATACAGGCTCACGCCTGCATATAAGCGGCATCACTACGGCTGCATCGGTAGATATGATACGAAGGGCTAAAGCTGACGGCGTATCTGTGACCTGCTCTGTAACACCATATCACCTGGTGCTTACTGATGAAGTAATGCGTGGCTATGACAGCATGTACAAAGTATCGCCCCCGCTGCGTGGCGAGAGCGACAGAAAAGCACTGGTAGCAGGTATCAAAGATGGCACTATAGACTGTATAGCATCGCATCACAGACCTCAGGAATGGGACGCCAAGCAAAAAGAACTGGAATATGCAGCCGAAGGGATGGCGGTGCAGGAGCTTACTTTTAATATAATATGGGATAAGCTGAAAAAGTCACTCAGTACTGAGCGACTGGCAGAGCTGATGAGTATTCGTCCCCGCGCTATATTCGGGCTAAGTGAGTCTGTTATAAACAAAGGCAATGCTGCCAGCCTCACACTCTTTACCACAACCGGTAGCCACACACTGGCAAAAGGTGCAGGACGCTCAAAAGGTGTAAACAATCCCTTTGAAGGTATGCCGCTGGTGGGTAAGGTAATAGGTATCGTAAACAATAATAAAGTTCACCTGAACAAATAGAATACGCCATGACAAATGCTATAAGCGAACCAATGAGTACTGCTGCCCGCAACAAGACCGCAGCTATTAACGGACTGATACTTGGAATCATTTACATAGCCATTAAGGCAGGTATTAATCAGACCGCTGAAGCGCTGGTAATGTATGCTATACTCAACTTTGCCGGATACCTGGTATTTCTGGGAATACTATGGTTCATGCTTGTGAACCTGCGCAAGGCCAATGGCGGCTACATAGAGCTGCGTGAAGCATTTGGCGCTACTTTTGTAACCGTACTCATTGCAGGCCTTCTTTCTGTATCTTTTCAGTACCTGTACACATTTGTCATAGACCCCGGCTATACCGACAGAGTACTGGATGCAACAGTTAAAACACTGGAAAAAAGTGGCGCACCTGACGATAAGATAGATCAGATGGTAGACCAGATACAGAAAGCAAAAGTGTTCAGACTCAGCGATGTACTGATGGGCTATTTCAGCGGCGTAATAGTAGACTGTCTCTTCGGGCTGGTAGTAAGCCTGATAGTAAAGAAATCAAGGCCCGTTTTTGAAAATCTTTCCTAAATCAATTACAGTAGCAGATTAAAATATCATCTCAACGGGATATGCACTCACTCGTCATTTTCGCATCAGGAGCAGGCAGTAATGCCGCAGCTATAATAGCATGGTTCAAAGCCAGCGGAAAGGCTAAAGTATCTCTGATAGTATGCAATAAGCCGGGTGCCGGAGTGCTGGAAATAGCAGCACGGGAGGGCATTCCGGTACTGCTTACAGAAAAAGGTTCATTCAGCAATCCCGGTACGGTGGCACGCATCAGCGAATGTGAGCCATCCCTCATAGTGCTGGCAGGCTATATGTGGAAGGTGCCTGATGTGCTGGTGCGCATGTATCCCACCAGCATCATCAATATACATCCGGCACTGCTGCCTGCATATGGTGGTAAGGGTATGTATGGCAGCCATGTACACGAGGCCGTGGTAGCAGCCGGAGAAAAAGAGAGCGGCATTACTATACACTATGTAAATGAGGAGTATGACAAGGGCAGCATCATTATGCAGGCACATTGCCCGGTGCTGCCGGGAGATACACCAGCAGACCTTGCCAAACGAATACACAGTCTGGAGCACTTCTACTACCCCAGAACTATAGAATACCTGCTGGATAACATGAAATAAGCTCACCCCAATGCATCACTCCTCAGTGGCGGTAAGTGCAGAAAAATCCTGAATAAGACTGTCTGTTTCATTCAGCTGACGGCGTTGTTTTTTCCTTATTGCAAACTTTACAATTACCATATAGGCTGTTGTAATAACAGGAGCCGATATCCGCATCAGCATAGATGTACCTTCCAGTACCGATGTGAAGTACAACATCAGCGACAGCCACAGCAGCAGCATATATACCCACACAAAGGTGGTAATGGTTTTTCTGCGCCAGCGCAATGCTGCTACGTAGCGCGATGCATACGCTGATGCCGGTAATGAAAAAACGGGACGGTGAAATACTACCCCACGCCATATTACCCACAGATATACCAGTAGCAGTAGCGCCATGCATAGCAGACTACCGCTGAACAGCCATCCGTGCGATGTATGCCATGACAGAAACACCCATGCCAGCACACCCATTGTCACTACAAACGCTGCTGTAACACCTATGTTACTGAGCACTACCTTACGCTGCTGCCTGCGCCAGCGTGCCAGCAGCTGCGCCTTAGCCTCAGGGCTCTGCTCAGGCACAGTAAGCGGTTGTGCCTTCCAGCTTTTCTGTAATTCGTCAAAGTTCATCTTCTCTGTTTTCAGGGTTCATAAGTTTCATAAGTCTTGCCTTTATACGATTGATACGCACACCGGTATTGGTAACGCTGCTACCTGTAATATCGGCTATCTCTTTATAACTCAGGTCTTCCAGGACCAGCGATATAATAAGCCTGTCCTGCTCTGCCAGTTGCGCTATAGCGGCATACAATTGCTGCATCTGCTGTTCCTGTCCCTTGCCGGTAGCATCGTCGGGTAGGTGTTGTATTGCATCCGGCAACTCCTGATGGCTGCTGCGCCGGTGCAGTGCATTGTAGGTAATAGCAGTATTTACCGCTACTCTATACACCCATGTACTGCGTTTTGCCTCACCTCTGAAACGGTCCAGACTACTCCACAGCTGCAGCAGTATCTCCTGATACAGGTCATCGGCCCATGAGCGGTCATGGAGATACGCAAGGCATATGCGATATATGCCTGCGCGGTTCTCCGCTACCATATCATTGAATATCTGTTCCCTGTGCTGCACGTGCTTACCTCGCGGCAATAAAGTTATCTATCTCTGTAAAATACCACTGCGGGTTATCATACATCACAAAGTGTCTGGTATTGCCTTCTGCCACATGCACAGCACATGTCTTACAGGCACTGTACTGCCCACCATAAACCTGCTGCACCGTACTACGGGTAAATGCAGGATACTCCGGCGTTTCACACCATGCCGCCATTACCAGTACCGGCACTTTTATAGTGCTTATGCGGCTGCGCATATCTGTACCCAGCATCTCCGCCATAGTCCATGCCATAGTCCGCTTATCGCTGGCGGCTCCCCATGCAGCTATATCATCCCAGTGTGTGGAATCCCTGCACATAAATGCGGCCATCTGCCGCTGGCTGGCTTTCAGCTGCTCATGGCTCATAGCATTATAACGCGCCAGCGACTGTTCTGCCATGGCCGTATTCACCGTATCCGCTGCTGCGGGATTGGAAAATGCGGCAAAGAAAGGCAGCGCGTCCACTACTATCACACGCCCCAGATGGTCTTTCATATCGGCAGCTATACACAGCGACAGAAAGCCACCTATAGAATGCCCCACCAGTATTACATTACTCAGCTTCTTATCTGTAATATACTGCTGTATCTGCCGCTGCATAGTGGTAAGGTAGGGGCCGGCCGGCAAAGGGGCAGTACCTGCATATCCTGCCAGTGTAAGTGCATGACACTCGTAGCGCGATGAATAGCGGGCTACGGTCTCATCCCACTCATGCCCGCTACAGGTAGCGCCGGGTATCAGTATCATGGGCTGCCCCTTACCGGTGACGGTTACTTTAAATGCACTATACTCTGCTGCACGGGCCGTATGTACAAAGTGAATAAAGAACAGAAAACCAATAATAATACCCACTATACGCAGCAGGTGAATGAACGGGCGCTTGTATAATAGCCTAATGAAAAAGTGTGTCATAAAATATTGTTTACATCATTAGTAGGCAGATGATACATTTTATTACACCCTGCACATAAATATTTTATTGCGCAATACGAATATAGCATCTGTAAAAAGCCCCGATAAGTTCACTTTACCTAATTTTGAAGTATGCAATTCATGCTATCGCCCGATGTTCCACCACTATCCCGGCCACTGACCTACAGCGACCGTATATTGCTTATAGGCTCCTGTTTTACCGAGCATATATCTGACCGGCTGGCGCAGCATAAATTCCACGTATTGCAGAATCCTCATGGCATTCTGTTCAATCCGCTCAGCGTGGCGCATAGCCTTAACAGCTATATGGACAGGCAGCTATATGCTGCAGATGATTTGTTTCTGCTCAATGAGCTCTGGAACAGCTGGGACCATCATACCCGGTTCTCTCATATAAACCAGGAAGCGGCACTTATGGGCATCAACGCATCGCAGACCGCTGCAGCATCGTTTATGAAGCAGGCCGATGTGGTGATTGTGACACTGGGCTCGGCATTTCAGTACTACCTGAAAGAGAGTGGCCGGCATGTAGCCAACAATCACCGGGCTCCTGCACAATGGTTTGAGAAAAGACTGCTACCCATATCAGAGATAGTAGCTGCACTATATGAAACAATAAACCGGCTGCATGAATACAACCCGCATGCGCAGATAATTTTTACAATAAGCCCGGTACGTCATATACGTGATGGTGTTACCGATAATAACCGCAGTAAGGCAAGACTCATAGAAGCAGTGCATGACCTATGTGGCAGGTATGGCCATGTCAGCTACTTCCCGGCCTATGAGCTCATAATAGATGTGCTGCGCGACTACCGCTATTACGATATAGACTTTGTACACCCTAACTATTCTGCCACCAGCTTTGTATGGGAGCAGTTTGTAAAAGCCTGCATAGCGCCCGATGCACAGGACTTAATGAAGCAGGTAGCAGATATCGTCACCGCACGCAATCACCGTACCCGCTTCCCCGACACACAGGCACACAGCAGATTTATGAGTACTTATCTGGAAAAGACGCACGCACTGGCGGCAAAGTACCCCGTACTGGACCTCAGAGAAGAAGCAGCCTACTTCAGTGGTTTCTGACTTATTCTGTTTTCCACTTTATAGCACAGCCTACTGATTTGGTGCAGCCACCGCTGCTGAGCGTGTCCGGTATCTTCAGCAGATTGTATTGTGCCGATGCTGTTACCGTCAGTAGCAGCACCAGTGGCAGGAGTATGTAACGTGATAACATGGGGAATAAGCTTAGCTGTGCTACCCATAAGACGACAGCAAACTACGAATCCCTCATACACTGCAGAAATATAATGTGCAGTCCTACACCCACCCATTATTATGCAGCAGCTTGGCTATCTGCACAGCATTGGTGGCGGCCCCCTTGCGCAGGTTATCTGCCACTATCCAGCAGTTTAGCGTATCGGGCTGTGAGAAGTCGCGACGCAGGCGGCCTACAAACACCTCATCTTTACCCTCGGCATGCAGTGGCATAGGGTATCCGTTCATATCGGGATTGTCTATCACTATTACACCCGGTGTAGTACTGAGCATGGCACGTACATCGTCCAGCTCATACTCTTTGCGAAACTCAATATTCACACTCTCACTATGCCCGCCCGATACCGGCACCCGCACTGTAGTAGCCGTTACTTTTATGCTCTCGTCACCCATTATCTTACAGGTTTCCAGTGCCATTTTCATTTCTTCTTTTGTATAGCCGTTATCCTGAAACACATCTATATGCGGCAGCACATTCATGTCTATCTGATGCGGATATACATGATGTTCTTTACTACCGGCACGCTGCGCCATCATTTCTGCCACCGCATTATGCCCTGTGCCGCTTACACTCTGGTAAGTACTTACCACCACACGCTTTATACCATAATGCTGATGCAGTGGGTGCAGTACCATTACCATCTGTATCGTAGAGCAGTTAGGGTTGGCAATAATCATATCATCTGCCGTTAGGGTATCACCGTTCACTTCCGGCACTACCAGCTTCACCTCCGACTTCATACGCCATGCCGATGAGTTATCTATGACCCGGCAGCCTACAGCTGCAAACTGTGGTGCCAGCTCCAGTGATACAGAGCCTCCGGCAGAAAACAGCGCTATATCAGGCCGGGCGGCAATAGCGGCAGCAGCAGTAACTACGGTATACTCCTTACCCGCATAGGTAACCTTACTACCTGCCGAGCGCTCAGATGCTACGGGTATCAGTTCTGAAACCGGAAAATTACGCTCCTCCAGTACCCTCATCATGGTACTGCCTACAAGGCCTGTGGCGCCTACTACTGCTACTTTCATCGGGCTGTATTATTTATATGCAAAGGTAATACCGGGCAACACAAGATGCCCTGACATACACAAAAAAAGGGTTGCCATCAGATGGCAACCCTTGTAATAAACTATAATTTCTGTTTACTTCATTCCGGTGCCTATACTCACATTCATGCTCCCTTTCTTTATATCATTAATGATATTTACAGTTTCGGCAATGTAGATATCCTTACCTATAGCTTTCAGCCATTCCTTATTTTTACTTACCGATGCTGTATCCAGATTAATGCGTGCCATATCCTCTTCAGGATTAGTTACCTCCAGCGCTATTGCATTTTTCTGCAGCTCCTCCAGTTTCTTAGACACCGCATTTGTCTCTTCCTGCTCTTTACGGTACTCTGCCTCATTGAGCGACACTACATTATCCTCGCGCTTTTTCTTTATCACTTCTGCATTCTCCTTTATCAGGCGGAAGGTAGGATTAGCCTCTATGCGGGCATTGCTCATAGATATAACCTGATTAAGGTTCGGAATACTGTTGGCAGGCTTGTACGATACCGCAGGAATATCATCCCATGGCAGTGCCGACTTATAATGACGCTCACCCAGATCTTCCTCATCATAGCCATCATACGGGTCGGGCATATCTATGTGCGGCGTTACACCCTTGCGCTGTGTAGAGCCACCATTTACCCGGTAAAACTTCTCCATGGTCAGCTTCAGTGAGCCCAGGGATGAAGGCTCACCATCCTTATCCAGCGTACTGCGCAGGCCCATCTTCGATGCATCATCCAGTACATCATCCAGATTCACCATTTTCTGCACCGTACCCTTGCCAAAGGAAGTAGAACCTACTATCACAGCACGGTTATAGTCCTGCAGCACTGCTGCCAGTATCTCAGATGCCGATGCACTGCTCTGATCTACCATAATGGCGAGCGGGCCACTGTATATAGCGGTATCAAAGCTGCGGGAGCGCAGTACAGAAGGGCTGCTGTGGCTGCTCTTAACCTGTACTACCGGGCCACGGCCCAGAAATACACCTGCCATCTCCACCACATCATTCAGCGAACCACCGCCATTATAACGGAGGTCCAGTATGATACCGGTAACGCCCGCATTCTTCAGCTTCATTACTTCTTTTGCTATATCCTTTGCCGATGAGCGGGGATTAATATTGTTGAAGTTGGCATAGAACTCCGGCAGGTAAATAAACCCTACGGGGCCGTCCTTACTCTTTATGATAGCCGACTTTGCAAATATCTCTTCTATTTCCACTATACCACGAATGATAGGTATCACCTTCACCGCACCATCAGTACTTTTTACCGTAAGTCTTACTTCTGTACCCTTTGCTCCACGTATGAGTTTTACCACATCATCAATTTCATAGCCCGATATATCTACGGGGTCATCTTCGCCCTGTGCCACCTTCATAATTACATCACCGGCTTTTAGCTGTCCCTGCTTCCACGAGGGGCTACCGGTAATAATGGATGCTATTGTGGTTTTATCATCATTCTGGCTCAGACGGGCACCTATACCCATGAAACTGCCGCTCATACGCTCATCAAAAGACTTCTTTTCCAGTGGAGGAAAATAAGCGGTATGCGGGTCTTCTGTCTCCGTTATCTTACTTACATACCATGAAAAGCGGTCATCAGACTTCACCTTACGCAGGCGCTTCAGATAACGCTCGTTACTTTTCAGTACATCTTCGCGTGCCTGTGCTTCCAGTTCTTTATCTGTCTTAAGCTTAACGTTTACAGAATCTTTGTTTTCCTTTTTCTTTTCCTGCTCCTTTTTAGCATCTACATACTTCACAAGGGCACGGTATTTAAGATGCTTACGCCAGCGCTCAGAGAGCCCTGCCTCGTCGGCAGCATACTCCTTCTTATCAGCATTGAGCTGCAGGCTTTCTGTTTCATCTCCATCAGCCGATGTTTCCGTGTTAAACTTCAGGGATTCAGTAGCGCCATAATAAAATGGCTTCTTCAGTATGTCCTTAAATATCTTCTCAGAGCCGTCTATACGTCTTACATATATTGCTTCCAGAGAGTCAAAAAACTCAGTGGAGCCTGCCAGTATCTGATCGTCTATTGCATACTCGTACTTAGACAGCTTTTCTATATCACTGGCAGTAAAGTATAGCTTCTCTCCATCCAGAAATCCCAGCATCCCTTTATATACACGTACAGAAAAGCTGTCATCAATAGGGCGGGGAGAAAAGTGGGCAGCCTGTATCGTCTTCATCACCGTTTCCAATACCATCTGCCTGCGCTGCTGCTGTGTGAGCCCGGCTGCATGCACATATCTGAACGAGAAAAAAGCGCCCAGAGCCAGAATCACCAGTGCCGGTATCAGAATTTTATTCTTCATGAATTGAAACATAATATTTTTCTTGCTAGAACCTAACAAATGTAGTCCAATTGCTGTTAAAAAAAGTATAATCAAAAACCATACCCGCGTTAAATGACGGGGTATATTCTGCGTTACTTTTGCAGATAGTTACAGCCTATGCATCTTACTGTTCTCGATAGTGAATTGTGGTTCCCGCCTGTTTCAGAGGCCCTGCCCGATGGCCTGCTGGCCGCCGGTGGCGACCTCAGTCCTGAACGTCTGCTGCTGGCCTATCATAACGGTATATTTCCGTGGTATAACGAGGGCGAACCTCCGCTATGGTGGTGTCCCGACCCCAGATTTGTGCTATTCCCTGCAGAGTTGCGCATCAGCAAAAGCATGAAGCAGATACTCAAAAAAGGACAACTTACATTCCGCACCAATACCAGTTTTGACCAGGTAATACGGGCCTGTATGGCAATAGAGCGCCCCGACCAGGACGGCACCTGGATAACAGAAGATGTGGTAAATGCCTATAGCCTCCTGCATCATATGGGTTATGCGCACTGCGCAGAAGCCTGGCTGGGCAATGAGCTGGTGGGAGGGCTTTATGGTGTATGGCTGGGTAATGTCTTCTTTGGCGAGAGCATGTTCAGCAGGGTAAGCAATGCCAGTAAATTTGCTTTTATAAACTGGGTGCAGCTACTACAGCAACAGGGGGTACAACTCATAGACTGCCAGGTATATACAGCCCACCTGGAAAGCCTGGGTGCCCGCATGATACCCCGTACAGAGTTCTGCTCACTGCTGCATACACACATAAACAACTGAACTATACCAGGCTCGTTAGCCCGGTTCGTTCTATCTTCGTAGTATATTAATGTATATGGTATTCAGAGAACTGAACCTTAACGCCTCATTGCTCAATGCGCTGGACGACATGGGATATGAGCATCCTACCACCATCCAGCACAAGGCATTCCCGGTCATTATGTCGGGACGGGATGTATGTGGTATAGCACAGACAGGAACCGGAAAAACACTGGCCTACCTGCTGCCCGGCCTGCGAATGTGGCAATTTTCAAAAGACCGCTTCCCGCAGATGCTGATACTGGTACCCACCCGCGAGCTGGTGGTACAGGTATGTGAGGAAATAAAGAAGCTTACCACCTATATGAGTGTGGTAACGGTAGGTGTATATGGCGGGGTGAATATGCGCCCCCAGCAGCTGGAAGTAGAAAACGGCTGCGATGTGGTAGTAGCTACCCCCGGCAGACTGCTGGACCTCGTGCTGCACGGCTCGCTACGGCTTAAAGCCATTAAGCGGCTGGTGATAGATGAGGTAGACGAAATGTTTAATCTGGGATTCCGTACCCAGATAAATAATGTACTGGACCTGCTGCCTGCGCGCAGGCAGAATCTGCTGTTCTCTGCCACCATCACTGCCGAGGTGGAAACACTAATGCATACCCACTTCAATAATCCGGCATGGGTAGAGGCCGCCCCGGTGGGTACACCACTGGAAAATATAGACCAGCGTCTGTATCAGGTGCCTAACTTCCACACAAAAGTAAACCTGCTCACGCTGCTGCTTACAGAAGATGAAAGCATGACTAAGGTGATGGTATTTGCCGCTACCAAAAAGCTGGCCGATGAGCTCCAGGATATACTGGAAGCCCGCCTGCCCGACCAGAGTGGCGTAGTACACTCCAATAAAGCACAGAACCAGCGTTTCAATACGGTAAAGAAGTTCAGGGATGGTGAGTACCGGCTCATGATAGCTACCGACCTCGTAGCCCGTGGTATAGATATAGCCGAGGTGACCCATGTCATTAACTTCGATATCCCAGACGAGAAAGAATCTTACATACACCGCATAGGCCGTACCGGCCGTGCCGACCGCCGGGGTATATCCATAGCATTTGCATCTCCGCGCGAAGCTGATGAACTTGCCGCTATACAGGAACTGATGAAGTATGAGATTCCGGTACAGCCTCTGCCAGAGCATCTGGAGATATCAGAGGTGCTTACTGACGATGAAATGCCTAAAGTGCATATGAGGGAAACCCTCATTGCTATGCCTAAAATTGTAGATTCAGGTGGTGCATTTCATGAAAAACTGGAAAAAAATAAAAAGGTAAATAAAAAAGTAAGCCACAAGGAAAAAATGCGGGAGAAGTACGGCAAGCCAAAGACCCGTGGTAAAAAAAGAAAATAGCTATGATCTCAGACCTTACTGCCGACATCAGCTGTGCTTTCAGGTGGATAGATGTTACCGACCCCACCGAACAGGAATTACAGGAAATAGCTACCCGCTACGCACTGCACCCTGCCTCTGTATCAGACTGTCTGCAGCCAGGTCACCTGCCCAAATATGAGCAGTTTCCCGGCTATACCTTCATCATACAAAGGGTATATAATGCCGACCCCAATGCTGATGCCGACACCGTACAGGAGCTGACAGGTAAAATAGCCGTGTTTGTAACGGCTGAGTTCATCATTACCATACACCGTAAGCCGTGGGAGCCTATAAGTTCTATCTGTGCAGAGTACATATCTTCCGGCAGATGCACCAGCCCCTTTCAGGTGCTGAATATACTGGTGCGCACGGGGCTCCATACCTTCGACGCCCCGGGCAAGGCCATTACCGATTCCATAGATTTCTATGAGATGCAGGTATTTCTCCGCAAGAGAAAATTACCGCTGCTGAAGGGGCTGTACTTCATGAAGCGGAAGCTGGATGTGATACGCAGGCTGCTACTGCTTACCTATGATATTGTAGACAGGATGGACTCCCGCGAAACCGCTAATGCCTATACCCGCGACGTAAGGGACCTGTACGTGAAACAAAAAAGCCTTTACGACAGCATGTTTGAAACCACCAATCATCTGCTCAATCTGTACTTTAACGTATCGGCACAGCGCACGAACGAGACCATGAGGGTGCTTACCATCTTCTCGGTATTCTTTATGCCACTCACCTTCATAGCCGGTGTATATGGTATGAACTTCCAGCATATGCCCGAGCTGGGATGGAAGTATGGCTACCCTATGGTGATGCTGCTGATGATAGCAGTTACAATACTGGTCTTTATATGGTTCAGAAAAAAGAAGTGGCTGTAAAACAGCCACTTCTGAAATATTATCTGCGGAACCGGTTCATAAAGTATGCCTCTTCTACCGGCGATGGCTCATAAGGCTTCTTAGAGCGCGCCAGATGGTTACGGTTAGTAAAGAAGAGGTCTGTGATATCCGTACCATTTGTCTGCATGATTACTACATCCGGTTCTGAATATTTAGACTTTTCTTCCCACAGCGACAGGAAATCATCTGTACAACCGGCTATCATACCTGCATTCATCATTTCTATATCAGGGTGGCGCTGTGCCAGTACCGATGTAGCTATGAATTCATTGTCCAGGAATGGAGAGTAGAACTGAGACCCACCCAGAAACAGCACATGCTGCTTCTTTTTAGGAAACACCACATCATGGTCCATACGCAGGCCCTGCGCATTGGCTACTACCTTGTACGGCATATCCTTGCCTCCATCCAGCACCTCTTCGGTAGATGGGGCCAGATCGCCGAATGTTTCAGGGCGCTCACTGTCTTTATATACAGCAGTGCTTCTGTGGTCTTTGTATTTGGTGATGATTGGTTCCAGCTGATCGGCCAGAAATACAGCACCTACTTTAGACCAGTGACCATCGCGTGGCATCTGGGTAATGACAGTAGGCTTCTGTGTAGCCAGTGCCGGCCCCAGATCATAATATTCCACGCCCAGCTCATTGCATGCCTGCCTTATAAAAGGATGACCATAGCGGGTAAAATCACTGATGGCAACCCCTACTTCGGGTGTGATGATGGCTACTATAAACTTTGCACCTGTTGCCTCCACACTCTTTTTCAGCTCAGCCAGCTGGTCTTTATACCGCTGCTGCAGCTCTTTATATACTGCACTGTTCTGTCCATTATTCTCAAACAGTATCTGATCGGGTGTCTCCTTATACAACTCATTCAGTTTCTCTACCTGCTGTGCATTTCTTTTACTTTCTGCAAGCATTTCTCTGGTTTTACGACTTTGCTCCTCACTTATATGTCCCTCTCCGCTACTACTACCGCCACAACCTGTTATTGATACTGATGCTGCCAGAAGACCGGCAATAATGGACTTTTTCATTTCTACTTAATTTATATATCAGAATTTAAAATAATAGTACTCACTGGCATTCTGTTTCTTATATAGCAGGCATATAAGTATTACTACTATAATATAGCCCGCTACACGCACCCACATATGTTTCCTACTCAGCTGCAGCACATAATCCTTCTCCCTTTGCACCCATTCAAATGCCAGCAGCGGTATGAACATGGCCACCTTAGTATATACCATCTTCAGCGGCAGGCGCAGAAACGAGGCCGAAAATATCTTGTGTATCAGCCCCTTTGCCACCGTCATGTCCGGCGCACGGAAAAAGATACGGGACAGTGTGGTGAGCAGGAAGGTAAATGCTATCTGCCCGGCTACTTTTACCGGCGGCAATAATCGTCCCGCTGCCGGCGCATCCTTGTAGCGGGTAAGGGAATCTGTAAGAATATAGGGTATGAAATAGATACCATTAAGCAGCCCCCAGCATACAAAAGTCATATTGGCGCCATGCCACAGACCACTGAAGGTAAAAATGAACAGGATAGAAAGGATATACTTACCCATGCCACCACGGTTGCCACCCAGTGGCAGATACAGATAATCCAGCATCCATTTACGTAGCGAGGTATGCCACCTGCGCCAGAACTCACCCGGATTTCGGCTGAAATGCGGCATTTTAAAATTCTGTGTAAGCTCTATGCCCATTAGTCGCCCTACGCCACGGGCTATATCAGAATAGGCCGAAAAATCGGCATACAGATAGAGGTTAAAGAGCATTACTCCCAGAAAAACCGTACTTCCATCAAGATCGTCGTAACGTGCATAGCAGTAATTCACCACCTTCTCAGCATGTGCTGCTATGACCATTTTCTTAAAGAGGCCCCACACAATCTCCCCTACTGAATGCTCTATCCTGGCCAGTGTGGGTATGGATATTTTGGTGAATTGTGGTAAAACCGTAACTGACGAAGGAATAGGACCCGAAAGCAGGTGAGGAAAAAAGCTGATGTAAGCCGCATAAGTAAGCAGATTACGCTCAGCGGGTAGTCTGCGCCGGTACACATCTACTATATAGCCTATAGATGAGAATGTATAATAGCTGATGCCAAGCGGCACAATTATATGCAGCGCACTGGCCTGCCACTGTTCCATTCCGGCTATATTGCCCAGTATCAGCTTACTGTACTTGATATATGTCAGCCCAAAACCCAGTATTACAATACCGGTAGCCAGTATCCCCTTTCTGGTTGCTTTTTCTTCTTTCCCTTGTATAAGATGAGCAAAAGTGTAACCTACCAGTATCATCCCCAGCAAATAGAAGGGGAATGTATAATGTAGATTATTGTAGAAATACCAGTTCGCAGCCAGCAAAACCATATTACGGACGTTCATCCATTTATGAACGGCCCAGTAAGCTACCAGAACAATAAAAAAGAAAACAGCAAACTCGCTGGTATTGAAGAGCATGATTGTGTGTAAAACTAGTTAAACCACACAATTAATATCATTTTTTTCTATTTACTAAAGGTTAACCATTCAAATAAAATTAAATGAGAAACATATTACCTATTGGTTCAGGTACAAATCTTTCTGTAGTGGCTGCCCTGGCGAAACCGCATATTGCTCCAGGTCAGTGATACCGGCATCGGCCAGTACCTCCTCATCCAGAAACAGATTACCGGTACAGATAGCTGATGGTTTGCTGAGTATATGGCATGCGGCATCTGCCACTATTGAAGGCCATCGGCTACGCGACACCAGCGCATCACCACCCAGCAGATTACGCACCGCCGCAGTGGCAATAGTTGTTACCGGCCATAGGGAATTGGCAGCTATACCATCTTTGCGCAGCTCTTCCGACCATCCCAGCGTCATCATACTCATGCTGTACTTGCTGATGGTATAACCCACATAAGGGCCCAGCCAGCGGGGATCCAGATTAATGGGGGGTGACAAGGTAAGTACATGAGGATTTTTCCCCTTGCGAAGGAAAGGAATACAGTGACGGGTCACCAGATAGGTACCCCGCACATTTATATTATGTATCAAGTCCAGGCGCTTGGTATCCAGCTCCTCCGTACCACCCAGAGATATGGCAGAGGCATTATTAACAACAATGTCTATACCGCCAAACAGGGCTATCGTTTCCTGCACTGCGCTCAGTATCTGCTCCTCATCACGTATATCGCACTGCACAGCCAGCCCACGGCCTCCTGCCTCATTCACCTTCTGCGCCACAGAATGTATAGTACCTCCCAGTCGCGGGTCTTCCCTTACCGACTTTCCCAGTACCACAATATTGGCTCCCTCTGCTGCCAGGCGTAATGCTATGGCCTCACCTATACCCCTGCTGGCGCCGGTTATAAAAGCTGTCTTCCCTGAAAACTGCATACTCATGACATTTTGTTGTTACGAAGTTAACCGCTTTAGCCACTAAAACACCTGTAAAGGGGTTCATTTTAACACAATCAGAATATACAGCACGCCACATGGTTAACTATCCTAATTTTGCCCCGTCATAAGCAGGCGTCATGAGAATAGTACTGGCACAACAGAATTACCATATTGGCAACTTTGAGTTGAACACACAGAAGATACTGGATGCTATAGCCACGGCAAAGGCACAGGGGGCAGACCTTATCGTATTTCCTGAGCTGGCCATTACCGGCTACCCCCCGCGCGACTTTCTGGAGTTTGAAGACTTTCTGAACCAGGCACATGCTGCGCTGGATACCATAAGACTAGCTGCTGATACAATAGGCGTGCTGGTAGGTTGCCCTACCCACAATACCGACCCTAAGGGTAAAAATCTCTTTAACAGCGCCTGCCTGCTGTATGAGCAGCAACTGAAAGCCGTAGTGAACAAGACCCTGCTGCCTACATACGATATTTTTGACGAATACCGCTATTTTGAGCCAGCCGCTACGTGGGACATAGTACAGTTTAAAGGCCACCGCTTGGCAGTGACCGTTTGTGAGGATATATGGAACCTGGGCGACGACCCGCTGTACCGTATATGCCCTATGGATGAGCTGGCGCCACACAAGCCGGAAATCATCATCAATCTCAGTGCATCTCCTTTCGACTATCTGCATGTAGCTGCCCGCAAAAGTATTGTAAGGCAGAATGTGGAGAAATATGGTATACCCATGATATACTGCAATGCCGTAGGCTCACAGACAGAAATAGTCTTTGATGGAGGCTCTATGGCAGTAAATGCAGATGGCACGCTGGCTGCAGAGCTTCCTTACTTTACTGAGGCTCTTGCCATTGCCGACTGGGATGGCGGACTGTCCTTCTCTGGTGCTTGTCATATAGACGGTCTGAACAATCCCCTTCCCGATATGGAAGCGCTGCATCCTGAAAGCAATATTGCACAGATACATCAGGCACTGCTGCTGGGCATACGTGACTACTTTGGCAAAATGGGCTTTAAAAAAGCTATCGTTGCCTCATCGGGCGGTATAGACAGTGCGGTAACACTGGCGCTGGCATGCGAGGCACTGGGTGCAGAAAATGTACATGCACTGCTGCTGCCATCTCACTTCTCTACGGCTCACTCTGTAGACGATGCGGTACAGCTCTCTGTAAACCTGGGCAATCCTTACGATACCATACCTATAAAAGGTGTTTTTGATGCCTACACCACCGCATTGAGTCCCGTGTTTAAAGACCTCCCCTTCAGCCTGGCCGAGGAAAACCTGCAGTCGCGCATACGTGGCGGTATGGTAATGGCGCTGGCCAATAAGTTTGGCTATATCCTGCTCAATACCTCCAACAAAAGTGAACTGGCTACCGGCTACGGTACCCTCTATGGGGACATGGCCGGTGGTCTGGGCGTACTCGGCGACCTCTACAAGCTGCAGGTATATGCTCTGGCCCGCTACATAAACCGTGACAGGGAAGTAATACCGGAAAACATCATCACCAAAGCGCCCAGTGCCGAGCTGCGCCCTGGCCAGAAGGACAGCGACAGCCTGCCGGAGTACGATGTGCTGGACCCCATCCTGTACCAGTATATAGAACGCCGCCGTGGCCCCCGTGAAATCATACTCATGGGCTATGATGCGTCACTTGTTTCCCGCATTCTGCGCCTCGTAAATATCAATGAGTATAAGCGCAATCAGTTCTGTCCCATTATACGTATATCGCCCAAGGCATTTGGTGTAGGACGGCGTATGCCTATAGTAGGTAAGTATCTGGCTTAGTCCTGCTTTTGCGGTGGCGATACCGGCTTACGTTTCCCTACCGGGAAGCGATACCCTGCAGATAATCCGTAATTGAAAAAGCGGTAAACAGTACCGGATACGTATGCAGAATGCTCCCGCACCTCATCCGATAGCATATTGCACGGAAAACTATGCAGGTGAGCGTTTATGCAACGGATAGTGCGAATACGAAGTAAATCGCTAACAATATATATTTCATATGCAGCTAAAGTGTGCATGAAAACAATCGTTACAATGTAATTCTGATCCTCCGGTTTGAATCATCAGATATACGTAAACATCTTAACGAAATGCTAAATGCAAAACACATAATATTCATTTAACCGCTTATTCATTTTCTCTTTATGTAAATACCGTCATTTTGTATAACCAAATACTCAGACGAGCCTCGATATATGGCAAAAAGAGAAGTGGACATTGTAGTGCTGTCCGACATTCACCTGGGCACTTACGGTTGCCACGCTACAGAACTGCTGAGGTATCTGAAAAGCATAAAGCCGCGTGCCGTAATTCTTAATGGCGACATCATAGACATCTGGCAGTTCAACAAACGCTACTGGCCCAGTACGCACATGATGGTAGTGAAGCATCTCACCAGCCTCATGGCAAAAGATATTCCCGTGTACTTCATACCCGGCAATCATGACGAAATGCTGCGCCGCTTCAAAGGCTTTAATCTGGGCTCACTGAAAATAGTAAATAAGCTGTCGCTGAAGGTAGACGGGAAACGCATATGGGTGTTTCATGGCGATGTTTTTGACGTAGTCATGCAGAATAGTAAATGGCTGGCACGGCTGGGTGCGGTAGGTTATGATACCCTCATTCTCATAAACCGTTTTGTCAATTTCGTATCGCAGAAAATGGGACGTGGCAAACTATCATTCTCCAAAAAAGTAAAGAATACGGTAAAGAGTGCTGTAAAGTTTATCAACGACTTTGAGAATACCGTATGTGATATCGCTGCAGAGAACAATTACGACTATGTAATATGCGGCCACATACACCACCCTGAAATAAAACAGATGCAGACAAAGCACGGAGATGTTACATACATGAACTCCGGCGACTGGATAGAAAACCTTACTGCACTGGAATATACCGACTCCCGCTGGCGCATATACCACTATGCCAATGACCCTGTGGCACAGGCCATAGATATAGGTAAGAACAAAGGCAACAAGCAGACATCCAAAGAAATGATGGATAAACTGCTTTCTGAACTAAATGTGAAAAATCCCCGCGACACCGAGGCATCAGCAGTAGTAACCGTTGGGGTTCAGTAACTTGGTTTCATCAAAATTTTTAAGTGCAGGGCATGAAAATACTCTTTGCAATACAGGGTACCGGAAATGGTCATCTGAGCCGTGCCCGTGATGTATATCCCGAGCTGGCAAAACATGGTACAGTAGATGTGCTCATAAGTGGCATTCAGGCCGATGTGGACGTACCCTTTCCCGTTAAGTACCGCTTCTATGGCATGAGCTTCATCTTTGGCCGCCATGGGGGTGTAGATATCTGGGACACCACAAAAAAGCTGAAGCTCTTCCGGCTCATGAAAGACATCCGCAACCTGCCGGTAGAGGAATATGACCTTGTTATCAATGATTTTGAGCCGGTTTCCGGCTGGGCCTGCAAGCGCAAAAACATCCCCTGTATATCCCTCAGCCATCAGTGTGCTGTCCTGCATCCTGCTGCTCCCAAACCGGCACATGGCGACCTCATGGGTATGCTGGTACTAAAGTATTATGTACCCATTACTGCCGCATATGGTTTCCATTTCAAATCCTTTGCCGACAATATATACACACCCGTTATCAGGCGCGAGATAAGAGAACTAACGCCTACCAACAACGGCCATTATACCGTATACCTACCAGCCTACAGCGATGAAGCTATAGTAAAGCACCTGTCGCAGTTCCCCGAGGCACAATGGCAGGTGTTTTCCAAGCATAACAAGGAGCCATTTACCAGCGGTAATGTATCTATCCGCAAAATCAACAACCGGGAATTTATAGAAAGTATGGCCTCATCGGCCGGTGTTCTGTGTGGTGCAGGGTTTGAAGGCCCTGCCGAGGCAATGCATCTGGGCAAAAAAGTACTCGTCATCCCTATGCTTACCCAGTATGAGCAGCATTGTAATGCCGCCGGTGCAGCAGCCATGGGTGCTGAGGTCATCAATACGCTGGAAGAAGCATATTATGATACCATACGTAACTGGCTGCAGCACGGTAAGCCCATCAAGGCCCACTATCCTGATATGACAGCAGAGATAGTTGCTGACATTGTACAGAAACACGCCCGTAACAACTGACAGTCAGAACAGAGTATATTCAGATTATTCAACAAAATTGACTAGCTTTAAACCTAACCATATGAAAAATGTTTATGAAATTTATTATCCCTATTGTGGCTGCAGGCCTGTTGACTGCATCCTGCCAACGTTCCGCCTCTACTACACCGGCAGCTTATGAGTATACCAAAGGTTACAACATAACACTTTACGAACCTGCTGACGGTCAACCCGGCTTTGAAGTGCGCTCTAACACCACTATGGATTGTACCAACTATTCAGTAGGCAATACCTGTACTGTAAGTGGCAATAAAATAGAACTGGTGCTGGATGGTATAACTGCACCTCCCACATGCTCATCCGGCTACGACTTTGCCCTGAGCAAAGTACCTGTTACCCGGCTGGCTGTAGGCACCTATCCGCTGGCTGTAACCTGTGAGGGCAATACCGTTACCGGTAGTATGACTGTGTCAGATACCTCTTACATTGTCAGCTATCCCGGTGGCAACAATGTTACGTTCACTAAGCTGCGTCAGCTACGCGTACCCGATCATTCGCTATGGGGGACAATCGTATATGACAATACGCTTCGTGCCGATACTGCTGCCAACCAGTTTCTGGATACACTACGGCGTTATGGCGCTACCACCTACAAAGGACTTGATGGCAGCTATACCAACTTTACCGTAAGCAACAGCAACACATTTTCAGCTGCTGCCGATGGCAGCTATACACGCTCTTACAGAAACTTTATTTACAGCTATGCCGGCAGTGAAACACTGGTGCAGACATTGGTAAACAACTACCGCCGCTATGGTGATACTGTACACGTATCTGTCACGGTAAACGCCAATAGCTACAGCAATCACAACTAATATTTACGCTGCTTTTCATACACAGGCCACAGCACTTCACCGTGCTGTGGCCTGCTTGTTTGGGCGCAATGCATTATACTCACCTGAAAAAAAAAATTCAGAAAAATTTGGTGAACTAAATATTTAGTTTAAACTTTGAACTAAGTTTTTAGTTTATGAAAACACTCACGAAAGCCGAAGAACAGATAATGATGGTGCTATGGCAACTGGGCAGTGGCCTGCTTATGGAAATAGTAGAAGCTATGCCCACACCACAGCCTCATAAGAATACCGTAGCCACTCTGCTGAAAATACTGGTGGAAAAAGAATTTGTACATACAGAAAGTGTGGGACGTATGTTTCGCTACCACCCGTCAGTGACAAAGGAAACCTACAGCAGCAGCACCCTCACCGGCATGGTAAAAGGTTACTTCAATGGCTCCTTTACCGATGTTGTTTCTTTTATGGTAGATGACAACAAGCTCTCTGTTAAAGATCTGGAACTACTTCTCAAACAACTTAAAAAGAAATAGTATGCTCCCTCTGCAATCCATAAGTATCTTCCTGCTGAAGTCCGTTCTTACCTGTGCCATAATGCTGTTATGGTATTTAGTAGCGCTGCGCAGCCGTCGCATGAATAATGCTAATCGTATCTACCTGCTCCTTACCGCACTGGCAGGCGCAGTAGTACCGTTGCTGCATTTTGAGTGGCACATAACTACACCGGCTACCACTGCACCTGTCATCAGAATGATGGAGATATCCGGCATCGCTACAGTTGATGAGACAATAGCAGAACATATACACACAAGCCTTGCACTGCAGGATGTGATTATGTTGCTCTATGCATTCATTACCATCTCGCTCATCATACTACCATTATTACGCATCGTGCGTGTGCTGCGTATTCAGTCACAGCATAGCGTTACACCTATGAACGGGTACAGTATCGTACACACCCGTATGAAAGAAGCACCCTTCTCCTTCATGAACAAAGTATTCTGGAATGATGGTATCAGTATGGACTCAGAAGATGGCCAACGTATACTACAGCACGAGCTGGTACATGTACACCAGCGCCACACAGCCGATAAACTGTTTATGCAGTTACTTACCGCTATCTGCTGGCTCAACCCTTTCATGTGGTACATAAAGCAGGAGCTGAACCAGATACACGAATTCCTGGCCGATGAAGGCTCTGTCACCGACCCTGATACATTTGCCCGCATGCTGCTCACCGCACACACAAAAGGAAAACATACGCCCGTTACCAGTCATTTTTTCTCATCACCCATAAAACGCAGATTAACCATGATTACACAAAACAAAAACACACGTTACGGCATGCTTCGAAAAGCCTTGATGCTGCCGGTACTACTCGTTCCCATTGCACTGTTTTCCTGCCGCGTCAGCACCCGCATCACACCGGCATCTGTAACAGGCAATACTGTAACCCTTGTCCTGGACCCCGCACACGGAGGTACAGACAAAGGAGCAGTAAGCCCCGACGGCTACACCGAAAAAGAACTATCCCTGCGCATATGCCGAAAGATAGCTGCCCTAGCTCCTGAATATGGTGTAACAGTAAAAATGACCCGTACCGGCGATACCTACCCCACCCTCAACGAGCGTGTGCTGATGGCCAACGAAGAAAAAGATGCACTGTTTATTTCAGTGCATATCAATAAGGTACAGGAAGGCAAACCCATACAGCAGGGATACGAATATATCGTTTCCTCAAAGAGCCCCCGCATACAAGAAAGCCGGAAACTTGCCAGCGCAGTTGCCGCCACTATGGGCAGCGGCGGCCGGCATACAGAGCTACGGGAACAAGGCCTCCATGTGCTGAAACAGAACAACCATCCCTGTATAGCTATAGAGTGGGCTACCGTAGAAAATGCTGCCGATATAGCACGTATACAGAATAACGAGCAGCTTACCGCCTCATGCCGCCAGCTGCTGCAGGGTATTACTACTTACGCTTCCACCATGAATAACAGGCGGTAACCCCCGCCCCGCATGCCCGGCAGCACACCTCCGGGCATGCATTTTATTCATTAACTTAGCCCCGGATATGATATACAGAAGCAAAGCCCCGCTGCGTATAGGTCTGGCCGGTGGTGGCACAGACGTAAGCCCTTATTGCGACCTCTACGGAGGTGCCATACTCAATGCCACTATTTCTCTCTATGCTACCGCTACCATAGAGCCCCTGCACATACCACAGGTTATTATGGAAGCTACCGACCGCGGCGAGAGTGTAGCCTACGACCTGGCCGAAAAGCTGCCGGTTGATGGTACACTGGATCTTGCCACCGGCGTCTATAATTATATCACAGCCCGCTATGGCGCTGTTCCATCCGGCTTCCGCATTACTACTCATGTCGATGCTCCTGCAGGCTCTGGCCTCGGTAGCTCCTCTACCCTGGTAGTAGCCATCATCGGCGCCTTTGCCGAGTGGATGAACCTCCCCATGGGAGAGTATGACATAGCACAGGCCGCTTACGACATAGAGCGTGTAGACCTTGGCATGGCAGGCGGCAAGCAGGACCAGTATGCGGCTACCTTTGGCGGTGTCAACTTCATGGAGTTTTATGATAACAACAAGGTGATTGTTAACCCACTCCGTATCAAGACCGAGTACCTCCATGAGCTGGAGAACAATCTGCTGCTTTACTTCACAGCTACCAGCCGTCTCTCATCCACTATTATTGAGGCACAGAGCCGTAATGTAACAGAGAAGAATCAGAACTCCATTGATGCCATGCACCACCTGAAAGATCAGGCACGCATGATGAAGGAAGCCTTGCTGAAAGGAAATGTACACGAGATAGGCAGCATACTGGACTATGGCTTCCGGTTTAAGAAGCAGATGGCCAAAGGCATATCTAACGACTCACTGGATGAGATATACGAAGCCGCACTAAAATCAGGTGCCACTGGTGGCAAAATATCAGGCGCAGGTGGTGGCGGGTTTATGATGTTCTACTGTCCCGGCAATACCCGCCATGCAGTACGCACCACACTGGAAGGTTTCGGCGGCACTATGAATCGTTATCAGTTCACAGAGCGCGGTCTTGTTACCTGGCACATATAGATAGTACATGCTCACCGTATCCCTGCATAAAATAGTTATCAAAGCCCCCATAGGCCTCTACCCCGAGGAGTGGACACGTGATAATACTTTCGAGACAGATGTGGATGTATGGCTGCCCGATGCACAGCCCTGGCCCTTTGCCGACTATTCCCTTATTCATAAAGCAATCACAGAAGTTTTCGCCCGTCCGGCACAGCTGCTGGAAACCCTTGTACAGGGTATACATACCGAGGTAAAGACCCTCTTCCCTGATGCCAACAAAATACGCGTAGCCGTGCGCAAGATGCACCCCCCGCTTAGTGGCGAGGTGGGCTATTCTCAGGTATGCTATGAGGGGTAAGATGTTATAATGCTGCTGCAAATACACCATCCCGCACTATTTCCTTCAGCTTGTATTCCAGCATAGCCTGCGATGAGGCAGTAACATTGATAATGGAGTACTTATGCCCACCCAGCAAGCGGTCCCGGCGCCATTGCAGCTGGCTGGTAGTATATTTTCTCCCATTGGTATACCACCACGCTGTGTACAGCACACTGGCATCCTTCACCAGCCGTGCAGTATAGACAGGTATACCACCCATCACCACCTCATCTACAACGGCAAAACGATATCCTGTCCCCGTCCAGCACATAGCAGGGTTATGCTCAGCGCCCAGCAGGCCGTTTGTACGCTTTATATACACCAGCGCATCGGCACTGGTATAGGTACACACCCCATTTACCATACTACCTGCCACATATCCTTTTACTTCGGGTAGCGAAACACTGGCTCCCTTATCTGCCTGCGGCAGTCGTAAAGAGGCCACCAGCAGTAGTACCGGTAACAACATCTGTGCAGCTATCCCCATACCGCTCATAGCATTCGTCTTAGCTTCCGGCTGCACATGACCATATCGGCGCACAAGCCATCCTGTCAATACAGCCGTAGGCAGCAGGACATATACCGCCAGATATATCAGCCCCGTCACCTCATGTAGTATACTGCCGGTGGCAATGTCAAAATACACCAGTGTGGCTATGCGCAGCATATTGGCAACCATATTGAGCAGAAAGACGGTACACAGTACCACCATCACCCACGGCACACGCAGCCGCCTGCTATACCTGTACTGCAATACCGCTATCAGCAACATACCACACATTAACGAGGTAAGAACCATCTTCAGCCCCATACAGGCAGGGTCCACAGAATATTCCCGCCCGTTCATGATTATAAGACTCCCCGCTACCGATACATTCATACCTGCATGCGACATTGCTATACCACATGCCTTTGTCAGCTGCAGCCGCAGCGGAAAACTGAATAATGTAGCCACATACTGTGCCGCCGGCGACATGAACCCTATCATTGCCAGCGCTATGAATGGCAACCTCCCATGAAGCTGCTCACTGAAAAACACTAGCAGTACACAAAGCCCGCCATACAGCAGAAAGTTACCGGGAAATAAACATGCCAGTGACAGCAGCAGCAGCGCAGGAACATAAAACCTTCCTGATACAGGTTGCCGGTTGCCCATCACCGCCACAGGCAGTCCGGCCAGCCCTATGATGAAATTGACCGACCGGTATGGTACATATCTACCCAGCGCAATAAGCGCTGCACACAGACATAACACCGGCAGCAGACTGCTGTAAACACTGCCTGTTCTGTATCCCTGTCTTATGTCTGTTTTTATCACTACCGGCCTGCTATGTTTTTAACCTGTATTTACTACGCCACGTCCATATCACTACTGCCAGAGCCAGTGCTATGAGCGCCCACTCATGCGGCTCCGGCACAGAGCCGTCCCCCTTCATGGTAGCATTACCCAGTGCATCTTCCGTTCGCTTTATACCAAAGCGGTCATAGTCTTTCTGTGTCTCCAGCACTACCAGACTGCTCACCGGGGTTACCACATAAGCCTTTTCTGCCTCGGATACCAATGTGCTGTCGCTATAATGCTCAGGATACAGATTGCCCCTCAACTGCTGCATAATGTGGTTGTAGGCATACATGCGCATAATATGGTCATTACCTTTCCTTACCCTTGCGGTATCACTACTGCGCACTATGCTCAGTCCTGCTGTTGTCACTACCACCATGCTGTCATTCTCACCACTGATAGCAAACATGCCTTCCGCCAGTAACTGTTTCAGTTGTTCCAGGGTACCCCGCTCATAATCAAATACCCGGTGCTCCCTCAGTGTACGCTGATAAAGTGACTCTTCAGCACCCATATCATACACTTTTACACGTTGCTGCTGCATCCGCATACCTGCCGCCAGATTGTCTGCAAACGGGAACCCTCTCAGCTCCTGCAGCGCAGGGGCATAACGCCCTCCCTTTGTTATCACCAGTGAGGATGAAGGATCTTTCACCATATGCCAGGGAAACAGGCTGAATCTTCTGCGCCGCAGCCTGTTTACAACCTCATCTGCCTCACTCACCGCCATCATTCCCCTGTCATACACATATACGTCCTTTCCTTTCAGCAGCTTTATTAGCTGCTCTGTCTCATCGGCTGTCCACGAGGCATTCAGGTCCAGATACACGGTATTGAATACCGCCTGCTGCCGCATTTGCTCATACTTATCCAGCTTGTAATTGTTACCGCTATAGCTGAATGTCTGCGTTACAAAACCAGGGTCTTTCACTGACAGTGACCAGTGTTCTTCATAGTTCCCGGTCCGCTCATAGGTATGTGCTGCGGTACGGTTATAACCTTTCATTTCCGGGTCTGTCTCCACTCCTGCCCAGTTTATCTGTTGCAGCTCTGTGGCACTGCTGTTATCCGGTCCTTCAAACCATATATTGTTGTAGGTAAGCATACCGTTTCGGTAGTCAAGAGGGGCGCTTACTCCTATCTTAAATATCCTGTTACCTGCTGCCGGCACCGGAAATACGCGCACACTCACAGTATTACCCTCCTGCCATCGTACTACAGACGGGTCTCTGCTCTCTACACCTACTATCTGCCGGTAAGCGCTGTCGGCCTTACCCCGTGTGGTCAATATCCCTGGCTGCTCTTTCCCGTCTATCCACAGGCTTAGTGAAGTCACTATGCCACCCTCCGGCAAATGAAAAGTATATATAGCCTCTTCCCGCTCCCACCTGCTCTTCTGTCGCGTATTGCCTACCGTTATAGTCTTTTCAGTGTATGCCATCCGCTGCGCAGGCCATATCCTCACATTGGTAGCTATAGTCCTTGTTTTTAAATTCTTTCCTGTCCAGTACCGCTCCTGTGTTTCATGTCCGGTAAGATACATGGCCTCCAGAATTTTTATCCTGTCATCCTCGGTAAGTGAAGACTCATGACAGAACATAGATGCCACCACTATCAGCGGGTGGTGTATGCGGGCCATATTCAGCCTGCGCCCGGAAACTTCCCAGTTCATCAGGTCTCCTCCGGTTGCAAACTGCGTATACACCAGGTCACCCTTCACATACATCTCTGCTACAGCATCATCCGGTACCTGCTGTGCTACATATACCCAGTCCGGCAGGTCTTTTTCAGCTGTTACCTGTTCTTTCAGCAGGGCATACTTCACGGTACTATCCACCTTATTCCACTGGTACAAAAATCCCACCACTGGCAACAGCAAGAGCAGAAACCCGGCACATGCTCCTGGCAGTATATAACTATAGTCCTTTGACAGCTTTATGATGATATACACTGTATATACAAGCAGCAGTAGCGGAATAAACGCATGCCACGATATCCCCAGCGCAATACCCAGTACAAAACTGACCCCATAAGCAGGTATCAGATATACCGACAGATACAGAAACAGGAACAACGCCATACCCAGTACCACCCCCATCACCTGCCGGCCCCATACCGGCAACCTGTGAAATACTGGCAGCAGCATATATGGCGCCACGCATAACAGCTGCAATACGGAAAACCACAATACAGGATGTTCAAATACTGGTACCGTACTGTTCAGCGACCATGCACTAATGAATGCCAGTACCAGAAATACCGGTATCTGCTGCCACTGCTTACTGTACAGCATCATAACAGAGAAGGACACGGAAAGCCCATAATTTGCCAGAAACAACAGGAAGTACTCATCCCCGCCGCTACTTCTTTCACCTCTCGTAATCATAAGGGGCAAAGCATATGTGAGCAGGGAAATAAAAGCAAAACCAAGGCCATAGCGGTACAGATTATCCTTACCGCCCTGTACTTCAGGGGTCATCATATCATCGGCGTTTGATAAAAAGAAACGCTTATGTGATATCATTATTGTGAAAAAACGCACATATTTTAAAAGATAAAAAAACGTCACCTGTAGTTCTTCTATACCAGACTTTACTTACTGTGCACTCGCATTTATGCCGCGCATATGTAGCAACTATATAGTGGTAATTGTTACTATTTATATACGTTTTCAATTCCTGACAGTTAAAAAGATATATTCTTTGCCATACTGCCTGTATATACATATACTAAAGTCTATCACTAATATTAATTGATTTTCAATGAAATGCACAAAAAAGAAAATAAAAAAATATTCATTGTTTTTTGGATAGAAAATAAATTATACTCAACTTGTGGTTGTATACCACAAACTTTTATCCTATGAAAAGAAAACTATGGTCAGCATTATCGCTGCTATTATGTGCAGGTATTGCCGTAGCACAACCCATTACAGGAACGCTGGATGTATGCACAGGCTACGCCACTGCATTGTCTCACACCACACCGGGAGGTTCATGGTCCAGCAGCAACCCTTCAGTAGCCACAATCGATGGTTCAGGATTAGCCAGCGGTGTTACTGCCGGTACAGCTGTTATATCCTATACCGTTGATGAAACTACAGATGTAGCCACCCTTACGGTAAATGCATCCCCTGCTGCCATATCGGGCTCATCCATAGTATGCATTGACGGTAATATCCTTCTGAGCAACACAACATACACAGGCACCTGGAGCAGCAGCAATACAGGCATCGCTACAGTATCTTATGTATATGACAACAATATTTCTCTTGGCAGAGTATCCGGCATCGCAACAGGTACGGCTACTATCACCTATACTGGTAGCAATGGCTGCTATGTTACTCATGAAATAGAAGTACCGGCAGTAATGGGAACACCCATTACCTGCGACTATGATTTTCATGTGTGCGAAGGCTCGGGGCTTACACTTGCCAATAGTACATCTGGTGGTACATGGAGCAGTAATGACAATTATGTGGGCTTTTTCCCCACTCCTTCCGCTGGCACTATTCTCGGAGGACATCTTGACCTCGGTCCGGCAAAGGAGATACTTGTATCTTATGTCGGCTATGTAGACGATGTAAAACGCTGTGCACTGCACACCTTCACAGTCAATCCTTTGGTTCGCGTCACCTATGTAACAGAAGTATGTGTAGGTAGCTCTATAACATTTGTCCCTGATTCATCGGGCGGCACCTGGAGCAGCTCTAACCCTTCAGTGCTTTACATAGACAGTGCAGGTGTAGCTACAGGCATAATGCCTGTGATAGGTGGCGCAAATATTACCTACCAGCTCACTAACCGCCCTAACTGTGAATATAACTATGCCCGTTCATCCCCCACTATTGAGGTACACGACCCGCCGGCCATCACCGGCGACATTGCCATATGTGAGGGTACATCAGGTTTACTCACTACAGGCATATCAGGTACATGGAGCAGCAGCAATGCCGCAGTAGGTACTATAGGCACATCTACCGGTATATGGACAGGTATATCTGCCGGCACCACTACCATCACATTTACCAAATCTGTGGCATGCTATACCTCTGCCGTAACTACTGTAAACAGTACTCCTGATGCGATAACCGGTACGCTCTCCCTATGCCCTGGTAGCACTACCGCACTATCATCAGCTACACCCGGTGGTACATGGACATCCGGAAATACCGGTATTGCTACCGTTGACATAGCTTCAGGTGTTGTATCCGGTATTGCATCAGGTACAGTAACAATTACCTATACCGCCGCTACAGGCTGTACCACTACCGCTATTGTTACTGTAAATACAGCCCCCACAGCCAGCCCCTACTATGATACCGTAGTATGTACCGGAGGCACCCTCCGCCTGTACACAGGCGATGCCGGAGGTAACACCTATTCATGGGCTGGTCCATCCGGCTACACATCCACATTGCAGAACCCGGAATTAACATCTGTGACCACCTCAGTTAATGGTATATATACGGTCACAGTCACAGCGCCATCAGGTTGTGCTGCTGTATATACGCTCACTGTAGCCATCTCTGCCACAAGCCCCTACTCCGTATCTGTAACCCAGATAGCGCCATTTACACTATACGGAGAAACGCTGCATACCTACGGCTCCGGACTTACCCTCCGTGCCGATGCTTCTGTTACCTTACCTACCTCCGGTGTTACCTACACCTGGACAGGTCCCGTAGCAGGCTCCACTTACACTTTTGCACCTACATTCACCCCTTCCACAGTTGTTACCAGCAAAAACTATACGGTAACAGTTGCCTATAACGGCTGTACTGCCTCCAGAAAGGACACCATCATTGTACCCCCTTCCGGCTGCAGCCCGTACAACTATTTTTCTGTCAATAACTACCGCACATCCAGGGGCCTTTCTGCACTGGGTAGCTGCAGCGATTGCGATACCGTTAAACCATTCCATACCATAAACAGTTACAGTCTTGATGCCTCCCGCATTGTAGATGGAGAGAACTATTATCTGGCCTATAACCAACCCATGTATCTGTATAAGTCAGAATACATAAACAACAACTTCTTTGTTGCTACTGGCGGTCGGGTATTTGTCGATTCTTTTAATTCCGTAACGCTCAATCATTGTCATTTTGCATCCTGTAGCTGGGTGGGTATCATTGTCCGCAATGGTGTTGACAGAGCCCCCGGTCTCAGGGTCACTAACAATACGCTTATTGAAAATGCATACGGTGGCGCTTATGAAGGAGTATCCTACAGTGGCGTTATCATATGGAAGACCCCGGGTAGCGGTGGCTACTACACTCCCGGTATGCCGGATATACTGGAAAGTAACGGAGCTATCTATAACAGGAATGCCGGAGGCATAACCATAAGAGACTACCAACCCTCCATCGCAGCATGCCCAGGAGGCAGCAGGCTTCCTTTCACTGTTAAGAACAGCATTTTCAGCCGCGTAGAGCTGGCCTATCATGATTCAGGTACTACCGCCGCCGAAAACTATCCTTTCGCCTGGCCCACCGCCACACAGCTGAAAACGGTAGTATCTGTTGATACCGTACCCAAATACCTGCTCAATACCTACCCTGCCATTTCAGGTATCACCTGCGGCGGCATTTCAGCGATGAATGTAGGTAACAATGCCATGCTTACCGCCGGCACTACCGATACTCCTGCTACCTATGAGTACAGCTACATGCATATAGGGGTCAACAGTGAAGACCCTTACTATGACAGCACCAACCTTTTTGACAGCCTGTTCATTGCAATTTCTCTCATCAATACAAATGCCAGACTGTATAACAACAGCTTGCGCAACATTACTAATATAGGCCTGCTGGTACAGGGTTCCTACAATGGTATACATCTGGAAGGCGAATATGATGCACACTCCAATAACCGGTTCTACAACTGTAGCGATGCCATAAGAATGGGAGGCGTTTCCTCTGTAGACCCATGGGATGTTACCTGCCGCAATACCATATTCAAAGCCGTACAGGGTGTGGCCGGTATGGTACCTTCCTCACTGGGATATAACGGACAATACTCCGGTGGGCATGGCATTCACAACATCAGCAATAACTATATGGTAAACAATACCATCACACATATAAACTCAGGTACAGCCGCAAACAAAGGCTTTACCTACATCCGGGGCAATACCATACTCAGCAAAACATCCTCATCTTCTACCGATGTAATGCCAACAGCCATTTACCTTTTTGATTATAACGGAAGTTCTACCAATGGCACACTGGTAGTGGACAGCAACACCATCACGGGTGCCGCACTGGGTATAAACCCGGTCAATATTCTCCAGCGCTTATACATACTGCGCAACAATATCACCCTATACCCCTACATCAGCCCTTCTGGCAATATTGTGGCGGGTATCTACACCTATATTACTCCGGGCCTTAAAGAGATAAAGTATAACACTATCACAGGTCAGGGCTATATCTGCACCAGCGTCACAGGGCCATACCTTACAGGTATGAGGCTGCGTAAGATTGGTACGTCTTCCAACACGTCAGATGTATCCTGTAATCTGGTAAGCGATCTGGGTTATGGATTTAATTTTGTCGATGAGTCGTATGTAAGCTGGCGCCGCAATGAAATGCGCCGCGCCCTTACAGGTATGAGCATAGATCCCGGTGCATCTATCGGCACACAGGGCTCACTCTGCGACCCATCCGACAATACCTGGACAGGCGACTCGTGTACTTCCTGCGGTGGCTGTGCCGATTTCCCCGGCTGGGACCACTCCCCTATCAATGCCACATTTACATTGAGTGTTACACCCACATCCTCCATGTTGTATATACGCAACGAGGCTGGGTTTAAACCACTGCGCAATGGCAACTATGCTGGTGGTACTGCCTATACATATGGCTCTACCCTGCTCTATGCAGAAGATGGCTCCTGCGACCCGCTCCCTGCCTATACATCATGCATATCCGGTCCTGCAGAAAGGTCAGCTGTTGCACACGGCAGTGATATGGCAGATATGCACACCACAGGAGCCATGCAGCTGTTCCCCAATCCTGGCAATGGCAGCATTACCGTGTCCATTACAGATGCTGATAATGAAGATGCTCATATAAAAGTGACCAATACACTGGGCGCAGAGGTATACAATAGCATACATACCTTTTCCCGCGGGCTTATTCATTTACAGCTGCAGCAACTGCCTCCCGGCTTATACCTGATAAATGTGATTCGCACAGGCGGCACTGTCAGTAATGGCCGCTTCATTATTATGAAGTAACAACACACATACGGTACCAGAGCCGGGCTCCCAAGAGCCCGGCTCTTTTATTTACAACTGCGCTCTGAAATCCGGATAAACGCCATCGCCCACACAACCATTTATGACCTAAATCTCAGCAGAAATACTTTTCGCGCTCCCCCGTCATTCCACGCTTTTATCCATGCTGCATATATGTTATATTGCATACATGAACCTCACCGAAGCTGGAAAACGAATACAGGAAGCCAAAAGCAAGAAATTACACACCCTGGACCTGAGCGGCTGCCGGGAGTTGAATGCCGAAACTTTCCGACAACTGAAGCTGCATGAGCTGGCAGAACACTTGACAGAGCTCAATGTAAATAATTGTAACCTCGGCACCGAAGGTGCTGTTACCATCAGTAAAGCCTTACCTAACCTCACCCAACTCGACATCAGCAACAACAACATAGGGGAAAGAGGGGCATCCGCTATCGCACAAAACCTGCATAACCTCACCCAACTCAACATCAGCGACAACAATATTGGGGACGACGGGGCTTCCGCTATCGCGCAAAACCTGCATAACCTCGCCCAACTCAACATCAGCTACAACAAAATAGGGGAAGGGGGGGCTACCGCTATCGCACAAAACCTACATAACCTCACCCAACTCGACATCCGCGACAACAACATTGGGGAAGGGGGGGCTACCGCTATCGCACAAAACCTACATAACCTCACCCAACTCGACATCCGCAACAACAACATTGAGGACCGGGGGGCTTCCGCTATCGCACAAAATCTACACAACCTCACCCAACTATACATCAGCTACAACAACATTGCGGACGGGGGGGCTTCCGCTATCGCACAAAACCTACATAACCTCACCCAGCTCGACATCAGCAGGAATGAGATAGGAGACGGGGGGGCTAGCGCTATCGCACAAAA
>JAUIBA010000004.1 GCA_030427635.1 Bacteroidia bacterium
CCAAATTTTTGTCAAAACTTTTTCTGAGCAAAAACCCTGTAAAATCAGGCCTCAACAACACTTAAAGAACTTTTTACTTTACCCCGTTTCTGTAAGGGAGTGCGAAGGTAGAAGTCTGTTTCCAAACCACCAAATTTTTGTCAAAAACTTTTTTGAGCAAAAACCCTGTAAAATCAGGCCTCAACACTACTTAAAGAACTCTTTCAACACCTCCCGTTTCCGTAAGGGAGTGCGAAGGTAGAAGTCTGTTTTCAAACCACCAAACATATTTTTGCTTTCTTTCAAAAAAAAGTTCAGAGTCTTCTTTTTTACTTTCGTGTCTATAATAATAACCTGATTAGAATGATCAACTATAACTCCAAAGAATGGCTGCTGGGTATATTCATGTTTAAAAAGGGCGATACCCTGCGCCAGCTGTTTCCGGCTATAATAGGTGTAAGTATATATACCGCAGGCATAGTATATGCAGAGCGTAGCCTGCTGCACCTGCCCGATAGCAGCCCCGTGCGCCATTTCGGTATATTGCAGACGTTGCTGAGCTTTGTTATATCAATGCTCCTTGTGTTCCGTACCAACACAGCCTATGACAGATGGTGGGAGGGACGGAAACACTGGGGTGCGCTGGTAAATAACTGCCGCAACCTGGCAGTGAAGATAAACGCCATGCTGCCCCATCATGACGAGCGCAACCGCTCGTTCTACTGTAGACTGATACCTGCATTCTGCCATGCACTACGCCTGCACCTGCAATCAGAAACCACACGACTGGCACTGGACACAGAACCGCACCCTGAGATTCCTGACTTTGACCATACCAGACATGTGCCCAACCAGATAGCAGGATTAATGATAAGCAAGGCAAACATGCTGTACCGTGATGGTGTAATAACCGGAGACCAGCTGATAACCCTGAACAGTGAGCTGCAGTCCTTTCTGGACATATGTGGTGCCTGCGAACGTATTAAAAACACGCCTATCCCCTACTCCTATAGCGTGTTCATCAAAAAGTTCATCTTTATATATACCGCTACACTACCTATAGGTCTGGTATATTCCCTGGATTATCTGCTGATACCGGTAGTGGCTCTGGTATTCTATGTACTGGCCAGTCTGGAAATGATAGCAGAAGAAATAGAAGACCCATTTGGCACAGATCCGAATGACCTGCCACTGGAAAAGATATCTGACAACATAAGCAGAAATGTACACGACATACTCAGATAATAGTATGCTTTCCGATTAAAAGCTGTAATGTGTAACTTTGCAGCCCCAAAAACAAAAAACTGATGACGCAATCTGCAATAACGAATGTTACCGTAATAGGCTCCGGAACAATGGGCAATGGCATATGCCATGTGTTTGCACAATCTGGCTTTACTGTATCCATGATGGATATAAAACAGGATGCACTGGACAGGGCAATGGCCACTATAGCTAAAAACATGGACCGTCAGGTGACAAAGGGCACTATGACAGAAGATGCGAAAGCAGCCGCACTGGGCCGCATAAGCACTCATACAGATATGGCTGAAGCTGTAAAAAATGCCCAGCTGGTAGTAGAAGCAGCTACTGAGAATGTAGACCTGAAGCTCAATATCTTCCGTCAGCTGGATGAGCTGGCACCTGCTGGCTGTATTCTGGCATCCAATACATCTTCAATATCTATTACCAAAATAGGCTCTGTAACCAAAAGAGCTGACAAAGTAATAGGTATGCACTTTATGAACCCTGTGCCGGTAATGAAACTGGTGGAAGTAATAAATGGCTATGCTACAAGCGCCGACGTTACCAGCACTATCTACAAACTGTCTGAGCAACTGGGCAAGGTGCCATGTGTAGCTAATGACTATCCCGGCTTTATAGCTAACCGCCTGCTGCTGCCTATGATTAATGAGGCTATCATATCGCTGCAGGAAGGTGTAGCCGGTGTAACAGAGATAGATACTATAATGAAACTGGGTATGGCCCACCCTATGGGCCCGCTGCAGCTGGCAGACTTTATAGGACTGGATGTATGCCTGTCTATACTTAATGTACTGCACAATGGCATAGGAAATCCTAAATATGCGCCTGCTACCCTGCTGGTAAATATGGTACAGGCCGGATATCTGGGTGTAAAATCTGGCGAGGGCTTTTATAAATATACCCCGGGCAGCAAGGAGCTGGTAGTAAGCTCTATGTTTTCTGTAAAGAAGTGGTAACTATCAATGTTATTATTAAGATACTGAGGGGCCGCTGTGCGGTCCCTTTTTTATACCCAACTACTGACAAAACCGAGGTACAAAAGGCAATGAAGCCCCATAATATGTTTAGCCTTAAAAAAGTATCTTTGAAAACAAGCATAAACTGATAATGAAACGATATATAATATCTGTCCTTGCCATTGCGGCATTAACCACTGCCGGATGCCGTAAAAAGAAACAGGACCAGAAAGTACCCTATGACAACCTGACAGCTACTACCAGCTATCATGAGACATTTAAAGGAGAAGATAATAACAGCTCTGTAGATATATATGAAACATCTGTACGGCAACGCATGCTGAAAGAGGTGGCAGAATACATGCAGGTATTTTATGTAACCCCGCTGAATGCTGACCGCATGAAAAGGATGTTCACAAATACAGATGCCCCGTATATAGACTCTACGCTCAACAATATCACTAATATATCTCTATATGAGGCTACAGCACAGTCGGCCGGTGGCGCTGTAGGTGATGCTGAGCGGCAGTGGTTCCTTTCCATGTTTGATTCTCTGGCTGCCACCAGTACACACGCACTGGAAACAGCACAGCAGGGTGTACCCGGAGCTATAGGGGGAACATTTCTGATAAATGGAAAAGGATTTGAACAGGGACAGTTTCTGGAAAAAGGATTTATAGGAGCCATGTTGCTGGACCAGATAGCCAATGTATACCTGGGTAGCGAAAAGATGGCAGCTGATAATACTAACCCGGTAAGTGGTAAAAACTACACACAACTGGAGCATAACTGGGACATGGCTATGGGCTACCTCAGTCAGAACGCATACTACCCCATGCAGGCAGCTGACGGCACCTGGCAGGAGTACTTCCTGGGTGATCTGGTTCGCCAGGTAAACGGATTATATGGCAACCCTTCCGAACTCTATCTGGCATTTCTGAAAGGACGTGCAGCTATAGTAAATAAAGATATGGGTGTACGGGACCAGCAAATAGCTACCATCAATAAACTACTGGAGCGTGCTATGGCTACCGTGGCGGTAAGCTATCTCAATAAAGCCGAAATTTCATTTACAGATGCCTCCCGATTTCATGCATTATCTCAGGCCACTGGTTGCATATATGCATTAAGATGGGGACATTCGGGAAAAATGAGCAGGGAGAAATCGGAGGAGTTAATGGGGATGCTGATGAACAGTACCTATGGTTTCTGGACGCTTACCAAAAGTAATACAGATGCTGTAAAATCGTTTCTATCATCAACATATGTAATTGATATTGACTCAATTGTAAACTCTTAGTAAAGTTTAAAATTAAATAAAAATAACAGCCAGACTGCATTATTGTGTAGTCTGGTTATTTTTTTAACTAAACGACAGTTTTTACTCATTACTGTCAGCGTAATAATAAAATTCAAATAATTGATTTTCAACAAAATAAAACAACATAATTAAAGCAAGAATAAAATTACAATATAAAAACTTGTATAGTCGGAGTACATATGTAGCAACAAGCTGACAATTTTAAGACAATCTTTTTCCCGATTATGAAAATGCAGCTGGGGTACACAGGCATACTTTTGCATCCTCAAATCACTTCATATTCATGATTAAGAATACTACGATATGTATTGCTGCGGCAACAATGCTATTTGGCGCATGTAAAAAAGAAGATAAGGTAACTCCTGCCGGAGAGGCAACAATACCTTATACTACCCTGTCAACAACCTCAAACTACCTGACTACCTTCAAGGGTTTTGATGGTAATTCATCTGTTGACTTCAGTGGCCAGACTACACGTATAAATATGATGAAGGAACTGGATGCCTACATCAAATCATTTGCAACAGCGCCACTGGATGCCGGCAAACTGAAAAACATGTATGCCAACACCAATACCCCATTCAGTGATGCAGCCCTTAACAGTGCCACCGATAAAACGATTATATCCAAAACCGCACAGTCATTCTCTGCTACAGACGCAGATGCTGAGCGCAATTGGTTTAATACCTGTTTTGACTCTGTAGCTACAGCCAGCACATTTGCAGGGCAGACAGCCTCTGCCGGTGTGGCAGGAAAACTGGGCAACTACCTGGTTAACAGCCGCGGCTTTGAATATGGTCAGTTTATACAAAAGGGCCTCATGGGCGCTATGATGCTGGACCAGATATGCAATGTGTACCTGGGCACTGAAAAAATGGCATCAGACAATAGCACTGTAGTAAGTGGAAAAAACTATACACAACTGGAACATAGCTGGGATGAAGCATATGGATACCTGACATCAAATGCAGTATATCCTTCGAAGGACCCTGCAGATCCCACCAAGTGGCTGGAAAGCTATCTGGGTAGTTATGTGCGCCAGGTAGGAGCACCTTATGGCGACCCATCAGCAGTATTCCTGGCATTTCTCACCGGCCGTGCAGCTATTGTAAATAAGGACATAAATGTGCGCGACCTGCAGATAGAAGCAATACGCACAGCGCTGGAAAAAGCAGTAGGTACTGTAGCCATCAGCTACCTGAACAAGACCAAAACTGCTACAACCGACGCAGCCCGCTTTCATGCATTGTCAGAAGGTATCGGTTTTGTGTACTCCCTGCGCTACGCACACAACGCTAAGGTAAACAAAGCAAAATCGGACGAAATGCTGAATACACTGCTGGGTAAAACAAATGGGTTCTGGTCTCTGACCAATGCCGACCTGGATACCGTACGCGATCAGATAGCCAGTGCGCTGGGCATTGATAAAGAAGCTCTTGTAAATCACTAAGCTGCTGCAAAAGACTACAACTACAGGAAGCAACCGGTAACAGCCGGTTGCTTCTGCCACAATAACAAGGTAAGACAATGAGACTCAGAAACGGGATATTACTGCCACTTGCGGCCATCGCTATAACAATGGGAGCCACGGTACTAAGCTGTAATAAGAAAGATAACGATAGCAATACAGGAGGCAATAACGGAAATAGCTTTGACCGCTCGGCCATGTTTACAAACTATGCCGACAACTATATAGTACCTGCCTATACTGACATGGCAACCCGGCTGGCAACACTGAAGGACAAGGCCGATAACTTTGCCTCCTCACCTGATGCAGCTACACTATCTGCCTTACGTACAGCCTGGCAGGATGCCTACTTTACCTGGCAAAAAGTGGAAATACTGGAGTTTGGACCGGAAGCAAGTATTTCTCTGAGAGACTTCATGAACATATATCCCGTATCGCTTACCAAGGTTAATGCCAACATTAACGCCGGCAGCTATGACCTGGAGCAGTTTGCCAACAAAGATGCACAGGGATTCCCGGCTATTGACTACCTCATAAACGGCATAGCAGCCACTGATGCTGATGTTGTAGCAGCATTTACTACAGATGCAGCAGCCGCAGGCCGTAAGCAATATCTGCAGAACGTAATAGCCAAAATGCAGTCGAAGATAACGGCTGTAAAGGATGCATGGGGCAGCTACAAAAGCAGCTTTTCGGGCAATACTGCTACCAATGCCGGTGGCAGCCTGTCTCTGATGACCAATGCTTATGTACTGTACTATGAGCGCTATGTACGCTCCGGCAAAATAGGGCTTCCCGTAGGGGCAATGAGCGGCACCGCTGCACCGGAACTGGCAGAATGCTACTACTACCCTACTATAGGCCGTGACCTGGCCAATGCTGCAGTAAGCAGTGTAATAGCCGTTTATGAAGGCAAATCGTACGATGGTGCTACCGACGGACTGGGCTTTAAGGATTATATGACCGCTATAGGCACAAAGGATAGTGACGGAACGCCTATAGCAGACGTAATAACAAATGAACTGGCCGAAGTGAAAGCAAAGCTGGGTACGCTGACACCATCCCTGAAAGATGCAGTGGTTAATGACCGCACAAACGTGCTGAACCTGTATGATGAAATGCAGCAGGTAGTGCCACTGATAAAGGTAGATATGGTATCTGCCTTCGGCATATCTATCACCTATACGGATAATGATGGAGACTAAATGAATAGGGGCCGCACATCAACAATTAAAGCATATCTAGAGCAGCCGGTTCACTCGGCTGCTCTTGCCATTTTCAGACTGGCATTCGGGCTTATGCTCTGTGGTGGTGTTATACGGTTCTGGCTCAGGGGCTGGATAGAGGAGCTGTATATAACCCCAAAGTATTACTTCCACTACTATGGTTTTGACTGGATACACCCTATGGGTGCTTCCAGCACATATATTCTGTTTGTATTATGCGGCATCAGTGCCTTTCTGGTTGGCATAGGGTTGTTCTACAGGCTGTCGTCCATAGTGCTTTTTCTGTCATTTACCTGGATAGAGCTACTGGATAAAACCAACTATCTGAATCACTATTACTTCGTAAGCCTGGCACTGTTTCTTATGATATGGCTGCCTGCCAATGTAACACTGGCTGCAGACGTATGGCGGAAGCCATCCCTGGCAAGCAGAAAAGTACCACGATGGACGGTAGGCAGCATAAGGATGATGCTGGGCATAGTATATGTATATGCCGGGCTGGCAAAGCTGAACAGTGACTGGCTGCTGGAGGCAATGCCCCTGCGTCTGTGGCTACCCGCAAAAAATGACCTGCCGGTAGTGGGCCCCTTGCTCAATAAAGTATGGGTAGCTGTATTTTTCAGCTGGTTTGGGGCCATATATGACCTTACAATCCCCTTTTTCCTGCTCATAAGGCGTACGCGGCCATTTGCCTACGCTGCCGTAATCATCTTTCATGTAGCTACCTCCATACTGTTCCCTATAGGTATGTTTCCCTACATTATGATACTGGCGGGTCTTATTTTCTTTGATAGTGCCGATACGGACAGCGTACTGTCAAAATGTAAAAATCATTTTACAAAAATACCTGTTGCAACAGGGTCCAATGTCTTTACCTTTGCGCCCGCATGGCGCAAGGGAATCACTGCGCTGTTTGCAGTGTTCTTTATCATACAGCTATTACTGCCCTGGCGCTACCTGCTCATACCTGGCGAGCTCTTCTGGACAGAAGAAGGATACCGGTTTTCATGGCGGGTAATGCTGATGGAAAAAGTGGGTTATGCCCAGTTTGTGGTACAGGATGGTGTTACCGGCAAAAAGGTGGGTGTAAACAATAATGAGTTTCTCACGCCTAACCAGGAAAAAATGATGGCAACACAGCCTGACTTCATCATACAGTATGCTCATATACTGAGAGACTATTATGAGGCACAGGGTATGCAGCAGCCAGAGGTTTATGCTACGGTATATGTAACCCTCAATGGCCGCAGAAGCAGACCTTTTGTAAAGCAGGGTGTAAACCTTGCAGCACAAAACGATGGATGGAAACACAAAGAGTGGATAACGGAATTCAATGACCGGATCTATGGACTATAAAAAGATGCTGATAATATCGCTGGTACTGATACCGGCTATGAGCCGCGCCCAGAAGGACACGGTGCAGCATCTTAATGCCGTAGAGGTACGTGACCACCGCTCAGGCGACTTCAGAAGCATGAACCAGGTGGAAGGCATGAAGCTTACCGCCGGCAAGAAAACAGAGCTTATCAATGTAGCACAGCTTACTGTCAATAAATCTACCAATAATGCACGTCAGGTATTTGCCAAAGTATCCGGACTGAACATTTTTGAAAATGATGGCTCCGGGCTGCAGTTGAGCATAGGTGGCCGGGGACTTGACCCCAACCGTACATCAAACTTCAATGTACGGCAAAACGGATATGATATCAGTGCCGATGCACTGGGATATCCTGAAAGCTACTATACCCCACCTACTGAAGCCCTCAAGAAGATAGAAGTTATAAAGGGTGCAGCCAGCCTGCAATATGGTACTCAGTTCGGCGGACTGCTGAATTTTGAGATGAAACAGCCCGACGACCAGAAAGATAAGCTCACCATAGAAAGCAGACAAACAATAGGTTCATGGGGTTATTTCGGCTCATACAACAGTATAGCAGGGCATGCAGGCAAGCTCAGTTATCTGGCCTATATACAATATAAACGTGGCAATGGCTGGCGCCCCAACAGTGGCTTTGAAGCAGTGAATGCCTATGCAGATATGCACCTGCACCTGAATGAAAAGCATATGCTGGGGCTGGAGCTTACACACCTTAATTATATGTCGCAGCAGCCGGGCGGCCTTACCGACGACATGTTTGCTAAAGACCCCAGACAAAGCAACCGTGAGCGCAACTGGTTTTCTGTAAACTGGAACCTGGCAGATCTGGAATGGGATTTTCGTATTTCTGACCGTACACGCTGGCAGACACGCGCTTCTGGGCTGTATGCCAGCAGAGATGCAATAGGCTACCGCCCCAACAGGCCATCGCAGCCTGACAATGGCGACCCAAGAGACCTGCTGAAAGGCGTGTTCAGGAACGGTACTCTGGAGTCCCGGCTGATGCATCGCTACACTGCGGGAAAACAGCAGAATACTCTGCTGGCAGGCATACGCACCTACTATGGTCATAGCTCCTCACAGCAGGGTTATGTAAATACAGGTAGTGGTGCCAACTTCAACTTCCCGGCCGAAAACACAAACCTGATGTCGGACTATGTGTTCCCAAATCTGAATTTTGCAGCATTTGCAGAGCATATATTCAGGTTATCTGACAGACTGAACATAACGCCGGGTATACGGGCAGAATATATAAAAACACAGACCGACGGATACTATCGCTATACAGAAACTGACCTGGCAGGCAATGCCATTGTAGACTCACTGATTAATGAACAAAGAAACCTGCCACGCACTTTTGTACTGGGAGGTATAGGTGCTGGCTACAAACTCACATCAGACCTGGAGCTTTACGGCAATGTGTCTCAGAACTACCGCTCTGTCACGTTCTCTGATATCCGTACTATGAATCCGTCATTTCAGATAGACCCTGAAATAAAGGATGAACGGGGCTGGAGTGCCGATATGGGTGCTCGGGGTAATGTGAAAAATGTGCTCAGATTTGATGCCAATCTGTTTTTCCTGTACTATGGCAATCGTATAGGCGAATATTTCTACAAAACTGCCAACTATACAGTGATACGCAGGCGGGGTAACATAGGTGTAGCCAACATTTATGGTCTGGAATCATTCATGGAGCTGAATACGCTGAAGTTGGCAGGCTATGCCGGCGAAGACTGGAAGCTCAACCTCTATTCCAATTTTGCCCTTACTCAGGCATACTACACCCAAAGCCCTATAGCCGATGTGAAAGGAAAACGTGTAGAATACGTACCGCTCATCAATCTGCGTACAGGCATACAGGCTGGGTATAAAAACTATCGGTTATCTGTACAAATGAGCAAACTGAGTGAGCAGTTTTCTGATGCTACCAATGCATCCAATGGTGGCTATAGTGGTGTTAATGGTCCTATACCTGGCTATACACTTACCGATATATCAGCATCCTGGCACTGGAAGTGGCTTACACTGGAAGGTACCATTAATAATGTACTGAATGCCAGCTACTACACCCGCAGGGCTACCGGATATCCCGGCCCGGGTATCATTCCAGGCGATGGCAGAGGCTTCTTCCTCACTGCCGGAGTACGCTTTTAGCAATACCCATTACAGTATTTTATGGCTACAGCCTGAGGTTTAGTTATATTTACATCCTAATTCGCCCTTCCTGATATGAAGTCAAATAAAGCGTTATGGATACTAATTATTGCAGCACTTGCTATAGTTATAGCAATTGCTATTATTCGCAGAAACAGCAACATTGGTACTAAAGTTGCCGTTGAGCAGGCAGCCCGCCATACTATTACAGAGACGGTGAGCGCCAGTGGCAAGATATATCCCGAAACGGAAGTAAAGATTGCACCAGAAGTGAGTGGTGAAATCACAGAGCTGAATATAGAAGAAGGAGACAGTGTACAGAAAGGCGATGTACTGGTAAAAATCAATGCTGCTATTTACAACTCTCTGGTAAATCAGGCCTCTGCTACCGTAGCACAGTCCCGTGCCGGTGCCGATAACTCTCAGGAAATGATAGCACAGAGCCAGTCGCAGTATGAGCTGGCCCTTGCCACACACAACCGTAACAAAAAGCTGTACGCTCAGAAAGTGATTTCTCAGCTGGAATATGAGCAGGGAGAAGCCAACTTTAAATCAGCCAAAGCCTCACTGGAAGCTGCAAGAGCATCGGCTAACGGTGGCAGGTATAATGTAGACGTAGCAATGGCAGGCCTGAGCCAGGCACGTGAAAACCTGCAGCGTACCACTATTATAGCGCCGGTAACAGGCGTAGTATCGCAGCTGAACGTAAAAAAGGGCGAGCGTGTGGTAGGTACCGCTCAGATGGCAGGTACTGAAATGCTGACGATAGCTGATATGAGCCGTATGGAAGTACGTGTGGATGTGAGCGAAACAGACATATCAAAGGTAAAAATTGGTGATACCACTATTATTGAAGCAGATGCATACCGCAGCCGTAAGTTCAAAGGTATAGTATCCCGCATAGCGGTAAGCAGTGCCAAAACCTCTCTTACATCGGGCAGCAACAGCAGCGACCAGGTTACCAATTATACGGTACATGTAGCCATATTGCCTGATAGCTATGCCGACCTTACCGCTAAAATGGCTAAGGGAAAATACCCTTTCAAACCGGGCATGTCGGCATCGGTAGAAATACAGACCAACCGTCAGGACAATATCCTGTCAGTACCTGTAAACGCTGTAACTACAAGAGACTGGCCCGACAGTATGAAGAAAAGAGACGACCTGAATGACATTACCAGCGAGATAAGGCAGGTGGTGTTTGTTTATGACAAGAAAAACCAGGAAGTGAAACTGCGTGATGTAAAAACCGGCCTGCAGGACAATCGCTATCTGGAAATCACATCAGGCCTGCAGGAAAACGAGGAAGTAGTAAGTGCACCTTATGGCGCTATAGCCCGCATCCTTAAAGACAAGAGTAAAGTAAATGTAGTAGACAAGGATAAGCTGTTTGAAAAGAAAGAAGAATAAAGCCGGAAACGGTATATCTCATAACAAAACTGCCTGCTGTTACAGAAACAGCAGGCAGTTTTGTTATTGCGGGTGTGTATATAAGCTATACAGCTACATTAAACTCTCTTAAGGCATCATTCAGACTCGTTTTCAGGTCGGTAGATGGCTTACGCGTGCCTATTATCAGCGCACAGTTTACCTGATAGTCGCCGGCAGGAAACTTCTTCGTATAGCTGCCGGGTATTACCACACTACGTGCCGGTATCCTGCCCTTCAGTTCCACAGGCTCACTGCCACTTACATCTATTATTTTGGTAGACTGCGTCAGCACTACATTAGCGCCCAGTACTGCCTCCTGCTCTACAATAACGCCTTCCACCACTATGCAGCGGGAACCTATAAAGCAGCCATCTTCAATGATAACAGGTGATGCCTGCAGTGGCTCCAGCACACCGCCTATACCTACCCCACCACTCAGATGCACTCCCTTACCTATCTGTGCGCAGGAGCCTACAGTAGCCCATGTATCTACCATGGTACCCTCATCTACATACGCGCCTATATTTACATAGGAAGGCATGAGAATGACATTACGCCCTATAAAAGCACCATAACGCGCTACTGCATGAGGCACTGCCCTTACACCCAGTGAGGCATAATCGCTTTTCAGCTTCATTTTGTCATAAAACTCGAAAGGTGGCAGCTCCCATGTCTGCATCTCCTGAATACCGAAGTACATAAGAATGGCTTTTTTCACCCACTCCTGTGTTTCCCAGCCGTTTTCTTTTTTCACCGCTACTCTCAGCCGGCCCTTATCCACTTCTTCCAGTACCTCGCGCACGGCATCGGCATACCGCGCATCCTTCAGCAGCTCCCGCTGCGCAAATGCTGATTCTATTAACTCCTGCAACATCGTTTTATATTATTAATTATTACTACTCTGTTCCCATTTATCTGAGGAATGCATCTTTAAGAAATGCAACCTTCTGCTCTGCACTCATTTTTCTTGTTTTAAGTGTAAGGCTACGATACACACATTCGTTACAGCTGCAATCTTTAAGACCGAAAAGAGAATACTGGTCTATTCCATCTACATGCGACTTCCATATCATATACCTGGCGGCCTCATCTTCTATTACTATTTCGGGCGTAGCTCCCTGCATACTCATATACTGCTGCTCCAGCTCATAAAAACGTTTTACTACAGCATAGCCTTCCAGCCCCTGCTTTCCAAAAGGCAGACTTTTACAGTCAGCAACCGATACCACCAGTGTACTCGTATCTGCCCGGTAAAAATACTGGTTGTGGCTTGTCTTGTTATAGCGTCCTCCATCCCAGTGGCCGGTAAAGCTGATGCTCCCCCAGGGCTCCACAGTATATGTAGTTCTGTTGGTCAATGAATCATATACACCTCCTTTACCTCCCGGTGCAGAACGGTGAAAACATCCGCTCACAACAATACCAAGCGCAAAAAAGAGCACAATAGCACTAATCTTCTTCATAACACATGTCATTTTTATAAAATTCATATTCAGAGGGCTAATTTACAGGTGATGTCACCATTTTTTCAAAAACTTTTATTCTTCGGGCATTACCTACTATCCACAGCAGGTCGCCGGCAGTAAGTATAACTGATGATTCCGGATTAAGAATGCGCTGCCCGTCCCGCTCTATGCCTACTATCAGCCCCTTGGTACGCTCCCGTATTTCAGACTCCTTTATACTTTTCCCCGCTATTACCATGCCCTCCTGTACCTCCATTCTCTGCAAGGTAAGCTCATCTTCCGCACTTGATCTCCGTGCTTTAGACAGACTGCTCTCCTCCAGATGATGCCGGAAAGCAGTCATCTGGTCATCGGTGCCTATTACATATAGAACATCTTCCGGATAGATGCGTTCCTGCCTGTCGGGCGCCTGAATAGTAAACGTGCCTCGTTTTATCATGGCCACATTTACGCCAAAACGCTCTCTGAACATCAGATCAATGAGCGGCTGTCCTATCCCTTTAAATTCTGGCGAAACTGTGAAACGGGTAATGTGTGCATCCCATGGCGTTAGATGTTCCCCCGACTCCCTCCGGTCCAGCTGCTCTTTCTCATTCAGGTTTGACATAAACCGCCGCTCGGCCCATGAGTGCACCAGCTGAAGTCTGCGATAATTGAATACCAGCGCCATAATAAGTACCCCCAGCAAAAGTAATGCCCACGAATAGGATACTATATTATGTATCAGGAAGCCTGTAATGACAAATGCGATAAAGAGGCGGAACAGCTGCAGCACTATCATAGGCCCCCGGTAATAGCGGTTAGTCCAGAGCCGCTCCGCTACCACGGGCTGTATTTTCCTTATTGCCAGCGCCCACAATAAAGGAGCAATAAGTAATAGCGTCACAAATGCCGTAGCCAGACGAATGACAGGTGTCTCCTGGTCTACCACCAGCAGCGGCAGCACTATTTTTGACACTACCAGCACCACACCTACCACCAGTATGGTATGTATGCTTATCTGTATCAGATAGGAAGTTATGTACCGGTTCCAGTCGCTGGTGGGGCGGGCTTTCTGCCCGTCATGGCTGTACTTATCTATAGCGCCTACCCATGCAGCCGGCAGCCGCGCATTTAAAAACCGGTATAATGGCCCTGCCACTTTTATCATATAGGGAGTAGTAAACGTGGTGATGGCCGACACTGCCACGGCTATAGGATACAGATGGCCACTGGTAAGCTTTAACCCCATACCCATGGTAGCTATGATAAATGAAAACTCTCCTATCTGCGAAAGACTCATACCTGCCTCTACCGAAACCTTGAACGACTGCCGGGACAATATTGCCCCCACCATAGAGCTGAGCGGCATAACAATAAGTACGGCCGATGTGATTAGTAATATCTCTTTCCAGTATAAAGGCAGTATATGTGGGTCTATCATCATACCTACCGACACAAAAAAGACAGCTCCGAACATTTCCTTTACCGGCACCGTGAGATGCTCAATTTTTCCTCCCAGCGGTGTCTCTGCCAGAATAGCCCCCATAATAAAAGCTCCTAATGCAGGAGAGAATCCGGCACTCGTAGCCAGCACTACCATCAGGAAACAGAGTGCCAGCGAGGATACCAGAAGCATCTCATTGTTCATAAACCTGCCGGCTTTGCGCAGCAGGCTGGGCAGGAAGAAAATGCCGGATACGAACCAGAGTACCAGAAAAAACACCAGTTTCCCTATAGGAAATAAAATATCAGAGCCGGAAAGCCGGGTGCTGGCAGCTACTGTAGGCAGCAATACCAGCATAAGGATAGCTGCCAGATCCTGTACTATCAGTACACCAAAAACAAGGTCGGCAAACTTCTTTTCCTTTACCCCCCGCTCCTCAAATGCTCTTATTATAATAGTGGTAGAGGAAATAGATAACATAGCCCCAAGGAAAATGCAATCTGTTGTACCCCACCCCATGATACGACCTATTCCAAATCCGCACAGGAGCATAGCGCCTATTTCCGCCACAGCGGTTACAGAAGCGGTGCCACCTACTTTTATCAGCTTTTTGAAACTGAACTCCAGCCCCAGACAAAATAGTAGCACAATCACCCCTATCTGTGCCCATACCTCTACACTCTCCCGGTCTGCTACGCTGGGAAAGAGTGGGAAGTGTGGCCCTACCATGATGCCCGCCAGAATGTAACCCAGAACAGCAGGCTGTTTTAGCCTGCGAAACAGCAATGTAGCAACTGCCGCTGCACCCATCACAAGGGCAAGGTCTGATATTAGCGGAGGTAAATGTGACAAAAAAGAATAAATTATTGCTGGTGGCTCTAAAGATAATGTAAGACCATAAAATCCGCCAGAGAATAGTATGTTAAAACATAATTGCGCCGCTTTTCAGTTTCTTTGTGTCTGTGCACTCGTAACAATATTGAAATATTAGCCTACAAAAAATAATATATCAAAAAACAGATGCGACACAACAGGTAAATCAGATGTGCCTGAAATGCCCGATGGAGGTACAATTGAAAGGAATCATTATTTTTTCATTTTTATTCATAGATGGGTTGGCAAGTAAATTAAATTTGTTAAATTTGCCCCCATGTAGGCTCTTTTCGGGAATTGTATGTTCAATTCGTGTGGAAATATTTTTTGTAAAAAAATGTGAGAAAATTGCTCATATTTCCGGAATATTGCCTGAAAGTAAATTAAAACTGTAAACACATAGATATCCTTTAAAATAGTATTCATGGGTAAGCGAATTTTATGTTTGGTAGCTTCTGTAGCTGCACTTAGCACACAGAGTGTGTTTGCGCAGGTAAGAAGTGAGTACTTCCGCAGTTTGTCGGCCGACCTGCAGGCTAACGGTGGTATCCTCACCCAGAAGATAACTGCTATACCTTTTTCTATTAACTATCCTGATGCTCTTAATGCAACCCAGAGCGAGATTAAATTCTCTTCCGGTCAGTCAATGGGTTATGACTTCAGGCTTGGTTACTACTTTAACCGCAAACGTAGCCTTGGTGTAGGTATAGGTATTAACTACTATCAGCAGAAAGGTACACTGGCGCTGGATACATTCCATATTGAGTTCCGCTCTTCCGATGCGCTGTATCCTGTATTCCGTCAGGTAATATCTACTACACGCGGCATTAAGGAAACAATAATATCTAAAAGTCTGAATGTACCTATCCTGCTTCGCTACAAAAAAGACTTCAGCGATAAGCTGGCGCTTACTGTAGATGCAGGTATCGTGTACAATATTAAAGTACAGAACAGTTACGAAACAGATGCCCGCTTTGACTACGAAGCCATCTACAAGTTTGAGGGTAATACACCAGTGTATGACAACTCACCTGTACCTGATGCATCTTCATACCCTGTTACAAAAGCAAACTACCTTTCTCACTTCCCTAATGGCGATGTAGTTCACTACTTCCAGGTACAGTCAGACAGTGTAGGACAGAGTGTAGGTCTTAACCTGGCGCCAAACAAAAAGTCTGGTGATGTTAAATACAAATCCGGTTCTCTGGGTTATACAGGTGAAGTTGCTATCAACTACATGGTGGTACGTAACATATGCCTGAGAGCAGGTGTATATTATACTGCACAGTCATTTACAAACACTTCTAACAATAACGCACTGCGTCTTACCGATACAAAGTATAAAGATGCTGCAGGCGTAAGTACGGTAAACTACAACTCAATGCTGAATGAAATGCAGACAGCTAAGAGCAGTAACTACGGTATGGTACTGGGTGTAAGGGTTTACTTTAACCGTATGGCATGGAAAGTTCCTGCCGATGACGTAAACCGCGTTACTCCTGCTAAAGGTCGCGCACACTAATAGTTACAAATACATTTTTTATAAAAACGGACTTCCTTCGGGGAGTCCGTTTTGCATTACCATTATTATTACAGTATTAAGTACAAAAAAGGAGCGGCAATATATATATACTGCCGCTCCTTTTATAGTTTCTGTTTATATGGTCACCAGCGCTCCATGCTGAGCCGAATAATATCCAGACATTCATCCATTTGCCCACGGTCAATAACAAGTGGCGGTGCAAACCTGATTCTGTCTCCGTGTGTAGGCTTGGCAAGAAGACCTCTGTCTTTCATATCCATACATATTTCCCAGGCAGCGTTTTTATCTGAGTGCTCTATCACTATTGCATTAAACAACCCTTTACCCCTCACTACAGATATATGTGGATGCCCCATAGCCAGTAGCTGACTACGCAGATACTCACCCTGTATCACAGAGTTTTCTGCCATCTTTTCATCTATCAGTACCTGTAACGCAGTAATGGCTACTTTACAAGCCAGCGGGTTACCGCCATACGTAGAGCCATGCTCGCCCGGCTTAATGGTAAGCATTACTTCGTCATCGGCCAGTACTGCCGATACCGGCATGGCACCTCCTGACAGGGCTTTGCCCAGCAGTAAGATATCGGGATGAACCTGCTCATGATCACAGGCCAGCATTTTACCTGTTCTGGCCAGTCCGGTCTGTATCTCATCAGCTATCAGTAATACATTTGACTCACGGCACAGAGCCGCCGCCTGAGTAAGATAGCCTTCATCAGGCACTACTACCCCGGCCTCGCCCTGTATAGGCTCCACCATAAATGCCGCTACATTACTATCCTGTAGTGCCACTTTCAGTGCCTGCACGTCATTGTAAGGTATCACTTCATAGCCTGGCGTAAATGGCCCGAAGTTTCTGCGGGAGTCATCATCCGTGCTGAAGGATACTATATTAATAGTACGGCCATGAAAGTTATTGGCACACACTATTATTTTTGCCTTACCGGCAGGAATACCCTTTACTTCATAGCCCCACCTGCGTGCCAGCTTTAAGCCTGTCTCCACTGCCTCTGCTCCCGTATTCATGGGCAGCACTTTATCATAGCCAAAGAGCCTGGTAATATATTCCGCAAACTCTCCCAGTGCATCACTGTGAAACGCACGGGATGTAAGCGTGAGGCGCTGTGCCTGCTCTAAAAAAGTCTGTATAATACGCGGATGGCAGTGTCCCTGATTAATAGCCGAATAGCCGGATAGAAAATCAAAATACCTGCGCTCATCCACATCCCATACATAAACGCCCTGCCCGCGTGATAGTACAACCGGTATAGGGTGGTAATTATGCGCACCATACTGTTCTTCCAGTGAAAGAAAGTGCTGTGTACGCTCCGATAGTGAGTTTAATACCTGCATAAAGCAAAGTTACATTATTCGCCCGCAACCGCCTACCCCCTTAAAAGTGCGCAGATGATGCCATAAGTAATGATAATAGCATATAGCTGGTCATAAAAGGTTTTTACACTAATTTGCCTTCAAAAGATAGCATCATGAAAAAAGTAGGCATAATAGGTTCAGGAATTGTAGCCCGTACTCTGGGCAATGGGTTTCTGAAATATGGATATGAAGTAATGCTGGGTACGCGGGATACTGCAAAGCTTACTGAATGGAAAGAAAACGGAGGCGATAACGCACATGTTGGCTCATTTCAGGATGCAGCCCGCTTCGGAGAAATAATAGTGCTGGCAGTAACCGGTCGTATAGCAGCCGATGTGATAGATATGGCCGGGCCACAGAACCTGCACTGGAAAACTGTTATTGATACTACAAACCCGATAGGGACTGCAGCGCCGGAGAATGGTGTGCTCAGGTACATATCCAGTATCAACGAGTCACTGATGGAGCAGTTACAAAACCGTTTCCCGGAAATACATTTTGTAAAAGCATTCAATTCGGTGGGTAGCGCCTACATGGTAGACCCCGCTTTTGAGCAGAAGCCATCCATGTTCATCTGTGGCAATAACACCACATCAAGAAATCAGGTAAAAGATATTCTGCACACCTTTGGCTGGGAAGTGGAAGATATGGGCAAGGCTACTGCCGCCCGTGCTATTGAGCCTCTTTGTATGCTGTGGTGTATCCCCGGCCTGCAGGAAGGCCGCTGGAATCACGCATTCCGGCTGATGAAGGCAAACTAAATATTGGACCTATACAAAACACAGAGAGCGGCGCTGATTGCGCCGCTCTCTGTGTTTATACGATACCGGGAAATGTTAAGATTATAGGCGGATAAGAAAAATTTAATCAAACGATTGTTTAATTATCAAACAAGTGTTTAACTTTGCCTCCGCAATCAATGATGGGAAATGGAATTCAATGAAAAACAGTTAGCCATCATCGATACTGCTGAAAAGCTCTTTTCAATAAAAGGATTTGACGGCACTTCGGTGAGAGATATAGCAAACGAAGCAGGTATTAATGTAGCTATGATATCCTACTACTTCGGCTCAAAAGAAAAGCTCATGGAAGCGGTCTTTGAGGAAAAGACCAAAAAAATGAGGCTGAAAGTAGAAAGCATGCTGCAGGACACCACCATGACTACCCGTCAGAAAGTGAATATACTGATAGATGATTATGTGGATAAGTTCATGCTGCAACCGGAGTTTCATAAAATAATGCTCATAGAGCAGATTACTGATAAACCCGGAGGCGTATCGGACCTGATACTGACCCTGAAGAAAAGAAACCTCACCTCTGTAAGAAAACTCATACTGGAAGGCCAGAAGCGGGGTGAATTCAGGAAGAATATTGATCCTGTGTTAATGATGGCTACAATGGTAGGTATTGTAAGCCAGATGATAATTGGCCGACGTTTTTATAAAGAGGTAAACAACCTTGAGCATTTATCAGATACCGAACTGAATAACCACATGCGTAAAAAAATAAGCCTGTACATAAAAAAATTATTTAAAGTAATACTGACAAATGAATAGTAACCGCACACTCCAACACATTGCCCTTGTAGCGGTATTTACCGCAGCGGGCCTGTCAACATCCCATGCTCAGGAAAAGCACAAACTCTCATTGAGCGAAGCCATAGAGCTGAGTATTAAAAACAGTGGAAAACTCCACATTGCAAACGCTAAAATTGATGAGGCACATGCCAACCTTCATGAGGCTACCGACCGTCGCCTGCCAGACCTGAAGGCTTCCGGTGCTTACATGCGTGTCAACTCACCAAACATTGACCTGAAAACGAGTGCTGCAGGCAGCCAGAGCAACGGCGAAACCGAAGGACAAAGCGGTGGAGGTACTCCCAATGTAAATCAGGTAGCATATGGCATGGTCAATGGCTCCCTGCCCCTGTTCTCAGGACTTAGGATAAAATACGGAGCAGAGTCTGCCCGGTATCTGGAGCAGGCAGCCCGCTATGATGCAGAAAAAGACCGCGAAGATGTGATACTGAATACAGTAGAAGCCTACTGTAACCTCTACAAAGCCCAGCGCTCTGTAGAGCTGGTAAAAGAAAATCTGAGCCGTGAAGAGGGCCGTGTAAAAGACTTTACCAACCTGGAAAAAAACGGCCTCATGGCTCGTAACGACCTGCTCAAGGCGCAGCTGGCGCAGTCCAATGTAGAGCTGTCACTGGCCGAGGCTGAGAGCAATCTGAAAATTACAAACATTAACATGGCTCTGATGCTGGGCATGTCAGAAAATGCCGACTTCACACCAGATACCGCAGGAATGTCCATCACACCCGATGCCGGTAGTGTAACACAATGGGAGCAGATAGCACTGGAACAGCGTAAGGACAGAGCCGCTACCGGCGCACGCATCATGGCCGCAGAAGCAGGTATAAAAGCTACAAAAGGAGAATACTATCCGGGCCTTGCACTTACAGGGGGCTATATAGCGCTGAATATACCAGACTTCCTCACTGTTACCAATGCTTTCAATGCAGGTATAGGGCTGCAGTATAACCTTGCTTCCCTATGGAAAACGCGGGCCAGAGTAGCAGCCGCAAAAGCAAGACTGCATCAGGTACAGGCTATGGAGGGCATGATATCAGACCAGGTACGTATGGAGATTCATCACGCCTACCAGGGATATGTGCTGAGCCTTAGAAAAATACAGGTATTAAAGAAATCGGTAGAGCAGGCAAATGAAAATTACCGCATTACTAAAAACAAATATGATAATGCCCTGGTAACTACTACAGAACTGCTGGATGCCGACGTAGCGCAACTTCAGGCTACACTTAACTATACTTTCTCTAAAGCAGATGCTATGGTAGCTTATAAAAAGCTACAGAAAACCGCAGGTGTACTCAATTAACAACAAACAATAAAAAGCAAATCAACAACTTCCATTCCCTAATAATACAATAAGTGTCATGAGCAACAAAAATCATTCAGAGAACGAAGCGCCTAAAAGCAATAACAAGAGGTTCATAATAATCCTGGCCGTTCTGATACTGGGCGGTGGTACATTCGGTGTATCTAAATACATACACGCACAGCATCATGAAGAGACAGAAGATGCACAGATAGATGCGCACATCAGCCCGGTAATCCCCCGTATATCAGGCTATGTTACAGAAATACGCGTTAAGGACAACCAGATAGTGAAGAAAGGTGATACACTGATAGTACTGGACAACAGAAGCGAGCTCATACATGTAGCACAGTCTGAAGCTGCACTTGCTGCCGCTGAAAATGGTCTTGCAGTTGCCAATGCCAGCACATCGGCCTCACGAGCCAATGTCACTGCCTATGAAGCAAACGTTACAACAGCCAATGCACAGATAGAAGCGGCAAAAATTACGCTGAAGCGTGCCTCTCAGGATTTTGAGCGGTATGCCAATCTTATCAAAGACCACTCAATAACACAGCAGCAGTACGAGCAGGCCGAGGCTGCAAAACAAAGTGCTGAGCGTCAGCTTCAGGTACTTATGGACCAGAAAAATGCGGTAATGCGCCAAGCAGGCGCCGCATCATCTCAGAGCCATGCTACCGCACAGCAGATAAGCGTGGCCAATGCTACCATTGAGCAGCGCGAAGCCGATCTGGAAAATGCAAAGCTGAACCTGTCCTATACAGTAATAACAGCGCCACAGGATGGCCGCGTATCAAAAATCAATGCTCAGCTGGGGCAGATGGTACAGGCTGGTCAGTCGCTGTTCAGCATCGTACTTGACGATCAGCCGTGGGTAGTGGCTAACTTTAAAGAGACGCAGATAGGCCGTATGCATGAGGGTCAGAAAGTAGTAGTGCATGTAGATGCATTCCCTGACCATGAGTTTTACGGTAAAGTATCTTCTTTCTCCCCTGCCACCGGCTCACGGTTTGCACTGCTGCCACCTGACAATGCTTCCGGCAACTTCGTAAAAGTAGTACAGCGCCTGCCCGTAAAAGTAGAGCTTACTACCGACGATAAGCTTATTACAGAGTTACGCCCGGGTATGAACGTAGATGTGGATGTACACATTAACTAATACAATTGCTATCAACAACAATTTTATTACGCAAAAGACAGAGTCCGGGCCTGTGATACACAACAGACATAATACAGGCTACTTAAGACAGGAAAGGCCATGGGCTCTGCCTTTTGCGTAAAACCACCCACCAATAAGAATAATACATGAACGAATCATTGGTAGAGTACGGCTCACGAAGGGTGATTATCACCATTACCGCCATCTTCTGCGCACTGCTGGAGATAGTGGATACCACCATCGTAAACGTAGCGCTCAATGAAATGAAGGGAAACCTGGGCGCTACCCTGAATGAAATAGCATGGGTCATAACTGCATATGCCATCGGTAATGTAATTATTGTACCTATGACCAGCTGGCTTGCGGCTCAGTTTGGCAGGCGCAACTACTTTGCAGCCTCAATCATCATATTTACAGTATGCTCATTCCTGTGTGGTAATGCCACCAATATATGGGAACTGGTACTTTTCCGCTTCCTGCAGGGACTCGGCGGCGGTGCACTCCTTGTTACCTCACAAACAATTATTACAGAAAGCTACCCTCCCGAAAAACGTAGCATGGCACAGGCCATATACGGTATGGGGGTGATTATTGGCCCCACACTCGGCCCCCCACTGGGTGGCTTTATAGTGGATAACTATTCATGGCCCTATATCTTCTACATCAATATCCCCATCGGTATCGTCGCTACATTGCTTACACTACAGTATGTACGCAGCCCCAAATATGCCGAGAAGAAATCACGTAAGGAGATTGACTGGGCTGGTATCGGCCTCCTGGCTTTGGCTGTTGGCTCACTACAGTACGTGCTGGAGCGCGGGCAGGAAGAAGACTGGTTCTCCAGTACCAGTATCACCGTATTATCAGTAGTAACTGTATTTTCATTCTTCTTCTTTATATGGCGTGAGCTTACCGCTAAAAATCCAATAGTGGAGCTGCGGGTACTTCGCAATGGTAACCTGCGTGTGGGTACTATCCTTTCTTTCATCCTTGGGTTTGGTCTGTACGGCTCTACATTTATTATACCGCTCTATACGCAGAGCACGCTGGGCTGGACCGCCCAGCAGTCTGGTGCGCTTATGGTACCCGCCGCCCTCACCACCGCATTCATGATGCCTGTCATAGGTAATATGCTGCAGAAAGGTGTCAAACAGCAGTATCTGGTGGCATTGGGTATGCTTGTATTCTTTATTTACAGCTTCTGGGGCTATAAAATACTCACCCCCGATACTGGCGAGGAAGCATTCTTCTGGATGCTCATATTCCGGGGTATTGGTATGGGTATGCTGTTTATTCCTATCACAGCCATGTCCTTATCTACGCTCAAAGGGCAGCAGATAGGTCAGGGAGCATCATTTACTGGTATGATGCGTCAGCTGGGTGGTTCATTCGGCATTGCCCTCATCACTACATTTATGGCACATCAGAATAATGTGCACCGCAATGACCTTGTGGCACACATGAGGGCAGATGACCCTGCGGTACAGCAGCGGGTACAGGCTACTACAAGGATGTTTGTATCAAAAGGTATGAGTGCTGATGTAGCGCTGGGTAGTGCCTACAAGTCTATGGAGTATAATGTAATGAAGCAGGCTGCGGTATTGTCCTACATGGATGTATTCCTGTTCATAGGACTCATGTTCCTGTTCTGCATACCATTTGTACTGCTGGTGAAGGCCAAACAGAATCCCGGCATGGATATGTCCGAAGCGATGCACTAGCACCTTCCGGCTACAGTTATAAAGTTTTCCTAACAGCTTCTGCCCTCATGCAGAAGCTGTTATTTTTACAGCATGTCTTTAAAACGCAGTATTTCTGTCCTGCCGCTTATACTGTGCGGCTCATCCATGCTACACGCACAGGACGAGCACTGGGACACCTATATGGCAAGCTATGGCGGCAAGCCCGGCTCGGTGCTGGTAGATATGGGCGCAGTAACTACCGCACCTGATAAGGCGCTCCCCTACCTGCTCATTACAGGTCCTGCGGCACTGGACTGTAATGCAGAAAAAGGCATACCGCCTCCCGGTGCCATTGATGATATGGAGCAGGTACTGGATGTAACCAGTGCTATGCTGAGTGGTGTAACGGCTAAAAAACTGGTAGGCACGTTCACCCACAATTGTGAGCGGCTCAACTATTATTATGTAAAGGATACAGCCGCCATCCGTTTTGCACTGGCACGCATGTACCGCGACCACTTTAAAGACTACCGGTATGTACTACGCATAAAACCCGATGCAGAATGGCTTACGTACCGTACATTTCTCTACCCCGACAGTGCTGCAAAAGCATGGATGGCGGCAGATAAAACAATTACAGGACTACTGCAGTCGGGAGATGATCTATCTGCCCCGCGGGCCATCAGATATACACTATGCTTCCACACAGAAAATGAACGCAGCATATTTGCCGATTCCTGCATTAAACAAGGTTTCACCATTGCCGGACAACAGAATACTTCAGCATTGAAAACGATGTATGAGATAACGGTATCAAAAGTTGCAGCGGTAAAAATGGATAGTATTCTTGCCGATGAAGCCCGCCTTTCACTTATTGCTGCCGGCAATCATGGTTATTATATAAAATGGGAAGCCCCCCTACCTCACTGATTGCTTACTCTATCGCGACTGCCTCAGGTATAGCACCAGAGCTACTACGGCAAATATCATATTGGGTATCCATACTGCTATCAGTGGGTCCAGGGTAGACTTGGTGGCAAAAGTATTGGTAAGCTGCTGAAACATTATGTATATGGCACTTAGTGCAATACCCAATGCCAGATGGAAGCCGCTTCCGCCACGTATTTTACGGGAGGCAATACAGGCGCCTATTATAGTAAGTATAAAGCCGGCAAAAGGCTGTGATGTTCTTCGCTCCCGTTCTATATAATAGGTGTTCAGGTTTTCCTGCCCGCGTAGCTTTTCAGTGGCTATATACTTATCCAGCTGAGGGGTAGTTAATGCTTCTTTTATGGCATCGCCCTTATTCAGGTCAAAGGGTGTGAAAGGATATTCCACTATCATTTCCGGCACCTTATCCAGCTTTTCATACAGGGAGTCATTGGTACGAATGACAACAGAATGCAGGTGCCATACTTTCTTTACAGTATCATAGGTCACATAGTCGGCCATGAGTTTCTCCTTCAGCAGTGTTCCCTCTATCTTCTCCACACAGAAGCGGTTACCCATGAAATTGTTGTAGTTAAAGTTCTGAAGATATACATAAGTCCCCTTTGCTATACCCAGATGCAGGTTGTCTGATGCATATCTGAAGTTTGCATCATTTATATAAGTGTTTTCAAAGTCTATCCGCTGCTTATTCGCCACGGGTATTATCCAGTGATTGGATACCAGCGACACCAGACACAGAAACCCGCCACCTATCATATAGGGTCTAAGAAAACGCCCGAAAGAAACTCCCGATGAAAGGATGGCTATAATTTCAGATTTATAGGCCATCTTGGAAGTGAAGAAGATGGTAGCAATAAATATGAAAAGCGGAAATAGCAGAGCCGTAATATGCGGTACAAAATTCTTGTAATAGTTCACCACTACAGACAATGGTGCCTTCTTGGACACTATATTATCCACTTTTTCAGAGTAGTCAATGACACAGGATATTATCGCCAGTATCATAATGGCGAAAAAAAACGTGGTCAGAAACTTCTTTACTATATACCAATCAAGCTTTTTCATGCTACGGACAAGCCCTGATGGCCAATCCGGCCGGGTGCAAATTTGCTTCTTTTTTAGCTAATCAACGACTTGCATCTTGTTAATATATCTTCCGGATATCATGAATTCATCCGGAACTGGTATTTTCGCGCCCATGTTACAGCCAGTATCTGATAAAATGCTTGTGGAAATTGCCGATGAGTTCGGCAGTCCCGTTTATGTGTACCATGCAGAGCAGATAGCAGCACGCTACAATATGCTCACTCATGCATTCCGGCACCATCCTACCCGCTTCTTCTATGCGTGTAAGGCATTGTCTAACGTGAATATTCTGCGTTATATAAAACGGTTAGGCGGTCTGCTGGATTGTGTAAGTATCAATGAAGTAAAGCTGGGCCTGTATGCCGGGTTTGCTCCTGATGAAATATTGTTCACACCAAACTGTGTTGATTTTACTGAGATTCAGGAAGGCGTGGAGCTGGGGGTAAGGGTGAATATAGACAACATATCTATGCTGGAACAGTTCGGCAATGTATATGGCGGCACCTATCCGGTATGTATCCGTATCAATCCCCACATTGTGGCAGGTGGCAACTACAAGATATCTACAGGGCATATAGACAGCAAATTTGGCATTTCCATTCATCAGCTGCGCCATATAGAGCGGGTGGTAAAAACCACCGGCCTTAATGTAAAGGGGCTGCATATGCATACCGGTAGTGAGATAAAGGACGTAGAGGTATTCATAAGAGGGCTTAATATCATGTTCGATGTGGCAATACACTTCCCTGAGCTGGACTTTATAGACCTGGGTAGTGGCTTTAAAGTACCCTATAGCGACGATGAGCAGGAAACAGACGTAAACCTGCTGGGTGAGCGTGTTGCCGCAGCAGCCGCAGAGTTTGAACAGAACTATAACCGCAGGCCTGAAATATGGTTTGAGCCAGGTAAATACCTGGTGAGCGAATGTGGCTACCTGCTGGTAAAGGTCAATGTCATCAAGCAGACAACCGCAACTGTATTTGCAGGTGTCAATTCCGGATTTAACCATCTGCTGCGTCCCATGTTTTATGAAGCATACCACCGTATCAGAAATATCTCTAACCCCGATGGTGCAAGGCGCATATATACCGTAGTGGGAAATATATGTGAAACAGACACATTTGCATGGGACCGTGTACTGAATGAAGTGCGGGAAGGTGATTATCTGGCTTTCAGCAATGCCGGTGCATATGGGTTTGAAATGAGTAGCAATTTTAACTCCCGTCTAAAACCTGCCGAAGTGATGATAGAAGACGGTGTAGCCCGGCTTATAAGGAAGGGAGATGTGTTTGAAGACCTGCTGCGCAACCAGGTCGTATAAGGAATGATGTGGCTGATTGTCGCATCATGCCCTCTTTTTGTCACTTTCATACAGTACCTGGGAAACGCTTGTTGCAGATATTTGCATCAGCAATCAGATAATAACACTTAAAGCAAAGAACAATGGAAACACCAAAAGCAATCGAAATCACCATTTCGGCATCTGTAAATGCTCCTGTAGCCAAAGTATGGGAATACTGGAACGGCCCGGAGCATATAACAAAGTGGAACAGCGCATCGCCCGACTGGCATACTCCCAGCGCAGAAAACGACCTGCGTGTAGGCGGTAAGCTGAATGCCCGCATGGAAGCTAAGGATGGTAGCATGGGATTTGACTTCTGGGGGATATATGATATCATCACCGAACATCAGTATATAGAATATACCCTTGGCGATAACCGTAAGGTAAAAATCACCTTCACTGCCAATGGAGATACAACGGACATTGTAGAAACCTTCGATGCAGAATCAGTCAATCCGGTAGAGATGCAGCAGTTCGGCTGGCAGTCTATTTTGAATAGTTTTAAGGCATACGCAGAAACTAACTAAGCTATACCAGCTATCTAAAGGAGAGGACTTTCATAAGCCCTCTCCTTTTCATTTACCCATATATGATGTTATAAAACTTTGATTACCCGTTTGACTGTATTTTCGGCCTATGGATTTATCCTCACTCACCATAGATATAGTAGCCGCATCCTATGTTGCAGCTTTGAGCGCCATCAGTAAGCAGACATTTCAGGAGGCATTCGGCGCTCAGAACTCGGAAAGCGATATGACCGCATACCTGGCAAAGTCCTTCAGCACAGAGCAGTTGCTGAAGGAGTTACACACTCCCGGCTGTACATTTTACTTTGCCAGGATAGATGGTAAGGTTATAGGATATATGAAACTGAATACCGGCGCTGCACAGAGCGACCTCCAGGAGAGTGACAGTCTGGAAATAGAGCGCATCTATATACTACAGCCCTGGCAGGGAACAGGCATTGCAGCCGCAATGATGGAGCTGGCTATAGATACCGCAAAGAAGATAGAAGCACAAAGTATATGGCTGGCCGTGTGGGAGCATAATGACAGGGCTATACGATTCTATACAAAGTTTGGGTTCACGGCATTTGGCAGGCATCCTTTCATTCTGGGCAGTGACGTACAAACCGATATCATGATGCGGAAAATGCTGGTCTAATGACGGTAGCCGGGCTTCTGCTCCAGTATATGGCACTGATTTGGCTCCCCCACCCTCAGCATAAGTGGGATGTTTCTTTTCTGAAGCTGCAACTCCTGCCTGCAAAAGAAACCAAAACCACGGGTATAAAAGTCAGGTGCCGGAGACCCTGTAGCAGAAACAGGCACAGTAGCCGACAGAAACTGAACAGAAAACGCAACAGAATCTGCCTTGCGCTGAGCATGGCAGCAATAAGAAATTACAGAAAGGAATACCGGAACACAAACCCGTTTCATCCTGCAAATCTACACAACCTTTTACCTGTCACAGTTATTCACTACTTTAGCCTGTACTGTATAGCAGCAAACTACAATCACTCCATGCGAAAAATCATATGCCTGTTTGCCATATTCACGGCTAGCATCAGTGTTAAAGCACAGACAACACCACTTGCATGCCGCAATAATCCACACCTTTCGGCAGAGGCACGTAATTTCTTTGATAATGGTATGAACCCCGATGCTGCCGGTGACCTCGCGTCTGTAACAGACAGCCTCTGTGCCAGAGTTACAGCCAACAGACCATTCTATATACACCTGGTGAGCAATGCCCTGAGCCGTGCTACCGGATCTACCGCCGGCATGCTGAACAGTGTCTGCCGCAGCTATGCCGAAAACAACCCTACAGACCTGATGCGTTTCTTCACATCAGAAAACGGACTTTGTGATTCCCGGTACTTTTATGACTGGGCTGATGCCGTAGCCGGTGCTCTGATGCAGGACGACTGCTGCCATACACACCGCATTATAAATGCGTCCCTGCGTAGTGCCCGCCTGGCCTGTAAAGCACATTACCTGCCTACGCTCAACCGGTTCTATCATGAAGTACGGGTAAAAGTGCAGGAAAGAAGAGTACTGAGCGCAGTATGTACCATACCAGAGGTAAGCGCCGCTCTGTTACGGGACAACTGTACCGTGACCGTACACCAGTGCCCTGTTGCTGGCCTGCCCTATTTCTGGGTAAAAGTGCAGGAAAGCAGTCATGACGCTACCCTCACCCGGTTCGACTTTACAGTGGACCCCGAAACTATGGAGGTCCTCTTCTTCGACCCTGCCGGGCATCGTATGATGCCGATGGAAGTATGGCGGGAAAAGTGGCAGTAAGCCTCTCTCTGTTTATTAATGTGCATGATTGGTTTCCTTTTATATACCGGTTACCACCAGGTAAGTAACGGGCTATGAAACACAATCAGTACGACATTTGCTGTCTTAAAACATAACATTCTATAATCAACAGCAAATGAGAAAAATTACACTTACATCAACCCTTGCTATTGCAGGCTTACTCATGGCATTCAAAGCGCCGGCCCCTGCTACATGGACACTGGACAAGTCGCACGCACGCCTGGGATTCAGTGTCAGCCACCTGACCGTATCTGATGTGGAAGGTAGCTTCAAAAAAGTGGATGCCAGCATTACCACCACTCATAACGACTTTTCCGATGCCGTAGTAGAACTGACTGCTGAAGTAAGCAGTGTAAACACCGACAATGAACAGCGCGACAAGCACCTGCTCTCTGCCGACTTCTTTGATGCCGCTAAATATCCTACACTTACCTTCAAAAGCCGCAGCTTCAAAAAAGTAAAGGACAATACCTATAAAGTAACGGGCGATCTGACCCTGCACGGAATTACAAAACCTGTGGAGCTTACAGCAACCGCCCGCTCAGGCACAAACCCCATGAGCAAAAAGCCAATTACAGGCTTTAAAATAACAGGCACCGTTAAGCGTACCGACTTTGGCATTGCGCCATCTACTCCCGGCGCTATGCTGGGCGATGAAGTATCACTGAATGCCAATGCAGAGTTTACACAGGAGTAAGCAATGCCGGAAATACCACCACTATAAAGCGTTCCTGTCGGGGACGCTTTTTTTGATATCATCATCAGATGCTCCCTCATCAGTGCGTAGTAACAACCTGGCAAAAGATTTTGAAAGGCGGATGCCATGCACATCTATATAACGGGTCATCAGCCATGCTGCAATAACCAGTACAGCCAGAGTTATACCTGCAATCAGAACCACAGAATAATGATAATGCATCACCCCCTGCAATCTGAGCAGCAACCAACAGGATAAAGACCCTATAAGCGGTATATGCAGCAGATAAAAGGAGAAAGAAATACGCCCCATAAACCGAAACAGTCGCAGCGATAAAAAACGCTGCAACCCGGATGACAACACAAAGGCCAGAACCAGCAAATAAGCGGCTATTGTATGAAACCAGTCACGAAAATCCATCAATGTATTACCCAGATGTGCAAACAAGGTATGGTCATAACGCCCGTTTGTAGGCCAGGAACCAAATACAGCTGCCAGAAACAGTAGCGCTACAGGTACGAGGAACATGTATCTCCCCCTGAGCGGACGGGATATATAATTAAGACTCAGCCCCAGAAAGAAAGAAAAATAAACATCCCTGCCGGTAAAATAAAAGTAGCTCAGTATAATGATGAGCATCAATGCCCTGTAGCGTACAAAGTGAGTGAAAATAAGATAAGTAAAAATGAGCATAGCCCCGTAAAACTCAAAGCTGATGGTCCAGAGGGCAGAATTAAAGTTATTGTTGCCATTAAACATGGTATCATAACTCATACATCTTATAAACTCTTTTACAGGATGCTCCAGCTGCCACATAGGGGCCAGCCACCAGTCTGATAAGGTCACAACGGCTGCCTGCCGGTTAAAATACAGTCCCGCAAACAATAAGATAGCAGCTAACACCAGTGATGCCGCCACGGGAATATAAAGGCGTATATACCTGCGGAAAAATGCAGTAGCCGGGATACTTATGTTGCCTGTAAGAAAATAGGCACGGGCCAGCACCATGCCACTTAATACAAAGAATACATGTACCCAGAAGTTGCCATTGGTAAAAACACTGAACACACTACGACCAAATGCTACATCCCACCCATAGCAGTGGGTAGTGTTCATATCAAAACTGTAATAGGCAGGATAGAAGGCTAACAGGAAATGGTGGGCAAATACAAAAAATGCGGCAATGCCTCTTATACCGTCAGGATATGAAAGATGGGGACTGGGAGGCATATTATATGTTTAAGGATAGAAAGTCGGGTAAAATCAAGGAGGTATATGACAAAATATTCTCACAGCATCTTCTGTTTAAACTGATTTGCATAATAGTGTAATAAATATCAGCAAAAAATGAGCCATGTATTTGCTACAGCAGGTACATAGTCGGAAAATAAACGATACAGGCGTTATGATGCCTGAAAATCGTGCAATATCTCCTGAAGCTTCTTTTCAGTAACAGGCTTTATAACATAGTTGTTCACCATCTCATATGATTTAGCCCGCTTTATATCATCAGGGTCTATAGATGAGGTAACAATATAGATGGTAATGACTTTGTCATGCTGCACTTTTACAAACTCATCCAGAAACTGCCATCCATCCATGATAGGCATATTCAGGTCCAGTAATATGATATCAGGCACCTGACTACCAGATTTGATTATTGCCTGCAGATTATCAAGCGCTTCTTTACCGTTATGAAACACGAGAAACGAATTGCAGAAACCTGCCATTTTCATAATTTTCCTGGTAGCAAAGATGTATATAGGGTCATCGTCTACTATACAGGCAACATCAATTTTTCTCATGCTTTAAATATACTTTAAAAACCGTACCAATGTCTAACGTACTTTCCACTTCTATTCTGCCGCCCAATGCCTCTACCTGATTTTTTGTAATAAACAGTCCTATGCCTCGTGCATCCTTATTACCATGAAATGTCTTATACATCCCGAATAGCTTATGCCGCACCAGTTTCATATCCATCCCTATCCCGTTATCCTGAAAGTTAAGTACTACATAACCCTTCCTTACCTCTGACGAAATCCGTACAAACGGGGCCCTGTTCTCTGCCCTGTACTTGATGCCATTTGTGAGAAAGTTGATAATAATACTATCCAGGTATGCCTCCACACCTGCCACATGCAGCGAACTGTCTACCTCATTGATAAATGTTACGTTATGCTCACCGGCCAAAGCACCTATACTGTGAACAGCTCTTTCTACAAATGTGTGCAGATGGAGGTTTCTAAGGCTCTGCTCCACAGTACTATTCATTACCACTACATCATTCAGGTGCGTTATTGTCTCTTTCAGCTTTTCAGATGAAAGTCTCAGATGCTGCACCAGCTCTGACGCAGCCACATCGGGATACTCCTGAAAAAACAAATCTATGAGTACTGATATATTACCTGCATGCGACCTCAGGTTGTGAGAAACAATATGTGCAAAGTTTTTCAGCCGCGCATTCTGTCCCCTCGTTACCTCCAGCAATGACTTCATTTCAGCCTCCACCCGCTTTATTTCACTGATATCGGCAGCTATAGCAAGATAGCCCACTATCTTCCCTTTATCCCTGATAGCCGTAACCGTAAGCTGAACCGGAAACCGCGAGCCGTCTTTTCTTACATATCGCCATTCCCGTGTCTCATACTTCTGCGTTCTGAGCATGGCAGTCAGCACATCGCCCCCCGACACATTTATGCCATAAATATCAGACAATTCTATGCGGCGCTGCTCCAGCTCCTCTGCCAGGTGTATCTCCTCCAGCTTGCGGGAGTGCAGCATCTCATCTCTGTGATAACCGAGCAGGTTCTCAGCCCCTATGTTAAAGCTCGTAATAACTCCGTCTGTATCGGCACTGATAATACTAACCTGTGTGCCGGAATCAAGAATACCTTCCAGTTTGCTCAGCGCCTCCTCCAGCTGATGCTGAATGTCCCGCTGCGTATTGATATCTGTAATCTGCGAAACAAAATGCTGTGCTCTGCCTTTTACATCCCGAACAAGAGATACCGATAAAATAGCCCATAAATAATGGCCTGATTTATGGAGATAACGCTTCTCCATCTGATAATACTGCTGCCTGCCACGTATCAGGTCAGATACCAGCGCCAGGTCTGCCTCCAGGTCATCAGGGTGGGTAATTTCCTGAAATGTCAGCCCCATCAGCTCCTCCTCAGTATAACCAAGAAAGTTACACAGGGCAGCATTTACCTTTACCCATGCTCCCTGCAGGGATACAATAGCAATGCCAATGGCCGATGATTCAAAAACACCCCTGAACTGTGACTCACTTACTTCCAACTGTATTTCTGCAAGTTTCCGTGCTGTAATGTCCTGAGTGTACATAATAATGCCACCTATTTCAGTTTCATTCGCATACCACGGTCTTACGTCCCATGTAAGCCATTGTTCTGTACCATCGGCCCGCTGAAAACACTCTTCTGCACTCTGACTAATGGCTCCGTTCAGGCAGTTCCTGTGTGTTGCTTTCCAGTCTTCACCTATTTCAGGAAATACTTCATAATGAGATTTACCAATGATATCCACCCCCTCCAATCCATAATCGGATATCCACTTCCCGGATGCCGCCAGATAGCACATGTCCATATCGAACATGGCAATGGCATTGGGTGCCTGACTAACAAAAATATGACTGTAATTCATCTGATATGATTACAAAATAAAGCGAAAAAGTGCAGTCGCATGCCATTGCCCCCCCTGCCATAACAAAATATCGTTTGTGCATCTCCTCATTTACACGAAATGCTGTTAATAATATAACCTTATCTCCCCTGCTACACACTCTGAAGAAAGTAATTTTACAGCCGTTACAGATATGAACAGGCTTTTTTTCTCCGCTACATTTCTTTTCATAGCGTTGATTTCCGCATCATGGGGTACCACAGGGCACTTTGCTGCCGGGCTGATAGCAGAACGTCATCTTACACCGGTAGCAGCAAGGGCTGTACAAGACCTGCTGGGTACAGAAACACTGGCCGATGTAAGCACATGGGCCGATGATGTACGCTCAGAAAATGAGTATGCCGGTACTGATAAGTGGCATTACATAAACCTGCCCAAAGGGATAGCCACCTGGTCTGCATTTGCCGGAATAGTAACGGAACAGAAGCAGGACAACGTATACAAAGCAGTACTGCAATGCAGAGAAACGCTGCTTTCCCCCACTGCCGACAGAAAGAAAAAAGCAGAAGCCCTCCGGTTTCTCGTCCACTTTGTGGGCGACCTCCACCAGCCCATGCACGTGAGCCGGGCCGAAGACCGCGGTGGAAATTCCATAACCGTACAATACCGCAACCAGCGCTCAAACCTCCATGCCGTGTGGGACGGGAAACTGATAGCAGATGGAGGTAAAGGGTACAAAAAAATAGCATCGCACTATGATACCGCCTCGGCACAGCAGGTAGCCATATGGCAGCAGGATAGTCTGTTGCAATGGATATGGGAAAGCTACCAGATAAGTGAAACCCTCTATGCAGAAACAGAACAGCCTTCTGGCCGTATAATGAAACGGTCATACTACACAAAACACATTGCTACCGTTTACGAACGGATAGAAAAAGGAGGGGTAAGACTGGCGGGAATGCTGAATAAAATATTTGACAGCAGCTATAAAGCACCGGCAAATACGCTTGCTGATAAAAGTGCAGGCAATGCCATTCCCGCAAAATATATAGACATAAAGGAAGCGCGAAACCACATAGGAGAATATGTAACCGTATGTGCACGGGTATGCGGCAGCAGAAATATGGACGACCTGAAACTGGTAAATCTGGGAAAAGCCTACCCCAATCAGCTCATGACAATAGTGCTGAAAGGACGCGCACTCACCACATGGAAAAGACTCTATGGACGAAAAATAGCAGTAACTGGTAAACTGATCATGTACAAAGGCACACCAGAGATTGTAGTTACCAATCCGCAAATGATACGCCCGGCCCGTAAAATGGAACAATAACAGCAGTCCCGCTTATAGGCGCACTACGGTATTACCATCTGTCATAAACCTGTAGGAATACTATCCGCTTACCGTCTCCTCAAACACTACACCAAACTGCTCCAGCTCTTTAAGTACCGGCTTGTATACCGATGGCATCACAGGTACACACACTCCCGTAGGCGGTGTTACCTTACCACGTAGTATAAGTGAAGCCAGTATAGCTATAGGCAGCCCCACCGTCTTAGCCATAGCAGAGTGCTCCCCACCATTACCTTCCAGTACCAGTGAGCTGGTAAGTGTTATATGACGGCCTTTATGCTCATACTCTATTTCGTGCTGCATCACTACCATGTCCTTGTCATCAGGCATCATTTTCCACTTGTCCTGCAGCAGCACATATAATACATCTGCCGAAGACTTAATGCCCTGTGGCAATATCGTATCGTCAAACAACCCTATCCATCTGAGCAGATAAATAACCTTATCATCACCACCGGCACCTAATACTGAGGCTACATGTGCAGCTATATCCTGGTCCTTACCGCAGTTGGTTTTCAGGCGCACCCATGATGCAAACGTATGTCCGTCACCATTAAATCCGTCGGACGAGCTGGTAAGCCCTAACTGCACCAGCGCATGCCATCCCTTGCAGAATGAAGGGTAGCGCAGTGTAGCCCTTAGGAAAGTAGTAACGCCCTGTATGTCATATTTATCCAGATAGTTCAGGGAATCCCTGTTAGGATAATAGGCCAGCGCGGGCAATCCGGGTACCTTTATTTTCTTACTGTTTTCAAAGAGGTGAGCATATGGTACCTCTGTCACCTTACCATTATTCAGGTATCTGCCACCCAGTGAGCCGGCGGCAATCACATTGCGGGGATTCCAGCTAAACTTATAGTGCCATGGATTGTCATCACTATCCGGAGCAATGAGTCCGCCACAGTAAGATTTGAATGAGGTAATACGGCCTGCTACTTTGCGTACGCTGTTTATTATCTGGCTGGCGGTCATGTGGTCTATACCGGGGTCCAGCCCCATCTCACACATAAACATCAGCCCGGCTTTCTTCGCTTCCTCATGCATGGCCAGCATTTCGTCCGATACATAGGAAGACGTTATAAGACTCTTCCCATACTTCAGGCAGTCTTTGGCCAGCATTATATGCAGGTGTGGAGGCATCAGTGACAGTACTATGTCTGCCTTCCTCACCAGTGGCTCACGCTGTGCATCATTTGTAATATCTATGGCAGCAGCCTCACCACACGGATGACGATTCAGCTTCTTTGCAATTGCGGCAGGGTCTCCGTCAGCTACAATAACATGCCATTTTTTCCTTAGTGCGTTCTCCAGTAAATACTCTATCAGATACGTCGAAGATTTGCCTGCCCCGGCTACCAATATTGTCTGCATCATCACCTTTAACGGGTCAAAAATAATTGCGCAAAAATAGTGGGAAATAGTTACTTATTTTAGAGAAATAATTTAGTTATATCTTTATATAATATACCTGAAATAAGCGGAAATATTAGGTTATATCCTGTATTTGCTCAGGTATATCTGCTGGCGATACCATGCGTACCCTGGAATGCTGCCTGATATTAACAAAGTGAGTACCTATAAGCCCTGCAGAAGCAATGTAGCTAAGCCAGTGCAAACTATCCTCGAAAATAACAGCCACACCCAGGCATAGCCAGAAGAACCATAGCGCTACCCTTACACCTGTAGATGCCGAATGTGTGGAAGCATGCAGTACCGCAACAAAGCCTATAATGAGAAAAACATAGTCCAGCACATGCCACCATATAGGCAATGCCCCCCCCTCTCCCGAATGCAGAACAGTGAGACTATCGGCAAACGAATATTTGAGCAGAAACAAGGCCGGTATTACAAGACAATGTACCGCGCATATAACTGCGCTGATGATACCCAGCTTATCGGCACCGGGGGTATATGCATTACTGTGAAAAAGACGATGTAAACGCAACACGGTTGCAAATGTAATGATTTTATACAAACGCAACAGTGTTGCATTTATTTTTTTAACTTTGCCCTGTGAACAGTGCAGATCATATACATAGCAAAGGGCTGAAAGCTACACCTGTAAGGATGAAGGTACTGGACGAACTCAGTAAAACACACCTTGCATTATCTCAGTCTGAGCTGGAATCCACTTTCAGAAAAGTGGACCGCATAACACTGTACCGTGCCCTGCGCGACTTCGAAGAGGCTGGCATAGTACATAAGATAGTGGACATGAATGGCACTACCCGATTTGCCATCTGTAGCGACGACTGCCCCGATGCTACGCATAATGAGGAGCATGTACACTTTAACTGCCAGCGATGTCATAAGATGTTTTGCCTGCAGCATACCCATATACCAGATATACAACTACCACCGGGCTTTACACACTCCGGTATCAATGTACTGGTACAGGGGGTATGCAATAAGTGCAGTTAACTCGTTCGGTTACAGACTCAGATATTATCCTTTGCAAATACCGTCCAGTCGCTGTTTCCAAACCCATCCGCTATCCACTTATCCATCTCTGCGGCTACAGCAGGTATTACCTTCAGCGGCCTGCCTGCCTTCTGTGCTTCTGCCATCATCAGTCCCGCATCTTTGCGTGCCATACTAAGCTCCCATGAGGGGTTATCAAAATTACCCGCTGTCATACGCTTCAGCCGTGCCTGCAGCATTGCTCCCGGGTTCCATTCGCTGAACAATGCCGCCACATCTGCCGACGGTATACCCAGTGAGCTGGTAAGCGATAATGTATCAGATATACCTGCGGTGAACGCTATAAGAAATAGATTTCCTGCCAGTTTCATGCCGGCAGCCTTACCGGCCTCATTACCAAAATCCAGCACTTTACCTGTCATTGGCGCCAGCATTGGCTTTACTGCATCTACTACGTCCCTGTCACCAGACACCAGCATATAGCCGGTACTTTCCAGTGAGTTTACAGGGCCCATAAATACTGGGGCATGCACATAAGTAAACCCACCTACCTTCCATTGTGCAGTGCGCTCTATGGCGCCTGATACAGATGTTGTCGTATGGTCTGCTATAATTGCGCCCGGTTTCATGCCCGGTTTTGCTGCCAGCAGTACTTCATTTACACTGGCATCATCCTTTAATGTGAGGTGTATCCTGTCGGCTCCCGCCACAGCCTCAGCAGGCGTGGCACACACAATAGCCCCATACTGCTGCAGGGCTGTTGCTTTCTCTGGTGTGCGATTCCATATCCTTACCTGCTCTCCCTTTGCCAGCAGTGCCCTCACAAAGCCTGCTCCCAGTAATCCTGTACCTAAATATGCTACCATTTTATGCTTTTTTTCTTTCTGCTAAAGTAGTCAGTTACACACAAATAGCAGCATGGAAAGAGTGCCAGTGCAATACAGGGGGAAATAATGTGACATTTGAACGAAAAAATTTACTTTTGGCACTCAAAAAAGATACAACGACTGTTATGGCTGAAGCTATACGTATGCCGCTGCTTAGCGACACAATGAAAGAGGGAGTTATTGCTGAATGGCATAAGAAAGTAGGTGATACTGTCAAATCTGACGATGTGATAGCAGAAGTAGAGACAGATAAGGCCACTATGGAAGTAATGCCTTATGTGGACGGTACGCTTCTTTATATAGGTGTGGAAAAGGGAAAAGGTGTACCTGTAAATGGTATCATGGCCATAATAGGTAAGCCGGGAGAAGACTTCCAGTCAATACTGGATAGTGAAAAAGGTGGCGGCGATGCACCCGCAGCACCACAGCCCGAAGCTGCGGCAGCGCCTGCACCACAGCAGGCAGCAGCACCTGCAGCGCCGGAAAAAGCGGAAGCACAGCCTGCACCCGCAGGAGACGACCGCATTAAAGCATCGCCCCTGGCAAAAAAACTGGCCGAAGAAAAAGGAGTTGATATCCACAACATCAAAGGCTCCGGCGATAACGGACGCATTATAAAAAGAGATGTAGACGGCTATGTTCCCGCAGCAGCAGCGCCTGCAGCAGCTCAGAGCAAAGCGCCTGCATATCAGGCACCGGCAGTAAGTGGCACAGAAGGCCATACAGATATCCCTGTTACACAGATGCGCCGCATCATAGCACAGCGCCTTGCCGAAAGCAAGTTCTCTGCACCGCATTTCTATCTGCGCATTACTGTAAATATGGATAATGCCATTGAGTCACGGAAAGCTATCAATGCCGTATCTCCTGAAAAGGTATCATTCAATGATATGGTCATCAAAGCCTGCGCGATGGCGCTGAGAAGCCACCCTGCAGTAAACAGCAGCTGGCTGGGCGATGTAATCCGTCAGAACCATCACATACACATTGGTACTGCAGTAGCAGTAGATGAAGGGCTGATAGTACCTGTAGTGAAATTTGCCGACCAGAAAGGCCTGGCACAGATAGCGCAGGAGGCTGGCACGCTTATAGATAAAGCACGCACCAAAAAGATACAGCCACACGAATTTACAGGTAACACATTCACCATATCTAACCTCGGCATGATGGATATTGATGAATTCACAGCTATTATTAATCCACCGGATAGCTGCATACTGGCAGTGGGCAAAATAGCCGCTACACCTGTAGTGGAAAATGGCAATGTAGTAGTAAGGAACCTCATGAAGCTGACATTAAGCTGCGATCACCGTGTGGTTGATGGTGCCGTAGGCTCACGATTCCTGCAAACGCTGAAAACATACCTTGAGAATCCGGTAACCATGCTTGTATAAGCAATACCGGATGCTCCGGATATCAGAGCCGGGTATTTGCATTGTTTGTTAATAATTTATACACACAATAAAAAACAAACGGCAATTGAGGATATTAAATCCTAACTTTGCCTGATAAAGGTGTAAACCGCTTTATTATTTTTAAATCAATTCTTAAAAAATGTCTGTACTGAACATTTTTCCGCACGTGCTGATGGGTATGCCTAATTCAGGCGAGTTGATGATTTTGCTGCTGATAATTGTAGTGCTTTTCGGTGGGAAGAAAATCCCCGAACTGGCTAAAGGTCTCGGCAAAGGAATCCGTGAGTTCAATGATGCCAAAGATGGTATCAAGAACGAGATAGAAAACGGTATGAAGGATAAAGACCGTACTAATTCAGGAACTAACGCCTGATAAAAAACTTCCGGCGAAACGATAGCATTTTTGTTTCGCCGGTTTTTCCTATTTTTCATCTTCTGCTACCCATTCCGGGTTGCATGCTTCACCGCCTCAAAAACGATAAAACATGCAATTAAAGGTCTTTTTGTCGATATTAACTGCTTCCCTGCTGAGTAGTAGCTACTTTGTGCGGGCACAGCAGCACGTATCCAGAAATTCCGGAACTACGACGACCATCATCGTCATCAAAAAGAAGAAAGATACTGTAGCGCCCGCCCCCGAAGCTACAGAAGAAAAACCCACCGCTAAGGCAGACAAAAAGAAATCTTCCGCGTCCAAAAGTGACGCTGGTTATGGACCTGTGCCACTGGCTGGTACACGCTCCTACTTTGGCGACAAAGATGAGTTTGTAAAAGAATATACACGCCGGTATCTTGCCGCCCACAGCCAGACACTGAATCATGTACAGAATGCCTGTGCTACCCCATTCAGTGTTATAGATACGGTACTGCGCCGTAAGCAACTGCCAAAGGAACTTAAATATCTCGCAGTCATAGAATCTGCCCTGAACCGTAAGGCGGTGTCTAAAGCTGGCGCAGTAGGCCCCTGGCAACTGATGGAGTCTACCGCCAAAATGATGGGCCTCTCCGTTAATCATACAAGAGATGACCGTACCGACTGGTATAAATCCACAGCTGCCGCTACCCGGTATCTGGAAATGCTGTATGGACAGCTCAATGACTGGCTGCTGGTAATAGCAGCATATAACAGCGGGCCTGTACCGGTGCAGAAAGCTATCAAGCGTACCGGCAGCACCAACTTCTGGGATATAAAAGAATACCTGCCCCGGGAAACACAAGGCCACGTACTGGCTTTTATAGCTACTGCCAGCATTTTTGAAAATCTCAACAAATTCATAGATCTGGGTAGTATTCCCATAGACTTCAGGTTCAGTAAAGATGATGATGCTGAGCATAAAGATCTGAACAATGCGGCTAACACGGCAGCACTGCTGGCCGCAGTGCCAGCCCCCGCTCCGGGAGCATTGTCGGCCGAAGAACGTGCGCAGTTTACAGAAGAAGAGCTGAGTAACATGACCATGGTACGGCTTAAATCTCCCATTCATCTGGATCTTATTCAGAAAGAAGTAGGTATAGATAAAAAAATGCTGGAGCGGTGGAACGACGACTACAACGAATTCCTCTATGCTGCCAGTTACCCTGAGCCATATTACAATCTGAAAATCCCGAAGGATAAGCTGGATGCATTCCTCGCAAAAAAAGACGTTATGACCAAAAAGTCAGCACAGGTACTGGGGCAGTTACACCATTAACAACCGCCCAATGCTACCCCACCAGCTGATAATAATGTCATATCGAAGTAATACTGCCGGTTAAGGATATACATTATACTACCCGATATCGGAAACTTATTTGTAATTTCGTTACCTTTGCACACTTTTAATCAATCTTCTCCATTTTATGAAGTTGTCACAATTTAAGTTTGACCTTCCATTAAATCTCATAGCGCAACACCCTGCAAAGAAACGTGACGAAAGCCGTCTGATGGTGATACACAGGGATACCGGTACAATAGAACACAAAACTTTCAAAGACGTCCTGTCTTATTTTGACGATAAGGATGTGATGATAGTGAATAACACAAAAGTGTTCCCGGCCCGCCTATATGGCCGCAAAGAGAAAACAGGTGCAAAAATTGAAGTTTTCCTGCTTCGCGAGCTCAATAAGCCAAATCATCTGTGGGATGTGATAGTGGACCCTGCCCGTAAAATACGTGTGGGTAACAAACTTTATTTTGGCGATAACGACGAGCTGGTAGCAGAAGTAATAGATAATACTACCTCTCGTGGTCGTACTATCCGCTTCCTGTTCGATGGTAATGAAGCAGAGTTCAGAGGTATGCTGGACCAGCTGGGCGAAACCCCGCTGCCAAAGTACATAAAGCGCAAGCCTGAAGAGGACGACAAAGAGCGTTACCAGACAGTATATGCCAAATATGAGGGTGCTGTTGCAGCCCCTACAGCAGGTATGCACTTCAGCCGTGAGCTTATCAAACGTCTGGAGATTGTAGGCGTGAAGTTTGCCGAAGTAACGCTGCACACAGGTTTGGGTACTTTCCGCCCAATAGAGGTAGAAGACCTGTCAAAGCATAAAATGGATGCTGAATACTTCAGAGTTGATGATTATGCATCTAATATGGTAAACAGGGCTATTACCGAAAAACGCCGTATTTGCTCCATCGGTACTACTACCATGAGAGCGCTGGAAAGCTCGGTTACAGCTCAGGGATTGCTCAAACCGGAAGAAGGATGGACCAACGTGTTCATTCACCCGCCATATAACTTCTCTATTGCCAACTCACTCATCACTAACTTCCACCTGCCTAAAACAAGCCTCATGATAATGGCTTGTGCATTTGCCGGTTACGATCTGATGATGACAGCATATGAAACTGCTATCAAAGAGAAATACCGCTTCTTCAGCTATGGAGATGCTATGCTGGTATTATAATTAATTTACCACCAAAAAATGATGAGGCTGTCACAATTGTGGCAGCCTCATCATTTTAGGCATATGCCAGCCGGGTTATTCACATTCGGTAGTTGAAAAGTATTTGCCGCTCCGGCGGGCATACACTTTGAATTATATTAGGTTTGCAGTAGGTTTTCGTACATCAATTTGTTCCCTTATGTCTCTTGCGACAAACCCTCGTCGGTATGTCATCAGTTTAATCTTTATAGGAGTAGGTATCATCATGCTCCTAAGGCTGTTTTTTCTCCAGAATTTTGAACCCAAATACAAAATACTGGCGAATGACATCGCTATATACAAAAAGGTAGTATACCCTCCTCGGGGGGTAATTCTGGATAGAAAAGGGAAAACACTGCTGTCCAATACCCCTGTTTATGACCTGATGATAACTCCTGCCAATGTACCCGGCAGCCTTGACACATCAGAGTTATGTGCATCTCTTGACATTAATAAAGAAACCTATGAAAGTATGCTGGCCCGTATTCGCGCCAGAAATCTGGATGTACGGCAGAGTACGTTCATGGAGCTGCTGAGCGAGTCTCAGACAGCACGCTTTCAGGAAAACGCATACAAGTTCCCGGGATTTGAACTCGTGGAGCGCAATCTACGACGCTATGAGAAGCCCGTAGCCGGGCTGGTACTGGGTTATATAGGCGAGGTGTCTCAGCAGATGCTGAAAAAGCCACGCTATGCCTCCTATCGTCAGGGCGACTATGCAGGCCTCAGTGGTCTGGAGCTGCAGTACGAAGAAGTACTACGGGGACAGAGAGGTGTACACTATCTGGAGCGCGATAAGTTCAACCGCCCCCGTGGCCCCTACCGGGGCGGAGAGCTGGATACACAGGAGGTGTCAGGGCGGGCCCTGGACCTCTATCTGGATATGGAGCTTCAGGAGTATGCCGAAAAGCTGATGGCCAATAAAATAGGCAGCGTAGTGGCAATAGACCCACAGACAGGTGGCATTCTGGCTATGGTAAGCAGCCCCACATTCGACCCTAACCTCCTGCGGGGAAAAGAGCGCTCTCATAATTATGGAAAGCTGTACAAAGACCCTACCCGCCCGCTATTTAACAGGGCTACACAGGCTATGTACCCTCCCGGCTCTACCATTAAGCCATTTACCGGACTGGTAGCCCTGAATGAAGGAGTTATCGGGTCAGAGTTTGGCTATCCCTGCGGTGGCTCATACGGAGCCTGTAGCCGCAAAATAGGATGCGAGCACCATGATGCCGGCCACGCTGCCAACTTCAGACTGGCGCTGGCACACTCATGCAACTCCTATTTCTGTCACATATTCCGCCTCACGGTAGATTACAGGAACTTCAAAAGCGTAAAACAGGGGCTGCAGGTATGGCACGACTACTATAACAGTTTTGCATTTGGCAGGCAAACCGGCGTAGATATCCCATACGAAGGGAAAGGACTTGTGCCGGATACTGCTATGTACAACCGTATGTACCGGGGTTCCTGGAACTCATGCACAATTGTATTTGTAGGTATGGGACAGGGTGAGCTCCTGCTTACACCGCTGCAGATGGCTAACGGCATGTGTATCATTGCCAATAAGGGATATTATTACCTTCCGCACTTTGTTAAGTCTATAGGTAAAAATGAAAATGACAGCCTGCTGCTTAAATACAAGGAGAAACACCGCGTACTGGATATCCCCGATGCTACATTTACAGTTGTTCAGCAGGCTATGCAGGATGTGGTAGACCATGGTACGGCATCGGCTGCCCGTATTGACAGTATTACCGTTTGCGCCAAAACAGGTACTGCCGAAAACAAAGCAGTAGTGAACGGAGAGGTAATAAAGATGCAGAACCACTCCATGTTCGTAGCATTTGCCCCGCGCGAAAACCCGAAAATAGCAATAGCGGTAGCGATAGAAAATGCCGGCTTTGGCGGCACATGGGCAGGACCCATTGCCAGCCTCATGATGGAAAAGTACCTGAAAGACAGTATATCGGCCAGACGGAAACCGGTAGAAGAGAAAATGATGAATGCCCACCTTATCAATAAATATGTGTACACAATAGACTCTGTAAACAGGCTGCGCGACCGCCGCATATATGAGGCAAAAATGGAACGCCGCCGTATAGCCGACAGTACAGAAAAGTCTCAGGACTCTATTATGTACAGGAGATGGATATATACAAAAATGAAATACAAACACAAGAAATAACCCACAACAATGAGAGAACTGAGGAAAACGCTTTTCAACAGGATAGACGGCACACTGCTGCTGCTCTATTTTACGCTGGTAAGCATAGGCATCATGGCCATCTTCTCTGTAGAGCACCGCGCTACAGACCCTCAGATTATCATGATGCATAAAGGGTATATGAAGCAGGTAATGTGGCTGGGGTACTCCCTGTTCATAGGGCTGCTCATCATCCTTACAGACAGTAAGTTCTTTTCATCTTTTGCATTTCTCATCTATACTGCGGGCATCTTTATTCTTATCATTACCATATTTGCCGGGGTAGATGTAAAAGGGTCGCGCTCATGGCTGGGAGTAGGAGGCTTCCGCTTTCAGCCGGGCGAAGTAGCAAAAATATTCACATCACTGGCACTGGCCCGCTTCTTTGCACTTAATGAAACCAACTTCCGTAAGCTGAAAGACCGCCTTATTGCAGCATCCATTGCATTGGGCCCCGCAGTGCTTATACTGTTGCAGAAGGAAACAGGACTGGCGCTTGTGTACTTCTCTTTCTTTCTGGTCATGTTCAGGGAAGGGCTGCCCAGCGCTATACTCATCACGGGCTTTGCTGCCATAGCATTGGTCATAACTACCCTCCTGCTGGACCGTATGACAATGGCTATTGTCATTACCGGGGTTACCATACTGGTAGGCTACGCCATCCGCAGCAATCTGCGCCGGCGAATGTCGACCCGCATAGTGCTGGTAAGCTGCTGGCTGTTCTCCATCCTTTTCTCTCAGTTTGCAGTCCCGTTTGTATTTAAAAATGTGTTGCAGAAACACCAGATAGAGCGCATCTACTCCATGATAGGCATTGACGTGCCCGATGAGTATAACAAAGCCCTGGAGCCAGGGGATGACAGAAGAGAGCATACCAACAGCTCTGAATATAATGTGCTGCAGTCCAAAATAGCCATTGGCTCTGGCGGCATGTTTGGCAAAGGGTTACTTAATGGCACCTCTACAAAAAACCAGTTTGTACCGGAACAGAACACAGACTTCATATTCTGTGCCATTGGTGAGCAGTTCGGTTTTGTAGGCAGTGCCACACTCATCATACTGTATATACTGCTTATGCTACGCATCATATATCTCGGTGAGCGGCAGCGGTCAGACTTTACACGTGTTTATGCCTACTGTGTGGCCTGTATCCTGTTCTTCCACGTAGCTATCAATATATCTATGACCATAGGGCTGGCGCCGGTAATTGGCATTACCCTGCCCTTCCTTAGCTATGGAGGTTCTTCGCTGCTATCCTTCAGCATTCTCATTTTTATACTGGTAAGGCTGGATGCCGACAGGCAGGTAATAATAAGGTGATGCCAATATTATGATTACGATTGCGTTGCCGGTAGTATTTTTGCGCCATGGCAGCAATCTATCCGCTTTCCGAAGGTGTATTTACTATAGGCCACGATAAGGAATTTGTACCGTTCGATACAGAAAAAGACGAACTGAATGACCGCCCCACAGGCTCGCTGCTGGTAGAGATACTCCCTTTTCTGGTAGTCACAGACAGGGATGTAATAATCCTGGATACTGGTCTCGGCTTTCATAACGGCAATGGTGAGCTGCAGATACATGACAATCTGCGCCATGTGGGCTACGAAGCAGCACAGGTTACCAAAGTACTGCTCTCCCATCTGCATAAAGACCATGCAGGCTGCCTCACCTACCGCGATGGTAACGGACTGATAAAACCCACATTCCCCAACGCCGACTACTATATATACCGGGCCGAGGCCGACTTTGCCCTTGCCACCGGCCTCCCATCCTACCACCCTGAAGATATAGAGCCGCTGCTGGCTACAGGCCAGGTAAAATGGCTGGAAGGCGAAACCGGACTCATAGATAACTACATAAGATACACCCATTCCGGTGGCCACTGCCCACAGCATATTGTGTATCTCATAGACGATGGTAAGGACAAGGTTTTCTTTGGCGGAGATGAAGCCCCGCAACTGAAGCAGATGAAAATAAAGTATGTGGCTAAGTACGACTTTGACGGTAAAAAAGCCATGATGCTGCGGGAGCAATATGCCACTCAGGGGCAGGCCGAAGGTTGGCATTTCCTCTTCTATCACGATGTAAAGACACCTATAGCCCAACTATAAAACGGGAGCCGTTGCCTGTGCTATCCTGTATGTAAGCCGGCATAATGACAAGGTACACATGCCTGTGTCCGTCCATAAAAAAAGCTGTATATTATAGGGTATTGACTATACAGCTATAACATGAAAAAGACTACCAGCAACTATATTTGTAACAAAATAACTACAACTTGGAAACATCGGTAAAAATAGGCGCAGTAAGCTATCTGAACACAAAACCACTCCTTTACGGTATAGAACATAGCGATGTAGCTGCAGACATTGTTTTGTCTGTAGCATATCCCTCCATGCTGGCGCAGCAGCTGCGCGATGGCGTTATAGATATGGCATTACTGCCGGTAGCAGCCATACCAGGCATACCGGGCGCACGTATAGTAAGCGACTATGGCATAGCCTCCGATGGCAATGTAGTATCTGTAGCCATATTCAGTCAGGTGCCTATGGAAGAAATCACAGAAGTATTTCTGGATTACCAGTCACGTACATCGGTAAAGCTGGCAGAGATACTCCTGCGCCATTACTGGAAAAAAGACGTAAAGCTCACGCCCGCGCACCCTCGCTATATAGAAGATATAAAAGGCACAAAAGCAGGCGTAATAATTGGCGACAGAGCCCTCAGGCACCTTAAAGACTTTACCTTGTCATGGGACCTCTCTGCCGCATGGAAAGACTATACAGGGCTGGATTTTGTATTTGCAGCATGGGTGGCCAATAAGGATATCCCGCAGGTATTTATGGACCGCTTCAATGCCGCAAACGCCGAAGGACTGCAACAAATAGACAAGGTAATAGCCGAAACCGACCACCCATGGTACGACCTCAACACCTACTACCGCAAAAACATATGCTACCGGCTTGATGAACAGAAAAGAAAAGGGCTGGAGCGTTTTCTGGAAATGATACAGGAATAACCGCATAGCATACGCAATACAAACAAACATAAAATAGTCCCCCATATAATGGATCAGGTACAGGAGTTCAACGAATACAGGGAAAAAATGAATGAGGTAATTCTGGGCAAACAGAATAAGGTAATCAACCGCCTGTTCAACCTCGATACAAATACCTATGCAGAAGGCGCTCTGCCTGTGCGCACCAAGGAAATGCTGGGCCTTGTAGCCAGCATGGTACTGCGCTGCGACGACTGTATTAAGTACCACTTGGGCAAGTGCCATGACGAGGGCATCTCTACAGAAGAAATGTATGAAATATTTGCTGTTGCCAATATTGTAGGCGGCACCATCGTAATACCACATACACGGCGGGCTGCAGAATACTGGGAGGCACTGCAGGCACAATAGTGCGGCATTACCATTCTTTCTCTATGCTATCCAGCATAGCCATATAGTTGGCATAACGTTCAGGCGATATTGTACCGTCCGATACTGCCTGCTTTACGGCACAGTGTGGCTCATTGATGTGCTGGCAGTTGTTAAAACGGCAGCCTGCCATCACATTGCGCATCTCAGGAAAATACTGGGCCAGCACTTCCTGCTCCATATCTATAAGGCCAAACTCCTTTACCCCAGGGGTATCAATGATACATCCCCCGCCGGGCAGGTCAAACATTTCGGCAAATGTAGTAGTATGCTGCCCCTTACCACTCCAGCCCGATACGGCATTGGTTCTGATACCTATACCCGGTATCAGCTGATTGATAAGCGTGCTTTTCCCCACACCGGAGTGCCCGCTGAAAAGTGTGGTTTTGCCCTGTAGCCGTGCTGCCAGGCTGCCTATAGTAGCGGCATCTGTAGCTACTACGGGAAATACCTCATACCCTATCCGGGTATAAATATCGGTCCATTCTTCCAGTATCTGGCGGTGTTTGGGCTTTAGTATATCTATCTTGTTTATTACCAGTATAGCCGGTATATGGTAAGCCTCGGCAGTCACCATAAAGCGGTCTATAAACCCTGTAGATGTACGCGGCTCGGTAATAGAGGCCACCAGCAGTGCCGTATCTATATCGGCAGCTATAATGTGCTTCTGGCTGGGGTTATGGGGCGATACCCGCACCATATAGTTATGCCGGTCACATATCTCACTGATGATGGCCGTATGCACTGCCGGGTCCTCAGGCTCAAAAATAACGGAGTCTCCCACCGCCACAGGATTGGTAGATGAGATTTGCTCATCTATCTTCAGCCGCCCCTTTATACGGGCATTCCATACCTCACCATCCTGTGCACGTACTATGTACCAGCTACCCGTAGATTTATAAACTTTTCCTTTCATGCGGATAGTGCAAAAGTACATTGGGTAAGGCAATGTGACACGATAAATACACAGTAATATATTATAGGTTCCTGTTTACCCCTGTATTGGGTGAGGGGCACTTCGGTATTAAATTCTATTTTTACGTGCAAATAATAACGCTACATGAACGTAAGGCCTATAATAGCCATTGCGGGCATACTTGCTATATCGCTTACAAGCAGTGCCCAAATAAATGATAATGCCTACCGCAACACCAGCAATAAATATTACTGGCAAAACCGAAAACCCGATGCCGCCTACTGGCAGCAGGACGTACATTATAAAATAGATGCAAAAATAAACGAGCAGGACCACGTAATAGAAGGTTATGAAAACCTCACCTACTGGAACAACTCCCCCGATACGCTCCGCTTCGTCTATTTCCACCTCTATCAGAATGCCTTTATAAAAGGCTCTTACCTCCACGACCTGGAACTGGCCAATAAAGTAAAGTCGCGAATGGGTAAAAAGGAATCATCGGGACTGGGTATTGTTGTAGACCGGGTACAGGTAGATGGTAAGGCCGTCACCACCGAGCTGGACAATACCATTATGAAAGTACACCTGCCGGCCCCACTGCCACCGGGCGAAAGCATCAACATAGCCATGGCATTTAATACGTGGTATGATATGGGTGCTACAAGACGCCGTATGAAAATGTACTCCGCATGGGGCTTCATGCACTATAACGGCTGCCAGTGGTACCCTAAACTGAGCGTATATGACCGCATGCACGGCTGGGACAACTATCAGCATCTGAACCGTGAGTTTTATGGCGATTTCGGGCTTTTTGATATAACACTCGACTTCCCTTCCAACTATATAGTAGAGGCTAGCGGTGAGCTGCAGAACCGTAAAGAAGTGCTGCCCGATACCCTGCGGGCAAAGCTGGACATCAGCAATTTTGCCAACAAAAAGATGAATGAAGCCCCATCTACCATCATCCCCTACGTAAAGGGCGAGCGTAAAAAATGGCACTTCATAGCCAACAATGTACACGATTTCGCCTTCACCGGCGACCCTTCATACCGCATAGGCACTACCTACTGGAATGGCGTAGAGTGTGTAGCGTTGGCACAGGAGCCACATGCCGCAGGCTGGCAGAATGGCGCTGAATATGTAGCTAAGATCATTAAAACATTCTCTGAAGGCATAGGCATGTATGGCTACCCCAAAATAGTAGCTGCCGATGCCGCCGATGGTATGGAATACCCCATGCTCACCCTGGATGGCGGTACCGACCCCGGCTACAGAGGCCTGCTGGTGCACGAAATAGCACACAACTGGTTTTATGGTCAGGTAGGCAGCAACGAAACCTACCGCGCCGCTATGGACGAAGGCTTTACACAGTTCCTCACCGCATATGGCCTGCGCCATATAGATGGCGATAATCTGGTGAGCACACCTCCCAAATCGCGCTACAGACGGCACTTTACCGAGCCGGTAAATGTGCTGGACCTCCGGGTGCTGAACTCCTACAGCTATGCGGCACTTAACCAGCGCGAAATATCTATTAATACCCATTCCGACGATTTTGGCAGCGCCCTTGCGCATGGCGGTGGCTATGGCATGGTGTATTACAAAACAGCCAGTATGCTTTACAACCTGGAATATGTACTGGGCGATTCCCTTTTTGCCGCAGCTATGCAGCACTACTTCAGTCAGTGGAAGTTTGCACACCCCTATTATGAAGACTTCCGCGCCTCTATCATACAGTTTACAAAGCAGGACCTGTCATGGTTCTTCGACCAGTGGTTTGAAACCACCAAGCCGCTGGATTATGCCATATGCGGCATACGCAAGGTAAGAGGTACCGATAGCTTCGACATCAGCTTTACCCGTAAGGGAGAGATGCAGATGCCCATAGACTTTGTCACTACCGACAAAAATGGACAGCAGCACAGCTATCATATCCCCAATACATGGTTTGTGAAGTCTACCACAGCCACCGTACTGCCTAAGTGGACCGGATGGGGCAAGCTGCATGAAACCTACACCGCACGCATACAGGCGCCAACAGGTGTGAAGCGCGTAATGATAGATACCTCTATGCGCTTTGCCGACATCAATATGATGGACAACTACAAGACCCGTGGGCTACCCGTAAGCCCGCAGGCAGTAAAAATGCAGTTCGACGGGGGTATGAACACCCCTACCGACCGTAAGCACTACCGTGCCGGCATACGCCCCGATGCATGGTGGAACCCTATAGATGGTGTAAAAGCCGGTCTGCACTTTGAAGGAAATTACTTTGCCACACTGTATAAGCTGGATGCCGGCATATGGTGGAACACCCACCTGCTGCAGGGCGATGACTATAAGTCATTTACCAACGAAGGCTACTACGACCGCTACAAGCCCGTAAACTATTCGGTAAACTACTCCTCCCCCCTGAGCCGGAAAATACCTCGGCTGCAGCTGCAGCTCAACAGCCGCTATCTGGACGGGCTCTGGTATCACCGTGCCGGGTTTAACTGGGAGCAGAGCACCAAAAACCTCGTGCAGATATGGGGACAGATGATGTGGCGCCCTACCGCCAACGACCAGAATTACCTCTACGACCCACTGGAGTGGAGCAGCGTACCAGGACGTAAAAACAACTCTCTGAACGTAGCATGGACACACTCCTACAATTATCTGCATGGCAATGGCCGCTACACACTAAGCGCACGAGCTCCCTTCCTGCAGAAAGATGCACTACCCTTCACCTACTCATACGCCCAGCTGGAAGCCGTTAATACCAATATGCTCGACCGTCTGGAGATACGCACCCGCATCTTTGGCCGCTTCGGTCTGGGTAGGCAGATGCCCTGGGAAAGCATGCTCTACATGGCAGGTGCCAGCCCCGAGCAGCAGATGGAAGACAAATACACACGCAGCATAGGCTTCACCCCCGACGATTGGAGAGGCACATCTGTCTATGACGTAAACCACTGGCAGCAGGGCGGCGGGCTCAACCTGCGCGGCTATGCCGGCTACTACGCTCCTGATGAGCATAACAACGGTCTCCTTACCGGCTACAAAGGCCGCAGCGGTGCATCGGTCAATGTAGAAGTAGGCATCAGCAACTATCTGCAGTGGCGTCCGCGCCTCACGCGCAACTGGCTGCATGCCGATATTTATGCATTTGGCGATGCCGGCTTTATGGAGCTGAGCAACTATGCTACCTACAACTTCCGCGTTACCTCCCCCACCAGTACATGGAGCACACTACATGCCGATGCCGGTGCCGGCTGTGCATTCACCATCAAAAAGTGGGGCGTATTTGAGAAGGCAAAACCACTCACCCTGCGCATAGACTTCCCCGTAGTCCTCAACCGCCCGCCATACGGCAACAGTCAGTATGCAGCGCTCAGGTATGTAGTGGGTATCAACCGCGCATTCTGATAAAACCATTTCAGGAAAAACGGCATGAAAAACAACAATTTTTCATGCCGTTTTTTTGTTGAAATCAAAAAGACTATTACCTTTGCAGCCCTGTTACAACAAAATAGTTCGATGGTGTAACGGTAGCACAACAGACTCTGACTCTGTTTGTCTAGGTTCGAATCCTAGTCGAACTACTGAAAAGCAAGCTGAAAGGCTTGCTTTTTTTGTTTTGAAGTAGCGAGTGCCCTCGACAATCATTGTAAATAAAAACACAGATTGTACATTCCCCCCCTTTTGACCTTTCAAAATATTTTTTTGTAAAAAAAACTTATTTTAAAGGTATAATTTGAGACCCAAAAATTCTAATTCGCCACTATGAACATCAAACTACCAAAAAAATTTGCTGAAAAAGACCTAGACGTTGTAGTTAATAAAATTTACCCACTGGCGCGAGTCTGAGGCGCAGCCCTTCGCACAGCCGACTCGTGCCTCACATAATTCTGTCAGTTTATAACTGACACAAGAAAAATCTGCCGTTGTCGGTGTTCTTCCTGTACAACCATGTTCTAAGTGCCTTATTTTCAATTAAGTACAAAAATGGTTGTACCCACCAATCAACGGCGCGATGTCTATGGATTCACCAACGGCGAAAAATGACCACACATGATGCTCTCCTACCAGATGCTAAAGTTCGTAAAGCTTATGCCTGAGTAGCATTAAATGTCATAAGAATCTTTTCAAGATCAGACCGAAGCAATTGAATCTTAGTATCAAGTTTCTTCTTTTTCACTACCTCTGCCAACAAATCCATCTTTTGTAAAATTGATTGCTTCAAAAAGCCGTAACGGTCTTTCTCGGATCTGCTAAAGAAGTTTTCATCATCCACAATTACGGGTATCCCTATCGATTTTTCGCTCTTTCTATACGCTTCTATCGGCTTCAATCTTTGTCGTTCAATTGTAGTTGGCTTTACATAAAATTGAAAAAGAGCTAGTTCCAAATCCGCACCGTAGTCTTCAAATTTTAGTGTTTTCAAAAAATCACATATTCCTGTTTCACCCCAAATATATGGTTTGAACTCTTTAGCAAGCGCCATGAAATCTTCTTCTTTAAGCCTCGGGTCAAATCCAAGCTGAAAATAACCGCCAAAAATACTATTCTCCATATTATACCTAATGCATATTTTTATTTAATGGTCCTCGTAATATTTGGTTTTGCAAAAACTCCCAGTCCCATGCCTCACGTCTAGTTCCAAACTCATACGGAACCATATACTTATCTTTCATAAACTTTCTTGTATAACGTTTAGTGGGATCGGGTTTGAAGTTATACCATTTTTCAGGAAAACATCACTCAGCTTGGCGTAGACTCTGTCTATTGTTGTCCGGGGAAAATACTAAATGAACAAAAAAAAGGAGGCAATAGCCTCCTCAATAAGTAAGTTTGTTAAGCACTACCAAAACAAACTACTCATGGGTAAAAGTACATTTTTTACCGGACAGCCGATTTTCAATCAACTGCTACAATTGTTACCCCATTTGGCGCAAGTGTTTTTCACTTGTGCCTACAATGCAGCAAGTCTTTTTGACTTGCATACCCCCACTGGCGCGAGTCTGAGGCGCAGCCCTTCGCCCAGCCGACTCGTGCCTCACATAATTCTGTCAGTTTATAACTGACACTCCGCCATTGTCGGTGTTCTTCACATACAATCAGCACACGGGTCACACAAGCATGGGCTTTCACATAAAGGTCCGGAAAAATGTGTTGCAAATGCAAAACAACAAACACGCAGCAGTGCATTCCATCCACCGCTCACAATAGCCGGAAACTGCGTACCAGTCATACTCTCAAAGTTCATTTGGCATGATGTTTGTTTCTTATAACAAAACCTGATTGTTCACTCTTATCTAAAAAACACCCACATGCACCGGATATACCACCCTATTGCCTTTTGTTTATCATTTGCCTTACTCATAGCCTGCTCCAAAAAGCAAAATGACAGTGTTCCATCTGTAAATGACAAAACTAAACTCAACAGCCTTTTTGCTGCATTTCGCGACGCTCCGCAATCCTTCTCTGTTACTCCGGGTATATTGCAGACAGTAAAAGGCAACAAGGGTACGAAGCTTACATTTTACCCCAATTCTTTCAGGGATGCTGATGGAAATGTAATTACAACCGGCACCATCAATCTCCAGCTTATTGAAATGTATAAGCCTGGTGATATGATAGCTAACAGAGCTACAACAGTCACAACAAATGGATTCCTGGCTAGTGGCGGACAGATTAAACTTACAGCTACCAGAGATGGAAATATGGTATATCCCGGCCAATATGGAGTAAGCTATGCAAATGCATCATCGGGAGATGTTATGGCACTATACCCTGGCAATACCGACAATGAAGACTCTCTTGTAACATGGGGAAATCCATTGACATCAAGTGGCACGTTTTGTGTAACCGCAACTGTAGATACAAATTCCAATACTGGTGCTCTGGTTTACAACTTCGACTCATGCACTACTTTCGGGTTTGTAAACTGTGACTATTTCTACAGCTACACCGTTCCAAAAACCAGAGTATTCCTTACTACAAACGAAAACACATTCAACTTCACCAACACTCAGGTATTTGTCGTGCTCCCATCTATAAACTCTGTAATGACGCTGCAATACTATGATGGTGCTACCCGTCGTTTTCGTCTTCCCGATGGTTTCTCACTTCCCGAAGGGATGGTGGCCAGCTTTATAGTAATGGCCAATAAGAATGGCACCTTTTACTATTTTGAAAAGCTGAATCAAACCATAACCACAGATATGGTTATAGATGCCAGCACCATATCGGCACAACCTATCGACTATATCAGGTCGCGCCTTTCCGCTCTTTAATGGCATTTTTCAGCCTGCCGTAGACTCCACCCACTGGCGCGAGTCTGAGGCGCAGCCCACCGCATAGCCGACTCGTGCCTCACATAATTCTGTCAGTTTATAACTGACACAAGAAAAATCTGCCATTGTCGGTGTTCTTCACATACAATCAGCACACGGGTCACACTAACATGAGCTTTCATCTGGTCGAAGTGTCCCGCTTCGTCCCCACTGGCGCGAGTCTGAGGCGCAGCCATTCGCACAGCCGACTCGTGCCTCACATAAATCTGTCAGTTTACAACTGACATTGCAATCTCACCTGGTCGAAGCGTCCCGCTTGCTATACTAACGTATTCGGCCAGGCATGGACCCCGTCTGCATCACAGTGGCACACTCCCATCTCAGGCTGGTCTCTCACAGCCCCCGGCATTACCCCAAAAACAAAACATATCCACATTTTCCCGCACACACCACACCCCCATATCCTCCCGGCCTAACTTTGTACACCCTGAAAACAAAAACTATGAAAACAGAACAGCTAAAACAGGCCGAAAACCTCTACTTCCACACAAACCTCACCAAAACAGAAATTGCCGACGCTGTAGGCGTAAGCCGCCGCACACTCCACTACTGGGTCAGTCATAACCATTGGGATACCATCCGGCAGGCTGCTCAGGCTATGCCCACCATTATTACCGGCAATTGTTACATTATCCTCTCGCAGCTACAGAACAGTATTCTTGCCCGCACCGATGAACCCATCACCACACAGGAGGTAAACGCCATGGCAAAGCTCGTCAACACAATTACAAAGCTCAACGCAAAGGTAGCACTCTGCGAAAACCTCGAAGCGCTTACCAACTTTCTCGATTTCACCCACCATGCCGACCCTACCCTTGCCACCCGGCTCCAGCCCATTGTTGCCGCATATGCCGGCCATACAGCAGCAGCACAGCAGCCCACGGGCGTACCACCGCCATCTCCCCGCGAGTCCCCCGAAGAGCTCCGGCTGGACCAGGAAGACCTTGCAGCACTGGCGGCAGAACAGAAAGCCGCCACACAACCGGCAGCAACACCCACACCACCTGCCAAACCTACACCAGCCACTCCGCACACTAAGCCCCGCACCATGCCACCACCCGCCCCGCATCTCAACCGTGCTGCACGAAGGGCCATGGCACGTAACAGTGCAAACAAAAACACCTAAAGCATTGATTTACAACAACAAAGTGTGCAGAAAATTACTTTGCACATGCGCTCATTATACCCGTAGCGCTCTTATTCCGGCACATGACCTGCTGCAGTCGTATAGATGACTACAATCAGCCGGTCATGTAACAATTGTTACAAACCATTGCTGTGCACGGTGGTACCTTTACATCATCAACAAAAACCACAGAAAATGGCCACCCATAACCACAATACCGACACAAAACCATCTGCTATCGGTGCCATACTGCACCATAAATGTCCCAGCTGCCGTAAAGGCGACATGTACTGCCAGCACAGCATTTTTCCAATGAAAACCATGCTGGACATGCCCGAAAAGTGCGCCGAATGCGGACAGCCTATGGAACCTCAGATAGGGTTTTATTATGGCACAGGATATGTAAGCTACGCGCTTTCAGTAGCCCTGTTCATTTTTAACCTGGTTTGGTACTGGGCACTGTTCGGACTCTCTTATAAAGACAACAGTATCCTCTACTACCTCGTTACCTCTATAGGCATTGTGCTGCTGGTTCAGCCATATATCATGCGCATATCCCGGGTACTGTACCTGTATATGTTTGTAAGGTATGGCGCACATACCAAAGAAGCTCAGGATACCAGCCCGGCTGTGTAATTACTACATATTAAGATTGCCATTCAGGAAGGATATATTCAAAACATATCCTTCCTGAGTTTTTTCGTCCCCACCCGATTATGAAAAAGCCTGCCATCATGTTGTCATATGTTCGTTTCTGAAAGAATACAACTACCGCACAGATAGTATTTCCACAACACTCATATAGGATTAAAGTTTTGTGAATTCACCTCATCACAGGAAAATACCCCCTGAATAAGTATTAAATTCACATTAGAAAACGCACACACCCTGCACCGGGTTGTTCATATAGTCGCAGAGCAATCTACAACCCGCCATTTATATACCCTTTGGCATCGCTTACCCCCATTAGCCGGCATAATGACAGAACATAACTATTGGTAACACTAAACATTATAACATGATTACAATCATTAATGGCTTACCCGATAATGTACTGGGTATACATGCAGAAGGAAAAATAACTGCCGAAGATTATGAAACCGTCCTGATGCCGGCATTACATGCCAAAATAAAAGAGCATCATAAAATCCGCATCCTGTACCAGATAGCCGAGAACTTTGATGGGTTTGCTTTGGGCGCTATGCTGGACGATGCCAAAGTGGGCATAGAGCATATTACTGCATGGGAAAAGGTCGCATTTGTATCTGAAAACCACTGGATAAATTCTATGACAGGTTTTTTCCGCCATCTGATACCTGTAGAACTTCGGGTATTCAATCTCTCCCAGATGGATGAAGCCAGAGAATGGCTGCTGGAAAGCACCCATCATCAGACCTGGCTTGAAAGAGCATTGGAACGCCTCAATACGGAATTCCCACTATCCGGCGCTGAAACTGAAGAAGACTTTTCGATAGGTGATGATGAAAGCAGCGAAGACACCACTGAAAGAGAACATCTGAATTCAAACTTTCCTTTATCAGGCGGAACCGCAGACTAAGTACATCATTGCAGCAACCGGAACATTTTTTATAACCACATAAACGAATAAGTTATGAACGCGGCAATAGGTATATATGACAATCATGAAAAGGCTGTAGCAGCTATCGTAAAACTGAAAGAATCTGGCTATCCGGCAGCCAACCTGACACTTATGGGCCTTACCGAAAACGAAACAGTAGATAATGCCGAATATGTAAGCCCCGTAAACCCCATAAAACCCGCAGGACTGGGAATAGGGGTACTCGCAGGTACTACACTGGGCATCCTTACAGGCGTAGGCGTTTTTGCTATCCCGGGCCTGGGCTTTCTTTTTGGTGCCGGTGCACTGGCAGGTGCTATTGCAGGGTTTGACATAGGTATCATAGGAGGTGGTATAGCCACCGTACTGAACACCGTAGGCGTAAAGGACGAAATAGCTCAGAAATACCATGATGCACTGGCTGCAGGGAAATTTCTTGTAGTAGCCCATGGTAGTGAAGAGGAAGTTCATAAAGCCGAAGAGCTTCTGAAAGAGCTGAATACCCACTCCGACTATACTAAACATTAGTAAGCAACCACCTACCACCGGCATGCTCCCCAATGCCCTGTAAAGGTGATAAAACCTGATGGTACTGTGCAGACATAAACATATGTACAGTACCATCAGGCATTTTCACATATCAGATATTACCATCACTTCCATTACCCTATATTACCTGCATACCCCTTTTTAAAATAAAATTAAATTATAAAATATACAAAACAGACGTAGGGGTATTTCTTCCTTCAGTTGTCTCATATAGGTAAGGAAGATAAAACAAGAACAAAGAAGCAGGTAATTTTGACACCATACACCACCGCACCATTAATGGAAAGTGAAATAAGTATTGCAACACACACCTTCAGCAAGCAGGTGATAGAAGAGGCATTCCGCGCCCACTTTGATGGGCTGTATCGCTATGCCTGGACCATCATAAAAGATGAGCCAATGGCAGAAGAGATGGTACAGAATGTATTCTACAAACTGTGGAAAAACAGGGAAACAACTACCATCAGTCAGTCGGTAGCCTCATATCTGTACCGCAGCGTATACCATGAATGCCTCAACTATCTGAAGCACCTGAAGGTAAAAGCAGCCTGGCAGGCACATGCAGCGCGAACAATGGAAAATATGAACAATGCAGCAGACAAGCTGAAACTGAAAGAACTGGAGGAGCGGCTGGAAGAAGCACTGCGGGAGCTGCCGGAACAATGCCGTACCATATTCCAGATGAGCCGCTTTGAAGAACTGAAGTATATGGAGATAGCCGGGAAACTGGGTATTTCTGTAAAAACGGTTGAAAACCAGATGGGAAAAGCATTGAAACTGCTGCGTGGTAAACTTGCCGACTTTCTACCTGTATTCCTCTTTATATTATCTAACCTGTAAAAACAAGCAACGTGAATAATAACAAACAGAATATGAGTGACGATATGCTTGTGAAGCACATGCTGGGCGAAGCAAGCCCGGCAGAGCAGCAGGCAGTGGAAGACTGGGTGGCAGCCAGCGGTGACAACAGCCGGTATTATGACCAATTCCGCCTTATATGGGAGCAGAGTAAAAACCTGGACATTGCCGGCCCTGCCGATACCGATGCCGCATGGGACAGGTTTATGAACAGAGTGGCAAGAGAAGAAGAAGCAGAGGCCTCAGCATCGGCACGCCGTACCATTCCATTACGCCCATCCTACCCACTGATGCGGGTGGCTGCAATGCTGGTAGTGCTTATAGGTGCCGGATGGCTCATATATACTGCGGTAAACGGAGACAATGACAACATGACCGTAGCATCGGCCGATAAAGTGTTGAAACATACTTTGCCGGATGGCTCCATCGTTACCCTCAACCGCAACTCTACGCTTGCCTATCATGGCGATTTCAACAGGCACAGCCGTAATGTAACCCTGAGTGGAGAAGCCTTCTTTGAAGTAGCCCCCGATAAGTCAAAACCATTTGTAATAGATGCCGGTAATACATCGGTAACAGTAGTGGGTACCACATTCAATGTAAAGAGTCGTAAAGACATTACAGAAGTGGTAGTAGAGAGTGGTATAGTAGAGGTAGCAAAGAAACAGAAAGCAGTGCGGCTTATGCCCGGGCAGAAAGCCACCGTATCAGCAGCCAGTGATGCACCCGTAGCTGCCGAAAGTACAGATGTACTCTATAACTACTACCGTACCAATGAGTTTGTGTGTGACAACCTGCCCATATTCCGGCTGGTATCTATACTCAATGAGGCCTATGGTGTACAGATAGAGATTACAGACCCTAAGCTGGCCACACTGCCCATAAATACCACCTTCCGCACACAAAACCTGGATGAGATACTGGATATACTGGGTAAGACATTCAAAGACCAGATGAGGATAGAGCACAATGGCAAAAAGATAGTATTAAAGTCAAGATAAAGTACAGGTAATCATACCTGCAACCATGCAATCTGCAACTTACCTTTACCAGATGTTTGTAAAACACATTCGTTCTATATTCATATACGCCCTGCTGCTTTTAGTAGCAGGGCATACACATGCACAGTCGCTGCTGCAAAAGACAATTACCGTTAAAGTGCAGAAAACACGACTTGCAGATGCCCTCACCTCCATCGGGAAACAAGGGGGCTTTTACTTCTCATATAACAGCAATATTATCAGGAAAGACAGCCTGGTATCATTTACAGCGCACAACCAGACAGTAAAACAACTGCTGGATAATCTGCTGGGAGATAGCTACAAATATTCTGAAACGGAGAAGTATATCATCATCCATACCGAGGATCGCGAAAAGTGGTACACAATAAGCGGTTATATCACTGATGGCAATACGGGAATGGGGCTGGAAGATGCGACCATCTTTGAGCGAAATCAGCTGGCCAGTGCCATCACAGGTAAGAATGGGTACTTTAGCCTGCACCTGAAAGACAGGGGTAGAATAGGTACCGCAGATATTACAGTGAGTAAGGGCTTTTATGTTGATACCAGCCTGTCAATAATTAAAGGTTTTGACCAGGAGCTGAACCTGAGCATTATACCGCAAACCTATTCACTGCCAGACATGGTAGTAACTCAGTACTCACACATGGAGCGCACATGGCTGGGCAGGCTTCTGGTATCATCCCGGCTGCGTACACAGAATATAAACCTTAGTAAGTTCTTTGTAGATAAGCCCTACCAGTTCTCACTTATTCCCGGCCTCGGCACACACGGTAAAATGACAGGACAGGTAGATAACAAATTCTCATTCAACCTCCTGGGGGGATATACTGCCGGGGTTAGTGGTCTTGAAATTGGCGGCCTGTTCAATATCAATAAGCATGATGCACAATATGTACAGATAGGTGGCTTTTTCAATGCGGTTACAGGCCATAGCAAGGGCGTACAGATAGGTGGCTTCAGTAACTATGTAGGCAAGAGTGTGGAAGGAGCCCAGATAGGAGGCTTCCTTAATAAGGCAGGAAAAGTGGAAGGGACTCAGGTAGCTGGCTTTTTCAATGCCGCTTTCGATACAGTAGAAGGGGTACAGGTAGCAGGCTTTATTAATATAGCTAAAGCAGCCGACCTCCAGACGGCAGGATTTATCAACATAGCCGAAGATATAAGCGGCATGCAGCTCGCTGGCTTTATTAACATTGCTGAGCGGGTAGATGGTATGCAGCTCGCCGGATTCATCAACATTGCAGAGAAGGTAAAGGGGGTACAGATGGCCGGATTCATCAATATTGCCGATAGCAGCGACTACCCCATTGGCATCATCAATATATCTGGCAGCGGCGATGCATCATTGGGCATAACGGCCGATGATCTGGGTACTACAATGCTGGCACTGCGCTCCGGTGGCCGCATCATGTATGGCCTTATCGGTATAGGTAGTAATCTCATGTCGCCCGATAATAAGACGTTTGCTGCATTGGAAGTGGGGCTGGGAGCACACCTGCCTGTATCAAAACACTTCCGCATCAGTGCAGAAATATCGTCCATGACCCTGTCAGATTTTACGTATAACCGCTATCACGATAATGGCATACGCATACTGCCGGCAGTACGTATGGGCAGAGTAGAAGTTTTTGCTGGTGCAGGCATTCATTATGGGTACTATACATACCGCCCGCAGGCATTGATACCGGAAAACAATATTCTCTGGTCAGGAAATTCCTTTGCAGGCACATCAGAATACCGCATAGGTTACCGTGCGGGTGTCCAGTTCCGGCTGTAACACTATTCCTTCTATTCTACGGGATAACCCTGCACAAAACGGTACAGCAGCAGCATAGCCATAGCAGCAGCCATTTCCTTATTGCGGGCGCGGTCATAGAAAAAACGGAACTTCTTTGCTACTACCCCGGTAGCCGATGCAGCAGCCATCCACACGGTACCTACCGGCAGTGTGTCTGATGCACTGGCTGGCCCCAGCAGGCCGGTAACGGCCAGTGCATAGTCTGCTTTCAGTAAGCGTTGTGCCCCTGCTGCCATCTCGCGTGCCACGGCTTCACTTACAGTGCCATGCGCATCCAGCGTTTCCCGGCTTACCCCCAGCAGTTCTGACTTTGAGTAATCACTGTAGCATACTACACCACCCTGCAGTATGCCCGATGCCCCCGGCACCTGCGTAATGAGGTGTGCTATAAGCCCTCCTGTGCAGCTTTCTGCCATTGCCATAGTAATGCCCCTGGCGGTAAACAGGTCATAAAGCACCCGCTCCAGCGGCACATCAGTATGCGCTACTACTATTGTTCCCAGGCGCTCAGCCATTGCATTGCGATAAGGCGTTATTTCCTCCTGCAGCAGGCTCACAGAGTCTCCCCTGCCTGTGAGTCTCAGCTTCACGGTACCGGCTCCTGGCAGATAAGCCAGCCTTATATGGGGCGGCAATGAGTTTTCAATGTCCGCTATTTTCTCAGCTATAAAACTTTCACCCTCACCGGCAGTCACCAGCGTATTATGTACTATGGCCCCACTCACAAATCTTTCCCTCAGCCTCGGCAACACCTCATCTTCCATGATACCCACCATTTCATTAGGCACTCCGGGCAGCGATACCACCACCCTGCCCTCCCGCTCAAACCACATACCAGGAGCAGTACCCCGTGCATTGAACAGTACGGTACAGCTATCCGGCACTTCAGCCTGTTTCAGATTGCGCTCCAGCATAGGCCTGTTTCGTTTAGTAAACAGGTCTCTCACATGCGCCAGCACCCGCTCATCTACACGCATCGTGCCACCAAAGTATTCCAGCAGCAGGGGTTTCGTAATATCATCAGCGGTTGGTCCCAGCCCACCTGTTACTATAACTATATGTGCAGTACGCAGCTCTTCATTCAGCGCCCGTGTTATCGCATCTTTATTATCACCCACTGCCACCCGCCTGTGCATATCTATACCCAGCGCGTTAAGATGTGTACCTATCCATGCCGAATTGGTATCTATTGTCTGGCCTATGAGCAGCTCATCACCAATAGTAATGACAGATGCGACAGTATTTATCATGATTCTGTATTGAAATATGGTAATAAACGGTCTCTTAACACATCAGGAATCCGTACAGTTTTCTTCTCGGCGGCACCGTAAAACACCAGTGTAGTCACACCTTTGTTCAGCAGTACCCCCGCCTCATTATATAACGCTGAGTGAAACTGTATCTTACTACCGGTCGGCAACTCCTCCAGCGTAGTCTTTACCGTAATCAGATCGTCATATAATGCCGGACGAAAATACCGGCTCTGCAGCTCGGCTACAGGCATCATTACACCCATCTCCTCCAGCTCACGGTAAGTAAACCCCAACTGGCGGATAGCTTCTGCTCTACCCACCTCATAGTACAAAGCATAATTTCCATAATACAGGTACCCCATCTGGTCGGTTTCTCCATAGCGCACCCTTATTTGTGTCTCTGCCGTAAACATACCCCCAAAGTTAACAGATGTTGCGACGGATTTATAGAGGATGCAGCTGAAGCAACAATAAAATATGCCCGTATTAACGCATTCATTAGCCGCAATAGTCTGCGCTTAAGCTATCTGCAGTACCCCATGTATTTCATTTCTGCTATTTTTGTCACACTATCCGTGTTTTACACAACCAGATGCGAATGAAAAAGACTTTGATATTAGCCGCAGGAATTGTCAGTACTCTTTCTGTAAAAGCACAGCACAATCTTGGAATAGCTACCGGTAACTGGTCCAGTATCAACAGCCTGTATCTCAATCCTGCCAATATTGCCGAAAGCAGGGAAAAGAAGTCCGTATCGGTAATAGGCGGCATGTTTTTTGTAGACAATAACGTGGGCCCGTTCAATGCTGGCAATGGTTTGGTAGTGGCCGTAGGAGATGGCAAGACAAATGATATGTTTGCCTACAGAAACAACTCCAAAATAAGCATGATGGCGCCCTACTTTAACATCATGGGCCCCGGCGCTGTGTATCGTGTGGATAATAAAAGCAGTATAGCTGTTACCAGCAGGCTTAGAGGCATGAACCAGTTCAATTTTTTCGACCAGACTATATTCCATGCATTTAATGATCCAAAGTATACTCCTGATGAGAACATCCTGTCACTTCCACGCGACTTTGCATACACGGTACACCTCTGGCTGGAGATAGGTTTTACTTATGCCAAAACGGTATATGAAAAAGATAACCATAAAATAAAACTGGGTGGCTCATTTCGTTATCTGGGCGGTATAGCCTATGTAGGGGTAAAGGGCAATACGATGAATGCAGCATTCACTAAAGGTGTTGACTCGTTTTATGCCAGCAATTCCGATATCCAGTATGGTAGCAACATCCTGAACACATTTACTTACCAGGGAAACAATTTTTCAAAAAATCTGGTGAATCTGGTTCGCGAAGGAAACTTTGGTCATGGTATTGGCGGTGATGTGGGTATCGTGTATGAATTCACTGCCAGCGACCCTGAGGAAGGAAATGATAAAAAGAAAAGAAGGAAAAAGAAACCAGGATATACAACCAGACTATCAGCATCTATATGCGATATAGGGGGCATAGCTTATGGCAAACGGGTGAATACAAACCAGGTAATAAATGGAGAAGGCTACGTCACAGCAAAAGGTATACTGGACAACGTAAAAAACTTTGCCAACATGGAAAAATATGTTGAAGCAAGGGGCTTTACAGCTACAACACGTAAAAGGAATACGTTTGTGAACATGCCTACACATATTAAGCTCGGTGCCGATTACCATATAAAAGACAAATACTACATAAATGGCATGATGCTGGTAAACCTTGCCAGCCGCCGTACATGGGGCAACTCATTTTATAATCAGGTATCTGTAACGCCACGCTACGAAACCAAAAAGCTGACAATAGGATTACCCATTACATATGGCATACTATCCAGAAGCATGAAATTGGGAACCGGGTTCTACTATCGTAACTTTTATATAGGCAGTGACGATATGCTGGCATTCTTCTCAAAATCGCAATACGGCATTAACCTCTATGCCGGCATGACGAAACGTTTTTACCGGTAGCTGTTGATAAGAGTTATAGTCTACCCCACAGGGCAACAGCCTGTGTATCCTCGCAGGAGTTCAGCATATCCTGTACACTGAGGCCGGTAACCGGGTGTATGTAGTCTGGCGCTATATCAGCAAGGGGAATTAATACAAAACGACGCCGTGGCATATGAGGATGTGGCACAGTAAGCGTATCTGTGTTTATTATTTCACTGCCATAAAACAGGATGTCTATGTCTATAGACCGCATGCCCCAATGCACCACCCGCTCCCTGCCCAATGACTTTTCTATGTCATGAATCATATGCAACAGTAATGCCGGTGGGGTTAAGGTATGCAACTCCAATGCCAGATTTAAAAAGTCGGGCTGGTCTGTCAGTCCCCAGGCCTGTGTCTCATATACAGGCGACACTGAATACACAGTACCTGCGTGCCGCAGCATAGCTACAGCCTCACGGAGCAGGTCCTCTCTTGCTCCCATATTACTGCCCAGTGAAAGAAATACTTTATTCACCCGGCACGCAATATACGCTATAGAATATGTATAAAAGAAATGGTCCCAGGCGGCGAACGCTCCGGGACCCTATAGAAACCACCCTATTAATCCAACTTATTTTACTTCTATTATGCTGTCTGCTTTTTTATCATTCCGTTCTCTTCTGGGAACAATAAGTTTCAGAATTCCGCCTTCATAACCAGCCTCAATCTTTCCTTTTTCAACATGTTCGGGGAGTGAGAAGGAGCGGGAAAAAGATGAATAGTTATACTCTCTGTGCGTGAATCTGTCCTCTGTATTTTCGCTTCTGGTCTCATTTTCTGCAGAAATTGTCAACTTGTTACCATCAACGGAAATTCTGAAATCTTTTTTTTCAAATCCGGGTGCAGCCACGGTAATCGTAAATTCCCTGGCATTTTCAGATATATTTACTTTGGGCATAGTAAGCTCTTTTGAAAATCGTTCATTGCTTACCCAGTCTCCCCATGAGTCTACAAAGTCTCCGAACAGAGAGGGTAATGAGTCTGATTTTCCGGTAATAGGTCTGAGTGTCATAGCAATTACTTTTAGTGTGGTTTAACCTGCATTCATGTGGTCTTTCTCTGTGACCGATAATGCAAAGTTACCCTGGCACCCTACCCTGCTATATGACCTGTGTCAGTATTACCGCTGAACCTCGTCAGCCCCACGGCTGACTAATGGTGGGCTATAAACACCGGCGTAGCTGTAGCTTTTACTACTACCTCTGCCGCCCCGGGTTTGAAAAAACGGGAAAATGCACTGCGTCCGAATGCACCGGCCACAAGCATCTTCTGCCAGTTGTCTGTATCATCCATAAAATAGCTGAACAATACATCACCTATAGCGCCATCTACAGTAGTGACAGTAATATTGGGGCAATGCATACGCAGCCAGACAAGGAAAGACTCCAGTGTATCATCTGATTCATTATCATTACCCTCCTCATTTGCCCTGAGTACTGTAATACGCTTACTGCTCAGCTCCGGCATCTGGTAACAAAACTGTTTTGCAGCCGCTACAGCCGCCGCAGAGCCATTATACGCTATCACAACTTCTTCCAGTGGGCGATGCGCATCTCCCGATAGTAACACCGGGCACTCGGCATTGTGCAGAATATCTTTAACCAGACTGGTAGGAATATGTTCATCACCGGTGAATGACAGTAGCGGGTCTACAATGATATAGTCGGCAAAACGACTCTCTTTCAGTATTATATCAATAGGACTACCTGCCTCCCGGATAACTTTGGACGTAATGCCTGATGCTACACAAGCCTCCGTAAACCTTGTCACATTAGCATCTGTCTTATCTGCTACCGCCTTACGCTCTTCAGCATCCGGTACAATTTCTTCTACATATGTCTGCCCTGCTACCATACTTACCCCGGGAGCCGACCAGAAACTGGCATCATGTATAAACATTCCCGTGAGCTCATTTTTTTCTACACCAGCTATAGAAACAGCAAAACGAAGTACATCTTCTGACAGGCTCAGAGCATTGGTAACAAACAGAATTCTTTTCATGACAGATATTATTTTATGCGAAAGTAATACAGCTATGCACGCTTTCAAATGACCATAATCAATAATTAATATGAACATTATCAACGCACCGGGATGCACCTGCCATTTGTAGATATATTGTAACTAACCAGCATCAGGGATAGCTATATTCAGCATCACATACTGATAATCACAGACACCTAACTTTGTCTGCTATGAGAAACCAGCTCAATTATGTAACGGCCGATGAGGCCGTAAGGGATATTAACAGCGGGGAACGGGTATTCGTTCATGGCAGCGCGGCTACTCCGCTGGCATTGCTACATGCGCTTCTGCGTCGTGCCGGCAGCGTGAAAGATATAGAGCTTACAGCAATTAGCCTGTATGGGCGAATAGAGTGGAACAGACCAGAAGTGCTGGACAGTTTTTACATGAATTCATTGTTTGTATCGGAAAACATAAGGGGCTGGGCCAACTCTCAGCGAGGTAGTTATGTGCCTGTATTCCTGAGTGAAATACCTCAGCTGTTTGACAGCGGCATACTGAAGCCCGATGTTGCACTGATTCATGTATCCCCGCCCGACTATCACGGATATTGCACGCTGGGCACATCGGCTGATATAGCTATAAGTGCCGTACGGAATGCTAAAAAAATCATAGCACAGGTCAACCCTCAGATGCCACGGGTATTGGGTGAAGGCTTCATACACTCATCAAAGTTTGATGCTGTGGTATGGGAAGATGCAGCACTGCCGGAAGTAGAGTACCCTGATACAGGCGCTATAACGGATAAAATAGGGCAACAGGTAGCATCGCTGGTAGAGGATGGGGCAACCCTGCAAATGGGTATAGGCGCTATACCCAATGCAGTACTTAAATACCTGGAGCATCATAAAGACCTGGGAATACATACCGAAATGTTCTCTGACGGAGTACCTGCACTGGTACACAAAGGAGTAATAACCAATACAAGGAAAAAAGTAGAACCAGGTAAAATAGTAAGCACCTTTGTACTGGGAACCCGGAAAGTATATGACTTCATAGACAATAATCCATATGTAAACTGTATGGATGTGGCCTTTGTAAATGATACAGGCGTGATAAGGCAGAACCCAAAAGTAACTGCCATTAACAGCGCCATAGAGATAGACCTTACCGGCCAGGTATGTGCAGACTCTATTGGTACCTATCAATACTCGGGAATAGGCGGACAAATGGACTTTATGCGTGGTGCTGCACTCTCTGAAGGCGGGAAACCTATCATAGCCATGCCCTCCGTTACCTCACGGGGCATATCACGTATCGTACCGGAGCTGAAGCCGGGTGCGGGTGTGGTTACTACCCGTGGGCATATACATTATGTAGCTACAGAGCATGGCGTTGTAAACCTGTATGGCAAAAACATGGAGCAACGCGCCCGAATGATGATAAGTATAGCCGACCCTTCTCATCACGAAATGCTGGAACGTGCCTATCATGAACGATTTGGCAGGCTACCCCGGTAACAGCACTACAGTCAGAACTCTATTTTGTAACTGATATTGGGTACGATGAGTGCCTGTCGGGTTTCGTCTATACTGCCTGTAAGGTAGTTGTATTTAAAGCCTTCAAACTCAGGATACATGGTGGCATTAATAACCTTTAATGCTATGGTATGCGCTACCGCCTTCCTGTTAATCTTATAACTGGCAGTAAGATGTACTACAAAAGCAGGTGAAAACTGACTACCAAAAGTATTGGCATCGTTATATACAACATCTCCTGCGGTAGCAGATGCAGCATAATTTACAGGTGTATAACGCTCACCACCCTGATAGCTTACACGGGCATTCAGGCCCAGCACATTGGCACCCGTACGCCCCTTCTGCCACTCCTTACCCCCCAGGAGGTTGAACACATAACTGCGGTGGAACCGGGTATCCCGCCAGATACCATCACCACCTGTATAGCGCGATGAGAATATACTACCGGTGAACATCGCATAATAACCATGCGACATATACTTCTCCAGAGTAACATCAATACCATAGTTCTGCCCCTTGCCTGTGTTCTCCAGCCTCTCCGCAAAGAAAAAGTCACTCTGCAGATTAATGAGAGATATGGGTGTACCCGCTACTACAGCTACATTGAACAAATCCTGATACCAGGGTTCTATTTTCAGGTGTACATTTTTTGACAGCCGCCGGTCATAGCTAAGTACCACATGGCTTGCCTTAGTAAAATCAAGGTCTTTATTCACAAATTCACTGCCCGATGCAGGAAGCTGTATAAAATAGAAATTCAACCGCTCCAGCCTGCTGTGTAAACCGTAAGCCACACCCAGCGACTGCTCATCAGACAACTGATAGCGCAGGCCTATACGCGGCTCTATAGTATAGCGGCCATTGAGCGTAAATACCTGCCCGGTAACGCCCGCATTTGCCGATAGCTTTTCAGTAAGATGTACAGATGACTGGCTGTAGGCGGCAAGCAAAGCACTACTGCCACTGCTGTTTACTATATCTGTAAGCACTCCCGGAGACAACGCATCTTTTATCTGCTGATTGTAGGTAAGCCCAGTTAGTATAATGCCTGTACGGTTTGTATGCCTGGCGCCAAATCGCTTATTGATAAATGAGTTCAGAACAAGATTGGTATAAGTGTTCTCTACCCTGTTCTGCGGAAGTAATATAAGTGTATTGTCCAGCCTGCTGGTTTTCATATCCAGCCCGCTCACTGTAGCAGCCAGCGTAGTACGCAGATATGCTCCATTCTTCAATAACAGCTTATGTGTAAGCCCCGTGGCCCCCATGTATTGATTTACCTTCTGCTCCTCCCTGTCGCTAACATATTTCATAAGCAGCGTATCTTTCTGCACATCGGCACCTGAGTAGTCCTGCAGCCCAATACCCCACAACGAGAATGTTCCGGCTTTCTTAGTCGGGAAGTTCAGCTTAAATGATAAATCCTGATAGCGAACGCCTCCTGCATTATCAGGCAGCACTGGTGCCAGCAGTGCCAATGTAGAATATCGGTAATTAAACAGATAGGACGACTTGCCCCCTTTCACAAATGGGCCCTCGGACGATGCGTCTATACCTATAGCACCCAGCTGAAAAGTATGCTCCCGCTTCTGCGTATTCCCTGTACGCATAAATATATCAAACACGCCTGACAGTGCATTACTATACTCTGCGGGGAATGCTCCGGTAAAAAAATCAGAATTGGCCAGCATCTGACTGCTGAGTGCTGTAAGTCCACCACCGCCAAAGCTGGCAAGGTCAGCAAAGTGATTGGGGTTCGGTATTTCTACACCTTCCATTTTCCACTGTAGTGATTTTGGTGCATTGCCCCTTACCACTATACCATTGCTACCCACATTACTGGATACCCCGGCAAAGGCTGACGCCAGACGTGCGGGGTCGTCAAAACCACCGGCATAACGCGATGCTTCCTCTACACTTAACATACGGGCGCTCACAGTTGCCATCCTGTTTATAGGCTGCTCTTTATTTACACCGGCTCTTACCGTTACTTCCTTTAGGTTATAGGCACTTTCCCGTAATGCTACAGACAGCACCACCTCTCTGGCACTGCTCACCGTAAGCTCTTTAATGATATAAGTCTCATAACCAGTCATGGACACCTGTAAGTCGTACCTGCCCGGAGCTACCCCGTTTATCACAAAGTTCCCGGCACTATCACTACCTGCACCTACTGGCTGTGCACCACCCAGCAGTACAACAGTAGCATAAGACAATGGCTGCTGTGTGGCAGCATCAGTTACAGTGCCACGCACTGCCTGCTGTGCCCATATATATCCCGGAAAAAACAGAAATATCAACACCAGTACACGGATACCCAACTTCATAAATTATTGTTTTAAAAACCTGATGCAAAGTGACGGCTATTGTGCGTCCGGGCCAATACTGATTAATCAGTATATTGCACATAATGAGCGCTGAAATGCAGGATGTATATATGGAATATCAGCAATTGCTGGCGATGCAGGAGTTTGATGCAGCTATGCTGGACTATAATGCGCTGGACAAACATTTCAGTTTTCTGCAGCAATTGGCCGAGGTGGAGAACAGTGCCGTTTCGGTATTTGACATGTATCAGCAGAAACATGTTTTTGCATCCTATAATTTCACTACTCTTCTTGGCTATGATGAAGACGGGCTGGAAGGTATGCAAAACGAGTATTTTGATGCCCGTATACATCCCGAAGACCGTACAAAAATGATATATAATGGCATAAATGCGCTCAAGTTTATCTATTCTGTTCCCCGTGAAGAAAGGAAGCAATACAAGATAGTAACAGAGTTCAGAGTGATGAATGGTGAGGGAAACTATATACGGGTAGTAGAGCAGCAGCAGGCACTACTGCTGGACCATATGCACAATGTATGGCTGTCACTGAGTGTAATGGATATTTCTCCCAATCAGGACGGTGTACCTGATGTTATAGGCAGAATCATCAACTTCACTACCGGCAAAACATTTATGCTACCTGTAGCTGAGCGAAAAAGCACAACAGGAGCAGATATAAAACTAACACCCCGGGAATCCCAGATACTAACGCTTGTAAAAGAGGGGCTGCTGAGCAAGGAAATATCTGACAGGCTTTCTATAAGCGTACATACCGTAAATACACACCGGCAGCGTATACTGGAAAAGCTGGGCGCTGACAACTCTGTAGAAGCGATACGCTATGCTGCCAATCTGGGTCTGGTACAGCACCCCGGTATAATATAACACACTTCAGGCAGTCATCTGTATGTTTTAAATCTTGTTAAAACCAGTACTGAAGAAGACTGCAAACAGTTCTGGCATTGGGTTTGCTGTATTAATTTTAATTCACCAAATCATTACCCGATGATGACACTGAGCGAAACATGGTTCATGGAAGGGTACATAGATTACGAGCTTCAACGCTACAGGCTGCTTGCCTATCTGCAGGATGTAAGAAAGCAGTTCCATGAAAAGAAGCTGTACCCATTATTATCAGATATTGTAGCCCACTACAACAATCTGCTCCTGTTCAGAGCTAATAAACACAACCTGCAGGAAAGCTTCCCGAAGCGCATAAACGGTATAGATGCATCGCGCATGCAACTTATCTATGAACGTATATTAACTGATGATGCGCTCATGCAGGAGCTGGAAGAAATTACTGAATTTGCAGTAACAGAAATGAAAGGTACTATCAGCGAGGGTGCAGGTATATACGATGCCATAGAGCGGGATATGCACATGGAGCCAGTGGGAATAGTACCATTGTATAAAAACGAGGGGTATCTGTTTTTACGTACACTGTCTCATGCTGATGTATGGATATATGCATATACCGTCACGATATTTGAGCAGCAGGATGCGCGCTACAGAGGTGTGCGTATAGCATACATTGACAACAGAAAAAAGACCATCATCAATACATATGAGCAACTGAAGCTGGAGATAGTGCGGAAAATAAGGACACTACCCAATCCTGCTGTCTATTGTATAGAATTTCCGGAGGAACTTCCATTGCAGGAAACTATGCTTCCCATTGCAAAACGCTCACTGATGCGTATTGTATCATAACCATACATACGAACAGAAGAAGTGGGTACTGACCCGTTAGCCGGAAATAATTATCTTTGGCGATATGCGCAACATAAAAATACTGGAAGTAAGGTCAGAGATAGGAGCCGGTACCCGTGGTGCGAGCCTGGGTGTGGATGCAATTAAGATAGCAGCTCTTGACTTCATGAGCAATCTGTTTGTAAACTTTCCGTCGGAGGTTATAGAAAATGAAAACAGGCTTCTGTATGAACCTGTTGCCTCGCCATATGCCAAGAGGATACAAGGTATACATACTATGTATGAGCGGGTATCAAAAGCTGTATGTGACACTGTGAAATCGGGTCTGTTCCCGATAGTGCTGGCGGGAGACCACAGCACTGCAGGCGCTACCATAGCCGGGCTGAAAATGGCAAGACCCAAGAACCGCCTGGGGGTGGTATGGATAGATGCCCATGCCGACATGCACTCGCCTTTCACTACACCATCAGGCAATATGCATGGCATGCCGCTATCTATATCACTGGCTGATGACAATGCCGACAATCAGGTACATAACCTGGATACACAAACCTCAGAGTTGTGGCGTAAGCTGAAAAACATTGGTAAAATAGAACCTAAAGTGCTACCTGAAGACATTGTATTCATTGCACTGCGCGACTATGAGAAGGAAGAAGAAGCCCTTATTAAGAAGTACAATATAAAGGTGATAACAGTAGCTGAGCTCCGCAAAAAGGGCGTGGAGAATATAGTACGACAGACATTTCTCCACCTTTCCAACTGTGACAACATCTATGTATCATTTGATGTAGACAGTCTGGACAGTTCCATATCGCGCGGCACAGGTACTCCTGTAAGCAATGGACTGAAAGAAAGGGAAGCAGAAGATCTTGTTGCCTCATTTATGCAGCATCACAAAATATGCTGCTTTGAAATAGCAGAAGTGAATCCCACTTTGGATAAAGAGAATCTCATGGCAGAAATAGCCTTTAACATACTGCAGCGTAGCGTTAACCTGCTGATGCTGAACTAGTAACCGGTAATACCAACTCACTATTCTTTAATGCCTCACTATATGTGGGGCATTATTTTTTCCGTTACTGAGTCCAAACTATTTTCACCGCAGATAAATGCGGCATATTTAACCGCTCATCACACACTTTAAAATCTGCTTTTTTATAAAAATCAATGGGCGACTTATATGGTGTACCATCCGGCTTGCTATATCTGTCATGGTCTGTAACCCATCCATACAGCTCTGTGTTGTCACTTTTTAAGCGCATCATGAGCCGCCTGCCTATTCCCCTACCCTGCCATTTACCGGCTATTATTATACCAAACCATCTGCCCCCCTCACGCAGGAATGTAAATGCCCAACCTGCAATTGTGCCATCTGCTGCATAGAGGAGATAATGTAATGACTCCTGCAAACCATTCAGATAACTTTGTAAATCAGCAATACTGTTATAAGCCAGCTGTGCCGGATACTCTGCATTCCACAATTGTAAAAGCAGTGGCTTCACCTCATCGGCCAACAACTCACATACCTGAATATCCCCGAAAAGTCCGGTACTCTCATTAAAAGACATGAAATAAAATAACGGTATCTGCCTGAGAGCAACAAATTACACAGGCATTTCTGCATTTACCAGTATACAATATACCTCTGCCGGACCGTGTACGCCTACCACGAGTGTCTTCTCAATATCGGCGGTACGGCTGGGACCAGTAGCAAGATTTATCATGGAAGGGATATTATCTCCATACTTCTTTTTCAGCAGACGAAAACCATCTGATATATCATTATGCACCTGGTCTATATATGCTACTGCAATATGCACCGGATAATATACCGGCGCAGTACGCCCCATGAACTGTGCACTACTCAGCAGCATTGACCCTGTACGGGCTATCAATGCTTCACATCCTGTAATGCAGGCATCTGCGGCCTCCTGCGGCTCTGTAGCCGGATGCACAAAGCCTGCACCACGCTGCTGAAACAGATTCAGTATATACTCATCGGCACATAATACCTGTTTCCAGTCGTGATTACCGGCAAGAATAGTAATGGTGTTTACTGCTTCATTAACATCATCGCAGAATACAAACTTACCACCCAACTGCTTGAAGTTAACTACAAACTCCTCTTCGGGCGATGTAGCATCTGTAGTATAAACACCCCCACTATTTTTATCTTCCTCAGGATATGGCATAGGGAGTTTACTGCCCGATAATTCCTTACGAATCCGGGCAAGTATGTTCTCCTTAGCTTTTGATGTTTTAAAAGTCTGCATTATTACTGGTTGCAATGAATTATTGCAATGTACCGGCCACTAAACAGCCGGAGCCACAGGGGCTTCTACTGCTTCCTCACCTTCTCCGAATACATTATCTTCATACGGACGCTTACCCAGCAGGCGCTCCATATCATCTTTGAAAAGCACTTCACGCTTCAGCAACTCTTCAGCTATCGTCTTCACAGCATCCAGCTTTTCGTCCAGCATATGCTTCACACGTTCATAAGCTCCTGCCACCAGTTTCCTTACTTCCTCATCTATGAGCTTTCCTGTTTCTTCAGAATATGGTTTTGAGAATGAGCTATCGCTCTGAGGGTCGTAGAATGAGATATTTCCTACCTCTTTATTCATACCATACATAGACACCATAGCATAAGCCATACGTGTCACCTGCTGCAGATCGCTCAGTGCACCGGTAGATATCTTACCGAATACCAGTTCTTCCACGGCCCTGCCACCCAGCGACATGCACATCTCGTCCATCAGATGGTCTGTAGTGCGTATGTACATTTCCTTTGGCAGGTATTGTGCATAGCCCAACGCAGCTACCCCACGTGGCACTATAGTAACCTTTACCAGCGGATGTGCATGCTCCAGGAACCAACCCGATACCGCATGACCAGCTTCGTGATAAGCAATGACACGCTTCTCTTCTGGCAGTATTATTTTATTTTTCTTCTCCAGACCACCAATTACCCTGTCAATAGCGTCATTGAAGTCGCTCATGTCTACCTCTGACTTTCCTTTACGGGCGGCGATGAGAGCTGCTTCATTACAGATATTAGCGATATCTGCGCCTGCAAATCCCGGAGTCTGTATAGCCAGCTTACGGATATTAAGGTCTTTAGAGCGCTTGATTGGCTTCAGGTGTACTTCAAATATCTTTTCACGTCCTTTAACATCAGGAATATCAATAGATATCTGACGGTCGAAACGACCAGGGCGCAGCAGGGCACTATCCAGTACATCGGGCCTGTTAGTAGCTGCAAGTACTATAATACCGCTATCTCCACTAAAGCCATCCATTTCCACCAGCATCTGATTGAGCGTATTTTCACGCTCATCATTGCTCATGACCATGTTCTTACCACGGGCACGACCAATAGCATCTATCTCATCGATGAACACGATACATGGCGCTTTCTCACGCGCCTGCTTAAACAGGTCGCGCACACGGCTGGCTCCCACACCTACGAACAACTCTACGAAGTCAGAACCGGACATAGAGAAGAACGGCACCTGAGCCTCACCTGCCATAGCCTTGGCCAGCAATGTTTTACCGGTACCGGGAGGGCCTACAAGCAGGGCACCTTTAGGTATTTTACCACCCAGAGCTGTATATTTTTTAGGATTTTTCAGGAAATCCACAATCTCCATTACCTCTACCTTAGCCTCATCCAGGCCGGCTACATCGTTAAATGTGATGTTAACTCTGGTTCCTTTTTCAAAAAGCTGAGCTTTTGACTTGCCGATATTGAAGATGCCACCGGCACCACCGGCACCACCGCCTGAGCCCATCTTGCGAAATACAAGGAAGTACATAGCCACAATCAGTATCAGTGGCAGCAGGAAAGTATTGAGTAATGTGTACAGCTTATCGCCACGTGTCACATAGTCTACCAGTACTCTTTCATTCTCAGGTTTATCTTTCTGCGCTTCAAAGAGGTCCTTATTAAACTGCTCTACAGTACCTATAGTGAAGGTAAAAGCAGGCGTCTTTTCATTGCCTGTTGCTATAGACGGTACCCGTCCTGGTGCAGGTGGGGGTACAGCTCCCTGCTTCAGGAATACCTCCACATTTTCCTTGTTTACCACTACCAGCTTGCTCACCTGGTCTTTTGCCAGGTATTGCTTCATGTCACGGAAAGACTTCTCAGTGACAGACATGCCGAAATTCCCCCCAAAGAACTGTGCACCCAGTATTGCTACCAGTATAAGTCCGTAAATCCAGTAAATATTAAATCTGGGGCCTTTTTTAGGGCCGCCACCATTACCAGAACCATTATCTCCACCACCGGGTCTCAAATCACCAGGATTGGTTTTCTGTTTATTTTCTTCCATTTTATCCTTTGCTCGTTACTTTGTTCGTATAATCTGAATTGCACCCTGCGGTACCTTACGAATGCTCCACCCGGGGAGCGTCTTCCCAAAGACTCTCCAGATTATAGAACAGCCGCTGTTCGTGCTGAAAAATATGTACAACAACGTTCACGTAGTCAACAAGTGTCCATGAATCACCATACTCCTTGTGATAAGGCCGCTCTCCACACTCTTTCTGTACTTCTTCAATGATATTATCTGCAATGGCCTTCATCTGAATGTTCGATTGCGCCTCACACAATACAAAATAGTCGGCTACTGCCTCATCAATTTTTTTTAGGTCAAGAGATACAACTCCCTCTCCTTTTTTGTCCAGTATTGCTTTGATTATTACTTTGAACAGTTTACTATTCCTTGTAAGGCGGGTAGGCGAAATTTTGCGTTCCTGTAAAGCGGTGATTATTTTCTCCAAATTAGCTTATTAGTTTTGTTGCATTATTTAATCAAAATTATAAATCTTTTCGCACTTCACCACATGACAAATACCGACTGGGTGTTAATTAAGCTTGACAATACAGATAGTACCAATAACTATGCCATGCAGCTGGTCAATGACGATAAGGCGCACCATGGCCTTACCATCACTGCACGCAGCCAGCATAGCGGCAAAGGACAACGTGGCCGGAAATGGACAGACATGCCCGACAAATGTCTTCTGATGAGTGTTGTGGTCAATCCGAGGATGCCAATTTCTGCCCAATTTACGTTTAGTGCCGCTATGGCCACCGCAATTGCCAATATTTTGCAAAAATCCCTGCCCGAATGTCAGGTTCGTATCAAATGGCCCAATGACATCATCATCAATGACAAAAAGGCAGGTGGCATACTCATTGAAAATGCACTACGCGGCAGTAACTGGACCCACAGTGTCATAGGTGTAGGGCTGAATGTACTTCAGAATTCCTTTCCCAAAGACCTGCCCGATGCCACCTCTCTGAAAATTGCATCGGGCAAAAGCTTTGAAATAGATGAAATAAGAGATATGCTGCGTGGTGAGCTGATACGGGTGGCAGCAGCGGGCAATGTAAACCCGGCGCTGATACTGGAACAGTATAACGAGGTGCTGTACAAAAAAGATCAGCTGCAATTATTTGGGAAGGACGATAACACCTGGATGGCCCGCGTAGTGAGGGCCCATGAAGATGGAACACTGGAAGTACTTACTGAGGAAGGCATGGTAGACTTCTATATACACGGCAATGTGAAATGGATATTTTAAAGCCCTCTTACGGATAAATAAAACAGCAGAGGCTGCCTCCTGGGAGACAGCCTCTGAATATGTTGTTATTAAGGAATGTTTCTGGTTGCTTAATTCAGAAAGCGATAACCAACAGTTACCTGGATGGTAGATGTAGTCCAATCACCGGAACCTGGAATGGATGTTTTATTCACATTAGAAAACCCTTTTATATACCTCGCACCTACAGTAAGCTTAAATGGCAGATAAACCTCTGCACCCACTGCGGCAGCAATATCGCTGGAGTTCAGCAGGCTCTTAACATCAGCATCTGCATTATCTTTTGCAGAAAGCAACATACTGAATTGAGGACCACCATGAATCTTCAAACGTGGGACAGGTGAATACTGAAAAAGAACAGGGATATCCATACCTACAGTTTTGATGTAACTGCCGCCAGTGGTATAACTTATTTTAGCAGACTTCACAAGTCCCTCTACGCGCACACCCATTTTCTTTTTGGATACACCTACAAATACACCACCTACAATACCGGCACCAAATGCATTTTCGACATAGTCGCCGGATACCTGCTGCATATTCAGACCTGCTTTAACACCAACGGTTACTTTAGGAAGCACCTTTTTTGCTACGCCCAGCTGAGCATCGGCAGTATTGGAAAACAAAAGAGCGCCCAGCGCTACGGAAAGAAGTGAAAATTTCATGTGTCAGATTTTGGGCAAAGATAGGTCCAAAAAAAATGCTTCGCCAAAACAAAACACACTTTACCGTTATTTATTTACGGTATTGCTTCGCTATTTCCTTCATCTGATTCAGTTTCAGTAAAGCCTCTACCGGTGTAAGCGTATTCACATCTGTCTCATCCAGCAGTTGCTGTATACGTCTCATATCTTCTGTAACTCCATCAAAAATATTCAACTGGTAGTTGGGCTCCGGTCGCAGGTTCTTTACCTTCTGCTGTATAGACTCACCGGTATCTCCGTGCTTTTCCTCCAGCTGTGCCAGTATCTCATTGGCTCTGTCCAGCAAAGACGGAGGCATACCTGCCATACGGGCTACCTGTATACCAAAGCTATGCCTGCTGCCACCCGGGGCCATTTTCCTGAGAAATATGACTTTATTACCAGTCTCTTTGTGTGTAATATGATAATTGCGCACACGAGGCAGGTGCTTCTCCAGCTCATTTATCTCATGATAGTGAGTTGCAAAAAGAGTTTTGGGCCGGGCCGGGCTGTTATGCAGATACTCCACTATACTCCACGCCAGTGATATGCCATCATAGGTACTGGTACCCCTACCTATCTCATCCAGCAGAACAAGGCTTCGGTCGCTGATACTGTTGATGATACTGGCAGTTTCATTCATTTCCACCATGAAGGTACTCTCTCCCCCACTCAGGTTATCAGAAGCCCCTACCCGGGTAAATATCTTGTCGGTAAGCCCTATTGAAGCCGAAGCCGCAGGTACAAAACTCCCCATATGTGCCATGAGCGTAATGAGTGCAGTCTGCCGCAGCAAGGCACTCTTACCACTCATATTAGGCCCTGTAAGTATAATTGCCTGTTGTTCGGTTTTGTCAAGACGTACATCATTAGCTATGTAACTCTCTCCCGGAGGCAGCTGCTGTTCAATTACAGGATGTCTACCGTCTTTTATTTCCAGTACCGCCTCGGTTGTGAGCTGCGGCCGGTGATAACTGAATCGTTGAGCATTGGAGGCAAAGCACAGCAGGCAGTCCAGCTGCGCCGTAATATTTGCATTGTGCTGTATAGGAGCTATAAATGGCTCTATAGCCATAAGCAACTGCTGATACAGGTCCTGCTCTATGGCCATAATCTTATCCTCGGCCCCCAGTATCTTTTCCTCATATTCCTTCAGCTCAGGAGTTATATACCGCTCTGCATTTGCCAGTGTCTGTTTTCTTATCCATTCGGCAGGCACCTTATCTTTATGGGTATGCGTTACCTCCAGGTAGTAGCCAAATACATTATTATAAGACACCTTGAGCGATGATATACCTGTGCGCAACGCTTCCTGCTGCTGTATCTGCAGCAGATAATCCTTACCACTACGTGAAATATTTCTGAGTTCATCCAGCTCTGCCGACACGCCATCCCGTATCATTCCTCCCTTTGCAGCTATGGCCGGTGCATCATCGGCAATGGTACTCATGATACGTTCCCTGATGGCTGTAAGTGGCTGCATACCGGCTGTCATCCTGCCCAGTTGCTCATGCCCGCAGGCCTCGCACAGCTCCTTCATCTGCTGCATTGTGTGCAGCCCCTTTGCTAACTGTAATACTTCCCGCGGATTGGCCTTTTTCAGCGGTATCTTTCCTACCAGTCTCTCTATATCCCCTGTCTGCTTTATAAGTGTGGTAAGCTCATGATTCAGGTCCTGCGACAGGATAAAATAGCTTACAAGGTCCAGCCGCTGTTCTATACGCTGCTGGTCATAAAGCGGGAATATCATCCAACGTTTCATGAGCCGTGCGCCCATAGGTGTGTGCGTATGATCTATAGCCTGCAGCAGGCAGGAGCCCTGCTCATGCGTGCTATGAATAAGCTCCAGATTGCGGATAGTGAATTTGTCCATCCACAGAAAATCTGTAGCTGTTATACGCTGCAGGGTACTTATATGCTGCAGATTGGCATGTTCTGTATCCTTCAGATAATGGATAGCTACTCCACAGGCTACAGTTGCCGCCTTCATATCTTCCACACCATATCCCTTCAGGGATTGTGTTTGAAAATGACCGGTAAGCAACTCATATGTGTATTGTTCTCTGAAAACCCACTCATCCAGCTGAAAGGTATATACACGCGTATCAAACTGTTCCCGGAATCGTTTGGCCTGCGATTTTGAGAGTATTATTTCTGAAGGCTGGAAGCTCTGCATCAGCTTATCCATATACTCAGCATTACCCTCGGCTGTATAAAACTCACCAGTGCTAATATCCAGAAACGCTATGCCGCATACGGGCTCGGCAAGGTGCAGAACAGCCAGAAAGTTGTTGGTACGGTTTTCCAGCAGCTTATCACTGGTAGCCACACCCGGTGTTACCAACTCGGTAACGCCCCGCTTTACGATACCTTTAGTTAGCTTAGGGTCTTCCAGCTGGTCACATATAGCTACCCGGTATCCTGCTTTTACCAGCTTATGCAGGTAAGTTTCCAATGCATGGTGAGGAAAGCCGGCCAGCTCTACTGAAGATGCTGAGCCATTGGCTCTTTTGGTAAGTGTAATACCCAGCACACGGGATGCAATAAGTGCATCCTCGCCAAATGTCTCATAAAAGTCCCCTACCCTGAAGAGCAGTACTGCATCGGGATATTTATTCTTAATATCCTTATGCTGCTTCATCAACGGTGTTTCCGCTACTTTTTTTGCCACGTTTCAAAGTTAATCTCATCCCCCCGCAATGCGCAATGCAGCTTTTAACATGTGTGGGAAATGTGGAAAAAGAGCTCATATACATACAAAAGGACCTGTGCTGAAACAACACAGGTCCTTTATTCTGACTTGTATACCTTACTACTGCACGTATAGTTTCCGGCTTTCATTAGTACCGGGGGCCTGAATACGAACTATGTATAATCCTGGCAGCAGCATATCTATATTATATGATATCTGCTGTTTACCTCCCATTTCACCATCAGCCAGCACTGCTACTTCACGTCCTGTGACATCAGTTACAGATACGCGTACCTGTTGACGCTCAGAGAGATTCATAGTCAATGTGCATACTCCCTTTGCAGGATTTGGCGCGATAGAGACATCTGAAATGTTATTGCTTAAGTCTTTCACAGCACTTATCTGCGCACCCGCATAAGCGATGAACCTGAATGAGTGCATTGTAGCCCCTACTTCAGTTACCGTTTGTATGGTGAGCAATGCTGTATGATAATCGGCTTTGTACCAGTCGTAAGACAGGATATTGTATGACTGAACAAGCGGAGCGCCAAAAATATTGGTACTATCTACAAAAACCTGAGTAGTTTTTACCCTGAGCACATTTGCATCAGTACGACCGGGCAACTGTAAAGTACCCCATCCATCACATAATACTGATATAGAGCCATTGTGATGTGCCGCTATAGGCCCCAGTGTAAGCATACCCGAATAAGTATCTGTGAACGAGGACATGTATGTAAAAGGATACCTTAACTGGTCTGCCTCATCAGAAAGTATCAGGTTTGTATCCGGCGCAGCATAGTAGCCATTCTGAGCAAGTCTGGACGAATTGGCTATCAGATAGCTGGTAGCATCTGCCATAACGGTAGGACCTTTAAGGGCTACGGTGCTGGATGGAAAAGATGCGTAATAAGGCGTAGCCGTACAGGCTACCGCCTGACCAGTATCTGTTTGTGTAAGTACCAGAGCATTGGCGCCGGTAGCAAAGTTCCATGTTACAGATGCCCCCCCGGCGCCCGGCGTAATGCCGGTGGTGTCACAAATTTTTAGCTGAAAAGCATCGCCGGGTACAGGGTTCAGGTTAACTCCGGTAAGTGTAGGCTGTGCAGAAACACTTGCTGAAATGAATAACAGGCAGGATGGTATTATTTTTTTAAACATAAGGAAAAGTGGTTTAAGGTTAAATAAAGATATCACTACAAATATACGAATACGTCACATTAAACAACGGAATATATCAAAAGATTAACGTAAACATCGAAAAAGCAGCATTTTTGCAGCTCAGTTCAGGAAAACACATGACAGATAATATACAGACTGAAGCACTGGTAACCGCAGCGTATACAGGCGCGCTGCATCAATGGAACAAACGCAATGCTGCCGGCATGACAGCATACTTTGCTACTGATAGTACCTACATAGGATTTGACGGCAGCCAGCTGAACGGACAAAAGGAAATATACACTGTAATGGATGAGATTTTCACCCACTACCCCACTGCGGCATATGTTTCCATCATCAAAGAAATACGGATATTAAGCCCTGATACAGCATTACTGCTGGCTGTGGCAGGTATGGTAGCCGAAGGCAGCGATGATATAACCCCTACCGTCAATGTCATACAGACTGCGACACTGGTATTACGGGATGGCACCTGGAAAATAGCGCTCCTGCAAAATACACCTGCTGCTTTTCACGGCCGACCAGAAATGAATGAACAGCTTTCTGCAGACCTCCGGATTGCTCTACAGACAAACGGTACCGTATAACCGGAACGATATCATTTCTTACTGTTCAGGAAAGACTCCAGCTCCTCTTTGGAACTGTTGTATCTGAATTTTGATGCCAGATCGGGATAGAACTCCTGATCGGTGGTGATGTGATATGCCCATTTGGCAAAATCAAGTTTAGAGGACTCAAACATAAACCAGTCCATCATATCTCCTACCTGTATTGTAGTTACGGTTTCCTTTTTCAGTACATCTTTAAGATACTTCAGCTTTTCTGTGTCTGTTTTCCTGGCTGCAACTTTCTTTTTGGCAAACGCTACCTCATCATCAGAAAAGGAACCCTCAGGCACAGGTGATGCTGCCGGCACGCCCTCGGGCAACGGAGCAGCAGCAGGCTGCTCTTCAGCCACAGGAGCTTCATTACGGTTATCTGGCTGCATATCCTGCTGCTCGTCTTTATTGCGCTCATCATAGTAATAATGAGACTGTGAAGGCGGCTGCTGCGACCGGTAACCGGGTCTCATTTCTATAGGATTAGTACGAATAGATACACGGCGCGTAAGCGGGTTCATCATGAAGTTTGTAATCATCCCATTGCTGGTACGTACCGTACCCTGATATACAAGGCGGTCAAAATAGCGCCCTCTCTGGTCGTAAGTAGTACGGAATATCTTTACATAGTGACGACCGGGAGGAAGATCACCCACGGTTACCGTAGTACCCCTCCGATCGAAGTAGCGGCCATTTACCGATACATTGATGCGCGAATTGTCCGTAAGATGCACACGGAGCTGTGACTGAGCATACCCTATTACCGTAAGGCAGCAAAGCAGGAAAACCAATGATAACTGTTTCATAGACTATAAAGGTAAATCTTTATACAATTTCACCCGACAGTGATCATACCATATACTGCACTTAAGACAACTTTAACGTGGTAGCATCAATGCACATAATATACCAGCAGACACTGCTGCATTGAGCGACTCTGCCCCGCCCTGCCTGGGTATAGTTACCTTATGAGTGGCAATCTGCTGTGCCGGGTCTGATATGCCACGGGACTCATTCCCTATCACCAGTACACCGGCGGTACCTGTGGTAATATCATATACATTCTCACCATGCAGCGTAGCTGCATAAACAGGAACTCCCAGTTGCGGTAATGCCGTAGCAAGGTCTGCCTCATATATATTTACCCTTAGATGGCTACCCATAGCACTCTGTACTACTTTAGGATTCCATGCATCTACACAGCCCACAGAACATATAACATGCTTGACCCCAAACCAATCAGCAATGCGGATAATTGTTCCCATATTGCCAGGGTCCTGTATATCATCCAATGCTATATACCAGCCATCTGATGCCGGTATAGTAGTAATGACTTCCGGCTGAGGTATTACGAGCAGTATGGGTGATGGTGTGCTAAGAGAAGACACTGCTGCTATTTCCTCCTGTGTAGCTACAAGCAAATCAGCCTCCGAATGTTTGTCTATAATAGCTTTATTCGCTTTATACCATGCTTCAGTAACTACTATTGTTTGTATGCGACAGTCAGAAACCAGCCACTCAGATACAACTTTAACACCTTCGGCAGTAAACAGGCCTGTTTCAGTGCGTATTTTTTGGCGGGTTAACGACCGAATGTGCTTAATTTGCGCTTTCGAGAGCATATCAGCAAATCTATACCAATTGTCGTTATCAGCAGATGCCGGACCGCAGTTTTTACAGTAAGCATTTATGGTGGGGGATACTGTCCCTTGTAGTCATAGTAATGTTTACCGCCTGCAGCAGTACAAAGCATATACCGGAGGGAAGCCACCTTTTGTGGAAAAACAAAGTAATACTGAACAGCGACAAAGTAATGACCAACAAAGGTGAGCTGCGGGAAAACCTGTCCAATATCATTGTTCAGCAGCCCAATGGACGCTTTCTGGGTATGACTATCGTTAAGATTCCTAAAAAGCTCTGGTGGTATAACTTCCGGTATAAAAAATACCATACTACACCCGACTCTCTACTTCCCAAGGGCATGGAGCGCCCGGTACTTTATGACACACTTACTACCCTGCGTACAAGAGAAAACATGAAAAACTATCTCTTTAATCAGGGGTATTTTTATGCATCGATACATGACACGGTGCATTACCGCCGAAAAAAAGCTTTTGTAGTATGGACTGTCAATGCGGGGTCTAACTATCTTATCAACCGCATTAACTATGATATTGACGACAGCACCATAGCTGCTATTGTAAAAAAGGCACAGCAGGCTACTGTTCTTACCAAGGGAAATGAGTTTACCTACAGTATGCTGGAAGAAGAGCGCAGCCGTATTACAACTGTTGTTAACAACCATGGATACCGTCGCTTCAGCCTTGAGAACATCCGCTTCAGCATTGATACTATGGATAAGTCCATATTCAAAGTAGCAGCCAGCCCGTTTGAAAATGCAGTAAACTTTGTAACACAGGCAAAAAGCAACAGAAAGAATACCCTGGATATTGACATCATCATCAGGAAGGGAGAAGACAGCCTGTCGTACAACAGCTATACAATCAATAAAATAACGGTATACCCCGACTTCGAAGGCTCAGAAGATACTCATGATTCCGGCCTTATATCCCGAACCATTAATGGAATTGAATTCCGCTACCATAAAGAGTATGTGTACCCCAGAGTACTGTATAAACATCTGTTTCTCTACCCCGGCAGCCTGTACTCCAGAGCCAATGAGGAACGAACCTTATCACGGCTGGGAGGGCTGGGGATTTTTCAGTATGCCCGTATCCAGTTCCGGGAAAACAGGCTTACACACGATAGTCTGGAGTGTAGTGTATTGCTGAATAAAGCCCAGAAATATGACTTTTCTACCAATTATGAAGTATCAAACGGCTCTACCTATACAATTGGTAACTCTCTGAGTCTGAACTTCAGGAATAAAAACTTTATGAAGGGAGCAAATCTGCTCTCTCTCAGCGCCAATGGCGGCGTGGAAATGTGGTATAATGAACAGCTACCCGGCAATATTTACAGGAGGCTGGAACTGCTTACCTTATATTATGGTATCAACGCCAGCCTTGACTTCCCCAAGTTCATCGCACCGGTTGCATCATCTCTTTTTTCCAATACAAACCTGCCACATACCGTTATCAGTGTAGGTGAAAACGTAATGGACCGCGTAGATTACTTTAAGCTCATCAATACCAGTCTGAACTTTTCCTACAACTGGCGGGAGACAGATACAAAAACATGGACACTGTCACCCATGTTTGTAAACGCTATAAGAGTACCCGTAAAATCACAATCCTTTCAGGAGGTACTCAGTAGCAATCAGTATCTGGCAAACTCCTACAAGCCTACGTTCATAGAAGGCGAAAACATAGCGTTCAAGTTTGACAATAGTCAGCGAAAAAAAGGAAGAAGTTATTCCTATCTGCGCCTTGCTGCAGAGGAAGCAGGGGCAGTAATGGGTGGACTGAAAAAACTGGGATTTGCGCTGAATCAGCTATACGAGCTGGAAGACACCCTTTTTGCCCAGTATACCAAGTTCGACTTTGATGCCCGGCATTACTTCAGCCTGCGCCGCTCCACAATGGCGTTCCGGTTTTATGGCGGCATAGGCATTCCGTATGGTGAGCCGTGGGTAATGCCATACATCAAACAATACTATGCCGGAGGGCCATACAGCCTGCGTGGATGGCGCATACGTACCCTGGGACCCGGACGGTACTATAATAACGAAGATGCACTTGCCGCCAATCAGATAGACCGTACCGGTGATATAAAGCTGGAAATGAACGGAGAATACCGGTTTCCGGTAATGCCCATGTTTGCCGGAGCCGTAAAAATGAACGGTGCCCTGTTTGCCGATGCCGGTAACATATGGCTATCATATCCTGACACCGCTTATGCAGGCGGCGAGTTTGCTATGGACAAGCTGGGGCATGATATAGCTATGGATATGGGTATTGGCTCCCGGTTTGAGATAGCATCATTCCTCACCGTTCGTGTGGACCTTGCTATGCCCGTAAAGAAGCCCTACTCCCCTAATGTAGGTGGGTGGGTATTTAAAGAAATAGACTTTGCAAACAGTACCTGGAGAAAAGAAAATCTGGTTGTAAACTTATCTATCGGTTATCCCTTCTGATAACAGGCGCTATAATCAGGCATCAATCTTCTATGCCTCCTTCTTCGTCAGTGTTCTGAAAACATCTTCCAGCGACTCCGTCTGTGCCTGCATAGCGCTGATACTGATATCATTATTAAGCGCCCATTGCATCACTTCCCGCCGCAGGGCATCCGGCTCTGTGGTAACCAGCTTCCATTGATTGCCCCCCATATCCTCTACCGATGTGGTATGCTTCAACCCTGCCAGCTTTGCACTTTCTATTGGCTGCTCAAAAGTCACAAAAACCACATCGCGACGAGTATTGCGCTGCTGTAACTGCGATATAGTATCATCGGCCACTATACTGCCGTTATTAATGATAATAACACGACTACACATAGCCTGCACTTCCTGCATGATGTGTGTAGATAACAGCACGGTCTTATCCCGGCCAATGTTCATTATGAGGTCTCTTATTTCTACTATCTGATTAGGGTCAAGGCCCGATGTAGGCTCATCCAGAATCAGCACCTCGGGGTCATGCAGCATAGCCTGAGCCAGACCTACACGCTGCTTATACCCTTTGGACAATGCTCCTATTTTTTTATGCGCTTCTTTACTTAACCCGGTAAGACTTATCATTTCCTCTATCCGGCTACGGCGGTCGCCGGTGAGCTTATGAATACCGGCACTGAACTCCAGATATTCACGTACATACATTTCAAAGTATAATGGATTTGCCTCCGGCAGATAACCTACGCGCTTACGAACCTCCATAGGTTTTAATGCCACATCAAAACCACATACCAGTGCTGTACCGGACGTAGGCGGCAGATAGCCGGTAATCATCTTCATAGTAGTAGACTTGCCGGCACCATTAGGCCCCAGAAAACCTGTAATCTCTCCTTTCTTCACCTCAAAAGAGATATTATCTACAGCTTTCTGGGTTTCGTATAAGCGGGTAAGTCCTTTTACTTGTATCGACATAGCACATATCATTACCAGAGCATAGCGGGGTTGCTTTGCCTGAGTATTTTCTAAAAATTACTTACGCAAAAACTTATGGCAAAGGAAGCTTTGTCTTATCGCCACGGAACGTACAACGGTTCTGGAAAGTATCCAGCTGTTCTGTTCTGTTGTATTCATAGCTATGCAGCACCAACACCTTATCAGACTGAAGAGTAGCATCGAATGTACGCAGATACTCTATTGAGCCTGATTTTGTGCTATCTCCATTTGTGATAATAATGGAATATGTACTCTCATTGCTGCTTACATAACCCTGAAGCACTTTAGGGCTTATACTTTTAAAATATACGTCAACAGACAGGGTACCTCTATTGGCCGGCACAACAGTTACGGTATCAATGGTCATTGCACCATTATTGCACTCTGTAAAACCGCCATATACACCCAGATAACGGCTGCGCTTTTCAGCTTCACAGTTTACTCCCTCAAAACCAGACGGACAATTGCATACACCACTACCACAAGAGCCCCCATTGAAACAGGTTATGCCATCGCAGGAATTAGGCTCACAGGAACTAAGCCCGAAAGAGCCAACAATAGCTGCAAACAAAGAAGTTGTGAGTAAAAGAGGTTTCCAAAGCTTCATGGAATATTTATTTGAGACCAAGTTAACAATTTTTCATTACCGGGCAAAAATACGGCCGCAATTATGTTATGCAAATGAGTTCCACCCCTGAGCGGTGAGCGGATGCTGATTGCCGGATTTGGTAATCAACTGCTTTCCTTTATCGGCAATTGTTATATGCCCTACCACACTTATGTGCGGATTTTCCTTCACTTTTTCATACTCATCCTGGCTAATGGTGAACAATAGCTCATAATCCTCTCCCCCACTCAATGCACATGTGGTTACGGACAACCCAAACTGCATGGCCATAGCACGCGTATCATTGTGTGCCGGTATTTTATCTTCGTAAATAACGCAACCCACCTCACTTTTATTACATATATGAAGTAGCTCTGAGCTGAGCCCGTCACTTATATCTATCATAGAGGTAGGCATAATACCCTGTTCGTCCAGCCATGCAGCCACATCTGACCGTGGTTCAGGTTTCAGTAAACGCCCCACAAGATATGCCTGCTGCTGTAAATCGGGCTGAACATCCGGATGGTCCATAAATATCTTTTTTTCCCGCTCCAGCAATTGTAAGCCCAGATAAGCGCCACCGAGGTCACCGGTTACACATATCAGGTCATTGGGTTTTGCCCCTGAACGGGTCACAAATTTATCGGGCGCTACCTCACCTATGGCTGTAACACTTACCACAAATCCTGAACGGGAACTGGTAGTATCCCCCCCTATCAGATCTACCCCATAGCGCTCACATGCCGCATATACACCCTCATAAAACTCGTCGAGCGCCTCTACCGACATTCTGTTAGAGACAGCAATGCTTACTGTTATATGCGTAGGTACCGCCATCATAGCATATATATCTGACAAGTTAACCACTACAGATTTATATCCCAGATGCTTAAGCGGTGTATATGCAAGGTCAAAATGGATACCCTCTACCAGCATATCGGTAGAGATAACACATTGACGGCCAAACTGATCTATTACGGCAGCATCATCGCCCACACTAAGCAGCGTACCAGCATTAAGGGTCTCATTATTTCTTGTCAGATGGTCAATAAGACCAAATTCACCGAGTGATGCAACTTCTGTTCTCATGCTGCTGCAAAGCTAACAAAGCATAGCGACAGTAATGTGCTTCTTAATAGCGGGAATAATATTCCCGCATCTTACTCAGCGAATAATAAATACCGGGAAGTATGAGCAGACCGTACAAAAGGAGCGCAAAAATCCAGTCCTGCTGTGTGAAATTATCATGTATAGCTATTGCCAGCCACCCCAGCAGCAGAATGCTCATAGCTATATACACGCCCTTAGGCAACTCAAATCCATGACCTGGCTTGCCGGAATGTACCCTATGCAGATGCAGTACCCTCACCTTCTTTCCTTCATGCTGCCTGGCTGATACTGTAACTGCTGCCGGTGTAGCATTCCGGCGAATAAGCAATGCCGCATCGGCAGTAAAACCACAAAGCATTAGCAGAAAAAATATTATATACATGTTCTTCATAGGAAAACGCACTTTACATCAACAGACTGAAATATGTAAATCAGGCTATAAAAATAGTCTTTTACATGGCATCCTGGTACACTTGTACGCTATGTGAAAAGTAATACGTATATTACAGACGGTTTTAAAATGCTGCACATTTTGATATGCAGCAACTTCTAAATAATAAAACGTTATGAATCTCTTTGTAAGCAATCTCAACCCTGAAACAAATGCCGATGGACTCAGGACCCTTTTTGCAACATTCGGCGAAGTACTCTCCTCTAAAGTAATTTTTGACAGCGCTACAGGTGCATCCCGTGGATTTGGCTTTGTAGAAATGGCAGACAAAGGTCATAGCTATGATGCTATTGACAATCTGGACATGAGCTTTTTTGAAGGTAATATAATTAATGTAAAAGAAGCAAAACAAAACAATAGCGGCCCGGGTCGTGGTAACAGCCGTGGTGGCGGGTATGGCAATAATCGTGGTGGTGGATATGGCAACCGTCAGAGTGGCGGATACAACCGTGACCGCCAGGGTGGTGGTTATAACCGTGACCGTCAGGGCGGCGGTTACAGCAGTGACCGCGGTGGTTATAACAGTGATCGTAACTACAACAGCGACCGCGGCGGCTATAATCGCGACCGTCAGGGCGGCGGATACAATAATGACCGTGGCGGATATAACAATGACCGCGGTGGTTATAACCGCGACCGCCAGAGTGGCTATAACAATGACAGACCGTCATATAACCGTTCAGAGCCACCACGATATACTAACAACAGAGACGACGACTTTAACAAACTATAATAGTACGGGTTCACTATCCGGCTTTACTGGCCGTTTACGCTCATTTACGAAAAATGAGGTAAACGGCCAGTATTATTAATACAAACCCTGCAATGTGATTCCATTCCAACCGTTGTTTGAAAACAACCACTGAGAATACCATAAATATGGTAAGCGATATTGCTTCCTGTATTGTTTTTAGTTGTACAAGATTGAAGGGTCCTCCTTCTCCACTGAATCCGGCCCTGTTTGCCGGCACCTGAAACAGGTATTCAAAAAAGGCCATCCCCCAGCTTAGCAATATTATGGCAAACAGCCCTGCACCTTTCATTAATTCCATATCCCGGAACTTTAAGTGACCATACCAGGCAAACGTCATAAAGACATTGGATATAATAAGAAACACAATAGTTGTGAGCGCTCTCATAAATAGCCAAAAATACGTGGCAGATATAAAGAAAAAGCAATGACGCAATCAAAGAATATCCTTTAGACACTTATAAGCGTCATTAAATTACCTTTGCACAGTTTTTTCAGATAAAAAAATCCCGAATGCCAGAAATACATCCATTTCTCAGACTCAGCGGTCTGGAACCTCTTATAGTTCGTCCGGAAACAAACTTTGTAAACGTAGGAGAACGAACCAACGTTACAGGCTCTAAAAAATTTGCCCGTCTGATACGTGAAAGCAAATATGAGGAGGCACTTTCTGTGGCCCGGCAGCAGGTAGAAAACGGCGCTCAGGTTCTGGACATAAACATGGATGATGCATTACTGGATGGGGTGCAGGCAATGACCACATTCGTTAATCTGCTACAGGCAGAGCCGGACATTGCAAAAATCCCCATCATGCTGGACTCCTCTAAATTTCAGATAATAGAGGCCGGACTGAAATGTATACAGGGAAAATGTATTGTCAATTCTATTTCGCTGAAAGAAGGAGAAGAAAAGTTTGTAGAGCAGGCAGAAATATGTCTCAGCTTTGGCGCTTCTGTTATTGTAATGGCATTTGATGAGCAGGGACAGGCAGATACACTCCAGCGCAGAGTAGATATATGCGAACGTGCATATAACATACTGGTAAATAAGGTGGGGTACCCCCCACAGGACATCATTTTTGACCTGAACATATTTGCAATAGCCACAGGTATTGAAGAGCATAATGCTTATGGTATTGATTTCATTGAGGCAACCCGTATTGTAAAACAGAAAATGCCGCTTACCCGCGTGAGCGGTGGTGTAAGTAATATATCTTTCTCTTTCAGAGGCAACGATACCGTACGCGAGGCTATGCACAGTGTATTCCTGTATTATGCTATAAAAGCAGGTATGGATATGGGCATTGTAAATGCCGGCGCACTGGTAGTATATGATGAGATAGACCCAGCACTGCGCGAGCTGTGCGAAGATGTAATTCTCAACCGTAATACTGATGCCACTGAAAAACTTATTTCATTTGCCGAGACAGTAAAAGCTAAAGGAAAAGAGGAGAAAAAAGATGATGTATGGCGCTCAACATCAGTAGAAGAGCGTCTGAAACATGCGCTTGTTAATGGTATTACTGACCATATAGATAACGATACCGAGGAAGCCAGACAGAAATACCCCCGCCCGCTGGATGTGATAGAAGGGCCGCTGATGGATGGCATGAATGTAGTTGGCGACCTGTTTGGCAGCGGTAAAATGTTCCTGCCACAGGTGGTAAAAAGCGCCCGCGTTATGAAAAAAAGTGTGGCCTATCTGTTCCCGTTTATAGAAGCTGAAAAAGAAGAACGGAGGCAGGCTGCCCTGGCCAGCGGCATAGCAGAAGAAGAGCAAAGTGGTGCTGCCAGGATACTGATGGCAACGGTAAAAGGCGATGTACACGACATAGGCAAGAATATAGTAGGTGTAGTACTGGGCTGCAATGGCTATGAAGTGATAGACCTGGGAGTAATGGTACCTGCCGATAAAATACTGGACACTGCTCAGAAAGAAAATGTAGATATTATAGGGCTTAGTGGCCTTATTACACCATCACTGGACGAGATGGTACATGTGGCAAAAGAAATGAAGCGGAGAGGCATGAAGCAGCCCCTGCTGATAGGTGGCGCCACTACCAGCCGCATGCACACGGCAGTGAAGATAGCACCACAGTATGAAGAAGGAGTAGTACATGTACTGGATGCCAGTCGTAGTGTGACGGTAGCAGGAAACCTGCTGAATAAAGACAATAAAACCGGCTTCCTGCAGCAGCTAACCACAGAATATGACAAACTGCGTACTGATTTTGAAAACAAAAAGACAGTAAAACAATATATACCCCTCACGGAAGCACAGGCCAATGCGGTAAAAACAGAATGGGATTCCTATACCCCACCCCGCCCGAAAAAGATGGGGGTAACAGTATTTGAAGAATACGACCTTGCTGAAATAAGGCAGTATATAGATTGGGGACCATTTTTCATATCGTGGGAAATGAAGGGCAAATTCCCTGATATACTTAATGACTCTCATGTAGGTGCTGAAGCAACAAGGCTGTATAATGATGCCAACAAGCTGCTGGATAAGATAATATCAGAAAAGTGGCTGACCGCAAAAGGTGTTATCGGCTTCTGGGAAGCACATAAAAAAGCACCGGATACCATATCTGTAAGAGATGAGGCCGGTAATAAACTCACTACACTGGAAATGCTGCGCCAGCAGACTAAGAAAGCTGCCGGACAACCCAACTATTCTCTGGCAGACTTTATAAAACCATGTGCTCATGGAAAAGATGGCAAACACGAAGCTGACTACATAGGTGCGTTTGCTGTAAGCATACATGGTATAGAGCCACACATAAAACGGTTCATGGACGACCATGACGACTATAACAAAATAATGCTGCAGGCCCTTGCCGACCGTATGGCGGAAGCATTTGCCGAGGTACTGCACAAACGCACACGTACAGAGTTCTGGGGCTATATACAGGAAGAGACCCTGAGCGCAGAGGACCTGGTGCGGGAAAAATACCAGGGCATCAGACCAGCACCGGGCTACCCTGCCTGCCCTGACCATACAGAGAAACATAAACTGTTTTCGCTGCTCAATGCTCATGAAAATGCAGGGATAACGCTTACAGAATCGCTGGCTATGTATCCTGCTGCATCGGTATGTGGCTGGTATTTCAGCCATCCTGAAAGCACCTATTTTGGTATCAATAAAATCACTGACGACCAGCTTCATGACTATGCTACCAGAAAAGGAATGACAGCAGCTGAGATTGGGAAATGGTTATCACCGATACTGGACTAAATATAACGATGAATCTTCGCAGCGCATGATAGCGCTGCATTGACAACATAATGGACAACATAACATCGCAAAAAAACAGTCAGCAGTCTCCTGCATTGCGTACCGCAGCTAATGTAATATCGGTAATATGCCATCCTGTATTTATGCCGCTTATTATGTCAATCCTGATATATAAGCTGGACCCTGCGGGGTTTTCCGGCATGAAAAGCAAGCAGATAATGCTCCTGTTTATAAGCATAGGTATTTCTACCCTGTTCTTTCCTTTGTTCGCTATAGGTCTTATGAAGCCACTGGGCTTCATTGGCAGCTTTAAAATGCCTACCAGCAGAGAGCGTACTATTCCGCTCATGGCCACCATGATATTTTATTTCTGGATAAGCCATGTAATGAACAATATGCAGGGAGCCATTCCCATGACGCTTAAAGTACTGATGCTGGGCAACTTCTGGGGACTTATTGCCGTATTTATAGTGAATATTTTCACCAAAATAAGCATGCATACATCTGCCGCCGGCGGCATGGTGGGTATTCTTATTGTACTTCTCATTAATAGCCCCGCCAATATGATTGCGCCACTTTTTATAGCGGTAATCATAGCTGGTATAATAGGCACCGCAAGAATGACCCTGGGCGCACACCAGCGCGGCGATATATGGCTGGGTTATATACTGGGTATCTTATCCCAGCTGGGAGCCTATCTGTACGTAAGCCATTAATATAATTGCTACTTTACCGGCGCTAACAAACATCCAGCCAATGAAAGCCATGATATTTGCCGCAGGACTGGGCACCCGGCTAAAGCCGTTTACAGACCATAGCCCTAAAGCGCTTGCCGAAGTAAACGGGAAGTCGCTACTGCACAGAACGGTAACTTACCTTCAGCAGCATGGCATATATGATGTGGTTATCAACATACACCACTTTCCCCACCTTATGCGTGAAGCTATAGCAACACATAATGGTTACGGTAGCCGCATCACAATATCAGATGAAACCAGCGGACTTCTGGAAACAGGAGGCGGTCTAAAAAAAGCAACTCCACTTTTTGAAGGAGAGCATGACATCGTGGTTATCAATGTTGATATTCTTACCAGCCTTGACCTCACGGCCATGATCACAGCACACAGGCAAAACAATGCACTGGCTACACTGGCAGTGATGCAACGACCTTCGTCCCGGCAACTGCTGTTTAACCCGGTCATGGAGCTGCGTGGCTGGATAAACAACAATACAGGTGAATGTAAAGAAGCCGGCAATATTGAAAATACTACCCCGTGGTCATTCAGCGGCATACAGATAGTATCATCTACACTATTGCATTCCATACCCTTTGAAGGAAAGTTTTCTATGATTGACGTTTATTTATGGCAGGCTGCCAGAGGCATTGTGAAGGGGTACAATCATACCGGAGACATATTTATAGATGTGGGAAAGCCAGGTAGTGTGGAGCAGGCTGAGCAGCTTTTCCCCTGACATAATATCATATAATGATATAACAACAAAAACGGCGTGAGATACATTATCACACGCCGTTTTCTATTGGGTACTGCCAGTATTACCGATGTAGTGCAACACCTATTACAGATACTCCTGTAGACAGGTCTACAAATAAACCTGTTCTGCTGTTTAAATGATATTCTGCACCTACATGTACATCAAGAAATAATGGTCTGATGCCGGGGATATCACCCTCAGGACCTCTGTACTCTGAAGGCCATGACTTTCTGATAAATGTATAACCCAGAGAGCCCGCCGCATAAAGGTCCCAGCGCCAGGGTAACTCTATGAGGTCATCAAAATAGTAGGATGCCTTTGCCCCAATAGGCATAATAGTACCACGATAGCGATACGAACTATTGCCATAAATCTGAGGATTGCTCCTGTATGTAGAAAAACCTACAAACGGAGCCAGCGTAAACTCAGGCAGCAACTCTATCTCATAATTAAACGTCAGGTAAGGAGACCTCATGAGATAAGCTCCAAAATAACCCGGCCCCAGGCCCAGATTGTAAGTGTTACCATAATACTCATGTGTACCTGTTGAGTATGATGATTGAGCGGAAACATTTTGTACTGTAGTGAAGAAAAGTAAGCCAGTGAGGGCTAAAGCAAAAAAACTGCGGTGTGTGGTTTTTAAACCGTTGGTTATCGTTTTCATGATGGATAATTTTGAGAATGAACAATAAAACAACAGTGTGAAGGTACACCATGTTATGTGTAGGAAATGTGAATGTTTAACTGTAAAGCTATGGACTCAGAGCAGCTTTAACTCTATTGCCTTTTTCACAAGGGCTGCAACATTTTTTACCTGCATTTTCAGAAGCAGGCTTTGCCGGTGAGAATCAACGGTACGCTTACTCAGAAACATAATATCTGCTATTTCCTGACTGGTATGATTGGCCGCAATATGCTCCAATACTTCCTTTTCCCGCCGTGTGAGTATGGGTATAAATCCAGACAAATGATTACCTGCGGCAACCTGTTGCAGCCGCTCACTAACATTTGCATCAAGGTATATTCCCCCGCCATAAACAATGCGTATTGCATCAAGAATAACAGCTTCCTCTGATGTTTTAAGAAGATACCCTCTGGCCCCCCTCTCCAGCATTGTTTCCACATAATACAGGTCGCTCTGATTTGTAAGGGCAATTACCTTCAGGTCGTGATACATAGTTATGATACCGGCAAGTAATTCATCGCCTGTTATGTCCGGCAACATAATATCCAACAGCAGAACATCCGGCACATCCTGTTCCAGGCCTGTCATCAGGGCCTTCCCTGTATTATATGTGGTCTGTAAAGCTATATCTGCCTGCCCGGAAAGTACATGACGCAGCCCGTTTATTACCAGTGGATGGTCGTCTGCAATTGCCACAGAAATAAAGGCACTTCCTGTATCCGGCTGTTTTCTCATAAGATGTTTATATTGATATCTATATTTATAGCGGTACCCATGCCGGGCGCCGTATTCAGTACCATATCTCCATTAAGTCCTCTTACCCGTGCGGCAACATTACTGAGGCCCAATCCTGTCATTTTCTCTGACTTATCGAACCCACTACCATCATCTTCTACTGTTAATGTTATATGCCCATCATGCACCGTTGTCTGAATCAGTACTTTATCTGCCTGTGCATGCCTCACTGCATTATGCAACAACTCCTGTACAATTCTGTACAGATTTAACTTCATCTCTGCACTAAGATTACTATGGTCTCCATATGACTGATAACTGATAATGAATGCTCCGTCTCCTTTCACTGACTGGCACAATGCCTGCAGCGAAGCATCCAAAGTCTGTTTCATCAGTGCATCCGGCATCAGATTATGAGATGTTTTCCTTACCTCTGCTCCCATGTCTTTCAGTAATGAGATAGACTCTGTGTAAGCTACCTGCTCTTTTATTGCAGGCCAGCCACGGGGCAGTGTACTTAACTGCATAATAGCAGATGATAGCATACCCCCTATCCCATCATGCAACTCTCGTGCAATACGTGCACGTTCTTTTTCCTCTCCATCCATGCGTGCATTAAGTGTGTCAATAGTATTTTGCTGCCTCAATGACTTTATTTTCTCATTCTGTAACCTTTGTTTATTGTTGCCATTTCTGTAGGATATAATGAGCAAACCCGCAAGTAATAGCCCACCACCCGATACCATCCAGATAAGTAATGTCTTGCGGGCCAGTGTACTCTCCTGTTTTTCAAGCAGGAATCTACTTTCTGCCAGCTGCAGATCTTTTTCGGAGGTCCTGTATTTTATCTCAAGATGATTGATTGCATTGACTTTGTCAGCATTAATAAGCGTATCATTTATTCTTAACAGAGAATCGGTATAAAGCAGTGCTTTCTGAAAGTCCCCCATTGCTTTATATAGAGCCACATACTGCCTGTATGCCACCGGCAGATGGTCGCGGTAGTGGCGTTGTTTTGTTTCCATATAAGCCCATTCCAGATGCTGCTTCGCCTTTGCAAATATCCCCATATGAGTATATGCTTCTGCCAACGAATAGGCTGCATCTATAACCGGAGGCGTAAAGTGGTTTTGCGCCATCTCTATACACATATGCAGCTGCTCTACAGTCAGCTTGTATTGCCGGCGCAGCAATGACACCTCTCCCAACCGCCCCCATGAGAAGGATATTAAATCTACTTTACCCAGCTGCTTACCGATGTCCATCTCCTGCCTGAAATATATTTCAGCACTGTCTGGCATACCCATCCTGATAAAATACTTCCCTTTGTTTTCGCAGGCAATTGCGAGTTGATAGGGAAGATTTGCCTGCTGTGACACATGATAGGCAAGATTATAATAACCAAGTGCCTTATCGTATTGCTGCAATCTTGTATTTACCATTCCCAGACAGTTGTAAATATTGGCTGTGGCATGGGTAATTTCCGTCGTCTTCTTTCTTATATCTTTCAGGGCTTCATAGTAAAACTCATTTGCCAGTGTATAATTCCCTTCGTTAAACCAAGCCTCACCTATGTTTATAAGGCACCATGCTACCGCATCTTTCTGTGTACTTTTTTCTGCCCAGGGCATTGCGTCATACGTAACACGCCTATACGATTCATAATCCAGCTTCTCCAGATATTTTATCCCTTTGGTTACCAATGCCATAAAAGCGCCATCGGCATATCCCGTCCTTACGCTCATCATATACATGGAGTCAAATAATACAATTGCGCTATCCGGATTAAGCACTTTTGTACCCTTCAGGTATAATGCATTCACTGTTGCAGTATCCTCCCCCTCCACATTTGCAGTAATAAACAACAACAAAAACAGGAACACATTCTTCATATGGTATAATTCCAGGGAATGAGCAGTAAAATGCAAACTGAATATACGAAGTATCAGACTTATAAAAATTCGGTATTTATACTGATTTTTATAAAATAAGGTCTGTGTATTTTGCAGTTAATGTCAGCAACAACATAAAAATCGAATATTATATAACTGCCCCTTATGGAGAGTATACCCTATTTCATTTCAGAAACTCCTTCTCTGCTGAACAAGCGCTAAACGTCAACGAATAGGTCAAAGAATTGAATATAAATAAAAACGACCCGCAAAGCAGGTCGTTTTTGTATCAGTGCGGCAGAGGAGATTCGAACTCCCACGCCCGATAAAAGGCGCTACCACCTCAAAGTAGTGCGTCTACCAGTTTCGCCACCGCCGCAGTTGAGGAGCGCAAAAGTAAGAAGAAAACTGACATTTCAAAACAATATCTGTTAAAACGATAAAGAGACACTTCTGTTACAGTTGATATGTGTACCTTTGCAAAAATTTTTTAACTAAAGAAACGCTATGAGTACAATGACTCGTTCAGAAATCGATTTCAAGATGCCTTACAAAGTCAAGGACATAAGCCTCGCAGAATGGGGTCGTAAGGAAATCAGACTGGCAGAAGCAGAGATGCCCGGCCTTATGGCTATACGTGAAGAGTATGGTCCCAGCCAGCCACTGAAAGGTGCTCGTATTGCAGGTTGCCTGCACATGACCATCCAGACAGCGGTATTGATTGAAACACTGGTAGCACTGGGTGCTGAAGTGCGCTGGAGCTCATGTAACATCTTCTCTACTCAGGATCATGCTGCTGCTGCTATTGCTGCTGCCGGTATAGGCGTGTTTGCATGGAAAGGCCAGACTCAGAAAGAAGCTGACTGGTGCATAGAGCAGACTTTATTCTTCGGTAGCGCAGACCGTACATTGAATATGATTCTTGATGACGGTGGAGACCTTACCAACATGATTTTTGACAACTATACCGAGCTGGTACAGCATATCAAAGGTCTGAGTGAAGAAACTACAACAGGTGTTCACCGCCTGTATGAGCGTATGGCTAAAGGTACACTGCCTATGCCTGCTTTTAACGTAAATGACTCTGTTACCAAGTCTAAATTCGATAACAAATACGGATGTAAAGAAAGCCTGGTGGATGCAATCCGTCGTGCTACAGACGTAATGATGGCAGGTAAAGTAGCCGTTGTAGGTGGTTATGGTGATGTGGGTAAAGGATCAGCAGAATCTCTGCGTGGTGCCGGTGCCCGCGTTATTGTTACTGAAATAGACCCTATATGTGCGCTGCAGGCAGCTATGGATGGCTTTGAAGTAAAACGTATGATTGATGCTGTTAAAGAAGCAGACATTGTTGTTACTGCATCTGGCTGTCGCGATCTCATTACCGAAGAGCATTTCCGTGCTATGAAGGATAAGGCTATCGTTTGTAACATAGGCCACTTCGATATAGAAATAGACATGGCATGGCTGAATGACAACTACGGTAATACCAAAGACGTTATCAAACCTCAGGTAGATCTTTATAACATAGATGGTAAAGATGTTATCGTTCTGGCTGAAGGCCGTCTGGTAAACCTCGGTTGCGCTACTGGTCACCCAAGCTATGTAATGAGTAACTCATTCTCTAACCAGACACTGGCTCAGATAGAACTGTGGAAAAACCACGCTAACTATGAGAACAAAGTATATGTTCTGCCTAAACATCTGGATGAGAAAGTTGCCCGTCTGCACCTAGCTAAAGTAGGCGCTCAGCTGGATGAGCTGACTACCGCACAGTCAGAATATCTGGGTATTCCTATAGAAGGTCCATACAAGCCAGAAATGTACAGGTATTAATATTGTATTGAAAATCAATTATTCAGGAGGCCCACAAAGTGGGCCTCCTGCTTTTTCAGGGCATTCTTAATAAGCACCTTTGCAGATTAAGTACCTGCTTTTTAACTTAGCAGATAATTATATAGTATCTTATGAATCTGTTACCAATACCCATGCTGCTCATTTCATTGCTTTCCTGCTCTGCTGCCATTGCTCAGAAAAATGATATAGGATGGATAGCTCCTGAAGGTAAAATTATCAATTACCGGACGCTTACCTGGAACGATTTTCAGAACAAAGAGGATAAAGAACATGCTAAAAGAATGGCAGCTCAGGGGTATCAGACTCAGGCTTATGTAATACCCCGCATCTATTTCAAATGGGTAAATGGAGAGCGCCTTGATAATGGTCGTGTAAAAGTAAAATTAACAGCTAAGTGTGCATTTCAGAGTCATGCATTTGTTCGTGAAGATGTAAAAAATGCACACTCCAACTATATTTTCACCCACGAGCATGACCATTATGATATAGCTTTAATCCATGCTCAGAAAATGGAGGAAGCTATTGTATCCCGTGATTACAGCCCTACTAAATACAATGATGAAATAAACAAAATCATATACGAAAGGTATGAAAAATACGAGGAAATGCAGCGGAAGTACGACAATGAGGTGAACCCTCACGGTACAGACGATGTAGCTATGCAATCGCTGTGGGATATGCGCATTAAAAAGTGTCTGGAAAACAATACTCTTGAATACTTTGATAGCCCTGAAAGTGTAGTACAGAGCGTAAAAGCTCCGGGACAGTATGTAAAACGTATACCAGGGGAAAACATGAAACGCTTTGCCACACGCTGCCGCCCGTTATATTCTGAATTTACAGAAGAAAACGGATCGGCAAGTATAGAAACTGATGTATGGGGTAAGGAAAAAGTAGTTGTTGCATTTTATCAGCAACGTTATTATATAGAAGAAACAGGCAAACCTACACAACGTGCATCACGTGTATTGGGCTACCTTTTCATACCCAGAGAAAAGGACACCTACAAACGTATTCTCATTGACTCCTTCTGCTATAATGATAATGCGCCTCAGATTAATGCTGTTTTTTTTGCCAATGCAGATTCAGACAACGTAAAAGAGCTGGTTATTCAGACCTCTATACTTCGTAAGGATGATCAGGCATCGGGGAAACAATACATAACCAACGTATATGACAATATCCTTTTTCGTGCCCTGCCTGGCCGGCTCCGCAGACTGGATGATATTTCACAGCAACTGGATGGCGGTATAGACGGAAGTGAAAACGGGAAACCTCAAAAAGCAAAGTACAAAACCGAAAAGGACATAACCGCCGCACTCATAAAACTGGGCTATCCTAATGATGCCGATACCCAACCTGTCAAAAGAGTAATTCACCGATGACCGCTGCTATATGGGGTGCAATATCCATTATATGCTTCATACTGTACATATTGCTGTTCTTTGGAGGTATAGCAGCAAAAAGAGTATGGATGGTAATTACAGCCATAACCTGTCTGATAACAGGACTTATAACCGGTGGTATGGGTTTGTATTACTTTTCATCGGCAATGGTCAGTATAGCAGGAAACACTGTAAACAGCCGCACGTCAGAAGAAGTATATGCAGCAGAGCTGGGACGCCCCGCCTACCATTGTGTACAGATAGTAGACTACGCTACCCCTAATGGCATCACAAATCAGAAAACAACAATATGCTTCCTGTCCTGTGCCGGGGAAACGAAACGTATTCTGTCACAGCGTCATTATGATATAGCGCTCAGAAATACAGAAGATGTGCTGACCATGCCGGGGACGGATGCCTGCTGCAGTGCCTTTCTACATCCGCGCCGTTTTGGAGATACACTGATAGAGTGTCTGTCTTCAGAAGGCAATAACGTGTACACATTGTATATATCTGCAGATAGCAGCAGGGTATATTATACTACAGCACACAGGTAACATTTTTATACAGGTCAGGGTTATTATCATCCATAATATTGCCTGATTTTAACAATACACCTCACTATTTTTCTCCTACATTTATAGCGGAAATTGAACTATGAGAATACAACGTGCCGCTCCTGTCAATGAGTTGCTGGCAAAACTTATTTTCCTGGCATTACCTACTACTGTAGTGTCTTATTTCCTGCTGCAGCAGGTTAATGACTACTACTCTATACTACAGAATCAGGCCCTGCGGCAAACGATGTTTCTTGCGGGTGCCATGGGTCTGTCAGCCATTTTCTATGCATTCAGGTTTCGCTTTCTCCCCACTTTTGCACTGCTTCTGGCATTCATGTTCAGTATCTATCAGGGGCTGGACAAATATGAGACCGGAGAGTTTGACGCATTCTTCATAGCTCGCCAGTTTCAGGTTGCTGCCATTCTCTCAGGCCTGGGCTGGCTCATGGGTTGGGGGTGGATGCGTGTACGATACTGGGCTGTAGGTGTAGCTACCGCTACCATGTGCGGCTGTGTGCTGGTTATAGCAAAAGGAAACGTAGAAACTGTTTCGGGCCTGCTGTGGGCGTTTGCACCGGCGCTGGTGTACAGTGTATATATAGTCTTTACTGCCGAGCAGATATATAACTACCGTGATAAAACTGCCCGTTTCTGGTGGTTTCTCACCCGTAGACTGGGCCTTTTTCTGCTGCTATCTGCCGGCTTTCTGGCGGGTATCATATACTGGCAGCGCGATGATATTCAGGAAACTGTAGATAACTATGGCGGCAGCGGCAAAGCCGGCCAGAACAGTATGCTGAAGAAAAATAAGAACAATACCTTTGATCTTAAAGATTACTCGCGGCTCAGCGGAGCGCTGGGGCGCAGCAATGAGTTACTGTTCTGTGCACATATCAATAACTATTTTCCCGGCACAGATATACCCAATCCTTTATACCTGACAGCATTCTACTTTACAAGGTTTGATACATCTACTGAGACTTTTGAGCGGGATGCATCCATTCCTTATAACGACCTGTTTGAGCCAGACCCTTCCAAACTACCATTATTCAATACCCTGGCAGACTCCTCTGTTATAAAAAACAGCCTTGGGGAGAAACTGAGAGACATTGTAGAAGTAGAGATATACAGCCGCACACTATCTCCCAATACCTATCTGGCGCCAAACGTGGGCTTTTTTGTGCAGCCTATTACCATTGAAAAAGACTTCCGCGATCAGTTTAAGTCTGCATTCCGTGCCAAAAGCTATGTATCTGCACTCAACAGCGCCTACTTTGTATACAACGTTGACAACCCCGAAATCGTAAAGTTTCAGGAAATGCGCTTTGAGGTACTGCGCAAAGTGAAAGGCTACGAAGGCATGGATGAGACATTTATGCGGTACTATACCGATATGCCCACCAATCCCAAATTCTCCTCCATCAGTGAGCTGGCGCATAAAATAGCAGATACCGCCCATACACCGTTAGATAAGGTACTTGCTATACGCAACTATTTCCTGTCAAAAGACGAAAACGGAGCACGCCTATACCAATATACAGACAACCCGGGTATCCCAGACCTCCCCAATGCATCAAAACTGATGTATTTTCTTAATGAAAACCATAAGGGCTACTGCGCCTACTTTGCCGGCGCTACCCTCTTCATGCTACGCTCACTGGGTATTCCCTCCCGCATAGCTGTAGGCTTCCTTACTGAAGACCGTAGCGATAAAAACAAAGGATGGTACTGGTATTATGCCAATCAGGCCCATGCCTGGGTACAGGTATACTTCCCCGGCTATGGCTGGCTGGACTTCGACACTACTGTAGGTAATGATGCAGAAAACCGCTCTACCCCCCAGCCCGATGGCACCCCTCCTATGCAGCCGCCTAAAGCATGGCTGGCAGCAGAGGGTATCATAACCGATGTAGATACGCTGGAAAGACTGATGAAAATGAAAGTGAAACAATTTGTGTTTCACGACAAGGACTACAAGCTGTCGCAGCCTGTGGAAATGACTATGGACATGAAGGTAGCCCTCATATACCGCGACAGCATAGCTATACCGCTATACCAGATAAGGAAGGGCGACAGAGGTACGGCAGTATCGTACTCTGAAGCGATAAAAAAGCTACCGATACCGGGTAACCGGCAAGCTGCTGCTATACTGAACATTCTCCCCTCACCCGTACCTACAGATGAGGTGTACCTGCAGCGTACCGACCTAAAAACACAGAAAGAAAAGCCACCCGTACAGGAAGATGAAAAGAAAATACCGGTGCGGGATATGGTATATGCAGCACTGGGTGTGCTGGGCATTATATTCCTGCTGTTGCTGTTACTCCCCTCCCTGGTGCTGCGCTATTATCTGCTCAGGCACAGGCTTGCTGCTGCTGGCACTAGCAAGCCATACTGGGCTTTCCGTACGGCATCATACTACCTGCACATGTGCGGTATATTCAGGGGTACACGTACACCTATGCAGTATGCCCGGGAAACCGTAGACCCGGAACTACATACCGGCTTTACCGCTTTCATGAATATTTACCTGAAGAAGAAGTACGCAGATATGCAGCTGTCACCTGCCGAAGAAGAGCGTGCAGCAGCATTCCTGATGCCATTCATGACTCAGGTAAGAAAAGGTACTACCCTATGGCAGCGGCTGGCCGGCTTTACCAATCCGGTACGCTGCATATCGTTCTTTACCATGCCTGAAGACACAGAAAGTGAGGTGTAATATGAACCGGGATTCCTCATTTCAGGTTCTCAGATTTTAAATGTAAATTGCGTCGCATCTTTATTTAGATTAAAACTTGTAAAATATATGAATTTCCAACTTACTGAAGAACAATTAGCAGTACAGGCCGCCGCAAGAGATTTTGCACGTAACGAATTGCTGCCAGGCGTTATAGAGCGCGATGAGCATCAGAAGTTTCCTGCCGAGCAGATAAAAAAACTTGGAGAGCTGGGCTTTATGGGTATGATGGTAGACCCTAAGTATGGTGGCTCCGGTATGGATACCGTATCCTACGTACTGGCTATGGAAGAAATATCTAAAATAGATGCTTCAGTTTCAGTATGTATGAGTGTAAACAACTCACTGGTATGCTGGGGCCTGGAAAAATATGGCAATGAAGAGCAGAAACAGAAATACCTGGTGCCTCTCGCTTCTGGTCAGAAGATAGGCGCATTCCTGCTTAGTGAGCCGGAAGCTGGTTCTGATGCTACTTCTCAGCGCACTACTGCAGAAGATAAAGGTGACTATTATCTGCTGAATGGTACAAAGAACTGGATTACTAATGGTAATTCTGCATCGTACTATCTGGTAATAGCTCAGACATACCCCGACAAGGCACACCGTGGTATCAATGCATTCATTGTAGAAAAAGACTCTCCCGGCGTTACTGTAGGCGCTAAGGAAAACAAACTGGGCATCAGGGGCAGTGATACGCACAGCATCATGTTCCAGGATGTAAAAGTTCCTAAGGAGAACAGAATAGGCGATGATGGCTTCGGCTTCACATTTGCTATGAAAGTACTGGCAGGTGGCCGTATAGGCATCGCTTCTCAGGCACTGGGTATAGCCAGCGGCGCCTATGAGTTGGCGCTTAAGTACTCTAAAGAGCGTAAGGCTTTTGGTACAGAAATATCTAACCATCAGGCAATTGCATTCAAGCTGGCAGATATGGCTACTGATATAGAAGCGGCAAGACTGCTGTGCCTGAAGGCTGCATGGACTAAAGATGAAGGACAGGACTATACCTTGCCTGCATCAATGGCCAAACTGTTTGCATCGGACATAGCGCAGCGCGTTACCAACGAAGCAGTACAGATACATGGCGGCTATGGTTACGTAAAAGAGTTCCATGTAGAGCGTCTGCTGCGCGATGCCAAGATTACTCAGATATATGAGGGTACCAGCGAGGTGCAGCGTATAGTTATCAGCCGCACAGTTCTTAAAGGCTGATATCAATTAGCATAATACTATTATATAAAATGCCGCAGTGCTGCGGCATTTTATATTTTCACAATGCTTACTTATAGCTTTTTTAGACTGGCATGAGCGTAAATATTAGTTACTTTCACAGAAACTATTAATTTTATGCTTTCGCCTCATGATGTACCTTTCGTGAGACGGGAGTTGTGTACATTTTCAGTACACAAGCCAATAAAACACTGACTAATGATGAAACAGATAAGGACCGTATTCATTACCTCTATACTCACAATGATAGCTTTCGGCTCTGTGATATATACTTCCTGCCGTAAAGACCGCTGTAAAAATATGGTTTGCCAGCATGGTGGCACCTGTAATGACGGATACTGCCTGTGCCCTCAGGGATATACGGGCACTTATTGCCAGACACCCAATGTATCTCAGATAACATTCAAAAACAACACATTTACACCGGTTACTATCACAATAGAAACTACCGAGTACACAATAGATACCGGTGATGATATCACTTTTACCGGCTCTCACGGCGATACGCTGAGAGGTACAGGTACCACACATGGCACCTATGGCGAAAATGTAAACATTACTCCATTTTCTCTGATATTTCCGGTAAGAGGTATTCTGGAGCATGACCTTGATGTAGCGCCTGAGTACTTCTTTCTGAAAGCACAGCTGAACAATCCCACTGTAGATAATATCACCAAGGTGTTTGTCAACTATAAATATGTAGAAGATTCTACGCTGGATATTACAGTAATAGACAATGATGGCAGCACCTACTTTATAGGCTACTATCATGCACTGGATAGCTCTACTGTAAGGCTGGAGCGCACGCCACTGAAATGGGAATTTACAAATCTGGCACTGCCCAAAACAGAGAACCAATCATTTACGGCAGTAATTAACTGATAATACTTAAGGGCGCTGACATCAGCGCCCTTTCTTTTATAAATGGAATTTGGCAGGATACCTATACACGAACTGGAGCAGACTAATCTGAAACTACCTCCGGAGCCTGAATCCAATAATGATATACTTGCAGGAGGTAACGGAAATACCCGTATCTATGTTGGCTGTGCAAAATTCAGCCGTAAAGAATGGGTAGGAACACTATATCCTCCCGGAGCCCGGGAGAAGAACTTTCTGAAATACTATGCGCAACAATTCAATAGTATAGAATTCAATGGGTTCTTTTATCAGTTATATCCTCCTGAGCAGGTAAAGAAATGGATTGCCGACGTACCTCCCGGATTCAGATTTTGTCCAAAATTTACGGGTTCCGTTACGCATCAGCAGCGATTGCGTGTGCAAAGAGAAGAAATTGATGCATTTCTGGAAACTATTCTGGCCTTTGGCCCCCATCTGGGGCCGGTGTTTCTGATGCCACATCCGGGCATGGGACCCGGTCAGTTCCATACTATCAGCACATTTTTAGAAGCACTGCCACAGGATATTGAGGTCTTTCTGGAACTAAGACATTCCGGCTGGTTCAGCCAAGGGTACCACAAGGAGTTACTACAGTTTCTCATAGCGCATAAACGAGGCACAATTATTACAGACACGGCAGGCCAGAGAGACATAATACATATGCACCTGTCTGTTCCTGAATGTTTTATAAGATTTGTGGGCAATGCGCCTCATCCATCCGACTATTCCCGCATTGATGAATGGGTAGCCAGAATAGGGAATTGGATGCAGCAGGGATTGGAAACATGCTATTTCTTCATGCACCAGCACGATGAGTCGCTCGCTCCCGGGTTACTGATATACTTCATTGAGCAAATGAATATGCATAATGGTACAAACATACCCATACCCACACTATATACACAGCCAAGGCTGTTCTGACAGGTGCCATAAAAAAGGAACAGGTTAGTATCAGAGAGACATGTATCTGAAATATAACCAACCATCATGCCCCGCATTTACCTTCCTGTTCCAGTACACAATACCACCCTACATGGCTTCAGGTGATACTGCACATATTACATCCACTGTTCTGCAAACTTTCTGAATGCCTGTATCAGCTCCACCGATACTTTCTCCTCGGCTTCGGCCTTCTCTCCCAGAGTTTTATGCTCTTCCAGCAGCCCGCCATCTATATAACCGGCAGATGATGCCTGAGCATCTTTTGCAATAGCGCTCACATTGACATGAATGTCATGACATATACTGTCAATATTATTTGCCTGAATCAGGAACTGGTTTTCAAAGTGCTCTACCTCTTTCATCACATCCTTACCGGTATTTTTACCAGCTATCTCTGTAAGAATACCTTTCTGAATAGCCATTTCAGTCTTATAAAAGTTCAGGCTTCTGAGCCACTGATTGTGCATATTGTTTACGTGGCTGATATTTACTTTACTCATGTCTGTTTGATTGAATTTTCAACAAAACTACCCTACTCTGCAGCCTTGGTCAATGACCCTCGTCATTTCTGTGAATGACAGATGATAGTACAATGCATAGCCATGGTTTGTTCTGGTCACTGCTGTGGGTGACAAGGAACATTTTCCGCTCTGACAGCCATCAATATTATCCCGGACCGATGGAAATAATATTGCACAAAACAAGAAAGCTTATGGAACATCAATTTGTAACGGGCGACAAAGTACGGCTGACATCGGGAGGACCGGTTATGACCGTACGTGGCACCCACTATGACGTGGTGCACGACAGCTACAACAATAACATGGTGGATTGTATCTGGTTTGAGAAAAAAAGCGATGGCAGAAGTGAAGTGCAATATTGCCCTTTCAATGTAAGTGAGCTTGTCCCGGTCCCCCCATCCTGCTAAAGAACAGATTCTAAAGAGCAAATAACAGAAATAATGGGCCGTTCAACGATAAAAACACCTGGAACTGACGATAATCAGTCCACCCGTTGAGTAACGTCATAAACACCCCTGTATCGCGAAAATAGCTTTGTACAGCAATAATAAATAAGACATCATGAGTGCATTAGTAGTATTAATAGTGGTGAGCATAATAGTAGCAGGCGCATTTCTTGGCGCATTTATATGGAGTGTTTACAGCGACCAGTACAATGACAGGGAAGGCTCTGCAATGCGCATGCTGATGGATGACGATACAAACAGATTAAACTAAGAAGATCAGTTACACTTAATACATATGGAATACAGCACAAGTAGTATGACAACATCGATCCAAAACGACAAATTCTTTTACGACAATAAGATCGTAAAATGGTTTGCATACGCCACCATATTCTGGGGCGTAGTAGGTATGCTGGCCGGTATCCTGGCAGCGTTTCAGCTGGTATATCCTTCGCTGAACTTCAATTCTGCCCCTACCACATTCGGCAGGGTAAGGCCGGTACACACCAATGCGGTGATATTCGCATTTGTGGGTAATGGTATTTTCATGGGTGTATATTATTCCCTTCAGCGCCTGTGCAAGGCACGTATGTTCAGTGACAAGCTCAGCCGTTTCCATTTCTGGGGCTGGCAGTCCATAATAGTCCTTGCCGCACTAACGCTACTGATGGGTTATACATCAGGCAAGGAATATGCAGAGCTGGAATGGCCGCTGGACATCCTTATTGCACTCGTTTGGGTAGCGTTCGGATGGAATATGTTCGGTACTATTCTTAAGCGCAGGGAGCGTCATCTGTATGTGGCCATCTGGTTTTACATAGCCACATTCGTTACCGTTGCCATGCTGCATATTGTAAACTCTATTGAGATACCATTCTCAATGCTTAAATCATACTCATGGTATGCAGGCGTGCAGGATGCGCTGGTACAGTGGTGGTATGGTCATAATGCGGTTGCATTCTTCCTTACTACCCCATATCTGGGCCTCATGTACTACTTCCTGCCTAAGGCAGCTAATCGCCCTGTATATTCATACCGCCTTTCTATCATTCACTTCTGGGCGCTCATATTCATCTACATTTGGGCCGGACCTCACCACCTGCTTTACACTGCCCTGCCCGACTGGGCTCAGTCTCTGGGCACCGTATTCTCTATTATGCTTATAGCGCCATCATGGGGTGGTATGCTTAATGGTCTCTTTACCCTGCGTGGTGCATGGGATAAGGTGCGTGAAGACCCTGTACTTAAATTCATGGTAGTAGCCGTAACCGCATATGGTATGGCCACCTTCGAAGGCCCAATGCTGAGCCTTAAGAATGTAAACGCTATCAGCCACTTTACTGACTGGACTATTGCACACGTGCACGTAGGAGCTCTGGGATGGAATGGTTTCCTCACTTTTGGTATCCTTTACTATCTCATACCTAAGATATTCCGTACAAAACTCTACTCGGTTAAGATGGCAAATCGCCACTTCTGGATAGGTACACTTGGTATCGTATTCTATGTGGTACCTATGTACTGGGCTGGCTTCATGCAGAGCCTTGCATGGAAAGAGTTTACACCAGAAGGAACACTTAAGTATCAGTTCCTGGATACAGTAAAGCAGATGCAGCCATTCTACGCTATGCGTGGTATAGGTGGTGTACTCTTCCTTATAGGTGCGCTTATCATGTGCTACAACCTGTATAAAACTATCCAGACAGGTAATGTACTGAATGAAGAAGCTGCAGAAGCCCCTGCACTCAGTAAAGAATATGTACCGCATGGCTCTCAGCACTGGCACAGGTGGATAGAACGCCGCCCTGTACAGATGCTTGTATGGAGCCTGGTAGTGGTAGCGCTGGGTGGTATTATAGAAATGATACCCACATTCATGGTGAAGTCTAATATACCTACTATATCCAGTGTAAAACCATACACTCCACTGGAGCTTCAGGGCCGCGATATATATGTAAGAGAGGGTTGCTACCTCTGCCACAGTCAGATGGTTCGTCCGTTCCGCAGCGAGGTAGTGCGATATGGTGAGTACTCAAAAGCCGGTGAGTTTATTTACGACCACCCATTCCAGTGGGGCAGTAAGCGTACCGGTCCTGACCTGGCCCGTATAGGTGGTAAATATCCTGACAGCTGGCACTTTAACCACATGTACGATCCGGGTAGTATCTCTCCTGCTACTATCATGCCATCATACCCATGGCTGTTTAAAGACAGGATAGATACAGCGTCTACAGGTGCAAGAATAAGGGCTATGATTACCCTGGGCGTACCATACGAAAAAGGATATGACCTCATAGCCAACAAAGATCTGATGGCCCAGGCCGATGGAATCGTAGCTAATCTGGCAAAAGATAAGATAACTGTGAAGAGTGATAAGGAGATAATAGCGCTGATTGCTTATCTGCAGCGTGTAGGTACTGACATTAAACTGGAACAGAAAACAACACTAAAATAACTGAGTCATGAAATTCATACATTATCTGGAGCGCATCACCGGAGTAGGTATATATCCACTCACCTCGCTCGCTATATTCTTCCTGTTCTTTCTGGTAATGGCTTTATGGTCGGCCAGGGCAGACAAAACATACATACGTATCATGAAGAACATCCCTTTTCCTGACGAAAACAATCAGTGATCACATTTTAAAACGAGCATACATGCGCTTATATAACAGAATAAAATTACTTACTGCCGCATCAATGATGGTTATGCCTCAGGTAGTGTGTGCAGCTGACGGGCAGAACTCAGGCTATAACGAAACATTAATAACGCTTGTGAGCCTGATGCTGATACTGGTACTGGTTATCGGTGTTCTGGCTACCACAGTGCGCAATCTGGGTATTGTGGTCAAAGAAAAAATACAAAAGGATAAAAGCTCAGGCAGCAATATTATCAAGTCGGTACTCCTGCTGGTATTACTCATACCTACAGTTGCCTTTGGTCAGGATACTGCACACGCATCTACAGGACCTGACGTTATAGCAGGTATGGCTGCTATGGACTTTTATACACTGGCAGGTGTTATCATACTGGAGCTTGCTGTAGTATTTGCACTTACCCTCTATATCAATGTACTGCTTAAAGTACTAAAAGGTGTACCGGAAGAAGAAGAAGCTGCAAGTAAAGCTACTGCAGAGAAAAAGAGCTGGTTCTGGGACAACTTTAATAGTGCCGTTACCGTAGAAAAAGAAAAGGACATCCTGCTGGATCATGACTATGATGGCATTCAGGAGCTGGACAACAGTCTGCCCCCATGGTGGAAGTATGGCTTTTATCTCACAATTGTTGTAGCCTGTATATACATCTACAGATTCCACATTTCTCATGATGGTCCAAGTTCATCAGAGGAGTTTGTTGCAGAAATGCAGAAAGGAGAGGAAGACAAAGCTGCATATCTGGCAAAGTCTGCCAACAATGTGGATGAGACCAACGTGGTACTGCTCACCGATGCAGCATCACTGGCGGCAGGAAAGGAAAACTTTGTTCGTAACTGCGCCGCCTGCCATCTGGCAGATGGTGGAGGCTCTGTAGGACCAAACCTTACCGACGACTACTGGCTGCACGGCGGCAGTGTAAAAGATGTGTTCAAATCAGTAAAATATGGCTGGCAGGACAAGGGTATGAAGAGCTGGAAAGACGACCTGTCGCCCAAGCAGATTCAGGAAGTTGTCAGCTTCATCAGAACGCTGAAAGGCACCACACCTCCTGCCGCAAAAGCACCTCAGGGCGACCTCTATGTAGAGGCAACCGCAGCGCCTGTAGCTGTACAGGATACTACTGCAGCTGCAGAAAAGGCAGAATAGTACAGGCATAGTCCAAAAAGAATAGCAATGGAACAACAGAAAGTAAATAAGGACACATTCAGGGATAAGGTAGCCACGATAGACAAAAAGGGCAAAAGGATATGGATATTTCCGCAAAAGCCCGAAGGCAGGCTATACAACTTCCGCAAGCTGGCTTCAGTATTATATCTGATTGTCTTCTTCGGACTACCCTTCCTGAAAGTGGATGGACACCCTATATTCCTTATTAACATTCTGCAGCGTAAGTTCATATTGTTTGGTCAGATATTCTGGCCTCAGGACTTCTTCATATTCGCCATAGGGATGATTGTTTTCATTGTGTTTGTGGCACTATTCACAGTCGTCTTCGGGCGTGTATTCTGTGGATGGGCCTGCCCACAAACCATATTTATGGAAATGATATTCCGCCGGGTAGAGTACCTGATAGAAGGTAATGCAGCACGGCAGCAGGTGCTGGCAGCAGCCCCCTGGAATGCAGATAAGATTTTGAAGAAAACCACAAAATGGGTAGCATTCTGGCTTATCAGCTTCATCATAGCCAATACCTTCCTGGCATATATGATAGGGGTAGATGAGCTGAGACTCCTGATAAGTGAGCCCCTGTCTCAGAATCTGGGCACATTTGTTACCCTTCTTGTATTCACCACAGTATTCTTCTTTGTATATCTGTGGCTGCGGGAGCAGGTATGTACCGTAATATGCCCATATGGCCGTATGCAGGGAGTGCTGCTGGATAAGAACTCTGTAGTAGTAGCATATGACTATAAACGTGGAGAGCCCCGTGGCAAGTTTCATAAAAATGAAGAGCGCAGCCTGGGTGACTGTATTGATTGTAAACAGTGTGTGCGGGTATGCCCTACCGGTATAGACATCCGTAACGGCACCCAGCTGGAGTGCGTAAACTGTACTGCATGTATTGATGCCTGCGACAAAATGATGAACGCTGTAGGAATGCCTACAGGTCTTATCAGGTATGCATCAGAGAATAACATTGCGAAGAAACGTCCATGGATACTTACCGTACGTGCCAAAGCATACAGTGTGGTAATGGTGTTACTGCTGGGTGTACTTGTATGGCTGCTCACCAGCCGTACCGATGTAAATGTTACACTACTGCGTACACCGGGCCAGCTGTATCAGGAACAGCCCAACAACCAGTTAAGCAATCTGTATAGCTACAAACTGCTCAATAAAACTTTCAGAGAAAAGAAAATAGTTCTGAAGCCGGAGAACTTCAAAGGAACAATAAAGCTGGTAGGTGAAACTGACCTTATAGTGCCCAAAGATGACATCATTACCGGCACCATGTTTATATACCTGGACAAAAGTGATGTAAAAAGCAGAAAAACTCCATTGAAAATAGCTGTTTACGATGGCAATAAAAAAGTAGCCACAGTAACTACCTCTTTCCTTGGACCATTTACTGAAAATTAAAACATAACTGTTATGCAACTAAGTTGGGGATGGAAAATATCAATGCTGTACACCGGATTTGCAGTAATGATTATAGTACTGGTAGTAGCAAGCAGCCGTCAGAAATTCGATCTGGTATCTGCCGACTACTATCAGAAAGAGATAGAATACCAGAAGGTAATAGATGCCGGCCACAATCAGGCATCCCTGGCAGGTACAGTAACCCTGCATGACGATGCATCTGCCGTATATATTGACCTGCCTCAGGAGTTCAAAGACCAGATAGCCAGTGGTGATGTACACTTCTACTCTGCCGTAAATAAAGACTGGGATTATACAGACAAAGTAAATACCACCAATGGCAGAATAACCGTACCTAAAGATAAGCTGCACCAGACCCGGTATTCTGTACGTCTCAGCTATACGGTAAATGACAAAGATTACTATTTTGAAACCGAAGTACCCGTAAGATAATAATGAACAGCGCTACATACATAATGGCATTGATGATGGGGCTTACAGGTAGCCTGCATTGTGTAGGTATGTGCGGTCCTATTATCTGGATAATGCCCTTTCAGCGGTTCACAGGGCTGCGCAAGGCACTGGCGTTAGGCATCTATCACCTTTCCCGTATATCAGTATATGCTGCTATGGCAGTTGTACTGCACTCTTTTCGCAGTGTGTTTAATCCTCAGGTGCAGCAGTATGTTTCCATTGCACTTGGTGCCCTGCTGCTGCTGGCCGGGCTACTCTACTTCTTCCCAGTCGGTAAACTGGTTCCCGTATCTCTGCCCTGGGCAGGCTTTGTAAAGAATCGCCTGTCTGCTCTGGTAGGCAGTACCCGTCTCTCTGCCATTGCATTGTCAGGTTTACTGAACGGCATGCTCCCCTGCGGGCTGGTATATATGGCGCTATCTGCTACCATATCGCTCAGCACAGCTACTGACGCTATACTGTTTGTCTATACATTCGGCGCCGGTACGGTACCCGTACTCACAGGTATATCTCTGTTGCGTAGCCGTATGCCCATATTACAGCGTAGTTCTTTCAGAAAGCTCACCCCTGTTATTGTTATGTGCTTCGGCTGTCTCTTCCTGCTTCGTGGCCTTAACCTCGGCATCCCCTACCTCAGTCCTAAAGTACAGATGCAGCATGGCAAGGTGCAGCACTCCTGCTGCCACAAAAAATGACCATGGTCAGCGTCCCACATGACCAAAATCTGTGCTCCTGCAGCTGCTTAACGATAATTTCATCGGCTTATGTCAGAAAAAAAGCCGGGAACCAGTGCAGACGCTACCTCTAAAAAAGGAAATGACTTATTTTTAAGCATGCCTTTTACCACCCTTACCAATGAGTCCTTTCTTGCTCTGTTCAATTATGCAAGTATCGGGATTCTTATCACCAATGCCCAGGGCGAGATACAAATGGCCAATCGTTATATCAGCCAGCAGTTCGGGTATGAACAGGACGAGCTCATAGGTCAGAAAGTAGAGATACTCATCCCCCCCAGATATGCAGAGCGGCACGAGAGTCACAGGAGCCGTTACAGCGGCAATCCCCATAGCCGCCCTATGGGGCTGGGTATGGAGCTTGCCGGTATGCGTAAAGATGGTGCTGAGTTTCCGGTAGAGGTAAGTCTGGGACATTATAAAATAGGAGAAGACAACTACTCCCTTGCCTTTATCAATGACATTACCCAGCGAAAGGAAACAGAACAAGCCATCATAAAACTCAATGCCCACCTGGAGCAGAAAGTAAAAGAAGGCTCACAATCACTGGCCATTACAGTAGAGCAACTGGGGAGCCAGATAAAAGAAACAGAGCGGAAAGATGCAGAACTGGAAAGGGTAAATAACTTTCTGAACAACATCTGGAACCATGCCGGTGCCATCATTTTTGTTACTGATATAGAAGGCACCATACAATTCTTTAACCCGGCTGCAGAAAAGTGGCTGGAATATGCAGCATCTGAAATAATAGGAAAGAAAAACCTCACTTCATTCCATCGCACCGATGAGTTGAATGCCAAAGCTGTTGCGCTTACCGAATTAACCGGGAAAAACGTCAACCCTGACTTTTCCATATTCCGGTTACTGGCCGAATCCGGCCAGGGCAACAACCAGGAATGGCATTATGTAAGAAAGAACGGCACAACATTTTTTGTTTCGCTCAATATTACATCTCTTAAAGACAGTTATGGCGAGGTGTCTGGTTACCTGGGTATTGCAATAGACATATCAGAAAAAAAGCAGGCAGAGACTGAATTACGTACCGCTCTGGAAAAAGAAAAAGAGCTGAACGAACTGAAGTCCCGCTTCGTATCTATGGCATCTCATGAGTTTCGCACACCACTCAGCGCAGTACTGTCCTCAGCATATCTGCTATCGCGCTATGCAAAGACAGAAGAGCAGCCACAACGTGAAAAACATATTCAGCGTATTGTATCCTCAGTTACCTCCCTTACCGAAATACTGAACGATTTCCTTTCTGTTGGTAAAATTGAAGAGGGCAACATACAGGCTAATATCAGGGAGTATGACCTGGCAGTTCAGCTAAAAGAAGTGCTCCAGGAGGTAAACCATCTCCTGAAACCTGACCAGAAGATAGATTATACCCACAATGGTACTACCTCTATCGTACATCTGGACTCATCCATGATAAGACACATTGTTATAAACCTGCTGTCAAACGCTGTCAAATTCTCTGGCGAAGGCACCACCGTGCAGCTTGTCACAACCATATCGGCAGGGAAGCTCACACTATATGTACAGGATCAGGGACTGGGTATCCCAGAAGATGATATACAGAATCTGTATAAAAGATTCTTCCGTTCTTCCAATGTTACTAATATTCAGGGTACAGGCCTGGGGCTGCATATCGTAAAAAAATATACGGAACTCATGAATGGCACTATTGATTGTAACAGCAAACTGGGTGAAGGAACCCGATTTACTATTACTTTTGATTCAGAATAACCACCATAGAATGAAAACCATCCTTGTAATAGAAGACAACGAAGACATCAGGGAAAATGTAGCTGAGATACTTACCATATCTGACTACAATGTTATTACTGCTGCCAATGGCCGTGAAGGTGTGGAAACAGCACAGCAACATAAGCCTGACCTGATCATATGCGACATCATGATGCCCGGTATAGATGGCTATGGTGTATTGCATGTACTTAATCGCCAGCCCGACACTCAGAATATCCCATTCATCTTCCTCACATCCAAAAGCGAACGCAGCGATTTCCGCACAGCTATGGAAATGGGTGCCGATGATTATATCACCAAGCCTTTTGCAGGCAATGAGCTGCTCAATGCTATAGAAAGCAGGCTCAAAAAAACAGATATTCTCAAAAAAACACTTTCTGCCGACCTCGCTGGCTTCCGGGAACTGCAGACTGCCGTTAATGACAGTCGTACACTGGAAGACCTTTCGGCACAAAGCAATACCAACGATTACAGAAAGAAACAGGTTATCTATAAAGAAGGCAACCATCCTCACTATCTGTTTTATGTGGCAAGTGGGAAGGTAAAAACATACAAAACCCATGAAGATGGGAAAGACCTCGTCATAGGCCTGTTCGACCAGGGCGATTTCTTCGGCTATACTGCCCTTCTGGAAAACAGCGTATATAAAGAAACTGCCGAGGCTATTGAAGATACAGAAGTAGCCATGATACCCCGAAAGGAGTTTGAAGAACTGCTGAATGGCAATCCTTCTGTATCCCGTAAGATGATTTCTCTGCTGGCCAGAAACGTACTGGACCAGGAAACACACCTGCTGGGTATCGCCTACAACACACTACGCAAAAAAGTGGCAGAAGCGCTGGTAAGTATGGAACGCAAGTTTCATACCGACAAAAATGCACCGTTCTGTATAGATATAAGCCGCGAAGAGCTGGCATCTATTGCCGGTACGGCTACAGAATCACTGATACGTACACTAAGCGACTTTAAAGGAGAAAAGCTTATAGACATCAAAAGTGGTAAAATCTATATCACTGACGAGAAAAAGCTGGCAAACCTTCTCCGCTAAGTATACGGCATATAAAGAGCCCGGTTCTGATACATTACATTGATTATCAGTACCGGGCTCTTTCGTTTGTTATCAGCTATTTACCCTGCTGCGTATGGTCATAATTGACCATCCAGTGAATGCCATACTTGTCTTTAAAACTACCAAAGTATGCGCCCCAGAAAGTATCCTGCAGCGGCATTTCTATAGTGCCACCGGCTGATAGTCCGTTGAACAGATGGTCTGCCTCTTCCCTGCTGGATGGATGCAGTGAAAGTTGTACATTATTACCGGCATTCAGTACATGCCCTGCCGACGGTATGATATCTGATGCCATTAGTATGGTATGCTCATCTATGGGCAGGGAAATATGCATTACCCTGTTCCGCTCCTGCTCTGGCAGTTGCTCTCCACCCGGGGCACCACTCATTCTGTGTACTGCAAGAAACTCACCCCCAAATACTGACTTGTAAAAGTTGAATGCTTCTTCTGCATTCCCATCAAAGTTGAGATAAGGATTCATCTTAGCCATAACTGATTTTTTTTGGTTGAACACTACAAATTAACTACATAGTTGTGCCTTTATATTCCTTTTTCCTGCTGATAACATATAATTTACATACACATCATCTGCCAGGTGTGTATATTGGTACAGAGATTTGTATACCCATATGACAAGACTATTATTACTGCTTATTCTTTCCACCATCGGCAGAATAGCTTCTGCCCAGTCTATAACAGACATCAGCTATCTGCTGAAAAATCGCAGCTATGAAAAGGCAAAGTCTTCCACAATGTCTATGCTGCAAAAAGATAGCAGCGATGCCAGATTATATGAATTGCTCGGGGTAACCAATATGTCATTAGGCTATTACGACACTGCAGTTACATGCTTTGACCACGCGCTCCGCATTGACAAAGACAGTGGCTATGTATCTGCCTGGAGTTATGCATACAAAGGCTATTCTCTGCTGGCTGCAGGAAAAAAAGATGCTGCAATCCCAATGCTGAGAAAGACAGTAGAGATGGGATTAACAGACAACAGTATCCGGTTTGCTTCCCGCATTCTGGATTCAATTGATGCAGAAGTACCCATGCGGAAGTATGAAGACAATTATATTCCACAGTGGGTTACTATGGAGCACAGCAATATCAGATATCATTTTCAGGACACGAATCTGCTTACCGCATTTGCCAGCCGCTTCATGCGGCTACATGACATAGCTTATGATTCTTTGAATACTATTTTCCAGGCTACTATGACGCAAAAGATAAACATGTATGTTTGGCGCGACCCTGCAATAGCCCGTAAAATCACCCACCGCCCTCTTGGCTTTGCTAACGGAGCAGGCTGTTTTGCACATGTATCTCTTCAGCAAACATTGGGGCATGAACTCACACATATATTTGCATGGTGGGCATGGGGCAGTAAGCCCACTGTTTACAACAGGTTTATTAGTGAGGGTGTTGCCGTCTGCTTTGATCTTTCCTCCCGCGACCATTATACCAATGCCCGTCAGGCTATTATCCGTTATAAGGTAAAAAGTATAGAACATATATGGAGCCATTCCCGGAAAGCGAAGAGCAGTATACTCTACCCTTTAGGTGGCGCATTTGTTAAATATCTGTACGAGCATGTTACTCAGGAGCAGTTTCGGGCTATTATCAAGCGGCAGTCACCTGAGGAGGCAAAAAAGATACTGGGCACCAGTGATTATGAGCGTATTATGAAAGACTTCTCCATGCTCATAGGCCTGTGATGGTGCACCCCTGCATTAATCTGCTGTATCACGGTTTCCATACCGCTGTGCCAGTATGCTCGCAGCTATTATCTGCAGTGCATGGTAGAGCATAAGCGGCAGCAGCAGAATACCCATTGCTGCCGTACTCCCGAACAATATTCTGCTCATTACCGTTCCATGTACCAGCGACTTTTTTGAACCACAGAACATAGCAGTAATAGTATCGGCATGGTTAAACCCCAGCCACCGGCAACATTGTTTTATAAAAAACATAACCAGTGCAAACAAAGCCAGCATCCCCACCCCTAGTATAGTCAGCATTGTTACTGACACATTCCCGAAAATGCCCTGCGAAAATGACTTACTGAAAGAGGTGTAAATAATAACAAGAATGATACTCTGGTCAAATAACCGGAGACGGGATTTATGCTTAACTGCATACCACCCCAGCTTTTTATTGCATGCAATACCCAATGCCACCGGCAGTAATACCTGAAGAATGAGTTTATAGGCTATACCCCATGTATCAAATACAGCATCATTACCAGACATCAGCATCCGCACCCATAATGGAGTAGCAAAAAGCCCAATAAAGCTGGATATACTGGCATTGAATATGGCAGCAGGCATATTGCCCCTTGCTATAGACACCATTACTACCGATGAGGAAACCGTAGATGGGAGCGCACACAGATAACATATGCCGGACCATAGCACCAGCATATCTGCACCATGAAACAAAGGCCTTATACCTATAGCTATGAGCGGAAACAAAATAAATGTTGCTATCTGCACCACCAGATGCAATCTGTAATTACGAAGTCCGGCTTTCAATGCGGTAAAGTCCAGCTTCAGTCCGTAAAAGAAAAAAATAAGCGACACTCCATATCCGGCAAGCTCCTCCAGCGATACCGGATGCTCGGCCACACCAGGTCCGGGCATATAATACGCGGCAAATACCATAGCTATAATAGCCAGTACAAAACCATCTATCCCCCACCTTGCCGATGCCTTTTTTATCCGTTGCACTCAGTGACCTGTTTACAGCAAATATCCTCAAAATGTCGGCTGAATCTGTCCGATGTTGTATTATTGCCGCTCAATTACCAGCATACATTGTCACAACTTACTATTTATACCGACGGAGCATCACGCGGCAATCCCGGCAATGGGGGTTACGGCGCTGTGCTTATGTGGGGCAATACCATAAAAGAAATATCACAGGGCTACCGGCATACTACCAACAACCGTATGGAGCTGATGGCTGTAATAGCTGCGCTGCAGCTACTTACACGTGAGGGACTTGATATTGTTATCTATACCGACTCATCATATGTGGTCAATGCAGTAGAAAAAAAGTGGCTCTGGGGCTGGGTAAAAAAAGGGTTTGCCGGTAAAAAAAATGCCGACCTATGGAAGCTGTTCCTACAGCAGTATCGTAAGCATCGTATACGCATGGTATGGGTAAAAGGACATGCCGATAACAAATGGAATAACCGCTGCGACCAGCTGGCAACAGCAGCAGCAGACGGAGGCAACCTACTGGAAGATACGGGCTATGAGGCCGGTGAGCGGGACGACCTGCTCATGTAATAACATCGCTGCTATTTGCTACCCTTTCCTGATGCGGGTTTGCTTCGTTTCTTACTGGCTTTGGCCACAGCATTAAACTGTACACACAGGTCTATCCAGTGCAGGAACTGCTTATTTGTTTTAAAGCCCTCCTCACTCACATATACATAACCATTCATCGGCCTGCCGGTAAATACCATTTCCCGGCATCCGGGCATTGTTAATGCTTCCTCATATGCATCAGGCCCTATACGGCACATCATTTCATCCCCCACTACACCTATGCACATTTTATCATTGAGCATAAAGCAGCAACCGCCAAACATGTACTTTTCTTCCACCTGCTTATAATCAGCAAGTGCCTCCCTTATTCTGTTGTTGAGCTGTTCATTATAGGCCATAACATCACATATGCAATAAAAATAATAAAAATCAGACACACTTACATCATACATAGCCACACCTGCTGATACTACCTGTATCACCATACACCTCAAAGGAAAATCTAAGATTGAATACCGTAACTTCGCAGCCACAAAACGTATTTCATGCAGCAATTGCAGATGGTTGACCTGAAGCGTCAATACAATAAAATCAAAAATGAGATAGACATTGCAATCAGCAATGTCATTGAATCTACTGCATTTATAGGTGGTAAAGATGTAAGCGCACTCGCAGCTGAGCTGTCGGCATATGTGGGCGTTAAGCACACCATTCCCTGTGCCAACGGTACAGATGCGTTGCAGATAGCCCTCATGGCGCTGGGCCTTAAAGCAGGAGACGAAGTAATAACACCGTCATTCACATACATAGCTACAGTAGAAGTAGTACTGCTGCTGGGGCTGAAACCGGTTTTCGTTGATGTGCTGCCAGATGCATTTACTATGGACCCGGTATCACTGGAAGGCGCTATTACGCCAAACACCAAAGCTATTATACCGGTACACCTGTATGGCCAGTCGGCCGATATGGCTCCTATACTGGAAATTGCATCAAAACATGGCATACCTGTCATTGAGGACAATGCACAGGCTATAGGAGGCAGTTATACGTTCCCTGACGGGCGCATTGTAAAAACAGGCGCTATGGGTACTATCAGCTGCACCTCTTTCTTCCCGTCCAAAAACCTTGGGTGCTACGGTGATGGTGGCGCTATCTTTACTAATGATGATGACCTGGCAGTGAAAATGAAAATGATTGCTAATCATGGTCAGAAGGTACGCTACTACCATGAGATGGTAGGCTGCAACAGTCGTCTTGATTCTATTCAGGCTGCTGTACTGCGCATAAAACTGCCACTTCTGGATGAGTACTGTGATGCCAGAAGAGCTGCAGCCGATTATTATGACAATACATTCAGCAGCCATCCTATGCTCACGGTACCATACCGTGCACCTTATGCACACCATGTATATCATCAGTATACCCTTATTGTAGAGGGCTTTGACCGGGACACACTCCACACCAGGCTGGCAGAAAAGGGTATTCCTTCTATGATATACTATCCGGTACCCTGCCATAAGCAGGAAATGCTGAAACCATACGGTACACATGATGCGGTACTACCTGTTACCAATGCACTGAATGCATGCGTTATATCACTGCCTATGCATACAGAGCTCACAGAAGAGGAGCTGAAATACATTACTACTTCATTGTTGGAAATATTAGGATAAATACGGTAACATGAATATTACAAAAACACCTCTGGAAGGTCTGCTGATAATAGAACCTAAAGTACATGGCGACGACCGAGGCTATTTCTTTGAAAGCTACAATATGCGTCAGCTTCAGGAATTGACCGGCTACAGCACTCCCTTCGTACAGGACAATCAGGCACGGTCTGTAAAGAACGTACTAAGAGGGCTGCACTATCAGAATCCCCCCACGCCACAGGCCAAACTCATAAGAGTACTGGAAGGCGCTATATGGGATGTGGCTGTAGATATACGTAAAAACAGCCCTACCTACGGCCAGTGGTATGGCATAGAGCTTAATGCAGAGAACAAACTGCAGTTCCTTATTCCTCATGGATTTGCACATGGTTATGCCGTACTGTCCGATACTGCCGAAGTATTCTACAAATGCGACAACTTCTATGATAAGTCTGCTGAAGGTGGGCTTTTCTTCAACGACCCTGCACTCAATATAGACTGGAAGATAGATAAGACATTAGCCATCATTTCAGAAAAAGACAAGAACCAGCCAATGATGGCTGATGCAAACAACCTTTTCTGATAGATGCCAGAAAAAAATCAATGATAATTATACAATGGAGGCCGGGCATATATCCGGCCTCTTTTATTATACGCACCCGGTACACCATGTAATGGCATTCAGTAAATTTGAGGTATGAGCACATATGATCCCCGCATAGATGCCTATATCGAAAAGTCAGCCGACTTTGCCCGTCCGGTATTGATTCATCTGCGTGAACTGCTACACGCCACTTGTCCCGATATAGAAGAAACATGGAAATGGAGCTTTCCTAACTTCAGCTATCGTGGTCAGGCAATGTGCAGCATGGCAGCCTTCAAAGAGCACTGTGCATTCAGCTTCTGGAAAGCGTCATTAATGCCAGATACTGACAATATACTGGAGCTGACCGAGCGCGAAGCAATGGGGCAGCTGGGACGTATTACCAGCCTGAAAGACCTGCCTAAAGACAGTGTGCTGAAGCGATACATAAAAGCTGCTATGAAGCTCAATGAAGATGGCGTAAAAAAGCCTGCACCAGCTAAAAAAACAGAAAAGGAAAAATCAACGCTGGAAACACCTGCCGACTTTGCAGCATTCCTGAAAGCCAATGAAGCTGCCGACAGTGTTTTTCAGCAATTCAGCTACAGCAACCGGAAAGAATACATAGAGTGGTTTAACGAAGCTAAAACTGAAGCTACCCGCATCAAGCGAATGAACCAGGCTATAGAATGGATAGCGGAAGGGAAAAGCCGCCATTGGAAATACAAGAAGTAACCGCTGTAGTCTGGCCTGTATAAAAGCTACTTTGTTACTGCATCCCTGTTATACCGGCTACGGTATGCCAATGGAGCCATGCCCGTTATTTTTCTGAATACCTCACGAAAAGCCTTCATGTCAGAATACCCTGCATCATACATTACCTCACTTACATTTCTGCGGGTATTCTCAAAGGCTTTCTTGGCATACTCTATCCGCACCCGCTGCTGATATACCAGCGGAGTATTGCCAGTCGCCTTTATAAACCTCCTGTCAAAGTTCCTGCGACTCAGTGCATATCTGGCGGCAAGCTGCGCTACAGATATCCGCTCCTGCCAGTGCTGCTCTATAAAGAGTTGTGCCGCCCGCACCTGCTCGTCCTCATGCTGTTTCTGCCCGGTGAAAATGATAAATGCCGACTGGCTTTCTCTGTCCATATCTATCTGAAACACCTTAGCGCAGTATATGGCAGTGGCTCGGTCATAGTACTTTTCTATAAGGTATATAATGAGATTCAGAAACGAGTAAGCACCACCATTGGTATATATCCCATGCTCATCTGTTATCAGTCTGTCCGTTTCCAGTTTCACTCCGGGATGCTTTTTCCTGAAAGTATCGGCCGCCCCCCAGTGAGTAGAGCAGCTTTTTCCTTCCAGTAGTCCCGCGGCTGCCAGTATAAACGCACCTGTACATATTCCCGCTATTGCAGCCCCATTGGCATATTGTTCTTTTACCCATCTTACCAGTCGTTCATTGCCGCTGGTCGTTGCCAGCTCATAATTATGATTGAGCGATGGTACTATTACCAGATCGGTATGTACTATATCATCTATATGCACATGCGGCCTTACTGCAAACAGCCCCCCATGAAACTCCACTGATGATGACATGCCAGCAAGCACTATCTCAAAACAAACATCCCTACCCTGTTGCTTCTGGTATTCATTGGCACGCATCAGTATCTTATAGGCCCCCGTTATACTGCTGATATTTGCGCCTCCTTCTGGCACCAGTATCGTAAGATGTTTCATACCCACTTGGTTTCCCTGCAAAAATACATGCTTTCACTTGTCCATATCGCCCCCATACATTGTCTCATTTACACTACCTCATGTTTATACTTCACGCCTACTTTTGTCACACATTGTTCATTACATCACACGCATCCATATGGCAAACTCAGATTTTACTACCAGCTTTCATACTACAGCCACACCACAGCAGGCATATGATACCATCTGCAATGTAGCCGCATGGTGGTGTCCTGAATTCAGCGGTAAAGCGCAGAATGAAGGCGATGCTTTCTCAGTGCGTTTCGGTGACCTCCATTATTCCGTTCAGCAGCTTACTGAGGTCTTACCTGGCAGGCGTATTGTATGGGAAGTAACAGAAAGTAACCTTACATTCCTTTCTCAGCCTGACGAATGGACCGGTTCCAGAATTCAGTTCGACATCTCTGCACATGATGGTAATACCATCATACACTTCACCCATCTGGGCCTTCGCCCGGGTATAGAATGTTATGATGCCTGCTCAGGTGCATGGGGGCAGTATATAGCATACAGCCTCATCAGTATGCTCAATGGAGGTAAAGGCCAGCCAGGCTTCCCGCCCGCAGGCCCATTAGCTAAATAAACTACATCCTGATAAAACAACATAAAATGCAGCAAAGCTTCTCTATTTCATTTATTGTGAATAACACACCACAGGAAATCGCAAATGCTATCCTCAATATTCAAAACTGGTGGTCGGAAGAAATAACCGGAAGCACCAATGCTATTGGCGATGAATTCCGATACCACTACCGCGATGTGCACAGCTGTGTTATGATACTTACTGAATCTACTTACGAACGTATTCAATGGCGTGTAACAGAAAACTATTTCAACTTCGTTACAGACCAGACCGAATGGGATAATACAGATATCTGCTTTGAAATGATTCCCGTAAGTAATGGTATTATGGTACGGTTTACCCACATAGGCCTGAAACCTGAATTTGAGTGCTATGCTGTCTGTTCCGATGCATGGACACGTTACATAAAAACCAGTCTTTATAATCTAATAACCACCGGAACAGGAAACCCTAACCCAAAAGAAACCTTATAACCCAGTCATCGCAATCTCATTCATTGCTACACACTGGGGAATTCTTCCCACACTATACAACAGTTTACTGACACCGGAACATCATACATATACACACCACACCCGGGCAAACAGCTACAAACACCACGCACAACACACTGAAATACAATAAAATACAACACACCCAACTTCTTTAAAGGAAGCTTTAACCATTCATGGTATCATCTTTGGCACGCTATAATCTGAATCAAACGGAACATGCCATGAGAACCAGAATGCTGATATTACTCACCGCTTTTATAGGCCTGATTGTAAGCGTATCGTCCTGCAAAAAAGAAAAAAATGAAAACAACAATGCCCAGCTCACTATGCGCCTCACAGACGCACCTGCCAATTATGATGCTGTATATGTAGACATACAGCAGATAGAGTTTAAAATGGAAGGCCGCAGCTCTGTGATGATATCCCCTGCCCGCACAGGAGTATATAATCTGCTCAGCTTCCGCAATGGAGTCGATACACTGCTGGTGAACACATCCGTACCTGCAGGAAAAGTAGAACAGATAAGACTTATACTGGGCAGCAACAATACAGTAGTTGTAAATGGAGATTCCTACGCACTCAGCACACCATCCGGTCAAACCAGTGGCATCAAGCTCAATCTGCATACACAGCTCGATGCCGGAGTGTCTTATACCTTCTGGCTCGATTTTGATGCAGGCAAGTCTATCAATGAAACAGGCAATGGCAAGTTCCAGCTGAAACCCGTTATCAGGGCATACTCGTCCCTTACTAACGGGAAGATAGAAGGCTATATACTACCTACTACCGCTTTTGCCACTGTTTACGTTACAAATGGAGTTGATACAGTATCTGCCATCCCTGCTGCAGATGGACACTTTGTAATAAGCGGCCTGTCTGAAGGCACATGGACACTGAGTGTACAACCATCAGTATTGCTCTTTGCTACATTCACTACCGACGTAACTGTATCTTACGGGCTTATAGCGAATGTGGGCGTTATCACACTCACATAATCACCTTACATAACTAATCACTCCTGCACAATAAGAAAGGCTACTTCTTTTCCGGAAGTAGCCTTTCTTAATAAGATGGGTGATTGCCTTATGGCTGATAATAGGTCATAGCCGTAGGCATCAGGTCCTTTATATGCTGTATGCGCTCATCATCGCTGGGGTGAGTACTCAGGAACACCGGCACCGAAGATCCGCCACTGTTTGCTTTCATCCGCTCCCAGAAGGGAACCGCCATATTAGGGTCATACCCTGCTGTAGCCATTACATAGAGGCCCGCTTCATCGGCTTCATTCTCCTGCTTGCGCGAAAATGCCAGTACACCGAGAGTACTGCTTACACCATAGGCACTGTTGAAAATAGTCCTTGTTTCTTCCGGCTTTGACGACATCAGTACAGACAATGCCTGCCCGCCATAATCTACAAGCAGTTGCTGGCTCATACGCTCACTGCCATGTTTCAGAAAGGCATGGGCTATTTCATGTCCCAGTACTGTAGCAAGGTCCTCATCAGTAGGCATGAGTGGCATTATACCACTGTACACAACTATCTTACCACCTGGCAGGCACCATGCGTTTACCTCTGGATTGCTTACCAGATTAAACTCCCACTGATAGTCTTTTATCAGATCTGTCTGCCCTTTGGTAGCCAGATAATTGGTTACCGCCGCCTTTAGTTTTATACCTACACGCTGCACCATTTCTGCCTCAGGGGTACCTGTTATAGGCGGGTTGGTAGATATGAATGTAGAATACTCCTGCGATGATAGCGAAAGCACCGTTGCATCATCTACCAGCGATAGTGTGTTGCGGCCATTTGCATTCTTCTTACAGGAATATATGGTCGTACCACACACACCCAGCAGCACTAATAACGGCAGTAAAAGCTTTTTCATAATCCGGCTGTTTATTGTTTAAAATGTTGTTATCCCGATTGCAGCATAGAAATAGCCGCAGTTACATCCACCAGTTCCTGCTTACCCGTCTCAAAGTTCTTCACACTTATTTTACCCGCAGCACGCTCATCATCACCTGGCAGCAGTACATACTTTATGCTGCGCTTGTTGGCATACTTCATCTGCTTATCAAACTTTACTGCTTCAGGATATATCTCTGCAGCAATACCATTTTCCCTGCAGCGGCGCAGTACATCCAGCGCATACCTTTCATTGTCTCCACCAAAGTTCAGAATAAGCACATCGGCACCCTGTGCCACCTGCTGCGGAAACAGATTCAGCTCTTCCAGTACATCATAGATACGGTCTATCCCGAATGATACACCTACCCCCGACAAGCCTTTCAGCCCAAAGAGTCCTGTAAGGTCGTCATAACGGCCACCACCGCCTATACTGCCCATCTTCACATCAGGATGTGTACATACCACTTCCACTATCACACCTGTATAGTAGTTCAGGCCACGCGCCAGGCTTATATCTACCTGCACAGCTACATCCGCATTTACGCCACTGCACAGGGTACTGTAATAACTCAGTGTATGCTGCAACTCAGCTATTCCTGCCATGCCAGCCTCACTTCCGCTCATAATACCTGCCAGTGCCGCCAGCTGCTCATCATTGCTTCCACTTATAGCTATCACATCTTTCAGCCTGCCTATGCCTTCCTCACTTATTCCTCTTGCAGTCAGTTCTTTAGCTACACCATCCCAGCCTATTTTATCCAGCTTGTCCAGAGCTATGGTTATGTCTGTCATCAAATCGGGATGCCCGCATATTTCCGACATTCCCTGCAGCAGTTTCCTGCTATTCACTTTTATAGCTACCGGCACACCCAGCTTCCCGAATGCCTGACTGTATATACACAGCAACTCGGCCTCGTTAATAAGCGATGTACTGCCTACCACATCTGCATCACACTGCCAGAATTCTCTGTAGCGTCCCTTCTGAGGTCGGTCGGCACGCCATACAGGCTGCATCTGATACCTGCGGAATGGTAATGCCAGTTCATGATGATGCATCACTACATAGCGGGCAAAAGGTATGGTCAGATCATAACGCAGAGCACGCTCAGTCACTACAGGTGATGAATACGGTTTGCTCAGCACTTTAGCCCACTCATCATTCATTTTAGCTTTATAGTCATCATTCTGTGCATGGAGGCCATTATTCAGTATTTTAAAAATAAGCCGGTCCCCCTCCTCACCGTACTTCCCGGTAAGGGTTGTAAGATTTTCCATTGCCGGTGTTTCCAGTGGCTGAAAGCCGTAAAGCTCAAAAATGCTCCGCAGCGTATCAAAAATATACTGACGCTTCCGTACTACTTCAGGAGAGAAGTCACGCGTTCCCTGTGGTATTGATGGTTTCATTTATTCGTAATCTGATGTCAAAAATACTATCTGCGGCACAAAACATCCGCTATAGTTATGCATTGGTGTTATTATCAGTACCATGCCGGGCTATGATAGCATCGCAGGTGCGGGCTATCATATCATACACAGGACCGTATCCGTCCTCATCTCCATACCATGGGTCTGGTACTGAGCCGTTACTTCCCGGCTCCAGCTCGTTCATAAAGTAATGTACATTACTCATATCTGCACCACCGCTTATGCGGCTTATATCCCGGTACACATCCCCTGCCAGTGCATATATAAAATCATATCTGCCCAGGTCGGCAGCGGTGAATGTCCGGGCCCGCTGTCCCGATATATCTATACCATGTGCCCTGCACACCTTCTGTGAAAACCGGTGAGGAGCCTCACCTGTATGATAGGAGTTAGTCCCTGCCGACTCTATTTCCCAATCCAGTCCGTTTTGTTTTGCCTTTTGCTGCAGCACACCCTCAGCTATAGGAGAGCGGCATATATTACCAAGACACACCATTAATATGCGCATGCTGCAAAACTACATCACGCCAGCCACAACATGGTTACAACCACTTTTCATAAAGTACACGGGTAGCCATGTACCCCTCCTGCTCCAGGAGTTTACGCATACCACTGTTGGCACACAGAGTAAAGCGGTATATTCTGCGTATGCCACGACTTGTATAATGTTTTTCTATTGTCCGGTTCAGCATTCGGTACACACCCATACGCCTGTACTCCGGCTTTACATATCCGTCCGAAATATAGAGCATATCACCCGCCGGTTCCTCAAAGCGGCTATCATCCTCCTCCTCTACATAACCCATTATTACGCCTGCTGGTTTTCCATCAGCATAAGCTACTATGCACAGGCCATCATATTCTTCCTGCATGGCAATGATATGCCGCATATATGCTACCTCTATATCATCCCACAATGCAGTACGGCTGTTCAGCTCTCTTTCAGACTCATGCAGCCCTCGCATAAATGCCGATATAAGTGCATACTCATCCCTGATACTTACCGTTAACAGCGTTACATTTTCCATAAGTCTGGTATTGGAAATATTATTCTGCCTGGTGCAGAAAGGGATTACAATATGGGGGAGGTACTTTCCCTGAAGCTATTTAAGCTTACAATTCACATATGTATAGGAAAGCGTATCCAGCTCATATGCCTTACGCTCACATGCCGACACCGCATTCAACCTATTGCTGTACACGTTTCTGGATACCACGGTCACAACATTCTCGTTACGGTAAGGGTCATTGGTGGTAACGGTACACTCACAGTTATAATCCTTTTTGCAGGCCACCGCCAGCAATGCCAGCAATACTATTCCCGCGCCCGCTTTTCCTGGTGTTTTCATGCATCAAATATAGTACACTCCCGTATATTATCCGTTGCCTTGTTCCCCATACCCACATTATGCCGGTACACTATATCTTTAAGTCTGGCAAAACACGGTACATATGTCACTTGATATCCTACAGCAGTCTCTGGCAGCATTCAGCGGCATGTCTGCATCCGCATTTGAACTATCAGCCTCATGCTGGCAACAGAAACACTATAAAAAAGGAGAGTTTTACAACGAATATAAAAACGTTTGCAAGCACCTTGGCTTCATACTGGATGGCGTATTCCGTACCTACTATACACATGCCGATACCGGACAGGAGAAAAATATGTTCTTCTTCACACCGCATCAGGTCATTGTTTCATATAAGAGTTTTGTAACCCAGACCCCGTGCAATTATTACACTGAGTCTATGACAGATGCTACTGTTATCTACATTACCTATCAGCAGCTTAGCCAGCTTTATACCGAGTCAAAAGAATGGGAGCACTTTGGCCGGCTCATTGCCGAAACCGCTTTCAGCCTGGCCATGACCCGTGCCGAGGATTTTGTATTCCTTACCCCGGAAGAGCGTTACACGGCTATGATAGCATCTCACCCTGATATATTTAACCACGTACCGCTATACCACATTGCATCATACCTCAATATTCAGGGGCCATCCCTCAGCCGCATAAGAAAAAGGATGATGGAACGTAAATGATTTTAACCTGGGTTAAAATCTCCCTCCTGAATGCGGCGGACCTTTGGGTTGTCAATAAAAACGACACTTTTATGAACAACATCACATCAAAAACCATCGTATTCATTACAGGCGCATTCGTATCTCATCATGGTTGGGACAAATGGCAGGAGTATTTTCAGGGACTTGGCTACCACACCATTGCGCCACCATGGCTACACAAAGAAGGCACTGCTGCCGAAGTCAGGAACCGTCGCCCCAATGACAAACCTCTGGCCCGGCTTACACTTGACGCACTCGTAAATCACTATGCCGGTATAGTAAAGGCTCTGCCAGAAAAGCCTATACTCATTGGTCATTCACTGGGCGGTCTTATATCTCAGATATTACTTAACAGAGGTCTGGCACAGGCTGCTGCTGTAGTGCATCCCGTTCCTCCGCAGGGCATCATCCCTTACGAATTTTCATTCCTTAAAAGCGCATGGCGTGCATTGGGTCTTTTTACTCCGGTCGACAAAACTTACCTTATGTCATTCACTACCTGGCAGTATGCCTTCGTCAATGGAATGAGCTATGAAGATCAGATGAAAGCCTATGAGGAAAATATCATCCCCGAATCAAAAAGAGTAACCCGCGGCGGACTCACATCTGCAGCACGGGTCGACTTCAACAAGCCTCATGGCCCATTACTAATCATTTCCGGTACCGCCGATAATATCATACCCGCCAGCCTCAACCGGAGAAACTACAAGGCATACAGGCATGCAGACTCTATAACAGACTACAAGGAATTTCCCGGCAGGAATCATTATGTATTATCATTGCCATCATGGCAGGAAGAAGCTGGCTATATTGCCACATGGATTAACAGCCACAGGTCATAACCTGTGGCTGTTAATCGCCACATTGCTCCTGCAGTGCAGCAGCAGCATTACGATAGCCATACTGTAGCGCCATTCTCAGGTCTGCACATGGCGGCTGGCCACGCCCGGCATTTATCATAGCTTTCCAGTAGTAGCACTCACCCATTTGTGGTGCCATAGCTATTGCATTACTGATGTCTGCCTGCGCAGCATCATACCGTTTCAGCTTACATAGCGTTGCCGCGCGCCTCATAAAGAAAAGCGGCTCATGTGCATCTGTTTTTATAGCAGTACTATAGCTTGCCATTGCTGCACTCAAGTGACCGGTATACTCCTCGCTGGCCCCCTTTATATAATAGGCACGGGCATTATATGGCTGCACCCGTAGTACGGCATCTGCATCTGCCAGCGCCAGCTCAGGATGGCCGGTAGAAAGGTGCAGCATTGCCCGGGAAAAGTGAGCCTTCGTATAGTCATTGATGGCTATACTCTTATCAAAAGCTTCCAGCGCCTCCCCTGCCCTGCCTTGCCGGGCATGCATCAGCCCCTTATTATACCAGGCCTTTGCATTGGCAGGCTCCAGCATCACAGCCCGGTTCAGATGCTCTTCCGCCATTGCCAGGTCACCCTGCTTCATGTATAATCCCCCCATGCTGTACTGCGCCACTCCCGACTCCGGAAAACGGTCTAACAGTGCCTTGAAAAAGTTCATATCAGAAAGCCACACACCGTTACGCACCCAGGTAAGTCCTGTAAGCACAGCCACCGGTATCGCCGCCATATACATAAACCGTTTTGCCGCCTGGCGCCTGCGCAGCACCTGTGCCATACTATGCACAGCCGGGTATATAATGCCAATACAGGGTATATACATATACCTGTCTGCAGTAAGCGCCTCACCAAACGGAATGAGTTGTAATACCGGCAATACACCTGCAGTAAAGAACAGGATACCACCACTTATCATATACCATCGTTTTCTTAATGATATAAAAAACAGTACGGCCATACCTGCGGCTACAGCAAAGCCAGCCATTTGCACTATTTCTACTGTTTGGGGATGAGGATACATAGCCGACAGCCCTACAGGCCATATAAATCGCAGCAGGTATTGTGCATATCCATAGCCGGCATATATCAGCCGCTCACCGGGTCCGTATGCAGCTGCCTGCTGCATAAAGTGACCACTTCCCTGTGCAGCTATCGCTACATAGCCCACTATACCAGCCAGCAGTATTACAGGTAGTTTCTCCAGCCATACTATCCGGTCTCGCATATCGCGTTCCAGCCACAGGTCGGTGGCTATAAACAATACAGGCAGTACTACAGCCGTAGCTTTCGATAAAAAAGCCATGATGCAGAAAAGGAGTAGCAACACCGCACGGCCAGCTACCGGTCGCCGCACCCATGCCTGATACTGCAGCAGTGCCAGTAAAGAGAAGGTACCGGAAAGTACAGTTTTACGCTCCGCCACCCACGATACAGCCTCTGTCTGCATCGGGTGCAGGGCAAAGAGCAATGCCGCCGCCAGCGCTACCGTTTTCTGTGCCTGCAGTTTACTCACAAATGCATATAAAATGCAAGCGTTGGCCGCATGAAGCAGTATATTGGTAAAGTGATATATAAATGGTTTCACCCCACCTATCCCATAATCTATAGCATAGGAAAACATAGTAAGTGGATGATAGTTCCCTACATAAAAACGGGAAAACCATGCACCTATGTGTGCAGGACTGAAAGACCTGATATCTCCATTTGCCAACACGTACTCAGCATCATCCCACGCCAGAAATCCAGCACCCAATACCCGTCCGTACGCTACCAGCACTGCTGCTATTATTATGCTCAGATGCAGTAACAGGTGCCTGCGCTCACCATCTGTTTTTGCCTTACTCATGTAGTTGATATGTGTGCTACAATATCCAGTTTACAGGCTGCAGTCCTTTCTCTGCCAGCCATGCATTAGCCTTACTGAAATGACGACAGCCAAAAAATCCGCTATGAACTGAAAATGGCGACGGATGCGCCGCTTTCAGCACCAGATGTTTTGAGCCATCTATCAGTGTTTCTTTATTCTGAGCAAACCTTCCCCACAACATAAATACCACATGCTCCCGCTCTGCCGATATCTTTCTGATTACAGCATCGGTAAACTGATGCCAGCCTATCTGTGCATGTGAGTTGGGTGTATTTGCCTGCACTGTAAGTGATGCATTCAGCAGCATTACGCCCTGCTTTGCCCACGGCTCCAGGTTTCCGGTACCACTACGCATGGTTAGTTCCAGGTCGCTTTGTATCTCCTTGAAAATATTTACCAGCGAAGGTGGCGGTGCTACCCCATCAGGCACAGAGAAACTAAGCCCATGAGCCTGCCCATGTCCATGATAGGGGTCCTGCCCTATTACTACTACCTTCACATTATCAAACGGGGTACAACTGAATGCATTGAATATTTTATTACCAGGCGGATAAATTGTCTTCCCAGTCAGCTTTTCCTGTTTCAGAAAATTTACAATACCGGAAAAGTAAGGTTGCTCAAATTCATCTTTCAGTCGCTCTTTCCAGCTGGTTTCTATTTGCACCTCCATATTCTTATCTGTTACTTTCTGTAAAAATAACATTCGCAGAATGATTATCCCACTCATATACCGGCATATCCGCTTTCGGCATTCAGCGCTTTTATAAAACTGCTCATAGTTATATATTTGTTATTGAAACGAATAATAGCGAGAGATAATAGCATATGATTTTCCCCTCTATACCAGAAAACGAAACAGACCGCCTGCGGGAATTATACAGGTATGAATTGCTGGACTCTGCCTATGAGCGGGAGTTTGATGAAATCGTGCAGCTGGCGTCCCGCCTGTGCAATGTACCCATGTCCCTCATCACACTTATTGATTCAGACAGGCAGTGGTACAAAGCACGCACAGGTATTGACGGCTCTCAAACGGAACGCGGCCTGTCATTCTGTGCCCATACCATACTGGACGATAAGCTGCTGGAAGTAGGAGACGCATCTACCGATGAGCGCTTTCACGATAACCCTTATGTTACCGGAGATCCATATGTACGCTACTATGCAGGGATGCCGCTCATTACACCTAATGGCTACAGACTGGGGGCATTATGTGTTCTGGACCGTGAGCCACGCCATCTTGACGAAGAGCAAACATTTGCACTCAGCGTACTCAGCAATCAGGTAGTTAAGCTATTTGAGCTTAGAATACGTAATCGCCAGCTACAGAAGATAGTAGATGTACAGCACCGTATGATGGCAATAATGGCGCACGATATCCGGGGACCTTTATCATCACTCAAAATGTCTTATGAGCTTAAAAACTCTGGCATCATCACCGGCGAAGAAGCAGCAGAAATAGACCTTATGGTTCCTGCCCAGCTTGAGGCCACCATCGGCCTGCTGAACAATGTTGTGGACTGGGGTACACTGCTGCTGGGGCAAATATCAGCCATCGAAGAGCCGGTACATCTGCATAAAGTAGCAGCCGATGCCATAGAAACATATGCCCTCGCGGCCAGAAGTAAAGGCAACAAGCTAAAAAACAATATTCAGGCCGGACTAATGGCAGGAACTAAAAAACGGGGCATTACTTTCATTCTTCAAAACCTGATTGCCAATGCGAATAAGTACACACCAGGAGGAGAGATAAACATTGATGCCCATGCAAGTGACACCACGCTTACACTCTCTGTTACCGATACAGGTATAGGCATGTCGCCCGATGTGGTAAAGGCTATGAATGAGCGTACATGGGCAGGAACAATGCCGGGAACAGAGGGAGAGAAAGGTAGCGGATTAGGTCTGAAGCTGCTTTTTGAATACCTGGATGCAGAAAAGGGCAAAATAAAAATAGCCAGTCAGGAAGGTGTAGGCACTGCAATAACGGTGACACTGCCTCATACCGGGATATCAATGCAGACTCCAGCCAAGTAACAACCAGCCTACTACAATGAATGGAGACGGTATACGGGTATAAGACAGCAGAGAGAAGGTGATAATTACCACCACCAGATTACTCCACTGAAAATCCAGTACTGCATCAAATGCTATGGAGCGAAACAGGAATATACCGGAAGCCCACATAATACCTACTATGGCAGAATTGATACCCTCCAGTGCCCGATATATCTTCACATGATGCTTCAGATTCTCATATACGGGAAAAAGGAAAAACAATAACAATGTACTGGGCAAAAACACAGCTACGGTAGCCACCAGGCAGCCTATAGCCTGCCATAGCCCACCATAATGACTCATAGCCAGCCCACCCACGTAAGCACATACTGAAAATACCGGCCCCGGCAATGCCTGCACCATGCCATACCCTGTAAGCAACTGAGCCGCAGTTAGCGCCTGCCCACCCGTGCGGCTTACAAACTGAATGTACATCATAGGTACCAGCGCCTGACCACCCCCAAAAACGATAGACCCAAAACGATAGAAGTTCTCAAAAATGTTGAAAATACGCCCATGTACCCAGCTCTCGGTCCTCGCCAACTCACTCAATACACCGGCTACGATGAATATACCCGCAAAAGCCCCCAGATGTATCCAGTTGATACGCTTGGGAGACTGCATAGGAGCTGGTATCCTTTTATTACTGAAGTTGCTGATAACGCCCGACACAAGCAGCAACACAGGAAATACCCATGGAGAGTTAATGAAAAGCGTAGCCACCAATGCCCCCAGCATTATTACCGCTGTTGCCACATGCTTTACACTTTTCTGCATCATCTTCATGGCAGCAAAAAATACAAATCCTACCGACATAGGCTGCACATACGAAAACAGGTGCAGTGGCAACCCTTTACCACCTTCTATTGTGGTTATATGATAACTGTATATAACAAAAGAGAACAGTGCCATCAGCACAGTAGCAGGAAATACCCATAGCAGCAGTGTAATAAGCGCCAGCGGTATACCTCCCCGCTTCATGGCTATCAGCATCACCGTTTGTGTGGAAGATGGGCCGGGTAGCATCTGGCAAAAGGAATTATACTCCAGGAGCTCCTCCTCTGTCACATCTTTCCGCTTCTGCACAAAAGTGCGCATCATCATACCAATATGTCCCTGAGGTCCACCAAAAGCGGTAAAGGAGTAAAGAAATACCGCCTTCAGAAATGGTATGTGACGCAGCAGCATCATTTATGGCAAAACGGTTTGAAGATAATAAAAACAGCGACCAATGCGAAATATCACTCAAAACCTCATGTTGCTGTCCTTCTCGCTGCAAAAAACACTTGCGTACACACTTTGCAATTTCATATTGATAGCCAGGTAAAACAAATATAATTTTTATTCACTAAATATCATCCTTTATTGTTTTGTTTCTTTCTTACAGCATCATATGGCCGTTATCTCTTAACATCCATCTTACCTTTTTGAAAAAAATACACATACCCTAATACTAATGACAATAATATCGGGCTCAGTTCTACCATAGGCGCAGAGGCAATACCGGCAAAACACAATACAAAAAATACCACAACAAGACCAGCTGCCAATATTGCATATAACCGCTTCAGAGCCGGCTTCAGGAACGGTACTAACACTCCGGTAGGGAGCGCCCATAATATATTCATATTTCCTTCAGTGCCTGCATAATGGCTCCGCAACCACATAAACAGGATAATTACACCCAGTATACCCGACAGAAACAAGACCGTATTCGTCAGCCACTTCATCATAATTACTGCGCGTGACCATAACAGCCCCATCAGCGATAATATCATAATAAACCACGCTAGCATCATAGGCTGGTTCATACCATTATCCCGCACCAGAGTGTCTGGCTGCAGCACCGTTGCCGCATCTGTAAGCTGCCTGCCCTCTATAGTGGCCCCTGCCACAACCCATAGTAATCCATCTGGTAGAAACGTACGCTCCACTACAGAAACCGGTTTGCTCATCTGCCCGGCAAAAATAATTTGCCCCCCTACCCGCTCCCAGTGGCGATGGCGGTAATAAGGGAGGCACATATCATAGTATGTAAGTGTGTTGTTCCCATTTTTATCGCTGCTTACCTGCAAAGCGTCGCCCCATGCGGTGCGAAATGCCTGATATATTCGTGTTGCACAGTCGTCATGAAAAAAGTCATACCGGTAATACTTGTTTTCATCTTTTGCATTCCATTCCAGGTGCCGCAAAAGACTGTACTTCTGCTCCTGCGATAAGTTAAGCACCTGCTCCGTCACACTTCTTTCCGGTGCCACAAACAGTTTCTGAAATGAATCAAACCTGAATACAGAGAGATAATAATCCAGCTCACCTGTTATCATTTTATACCCAAAAGATGGGTCAAATGCATCAAATGTTCCGTAGTTAAACACCACATCATGCCAGTCGCCCTCACGGGAGCTGTCCACTACCCTTATACAGGTATGCCCCAGCGCCTCAAACATTCGCTCCCCCGGGCCTACCGTTACAAGGCTTATCCTTACCGGCAGGTATCTTATTGCTGTAGACGTGGGCTCACCGGCAGCACAACGGCCACCATTAATACCCCATGCAGCAAGTATTACAATAAATATTTGCAGAAATACCCTCACTACCAATAAATATAAGAAAAACGTACCACTCAGGATGTTGCAGCATTGGCACCTACCACACCTGCACTTCCCGCTCCAGCGTTATACCAAAGCGCTCCTGCACCGATGCTACAATATCACCTGAAAGCTGCCATACCTCGCCCCCCGATGCTCCTCCATAATTTACCAGCACCAGTGCCTGCCGATTATGTACACCGGCATCACCACGCCGGTATCCTTTCCAGCCACACTGTTCTATAAGCCAGGCCGCAGGCACCTTCACCATACCTTCTCCGGCAGGAAAGTGCGGCATACCCTCATGTTCTGTCACTAACTGCTCATACTGAGCTGTCGTAATCGTAGGATTTTTAAAGAAGCTACCCGCATTACCCGTCACTTTCGGGTCTGGTAGTTTACTGCTGCGTATATTCATTACAGCCTGTGCTATCGCTGCTACAGTGAGCTCCTGCACACCCATTGCCTGCAGTTCCTGCTCTATAGCACCATAAGAGGTATTAAAAACAGGCTTTTTCGTAAGCATCAGCGTCACCGCCGTTATAAACACCTTACCCCTCAGCTCGTTTTTGAATATGCTGTCGCGATAGCCAAACCTACACGCTTCGGCAGGTAGTGTTACAAATGCCTTATTCTCTAAGTGGTAAAAGGAAACTTCTGTAAGCACATCTTTTACCTCCACACCATATGCACCTATGTTCTGTATAGGTGCTGCCCCCACAGTGCCCGGTATCAGCGCCAGGTTTTCCACGCCGCCCCAGCCATTGGCTACCACATACATCACCAGCTCGTGCCACACCTCGCCGGCGCTCACCTGCAGCCATATGTGCGTATCATTTTCGGCTGTTTTTGCTATGCCTTTCAGGCAGTTGCGCACTACGGTACCATGTACCGGTGCCGATAGCAATATATTACTGCCACCTCCCAGTACATGTACAGGCTGTTGCAATGTGGCCAGAGCCTCAATATCTTCAGGCTTTGTCACCTCGGTAAAATATGCAGCAGGCATATCTATACCGAATGTGTTGTATGATTTCAGGGATATTTGTTGCTGTACGTGCATACTACAACAACTCTGCCAGCTTCTCTACTACAGCATCTACCTGCTCTTTGGTATTATGACGACAGAAGGAAAACCTTATAGGCACCATTCCAGCCGACTGACCGTTATAGATTGCTTTTATCACATGACTTACAGAGTTGGCGCCACTTGTGCAGGCACTGCCGCCACTCACGCATATACCGTTCATATCCAGATTGAACAGCAGGAGCTCAGAACGGTCTGTCATTGGGAAGGATACATTCAGTACCGTGTACAAACTGCTGCCAAAAGTATCTCCGTTAAATATTACACCCGGAAACTTCTCTTTCAGCCTTTCTGCCATGTACATTTTCAGCCCTTTCACATGCTCACTATCCTGCTCATAGCGTTCTGTAGCCAGCTCCAGCGCTTTGGCAAAACCTACTATGCCATATATGTTTTCAGTACCGGCACGCATATTGCGCTCCTGTGCACCTCCGTTCAGGTATGGCTTTATCTGTATATTTTCATTCACATACAGGATGCCCACACCTTTAGGTCCGTGAAACTTATGTGCAGCTCCGTTCAGGAAATGCACTTTCAGTCCCTTTACATCTATAGGATAGTGTCCTACGGTCTGCACCGTATCTGAATGAAAAATTGCATTGTATTTCTCACACAGGTCGCCTACTGCTTTTATTTTCAGCAGGTTACCCACCTCATTATTGGCATGCATCAGCGTCACCAGACTACGCTCACTGCTTCCGGCCAGCAGCTCTTCCAGGTGCTGCAGGTCTATGTGTCCGTTATCTGTAAGCTTTACAAAGCTCAGCTTTGCCTGCCCTGTATGTGCCAGAAACTCTACAGTATGCAGGGTAGCATGGTGCTCCAGTGGCGATGATATGATATGCCTGCACCCCAGGTCACGTACCGCACAGTTGATGGCTGTATTGGTACTTTCCGTACCACCTGATGTAAAGAATATCTCGCCGGGATTGGCATTGAGTATCTTAGCTACCGACTTACGTGCATTTTCTATCGCTATTTTCGTTTCCCTGCCATAAGAATAAACCGATGAAGGATTACCGAATTTTTCCGATAAAAAAGGCATCATTGCATCCAGCACTTCAGGATCCATAGAAGTGGTAGCTGCATTGTCAAAGTAAATACGATTCATTGCCATTAGAATTTTAAGAGGGCAAAATTAACCTAAATAAATTTTACAGGGTATTCCTGGCACAAGAGAATTAAAAACGACGCATTTTCCATACGCCATACATCGCCTCTTTGATGATGTTGCCCGACATTTTAGACACGCCTTCCTTACGATCTTTGAACGTGATAGGCACTTCCTTTATTTTGAAGCCCAGCTTCCATGCACGGTATTTCATTTCTATCTGAAATGCATAACCTACAAAGTGTACCTCATCCAGCGGTATCGCCCTTAATACCCTTGCCGAATAACATAAAAAGCCTGCCGTAGGGTCATCTACCGGCATCCAGGTTATCAGCCTTGTGTACATTGCCCCACCTTTTGAGATAAAGATTCTGTCCCACGGCCAGTTTACTACCTTGCCGCCACGGGTATAGCGCGAGCCTACTACCAGATCTGCACCACCGGCACAGGCTTCATACAGCCGGTCCAGGTCGTCAGGATTATGCGAAAAATCCGCATCCATCTCAAATATGTAGTCATATTCATGAGCCAGAGCCCACTTGAAACCTGCTATATATGCACGCCCCAGACCTGACTTTTCAGAACGCTCCATCAGGTGCAGGTTATCACCATATTCCCGCTGTAGTGTTTTCACAATAGCGCCGGTACCATCAGGTGAGCCATCATCTACTATCAGTATATGATAACCTCCTGACAAAGAGAATACCTTCCGGATTATCTTTTCAATATTCTCCTTTTCGTTATACGTTGGTATGATAACAAGTTTCCTCAAGAGGGCATGTGCTGAATCAGGCGGCAAAATAATGATTAACTAAGGATTTACGGCTAAAAAAAAATGCTAAACTTTCAGACCAGACTTTCTAAGCTTCATTCTGTTAAGTATCTCAGATATTTTCTGCTTCGTATGCAGGGCAAAATCTGCCTGCATCATCCAGTCATAATACTGGGGCTCCTCTGTGAAAACATCCTCTACCTTTCTGCCCTTATGCTTCCCGAAATTGAATACCGGATGCCCGTCCTTCATCACTATGCGGCGTGCATAGTCCACATACTCATCATTATTGGTGAATTTGTGCAGCGCAGGCACATCATGCCCCAGATTATCATAGCGTTCCAGTTGTGCCTCCAGCACCTCTATGGTAGCCTCTATATCAGCTTCTGCACTATGTGCATTAGTCAGCTCCTTGCTACAGTAAAATGCATAAGCCGCACTCAGTGTACGTGCTTCCATCTTAAAGAATATCTGCTGCACATCTATCATCTGCCGCTCGGTAAAGTCCACATTGATACCCACCCGCAGAAACTCCTCTGCCAGCAACGGCAGGTCAAATTTGCTGGAGTTATACCCGCCCAGGTCACACCCGCGCATCCAGTCATAAAGGTTATGCGCTATCTGGCGAAAGGTAGGACTGTTAGCCACGTCCTCATCCTTTATCCCGTGTATAGCAGTGCTTTCTGCAGGTATAGGTATTCCGGGGTTTACCCGCTTCACATATTTATCACGTTTTCCGTCAGGCGATATCTTTACCAGGGCCAGCTCTATGATACGGTCGCGGGCATTATCTGTACCCGTCGTTTCCAGATCAAAGAATATTATAGGTCTTTTAAGCGTCAGTTTGGGCATTTGCATTATTTCTGATGCGAACTTACGCTATTCCAGTCAATTCCGTCAAAAGTACCAGAGCTCATCAGCAGCAGGAATACAGGCTTTTCACGTCCGCTTATACCCTCCTCTACCGTCTGCTTCAGCTCCGCAGCATTATGTATCACATGCATATCTTCCCTGCCAAAGTAGCTGCGCACCACATCAGGCACCAGCATAGGCAGCCCCTTCAGCTGCAGCGCATGATGGCTGAAAAATACAATAGCCTCATCGGCCCCCTTCATACTACCATCATACTCTTTCAGAAACTGCTCATTAAGACTGCTGTAGGTGTGCAGCTCAAAACAGGCCACGAGATAATGCTCCGGCCATGCCTCACGCACCGCATCCAGCGTAGCCTTCAGCTTTGATGGCGCATGTGCAAAATCCCGGTACACTATCAGCCCCGGCTCTTCCTTCACCTTTTCCAGTCTGCGGGCAGCACCGGTAAAGGTGGCTGCAGCCTCATAGCACGCCTGCTCACTCACCCCCAGCTCCATACACACATCTATAGCTGCACGCATATTCAGAATATTGTGCCGGCCAAATACAGACACTTTCATATTGCCATATGCGGTTTCCAGTACCGGATAGCCATCCTCATAATGGAAAGGCGGTGTTACATAAGCACGCTTCACCAGCTTATCGGCACTGGTAGCTATAGCCCTTATCACTTCTGCATCCTCACCATTATAAAACACACTGTTACCCTCCTCTATATGACCCAGATAATACTGAAACTGCCAGAAATAGTTATCGTAAGTAGGAAACACATTTATATGGTCCCATGCTATACCGCTCAGCACCGTTATATCCGGGTGGTAAAAGAAGATTTTGGGGCGCTTCTCCTCTGCCGAAGCCGGATATTCATCCCCTTCCAGAATGATGAGCGGAGCATCCGTAAGCTTTACCGACTGCTCAAAACCCGGCACCCGCGCCCCTACCAGATAGTCAAAGTCCATACCCTGCGCCCGCAGTATATGCATTATCATAGAGGTAATGGTAGTCTTGCCATGGCTACCAGCCACCACTACCCGCTTCTTGGTCTTACTCACCTCATATACATACTGCGGAAAAGAATAAACCGGTATACCTGCCGCCTTCGCCGCCAGCAGCTCAGGATTATCAGCCTTTGCATGCATACCCAGCACTACCGCATCCAGCCCCGGCACTATCTTCTCAGGATACCAGCCATACACCTGCGGCAGTATACCGGCCGCAGCCAGATTACTCTTTGCCGGATCGGTTATTTCATCATCACTGCCTGTTACCATATAGCCCTTCCGGTGAAGCGCCAGCGCCAGTTGGTGCATGATAGCGCCCCCTATGGCTATGAAGTGTATATGCTGCATTTTTGTTTTTCGTTTTTTTGTATCTTCGTACAAAGTTAACTTAGCTTTTTACTATTTAATAATCGAACAAGGTATGCAACTCTTTTACAAGATAAGTCGCGTATGCTCACTCATAGCTATCGCAATAGTACTCACCATGTCGTCCTGCGGCACTAAAAAGTATGGCTGTCCGGGTCACATGTTTACGCCTCCGGCAGAAATGTTACCATAATACCTCGTTTTTTATTGCCCCTGCCATCCATGGCAGGGAACATTACTTTTATTCCCGGCACAGATACTGTTACTGCACACAAAATTCTGTTTTGTCTGTTGCACACATTTATTACCTTTGCCGCCCCCTCGCAAGAGGAATCGGAGAGATGCTCGAGTGGTTGAAGAGGCACGCCTGGAAAGTGTGTATATCTGTCAAAGGGTATCCAGGGTTCGAATCCCTGTCTCTCCGCCTTCGCCCGCCGAAGCGGGCTACGGCGGACAAAGTCCGCAAGTAGTGCCGCGAAGGAGGGCCGCCCGAAATGGGCCTATACCCAACAGAGATTAAATCTTTGTTGGGTATTTTATTTGTACTTTCAGAGATATTTCTATCCCGGTGTGGTACAACGTTTATATCCTGGAACTCAGCAATGGCAAACATTACGTAGGCTGCACAATCAACGTAAAGGAAAGATTCATACGACATACAAAAGGCTATGTACCAGCTACCAGATTACATTTACCTGTAAGACTTTTATGGTGCTGCTCCTTCCCTGATAGATATAAAGCTTACGATTTTGAGCGGTATTTGAAATCTGGTTCCGGAAGAGCGTTTGCTTCGAAGCATCTCTACTAAAAATCAGCAGCACTCGCTAATCTTCTATAAAAATTCGAAAATTGTCCCTTACAGCCCGCAGAAATGTAAAACCCGCGCTTTTCGTGGGTTTTGTCGTTCGAACTGTCCCACCTCCTCATTTTATTGGACAATATAAAAATATTCTTCAGGTAAAAAAACGTGTTTTTCACGTTTTTCCCAAATTACTTTGATAATACATTTGATAGTAAGCATTGCAGTCTTTCACACTTAAAACAAAAAATGTATGCTGAATAAGATTTTTCAGAAAAGCACAAAGAAGAAAGGTGCAATACCCACATCGCTTGTCGAGACAAATGGCCTATGCACTTACTCATTTTCAGTCGTATGGACTAACAATGGTAGCAGCCTCTCCCTATACTCGTTAAACGCCAAACTGTCATCAAGTGGCAATTGGGTGAAATTGATTAGCATAGTCATTACCGATGATGATGGGGAAATTACCATCCAGATCGGCAACTTTGCAAAGGGTACTAGTATAGATATGTTATTCGGAGTTTATCCTATGCAGGATATTCCCGAAGCGGCTATTTATGTGACTAATATGACGGAAGGCACTTCACAACAAACAGCTCCAGCAAATGGTACGCAGAAGCTCACCAAAGCTACAGCTTGGAATGGTCAATTCACAATAATATTATTTTAACATGAAACATATCATTATTATATCGGGATTCTTATTTTTGAGCAGTGTTGCAATGGGCCAGCTTCAGGGTGGTTTTATTGCCGATGTGATACTTAACAATCCAAGTGATTATAGAAAACATGTCAAGCCATTAATTACTTCAGCAGCGGACCATCATTTATCTGACAGAGCAAGCTCGTTTACAGGTTCTAGCTATTTGTTTAGCTCAATAGACCTTTCGTCATATGAGTTGCTGTCGGCCAATCTATCGTTCACCAATGAGCAAAATAATGCTAAAGTAGTTTTCGCTCCTTACAAATTAAATAACCGGCCAGTAAGCGCATTAGCAGAAGGCATTAAATTCAACTTGGCGTTACAAGATAATGTCGCCACGATTGGTGCCGCATTTGGTCATGACAATTCTTCATACCGATCAAAGAAATCCATAAAGCTCAGAAAGAAATTCTTTGACGATAATCCTATCCCCACACCTGAGGCATGGGAAGTTACCAAACATGGGTCCTTTAGCGAGTATGAGGCCCATGTGCTTAATCCGTTTACACGAAAAATGATGGACAGCCTCCTCCTTGCTTTTGACGAAAGTCGAGCGAAAAGTGTTTTCAAATGGTCAGCCGGTTACAATATACAGTTGTTCCCGAACCTTTTTGCTCAAGGAAGCGTTTCTAGTTTTGACAGCCTAAATGCGTTCAATATGAAATCACATAATTTTTCAGCAACATGTACATACAGCTGGGATAATGCGAGATTTACGGCACGGTCATCTTATAATCAAATTTGGTCTCGTGCCATAGCAGCAGAGGGCCAAAAATTAGTGCCCTATTACGGTCCGTCAATTGCAATCAGTGCTCGTCTATTCAGTTTTATGAAAAAAGAGCAACTCCGCAAGTCGGAAAATTATAAGAAAAGCCTGTTCATACCTTCATTGATTTTTGGGGTATCATGGGATGGTAAATATGCGGATGGCAGCAAGCAGTACGTACCCTACTATCAGGATAAGATAATGAACAAGACAGTAACAATGCCATATTTTGACATTTTAATAACGCCAGCTGCACAATTCAGGATAGGCTTGCCAATTACCAATTCAGTCTACCCTAGTAAAACTAATGAAGTTGCTGGCGGCACAAATATTCAGTATAATCTGAAGATATCCGATTTGTCAAAATGATGAATCTAAACATCAAAAGGAAACCCATGAGAACATTCAGAAGCATATTCATTTTAATAGGAGCATTCGCATACGGCTGGCTTTTATGTATACTTACCAAAAATGGCATGCCTGATATTATGGCCCTTGCCGTTAGCATCGTAACACCTATTGCAACAGGTGCAGTGATTGGCAGGCCCATTATAAACAGCATTCGGAGAATGAACAACGAGGACGATAAGGAAAAGTTGATTACCACGATGGCCTCTTTTTTTTGCTTGCTCGCTGTCGGCATTGCTATCGGATCTACTACTGGAACAATATTTCAAAAGCATGTATTAGCAAATTGGGACAAGGGTGCCGAAAAAGAGGTATGGCAAACTGAAGTTGAAGGATGGAAACAGATATTGTCGGACCCAAAGGATAAAAACGGTATTGGAATGAAATTGTTCGAGAAGTATCTTGGGAAACCGGTAAATAACCCTAGTCAAAATCAGTTGCATTTAACTTCACAGCAAAATTCTCAGCAGGGGTTCACTGCCCCAGCGTCGAAGGATATGCAGAGAACTCAATGATGGTGGTTGGGACTCAGTAAATTATATTGCAAATAATTGCCGGCTGGTACGTTCTGGGGGAATTTTTGAACAACTGCGATCTTTATCAAGCGCTCGTATGGGAATCCAACACTGCGTTCAAATCCTCAACAAAGAAGTTCGAAAGTTGTCCCCTTCCCTCCGCAAGAAGCTCCGCAGAAATGTAGAGCTTTATTGTTTATGCTCACCTCCTATCTCGCCATACTATTTGATAATGTTGTATTTTAAAACAATCAAATATTGTGTACAAAAAACAGTTTATACAATTATTTACGCAATGCAAATATCATGTAGGTTCAATTAAAATGGTAAATCGTCAAAACTATCAGGAAGTGTACGGATTATTTCTTCAAGCTCTTCTTTCGTTATCTGCCTTTTAGTAACTTCAATATCCATTTGACAATGCAACTCTATTTGCTGCAATATATTCTCCGAAAATAAATTTATTTTGAACTTTACGTTCATTGATGTCTTGGGATACAGCAGCAAAACTGTTTCTAATACTTTAATTTTGTTTGGTAGTAGCGAAAATTGCTGTGAGCTAAACTCCCACACATTTGATGATGTCTTAGTCAATGTATCTTTAAATAATCTTCTTATTTGCAACTCAGTTTCCAAAGGTAAATCCGAATTATATGATCGCCTGTGAATACCCCCACGTTCAGCAGACATATTTTGTATTATTAACTCATCTCCTCCAATAGATGAGTTTATTGCGAGTTCCACGATTACGTTTCCAAAAATCCTACCAGTGTTGTTTTGAAGCCCCAATAATACCGGAATAACATTTTTGCTATTCACATAAGAATGCAACGCATTTTCAAATAGCCAACTACGTTTTTCTGAAACTCGCTTGTCTTTTTTAGCAATATTTTGGATACGTGTATTATCAAATTCAACTCGCTCAATACTGATTTTCTCATGAGTACTAAAAAGTAGCTCAGTTTCTCTATTGATAAATGAGAAAGCTATTATTTCTTTTATTGATTCTTTTCTTTCCTGAAGCTCCCTAATTTTCATTTCAAGTTGCCTTGATATTTTATCCCTGAATTCTACAATAGAATTAAAGTGTTCTACGAGAGCCACTTTATAGATATCTTCCCTAAACCTGTTTAATGCTTCAAGTTGAGTTAAATTAATTTGAGAAGGATCTTTACCTCGTTTTGAGAAATATAACATTACAGGTTTACCTGCTTTAGATACTCGTTTTATCTCTTCTATTGTACCGCTTAAATCTTCGCCTGTAGGAGAGCCTACCTTTGTCCAAAAAAAACCTATTAAAAGATCGCAATCGTCAACAATTTGCTTGTTTATTATCTCTTGAGGTCTATTCCCATACGTGGGTGATGAGTGCGTCTCCCATCTGATTGGTAACAGAACAATTTTCTTGCTAAAAGAATTTAAATCATTCCAATCTTGAATCACCCTTGCCGCGACTTCTCGTTCTTCATCAACATCGGAAGGGGATGCAATCAATATTCTATATACAGTAGATTCGTAAGACATGTCCCTTGACTTTATAATCAACTTACAAAATACAAATGATTTATACTTTTCTACTATTAAGTCATTGTGCTAAATTGTAATCTCTAAAAAAAATCGAAATTTGTCACCTTCTCTCCGCCTTCACCGGCCTAAGCCTTTCAACAAAGGCGGTCAGCTCATCGATTAGCACTTAGCTTATCGAAAAACAAAATTCATCAGTCAGGCTTCGGCGAGTCATGTCCACTTTTTTGCTTAGTTCAGCTCGTTATTTAGCTAATATGGCACACGTCTGTATCCTTGAACTATCAAACAGCAAACACTATATTGGGAAGGATATAGCATACACCCACTATTCCATAGCTTCATTATATTAGCACATTATGTACGCACTAATATATACCTCACATACTACCACTTATCTGCATTAAGCAAAACTCATGCAATACACCGCACACACCATGAAGAAAATATTCCCGGCATTGTTGCTGCTGTTCATAGGCATTAACGCTTCTGCCCAAACGACCGTTACCATCACTAACCGTATCCGCCACAAGCCTAAAAGCCTGTCAGTTATTGAAAAATATCAGTCTCTGAAAAGTGACAAAACAGTAAAGCATGGCCTATATCAGCGGTTCACCAATAATATGCGACTCCTGGAGTCCGGCTATTATAACCAGGGAAAAAAAGACAGTGTATGGATTCAGTACAATAACTGGAACCAATTTCCTGAAATAACCGGACAATATAAGAATGATAAAAAGGTAGGTATCTGGACTTATTACAAAGAAAAAGACACGGTAGAGTTCCTGTATGATTTTGACAACAATAAAGTATCCGGCATCACATCTGACACGTCTAAAGAATATCAGGTACTCATCGGTACCGACACAGTCAAAACAAAACTTGCACAACCACCACTTTACCTGGGAGGAAAAAGTACTATTCAAAAAACACTCGTTGACAATGTCAACTACCCCAATGAAGCACGGGAAAACAATATACAGGGCCGTGTGTTAGTTGCGTTTACCATCATGCCGGATGGGCAGGCCAGCGCTCCCTGGATAATGAGAGGCATTCATCCCTCAATCGACAAAGAAGCATTAAGAGCGCTGGCTCACCTCCCTGCCTTGTGGTCTGCTGCCATATATAAGGGGCAGCCCGTCACATCCATTTATGTTGTGCCTGTTATTTTCCATCTGGAATAGTAAATGTTGCCCCGGCACATGACTTTGTAAAAGTGCATGTTGATTTCACTGCTGTAGCTTCATTGCATTACAGATTATGCTATCATTACCCCATGATAGTAAATTATGGATACAAGGGTACAATATGCAGTTACGGTCCCTTATATCATCTGTCCAGCACCTTCATTCTGAAAATTTTCCGCTCATTGCCTGCAGATATCGTTACAGAATCAGCAAACAGCCTTGCATAGGGTTCATACTGTCCGCTGCTATGCAATGCAGCCACATTTGACTGAAAAACCTCCTTATAATAGTATTTAAACAGCTCATCCCCCATTCCCCCTTCATTCAGTAAATAAGACAATGAGGTATTTACCACAGCATTCTCTTCAGCCATATTAAACACACCTACATTTCTGTTTCTTCTTATATCAGATAGCATCTTGTCATGCGGATACAGGTAGTCTATATACCGGTGTATCATTTCATGTATCAGCGTCTCTATAAGACCTTCCTTCATATACAGAGTATAGTTTTCATCTGCTGTACTCCTTTTGTATATAGGTCGGCTCCCTTTCGATGTTTCATTACCCAGTATATTCTTCGCATGTATATCTATCACCACTACATTACGAAATCTGCTTACATTCCCCGCACCATCCACATCAGGAAAGTAGCCCTCACCCAAAAAGGAAGTATAGGACTTGGCTATATAATCCGGGGTCTCATTAAACGCTATCCAGTAACACTTATTCATGTTTGAAAACAGTTCCAGCTTTGGCCTGTCGCTGGGATAGCGCTCTGTATCGGTAAACAATCTTTCGAAAGCCAGCCAATACTTAGCCCTTAGTATCTCCACAGCCCTCGCTGCATAGTAGACATTTTTCTGGCTCTGGATATTATCAGTCTCAGTAGAAAAATAGAAATTATCATATCTGTATATGTATAGTTTTTTGTTTATTGATGCCGAGTTATCACTCCTTACCGGATTTGCGCTGAATATCCCTATGTCATTAGGATGCAGATACCCTACATACTCCAACTTTATTACGTTTATAGGTAGTTCTATATCCCGTATAGCTATTCCCTGGTTATCTGCACTTTTTATCACATACCGTATCTCACTTTCCATTGCGGCAGCAGTCATTCCTGTACGCTCTATATCATTCCTGTACTTTATCCAGCGCAGGTCATGTGCCTGTAGCGCCTGCGTGCCGGCATTGAACTCCTGGGCATGGCATATTTTGGTCAGGCATAATAGTATTATTGTTGCATAGGCTAATCTTCGTTTCATAAACTATCTGTATCTGTTATGTATTTAAAAAGTCTTCGGCCTGTTTCTTCTGCTCCCTGGTAGGCTCAGCCTGCTCATCCAGTATCTGAAACCGGGCATATACCGCCTTTATAGTTGATATATTATACCTGTTCTGACTATTCTGAATGGCGGTTGCCATTTTGTTTCGCGATACTATGTTCCGCATCGCATATATTATCGCTCGGCTGTCTGTGAATATATCACGCGTGCTATCGTCCGATATAAATACCTGAAACGGCCGTGGCTGTAATTCTGTCGGGCTATTGGCCATATACTCCTTTATGGTATCTACAGCATCCAGTATCTTCTTATAGTTTGCAAAGTTGAAGTCTCCGGGTCCTGGCAGTATTGCCAGTATATCCGGCTTATTTATGCCTATTCCGTTTATCTCATACTCTACCCTTGCCATTCCCAGCTCTGTACTGGCAGCTATTGCACCAAAGTTGAAATTGACGTTCGATTTTATCTCTGATACCTTCAGCACTACCCGCAATCCTGCCCCCCAACGGGTGCCATATATTTTGCCTCCTATAGGCACCTCTGATATTTTTTCAGTAAATGCCATCGCCTCATACGATAGCACAAAAGCATTATAGTTACCTCCTATAGTGCCTACACCTACCCCCAGGTCGGCAGCTACCTGAATGTTAAATGAGCTTTGCAATACCCGAAACTGCGAAAACGGGTCTGCCCCGGCATCCAGCGGAATTGGTTTTAAGTCCCTCGCATTTGTATCATACGAGAATGCAGAAAATGCACCGGCATCTGTTAATGTCGGGCTTATCGGGAACCAGCTTAAGTTTGCCATAGTGAATATTTTTTATGCCTACTCTGATGCAGATTTTCGGCTACCTCTGTCTTATATTTTGTAGGTGTTTTGCATTGCTTCCTGCATATCCTCTTTGCTCAGAAACAACAATATCAAAAGTAGGTTTGTATATCACCGGCATCAACTGCGAAAAGTCGCAGGTTGCACTAAATTTGTTATCTTGTAAAAAATATCTGATATGAATACCCCAGGAGATTTTTCCCGCTCTATGATATCTGATATCCCGGCTAACCTTGACAGCGAAGAGGCCCGTCATTTCAGAAATACAATAGTCCGCTTTCCTGAAGAAGCAATTTATATTTACTCATTCCTGCAAAATCGCATGATATATGCCGATGGCTGGTCCGAAATTCTCGGATATGACGACCGTGAAATAAACATGCTCACAATTGTCAATATCACCGCCCCGGAATACGCCCCCTTTGCCAACGAACTAAATGACAAAGCGCTCTTGTTCCTGCTTGGTAAAACTGAAAATCTGGAGAAATACAGTTTCACTATTGAGCTGAAAAAAATACACCGGCAGGGGCATCATGTCCCGCTCATAGTTCGTGTAGGTGTTTTCAGGGCACAGAATGGTCGGGTCACAGAAATAATAGGCCGCAATCAGATAAACCATAGTATCACTCTGGGAAAGGTGATGCGCTATGCGGCCTATGGCCCCGAAAAGTCAGAATTTGAAGAAGAGCTGAATAAGAATCTGTTTCAGCATTTTGCCATATCCCGTAAGGAAAAAGAAGCCCTTGCACTTGTGGCAAAGGGCTACTCATTCAAAGAAATTGCAGGAAGGCTGGATATATCACAGTCTGCCGTAGAAAAAAGACTGCTTCCTCTTTATAAGCGATTCGATGTAAAAAGTCTGTCTCACCTGCTTACATTCTCTTACGAAAATCATATCCTGCCATAAGCCACGCTATGCTGGCGACAATAACCCTACCGACAAAATATCTTCCCTGCTTACACCCAGGTCTGTGAGCATTTTTTCCCATGAAGCATAGTTCTCTGCCACACTTCCTGTCTGTTCTCCCATTACCCATACTATCTTTCTGTTGCGCATGGCCTCCATATTTATTGTGCGTACCTCATCGGTATCAGTAAGTAGTTTCATGAAGTATGCTGCCGTTACCAGCTCACCATGTCCTGCAGTTCCGGGATTTATATCATCTATCACCAGTAATGCCGATGTACGCCATGTCCATAATGATTTTTCCTGCTCCTTAAGCTGATCATCTTTTACTGAAAACATGTCAAATAGCTTCATGCCGGTTGTGTAGCTACATGCCACATGTCTGAAACAATGCTCTGTGCCTATACCCACACTCAGGCTTGTCCGGCCACTACCCTTCTCCCCAAAAATCAGCAAATGTTTTTCCTGGCCCTCGTCCTCCATAAATTTCAGCACCTGTTTCCTGTCCTCCTCGCTTATATTCAGATTCCATTGGCTCAGCCGCATCTGGTACGGATATTTTGCATACTGCAGATACATCTTTGTCAGAAACCAATACCTGCAGGGATACACAAGTATGAATAGAACCGCAGCTATTACATATCCCATTAAGGGGATATAGAGAATTAATGCCCCCGATGCAAAAGCTCCCAGCCAGAAAAAACACAAGTCCGTAAATGTATCAAATGCAACATTGCCCCATGCCGGCCTGAATACATATGGCTTCTGTGATGGCACATACATAGCTTTAGAGCTCGTTTGCTTTTTTAGTAACAGCGGTCCCAGAAAGTTGTATAACTCAAATGCCAGCCACATAACCGAAATGATAACAGCACTCCACAATTCAGGATTGTTAATTGAGCTGTATTTCAACAATAGTTTATGTACAATAAGTGTCGGAATAAAACCAAGAGAGAAATGCCCAAACTGATTAGCCATCCACGCATAGGTAAGTGTTACACCCCGGTATGAGTCCTTACCTATCAGGTCTTCCTTTAATTGATGTAAAACATCTTTCAGGGTCAAACGTCCTTTCATAGTGTCTTTTTTACAATATACAACTTAATTGCACATTGTACATACCCTCCATCACATTATAGCGCTATTGCCCTGTGATGGGATTTCCATAGCGGCATAGCTATTCGGGATTCACACTACAATCCAGAGGTAAATGGATGCCGCCATTCATCCCATTATCTTCATCCATATTCTCATCTTAAAAACAGAAATTTCCCCTTAATAACACATCCTGCTGCAAACTATTTTACATCATATGCACCATAGCCCATATGCTGCGCACATAACTGCATAACATTATACATCTGCTTTTCTATCCCCGGCTATGGTGTCATCTTTACACCAGAATACAAAACCTGAAGCCCTATGCATATGAAAGCAAATAGCAACAGCCTGCGACATAACTATATTTTCACTACTCACTTCTCTGCTAAGCAAACACTCTCAACAGCTGGTAGCCCTTAAACACATTACATTTTTCACGCGAGCAATTTTTGTGAACTTTTTGCGCAGAAACATAATAAAACCACCCTCCCCAAATTCACACAAAAACTTAATTATCAATCAATTATGTTAACGAAACAAAATAAATAGCCGAAAGAAAATAAAAACTGCGCACTGAGCAATTTGCGCCACCATATCAGCAAAGAAAAAAGCTACCTTATTGTGTTTGCAATAAGGTAGCTTTTTTCAGGCCCTCAGAGATGCTTTCTTATTCTTCATCGTCACCACCGCCACGGTAGGCTGGCTGACGCGCTTCAAGCAGCTCTCTTATCTTAGGTTTGGTTTCTACTATTGTCTTCAGTCGCGACATTATTGTATTGGCCATCACAGTATCCTTCGCACTTGCCGCAGACTGTGCCAGATTCTGCAGTATGCTTATGTGCTGTGTCACACCATCAGCCATAGCGTAGCGGCTGTTGTCGTTCAGGCTTGCTACCCATTCCATATGCTGCACCGCGCTTGCCATTATCTTATTTACTATCACTGATGCCTTCTTTGGCTCTCCTGCATAGTAATAAGCATTAGCCATCAGATAACCAGAATAGTCATAACCATAAGGATACGAATGCTCCGTAATATTTTTAAATACTTTATCCAGCAGCTTCACTGCCATTTCGCGTTTGCCTTCTGCTACCAGCTGGCTGGCTATAAAAGCAGAGTTCATACGGTACGATATCAGCTCATGACGGTTAGGCTCATCAAAGTAAACGTCTTCACGCTCTGCACCACCCCATACAAACTTATTCATGAACATGTCATAAGATTTTGCAGAGTTTACGGTACCCAGTACACCCTGTGGCGGGCGGGCGTCATCTATCACCTTGAATGGCATCAGACGGTACACCATACCCTCCAGGCGCATATACTCACCGGTACCCACATAGTCGCTCTGGCGCAGCCCTGCATCAAAGTACAGTGGGCGCTTCCAGCCGTCACGGGCCACAGCAGCTATAATATTCATCACCGCCAGGTCGCTCTTGGTAGCAGCATTTTTAGGGAATATGAAGCGCATGTCTGTTTCCACTCTTGCAGTATCTGCCTCGCCTATCAGCCCACGAGCTACAAGCTCTTCCTTGCTCGGTGTAGGCACTGTAAAGTTCTTCACAGGCATATAGTTTATATACTCCTGGTTGCCTCTCATAGCCATCTTATCCCTGTCATTACTGTTCATAAATGCACAGATGTCTATCAGGTTAAAGAATTTGTCCTTCGGTATCTTCACAGAGGGGTTTTCATAATACTGCAGGTAGTTATGTTTATCACCCAGGTAGTCACTCTTCGTCCAGGTCATAGGTACCGCAGGCGCATCATTTATCCTGTAGTTAAGCTGGTCTATATACCAGTCTATACCCAGCAGGCTGGTATTGATTACACGCACATCCCTGCGGAAACCCTCTATCTCCTGTATATACCACAGCGGATAGGTCTGGTTGTCACCATAGGTAAAGAGAACCGCATTGGGCGCACAGCAGGAAAGCGTATTATAAGCAGTAGCATTACCCAGTGTTTTCCGGGAGCGGTCATGATCATCCCACTCTTCTTTTGCCATAAGTACAGGAGCTGCCAGCATAGCTATACCGGTAGCTATTGTGGCGGCACTCATGGTATTACCCATAGTTTTCCGCAGCCAGTCATATATCAGCAGCACACCCAGCCCTATCCATATGGTAAAAGTATAGGTACAGCCGGCAAATGCATAGTCACGCTCACGTGGCTGCAACGGTGTCATATTCAGGAATATACCAATAGCAGCACCGGTGAAGAAGAAAAGGGTAAGCACGGCCACACCATCACGCTTGTTACGGTCAAACTGGAACAGAAGTCCCATAATACCCAGAATGAAAGGCAGGAAGTACAGTTTGTTATGCGCCTGGTTTTTACTCAGGTCGCCCATTTTATCTGTATTACCCAGTCCGCGAATGCCGTCTATGAACGATATACCAGATATCCAGTTACCCCTTTCAGGGTCGCCCTGACCTTCTACGTCATTCTGCCTTCCGGCAAAGTTCCACATAAAGTAGCGCCACCACATCCAGTTCATCTGATAACGGAAGAAGAACGCGAAGTTATCTCTGGCTGTTGGGTCATCATTCTCTGCTATGTTCAGATAGCTACGGTAAAAGCTCTTATGGCTTCCGCTGTTATAGTCCCATATGCGGGGGAAGAAATGGCTCTGATTCTCACCGGTACGCGGGTCTTTACCAAATATCGGCTCCGTTTTGGTACCTACTATTTCATAATAGTCTTTGCCATCTTTCTTTACAGGTGCATATGTTTTCTTGGAGTCATCAAGGTCTGTCCATACACTGGTAAAATAAGGACCGCTAAACAGTGGCTGCTGGCCAAACTGCTCACGGTTTACATAATCCAGAAAGCTCATAGGGTTATCCGGATTGGTCATATCTATAGGCACATCGGCACGGGAGCGGATGATGGCCGTAAAGTAGCAGGAGTAACCTATTATCACAAATATGATACACAGCATACCTGTGTGCAGGAGATAGCGCCCTTTCTTCTTTGCAAACAGCAACAGAAATACCAGCAATGCCACCAGCAGTGTAAGGAAAAACATGGCACCTGTATCGAACGGCATCCCGAAATCATTGGTAAACATACGGTCAAACCAGGATGCAATGCGTGGTATATACTGGATAATGCCAAATTGTATAAAGCCCAGTATCACACCACCTACTATAAATGCTATGAATGTACCCATCGGCGTTGGCTTGTAACGCTTGAAGTAATATATCATGGCAAGAGCAGGTATAGTAAGGAGGTTCAGCAGGTGCACACACACAGAAAGGCCTATCAGAAACGATATCAGCACTATCCACCTGTCAGCATAAGGCTCATCAGCCGCCTCTTCCCACTTCAGCATAGCCCAGAAGGTAAAAGCAGTAAACAGAGAAGATGTGGCATACACCTCCGCCTCCACTGCCGAGAACCAGAATGTATCAGAGAAGGTACAGGCAAGTGCACCCACTACACCGGCTCCCATTACAGCTACGGTTTGCCCCATGTCAGGAGCATTACCGCTGGCTATCATCTTTTTGCCAAAGTGCGTAATGGTCCAGAACAGGAACAGGATACTGAACGAGCTGGCAAATACAGAAAGTGAGTTTATGAAAAATGCAGCTGTAGTAGAGGGCGCACCTGTAAGTGCAGCGCTACCCGAAAACAGTGCAAAAATGCGCTGAAGTATCATGAAGAAAGGCGCACCAGGCGAGTGACCCACCTCCAGTTTATAGGCACATGACAGGAACTCTCCGCAATCCCAGAAACTGGTTACACGCTCCATAGTCATCAGGTAAACGGCAGTAGCTATACCCCACACAATCCACCCGGTAAGGTTATTAATTTTCTTAAAATTCATGACTCGTTTTTAGAGAGCGACAAAAATAACAAAAGTTGTCAGTTATCAATTATCCGGCAATCATTAGCTTCCACACTGTTTTCACGCCCCGTCACCATATGTTCCGGGAGCATGGGTTGTCTCCTCTACATGATGGGAGTTCTGAGTTTCACATTCAGTTCCCCCTACCCTCCTATGATTGCATTTAATCGCAAAATCAGTTAAAGACGTTACTAATCACTGTTTACGTGTGTTAATGCTATCCTAATTTTATTTGGGTCGCATTGTCTATAACATTAACTTCGCTGCACATTGCACTTATTATTGCCGCAATATGTTGTGAGTTAACTTTTTTTCTAAAAAAACACTACAATTCATCGCCTATGTCAATGCGTCAACTCAAGATCACGAAATCAATTACGAACCGTGAAAGCCAGTCCCTTGAAAAATACCTTCAGGAAATAGGCAAAGTTGATTTGATTACCCCGGAAGAAGAAGTACAGCTCGCTATCCGTATCAAGCAGGGAGACCAGTATGCACTGGAAAAGCTTACTAAAGCTAACCTTCGCTTCGTCGTATCCGTTGCTAAACAATATCAGAACCAGGGTCTTTCTCTCAGCGATCTTATTAATGAAGGAAACCTTGGTCTTATTAAAGCCGCTCAGCGCTTTGATGAAACAAGGGGTTTCAAATTCATCTCTTATGCCGTTTGGTGGATTCGTCAATCCATTCTTCAGGCACTGGCCGAGCAGTCCCGTATCGTTCGCCTGCCATTGAACAAGGTAGGACTGAGCAACAAAATAAGCAAAGCATACTCCCAGCTGGAACAGGAATACGAGCGAGAGCCGTCTACTGAAGAGCTGGCAGAGCTGCTGGATATAGGTACAGAGGAAGTGGAAACTACCCTGGGTGTAGCCGCAAGGCACGTATCTGTTGACGCTCCTTTCGTGGACAGCGAAGACAATACGCTGCTGGATATCCTGGAAAATCCCAATTCTGACTCTGCCGACGCAGACCTCTATCACGGAGAGTCGCTTCGCTGCGAGATAGAGCGCTCACTCAGCACACTTACCGACCGTCAGCGTGATGTTATCAAACTTTACTTTGGCATTGGTGTAGCAAACCCCATGAGCCTTGAAGATATAGGTGAGAAATTTTCACTTACCCGTGAGCGTGTTCGCCAGATAAAGGATAAAGCTATTACCAAACTGCGCACTGCCAGCAGATGCCAGCTGTTAAAGACCTATCTGGGTAACTAATCACTGACTTGATAATATTTATGAGAAAAGCCGTCTGTTTATTCAGTATGGCTTTTCTCTTTCTTATCATTATTGCCTCTGATTCAAGGCCCCTGTTACCTGATTTATAGACTGGCTCCTTATATTTGACGGGAAGATGGGAAAAACTATCGAAACTGATGTTGTAATCATAGGGGCAGGACCAGCTGGTGCAGGAGCTTCATTCTTTCTCAGCAAGTATGGCATCAGACATATAATTATTGACAAAGCCCGGTTCCCACGCGACAAAGTATGTGGTGATGCATGCAGCGGCAAAACGGCACTGGTCATTAACCGTGCCAATGAAGAGTGGCTGAGTGAGATACTCAATACCCCGGCAGAGTATACCCCATCATGGGGCATAAAGTTTGTAGCCCCCAACGGGAAAAGCCTGGATATACCCTTTTCACCACACCGAACACCTGAAACAAAAGCCCCTGGCTTCACCGTTACCAGAATGGTATTTGATAACTTTCTGTTTCAGAAAATCAACTCGACCTATAATACAGTTTACGAAAATGCTACAGTAAGTAACATAACACGTGCCACAGATAAGGTAAGCGTTGATGTTACTACTGCTGATGGTTCTGAAGTAAGGATAAACGCCCCGGTAATAATAGGTGCCGATGGCGACAAGAGTATAGTAAGAAAGACATTTGTAAATAGTGGAGAAAATCCCAAAGCTTATGCAGTAGGACTCAGAGCCTATTACAAAGGTGTTACAGGCATGCACCCGGATAACTTTATCGAATTGCATTTCCTCCCCGAGGTACTACCCGGCTATCTATGGATATTTCCCCTGCCCAACGGTATGGCCAATGTAGGAGTAGGGCTGCTGAGTGAAATAGTACGGGACAAGAAAATAAACCTGCGGGAGCAGATGCTGCATGCCATAAAAACCAACCCCGACATATCGCCTCGTTTTGCCAATGCTACTCTGGTAGATAAAATTCAGGGATGGGGTCTTCCGCTGGCCATGGATCGGCAGCCACTCTCAGGAGACAGATATATACTATGTGGCGATGCGGCCAGCCTGGTAGACCCATTTAGTGGTGAGGGCATAGGCAATGCATTATATAGCGGTATGCTTGCGGCAATGGCTATAAAAGAAATAGCCCCTGAAAGGGACTATAGTAGCAGCATCCTGCGAAAGGCGTATGACGATGTTGTGTATAAACGACTTGGAGACGAATTCCGCATCAGCGCCACCTTGCAGCGCCTGAGTAAATATCCTTGGCTATTTAACTATGTAGTGAACAAAGCCTATAAAAGCCAGTCATTACGTGATACTATCAGCTGCATGTTCACTGATATGGACCTCAGGGAGCAATTAAGCAAACCTTCTTTTTACCTGAAAATACTGTTTAATAAATAATGGACACTATCTGATACTACAAGTAATATCATTTACTCCATTTGGCGAAGAGTAGTTTCTGGTGTTACAAAGCATTTTGGCATACTTCTTATTCTTCTCCATTATTTCGTACGTATAAACACCTTTTTCCACTGTACTGTGTTTTCTGTGTGTAACACAACGACATATGTAAATTCTTTTACAGGAAACACTTCCTGTAACTATCATTGCAAATGCGACAAATAAACCAGCTCTTTTCATAATAATTATATTATTACATTGCTTACAAACACACAAACAGTTTTATATCATCTTGTAAGGCTACATTTCAGCTCTACTGTAGTTGTTCCACTCACCGTAGTACCACTTAAAGCCTGACATTCAGCTTTTGCATCCTTCTTTTTTTGCTTATCCAGCGTCCTTTCATACTTCACATTTGCCCCATCACTACAGGTACACGTATATACCTTCTTACAAGAGACAGACCCTATTACCAACAGTAATAATGCAACCGAAACAACATGCTTCATACAGTATCTCAGAATTTAACGTTGTAAATATACAGGTTTTAAAAAATTTCTATAATAGTTCGTGTCTCTTAATATGCTCTTGCAAACAACACACGCTGAGATGATGGCTTACCTGTAAGGATACAGCTACCCTCTTCAGCCGGGTTATTCAATGGAATACAGCGAATTGTAGCTTTGGTAAGTTCTTTTATCTTTTCCTCAGTTTCTCCGGTACCATCCCAGTGAGCAGCTATAAAGCCAGCTTTTTCATCAAGAACCTTTACAAATTCATCCCATGTATCCACACGGTGTGTATTCGTGGTTCTGAACTCTAATGCGCGCCTGTACAGTTCGCTTTGGATATCATCCAGCAAGGTGACAATGTGGTCACCCAAACCATCCAACTGCACACTCGATTTAACACCAGTATCACGTCTTGCTACTTCCGCCACATTATTCTCAAGGTCACGGGCACCCAGCGCTACCCGAACTGGAATTCCTTTCATTTCGTACTCGGCAAACTTCCATCCCGGACGGGTAGTATCATCATTATCATATTTCACAGTTACACCTTTAGCCCTCAATTCAGCAGTCAGCTTATCAGCTACCTCATTGATACGGGCCTGGGCAGCGGGGTCCTTGCTCATAATAGGAACAATTACTACCTGTAGCGGTGCAATGCGAGGTGGGAGTACCAGCCCCTGATCATCACTATGTGCCATTACCAAAGCACCTATAAGGCGGGTAGATACCCCCCAGGATGTAGCCCATACATAATCCAGATTATTCTGCTTATCTCTGAACTGTACATCAAATGCCTTTGCAAAGTTCTGCCCCAGGAAATGAGATGTACCAGCCTGTAATGCTTTACCATCCTGCATAAGTGCTTCTATACAATAAGTATCTTCAGCCCCTGCAAAACGTTCATTGGCTGTTTTTACACCACGTATCACCGGCACAGCCATGTACTCCTCGGCAAAGCGTGCATACACTTCCAGCATCTGCCGTGTTTCTTCTATGGCCTCATCGCGGGTGGCATGTGCCGTATGTCCTTCCTGCCACAGAAACTCTGTGGTACGCAAAAACAAACGGGTGCGCATTTCCCAGCGTACCACATTAGCCCATTGATTTACCAGAATAGGCAAATCGCGATAGGACTGTATCCAGTCTTTATAGGTATTCCAGATTATGGTCTCTGAAGTAGGCCTTACAATCAGCTCTTCTTCCAGCTTTGCCTCAGGATCTACTACTACCCCACCACCATTAGGGTCATTCTTTAACCGGTAATGAGTCACCACTGCACATTCCTTGGCAAAGCCCTCTACATGGGCCGCCTCACGGCTCAGAAAGCTTTTAGGTATAAACAATGGGAAATAGGCATTCTGATGTCCGGTATCCTTAAACATACGGTCCAGAACATCGCGCATATTTTCCCACAAAGCAAAACCATGTGGTTTTATTACCATGCAACCCTTTACCGCAGAATAATCTGCAAGACCGGACTTAAGTACTATATCATTGTACCATTGGGAGTAATCTGTAGCTCTTGAAGTAATTTCCTTAGACATAAAAAATCTGGCACACTTTTAGCAATGAATATTTCTGTCAGGACACCGTACCAGCCATGGAAACTGATTTGTTAAATTTGGCTTTAGCGCCTGTCGGAATGGCGCAAAAGTACTAATTTCACTATGTAAAGGCTAAGTATTTTTTATTTAAAATCAATTCATAATGAGACGTTTTGCATTAATCACACTCGCGGCTGCACTTATGGCTCCTGCTGCATTTGCACAGACAGACGACATTTATGCCACTGGCAGTGACATGAGTGCCGGCAATACAGATGTGAAGGAAAACCGGCGCGATAATAACCGCAGGCAGGATGTCTCAAATCCTGACCCTAACAGGTTTGATAATTACAGCTATAACAACAATCAGAATAACCCTGATAATTATGGTGGTTATGATAACGGAGAAGATTATGTAGACTATGATGATGACTACAGTTATTCTACCCGCCTTAACAGGTTTGATAACGACTTCTACAATATGGGCTATTACAGCTCATTTTACAATCCATTCTGGTACAACCGTTTCTGGTATGACCCATACTGGGGATATAACCCATGGAGACCAGGAATAACACTTTCATTCGGTACAGGTCCATACTGGACATCATCATGGGGCTGGAGTGCATGGTATGGATATGGAGCATGGGGTAGCTACTGGAACTACCCATATATGGGCTGGGGTTATTCATCTCCATATTACTGGGGAGGTTACTGTGGCTATTATGGTGGATACTGGAACAACTACTATGGAGGCGGCTATGATAATGGTTACCATAATAACCGGGCTACTCGTTATGGTCCCAGATATACCGGCTACAGATCTAATTCTTCAAACGGCTACCGTACAGCGACTGTTAACCAGCTGGGGCTTAGGAATACCACCGGACGCAACAATGTAAGTGCCTACCGTGGTACTAATAATACCGGTAATCGCACAAACGGATGGTTTGGAAACAGAAGTGCTGTAAGGCAAAACGAAGGTAACCGCAGATACAACAGTTACAATAATACCAGCCGCAACCGCTGGGCGGGCAATAACGGACAGGCATCACAAAATGGCAACACTTCCCGCCCTGCACGTGGCATGTTTGGTAGTGGCAGAGGAAACGTGGCAAATAATGGCGGACGTTCACAGTCGGGCTACAGGCCCAGTCAGCAAGCAAGGCAGAGTACACCTTCTGCTCCCCGCTGGAATAGCGGCAGCAGTTTTGGCAGTGGTAGCAGGGGCGGCAGTATAGGTGGTGGCAGTCACAGTGGTGGCGGTAGCCGTGGAGGTGGCGGTAGTAGTCGCGGTGGCTCTGCCGGTGGCCGCAGATAACCTATACGATTGCGCACAGGTTAATAAAAAGCTAAAAGAGGCATAGTCGCACCTGCGAGTGTGCCTTTTTACTTTTACAGGTATGGTTTTTGCTTTTCGTATCACATACGTCGGCCCGACAAACTGACGGGGATATTATAACAACAACACACACATATGAATACTTCAAAACTTCTACTACTGGCACCGGCAACATGGGCAGTAATAGGCACAGCAAATGCTCAGGATATTACCTCTGCTTATTTCCTGTCTAACCTTACGACTCAGGGTACTGCCCGCTCTATGGGCTTTGGCAATGCATTAGGCTCCATAGGTGGAGACTACAGTTCAGCAAGTGTCAACCCTGCCGGGCTTGGTATTTACAGAAGCTCAGAAATGAGTATTACCCCTACACTCAGAATGAATGGTACAAGATCGGCCTACTCCGGTACTGAAACTCTTGATAACAATGTCCGTTTCAACTTCAATAGTTTCAGCATGGTATTTACCGATGCGCCGCGTGGCAAGCGATACGAAAGGCGAAACTGGAAAGCTGTCTCATTTGCTTTTGGTATGAACCGGGTAGCCGACCTGAACAGAAATTACACGTATTCCGGTGTCAATTATAATAACTCCATTACGCAGGTATTCGAGTCTGATGCCAATCAATACCCCGGAGATGCTACAAGTGGTGTAGCCAGTAATTATCCGGGACATCTGGGTTGGGAAAGTTATCTGATAGATAAGATAGGACAGGATTCCTTCCGTACAATAGTACCATTCGGAGGTGGTATAGCACAAACAAAAACAGTAGAAGAAAGAGGCAGAGTCAATGAATATACATTATCATTAGGTGGTAATTATAAAGAAGAGCTGATGCTGGGAGTAACCCTGGGCATTCCTTCGGTTCGCTATTCACTTACTTCTGAGTACACTGAAACACTGGCACCTGGTAATAATGAGCCCAATACTGCCGGCTTTTCTTCTCTACGCCAAACTCACAAAATAGACATCAAAGGTGTAGGTGTAAACCTGAAAGTGGGAGCTATATATAAAGTAAACAATAACGTGCGGGTAGGGGCAGCAATTCACTCACCCAGCTATTATGCACTTAACGATACGTACTCACCCTCACTCTTCTCTACCGTAAATGGCACCAACCATCAATTGACACCCGGCAATCAGATGACACAGTATAACGAGTTCAACTATGGCCTCGTAACTCCATGGCGTGGCATACTGAGTGCATCTTATATAATGAAAGGTATAGGGTTCATTACCGCCGATTATGAATATGCCAACTATGGTTTTATGCGCTTTGACTACCCTCTTGCTTCTGATGGCACAAACAGCTATCAGGCAGAACAAACAGCTATAAACCAGTCTATAAAAAACAGCTATCAGAGTACCTCTAACTTTCGCCTGGGTGCAGAAGCATTACTTACAAAATACTTCATGGCCAGAGCTGGATTTGGGTACTACAGTAATCCGTTCAAAGGCACTGGCTTATCCGGACAAAGGATGGACTTTAGTGCCGGTCTTGGGTTCAGAAGTAATGGATTTTTCACAGATATTGCTTTCGTACACAGTGCGTACTCTATCGTTAACCAACCATATGATATAGACTACAACTATGTGCTAAGCTCAGCTCCTACGGCCATACCTACAGCTACGACTGACTTTAGCCTGAACAATGTTGCAATTACATTTGGGGTTAAGTTTTAAGCAAGCACCTGTAAATCAACGCACAACATTTCTAATGAATTGATTTGTGTTTTTATTAACGGCTCTATGTGCCGTAAATAAATAGATTTGCAGTTGGATTCTATATCAACATCCATTTATTTACTAACAATCGATTTATGAAGCTGACAAACATGCTGTTCCTTGGGGCCGCTGCATCTGCCATGATGTTTTCATGCGCTGCTCCTAAAAAACTCAAGAAATGCGGGGAAAACTACACGAAACTGGATAGTGTTTACCGCCAACTGATGATAGAACATGCCAAATCCCAGGCACAACACAACGCAGATCTGGACAAAATAAAATCACTTGAAGCACAGCTGGCAGACAGCAAAGCAAATAGCAGCCAGGTATTGAATCAACTGAAAGACCTTTCTGTAATATCAGGAGCACAGGCAGAGAGCATCAAAAAATCTATGGATAACATAGGTGTGAAAGATGCTTACATAAAAGAACTACAGGGCGCAATAAACAGAAAAGACTCTATGAATATGGCGCTTGTTATTAACCTTAAAGGCGCTATCGGAAATCTCAACGACGATGATGTAAACGTAAAAGTGGATAAAGGCGTAGTTTATGTTGACATTTCTGACAAGATGCTGTTCAAGAGTGGCAGCTATGACATAACAGAGCGTGCCAGCGAAGTACTGGGCAAGGTAGCAAAAGTTATTACCAGCCAGCCAGACATTGAGTTTCTGGTAGAAGGTCATACCGACGACAAGCCTTACAAAAACGGCGTACTTGTAGACAACTGGGACCTGAGTGTGAAGCGTGCCACATCAGTAGTTCGTGTACTTCAGGATAAGTATCATGTACCACCAAGCCGCATGACAGCAGCAGGCCGTGCAGAATATGTGCCACTGGCATCTAACAGTACCAAAGAAGGTAATGCTATGAACCGCCGTACACGTATCGTGATACTGCCACAGCTCGACCAGTTCTTCAAACTTCTGGAAAAACCGGCAAACTAACTGAAATCCATATATCAATAAACCCGAAGCCCCACATATTGTGGGACTTCGGGTTTTATGTAACTGCGGAACAGCCTATACTACCAGAGTAGTAAACTCAATATTTCCTTTGCCCAAACTAATAATGCCGCCCCGATAAGGAGCGGCATTATTACATTTATACTACTGTAAAATAATTACTTCTTGGCACCTTTAGCCGCGGCAGCAGCTTCGCTGTCGGCCTGGCGCAGAGCACGTGTAGTAACAACTGATGCTACAGGGATACGTGGAGAGTTAAGTATCTCCATGTTATCGGCCTTTACATCTTCTACACGGATATTACCGTGCAGCTGCAGATTGTCTATAGGCACTTCAATGCTCTCCTGCAGATACTTAGGATAAGTACGTACTCTCAGTGATTTGATTTTCAGCAGCAGACGACCACCATCTTTCACACCCTGCGACTGGCCTGTGAAGTTGATAGGCAGGTTTGCGATAACCTTACGGTCATCAACAAGCTCCAGAAAGTCAACGTGTGTCAGCTCATCAGTAATAACATCAAACTGAATATCTTTAACGATAGCGCGGTAGTTCTTGCCGTCTATTACGAGGTCAGCCAGCTGAAACTCTGGTGTGTACACGATAGAACGGAACACCATCAGCGGTGCACTGAAATGTATGGTTTCATTACCTCCGTAAAGTACAGCAGGTACCATACCCTGAGAACGAAGCTGGCGTGATGATTTTTTGCCATAATCGCTTCTCCTTGCTCCTTCAATTTTTACACTTTTCATTTTTAAGTGTTTTGTCCTTTCAAAGCCGGGCGAGAGTCCGCCAAACATCCGGTCTTTGAAAAATTTGTTTTAAATAAGGAACCCTACATCCTGCAGGGAGCGGATTTTTTTGTATAAACAGTCTTGAAATTTCTTATATCAGTGTCCCGAGAAAGAAAATCCGGGCGCAAAGGTACGTTACTTTCTGTTACTATGTATAAACAGCGAACTTATTGATTTATTTTCAAAGGTGTTGCGAATCGCTACTGCAAACAGGTCGGCTGTAGGCAACACTTTTATTTTATCAATATGCTGCTTCAACGGTATTGTATCGCACACTACCAGCTCTTCCAGCTGAGAGTTTGCAATATTGCTGTAAGCATTACCACTCAGTACAGGATGTGTACAGAATGCCCTTACCGACAATGCACCGCGCTCTTTTAGTATACCTGCAGATTTGCTCAGAGTACCGGCAGTATCGCATATATCATCTATAAGCACTACATTTTTACCGGTAACATCTCCTATTACAGTCATGGCGGCCACTTCATTGGCACGCTTGCGCTGCTTGTCGCAGATAACCATATCTACTTCAAAGTATTTGGCTACTTCACGAACCCTGTTTGTGCTGCCTACATCGGGCGACGCAAATATCAGATTAGTCCTGTCCAATTGCAGGGACTCAATGTAGGGTATAAATATTGCCGAAGAATCCAGATGATCTACCGGTATATCAAAGAAGCCCTGTATCTGTGGAGCGTGAAGGTCCATTGTCATTACCCTGTTGGCACCGGCTGTAGTTAACAGGTTTGCCACCAGCTTAGACGCAATGGAAACACGTGGTTTATCCTTACGGTCCTGACGGGCAAAACCAAAATAAGGTATTACTGCAGTGATATAGCCTGCTGACGCCCTGCGGGCCGCATCTATCATCATAAGCAATTCCATAAGATTATCTGACGGTGCAGATGTGGACTGAACCAGAAAAACATAATCTCCGCGAACAGACTCCTGAAACACTGGCTGAAATTCACCATCGCTGAATTTCTGTATAGTCAGTGCCCCCAGAGTGGTGCCATAGCTGTGAGCAATTTTTTCCGCAAGATAAGTGGATCCGGTTCCCGAAAAGATCTTTACTGAAGGTTCCATGACGCTGTAAAATGGAGTGCAAAGGTATGGAAACATTGCGATAATATTGGACGACTTATGAGTTATCTGTGTCCCTGCTATAACTGTAAAAATTGTCAGATATTTTCTCAATGTCACCCATTGCCTCAACAAAATATTTATCTATTTTTCGATACAATGAACTACAAAAAAATTATTCAGTTTATCCTGCTCTCTTTCTGTATCAGCTGGGCATCTGCACTTGCAATGAAGCTATGCAACATCCCCTATGGGAGTATGACATCACTTGTCATTATTGCCATATGCTATATGGGAGGACCAGCAATTGCCACATTTTTCCTGCAGAAATTCGTTTATAAAGAATCCTTCGCTGGCTATGGCTGGACCATTGCTCATCGTAAAAAAATATGGTTTTTAAATACACCGCTTACATTCATAGCACTCATCGGCACCACACTGGGAGTGATAGCATTGCTGGGAAATACAGGCATAGTAACTCAATTTGGCAGAATAGATATGAGTTATGAGCATTTTTCAAAACAGCTAACTACACTATACCTTGAAAGTAACGGGATGTCTGACATCAAAATCCCAGCTGTAAGTCCTGCACTTATTCTGATAATAATATTACTGGGTGGCATTATAGGTGGCAGCACGCTTAATCTTCCTGTAATGTTCGGTGAAGAGTTTGGATGGCGGGGGCTGATGCTTGCTGAGACCAGAAAAATGGGGTTTCTGAAATCGAACATGTTGATAGGTTTTGTATGGGGAATATGGCATGCCCCTATAATAATGATGGGCCACAATTACCCTCACCACCCTATCACAGGCATCGCAATGATGTGTATGATGACTATGGCTATAGCTCCGGTATTTGCATGGCTGCGCATCAGGTCGCGCTCTATTCTTGATGTATGCATGCTACATGGCATGATAAACAGTACTGCTACTGTTTTCAGCCTGTATATAGCTGACGGTCATGAGATGTATGCCTCCATTGCCGGCTGGGCCGGTGTACTGGCAGGAGCGGTGCTCACTGTATGCATATGCATCTTTGATAAACCCTTTGTAAAAAACTATGCTGTTCCCGAATACATGTAAGTATATACCGCCTGCATAAAATTACATTTACATAACTGTAATTATCTTTGCGCCATGGAACTGAACGCACTCACGGCAATAAGCCCGGTAGATGGCCGATACCGTAGTCAACTGGCAGCATTAGCCCCTTTTTTCTCAGAGTTTGGTCTTATCCGCTATCGGGTAAGAGTAGAAGTAGAATATTTTCTCTATCTGGCAGAAAAAAAGATATTTAAACTACCTGCAGGTGTGAAAGCTGCTAAGTTGCGCTCCATTTATGAGCAATTCTCTGAAGCTGACGCAGCACAGATAAAGCAGACAGAAAAAATCACCAATCACGACGTAAAAGCCGTAGAGTACTTTCTGAAAGAAAAGCTGGCTGCACTTGGTGCCGGTGATAGTGTAGAATGGGTTCACTTTGGCCTTACATCGCAAGACGTAAACAATACAGCTGTGCCCCTGCTATGGAAAGAAGCTATGGAGCTGGAATTCCTTCCTGCATTGCTAAACATGCATCTGCACCTGTATCACCTGGCGCAGGAATGGAAAGGTATACCTATGCTGGCGCGCACACACGGGCAACCAGCCTCCCCTACTACACTGGGCAAAGAACTGATGGTGTTTGTAGAAAGACTGGAAGGACAGATAGACCAATTGCTCAACATTCCGTTTGCGGCAAAGTTTGGCGGTGCTACCGGCAACTTTAATGCACATCATGTAGCATTCCCTGATATGGACTGGGTAAAATTTGGCAACGACTTTGTAGAGAAAAAGCTGGGACTGGAACGCATGCAGTTTACCACCCAGATAGAGCACTACGATAACCTGGCAGCACAGTTCGATACGCTGAAACGGATAAATACCATCCTTATAGACCTGTGCAGAGATATATGGCAGTATATAAGCATGGAATATTTCAGGCAGAAAGTAAAAGAAGGAGAAGTAGGCAGCAGTGCCATGCCACATAAAGTAAACCCTATAGATTTTGAGAATGCAGAAGGTAACCTGGGTATAGCAAATGCATTATATGAGCACCTCAGTGCTAAACTACCCATAAGCCGCCTGCAGCGGGATCTTACAGACAGCACTGTACTGCGTAATATAGGGGTACCGATGAGCCACGGTTTTCTGGCACTCAGGTCTATAGAAAAAGGTCTTGGAAAACTCCTGCTAAACAAGGCTAAAATGGAAGAAGATCTGGAACGTAACTGGGCTGTAGTGGCAGAAGCAATACAAACCGTACTGAGAAGGGAAAACTATCCTAAACCTTATGAGGCACTGAAAGAACTTACACGAGGCAAATCAAGCATTACCAAAGAAGACATACATGCTTTTATCGGTACATTGAAAGTATCTGCCAAAGTAAAAAAGGAATTGAAGGCTATTACTCCTTATAACTATACTGGTGTGGATTTTGATTACTAGTTCTCTCCACCGGCATTAGTCTTCACATATAACATTTGATAAATCAGGACCAGATGGTCCTGATTTATATTTTGTACCAATTTGAGAACCATACTATTACGTGGTTTTATAAAATGGCATGCTCATTACTTTTACTGAATAATACTGAGTGGCACTTTTTTTGTTAACAAACAATCAATAAAAGGAAACAATATGTATATTGCACTAATCATAAATAATTCATGTAACTACATTTAAAATTCAGACTGCAAAAAATGAAAAGATTAGCACGCTATCTGTTACCCGCTTTTTTGATTCTTACGGCATCATTTAATGCACTAGCAACAACGCCAATAGAAGCTTTTGTAGCCAGGATGAAAGCAACAAGCCAGTTTGCACCGGTAAGCAACATATGGCAAACTGACAACAATTACGACTATGCTAAAATGCAGCAGTATGTGGAAGAAGGTCAGGCACTTACAGTAAGCTATGATAACCTGGGCAGATTTATGCAGCAAAAAAACACTTCCTTCAGCCTAATATTACCTGACGGGGCTGGTAGCTCCTACACTATTGAACTGGCACGCTATGATTACTTCTCTAACGACTTTGAAGTACACACAAAAGGTGCTAATGGTGAAGATATAAGAGTGAACTATACTCCGGGGCTTTATTACAGTGGAATAGTAAAAGGATATCCGGGTTCGATTGCATCTTTCTCATTTTTCAAAAATGAAGTATATGGTATCTTCTCTATACCAAACGTGGGAAACTTTGTACTGGCTCCTAATACACTGGAGGGTAACTCTTACGACTACAATCCCAGCTATGTGCTATACAACGATGCCTTGCTGAAAATAAAACATCAGGCCCCCGGATGCGCTACAGATCAACTGCCTGAACTATTTGGTGATGAAAACAACTTTGCAGCCCATAAAACAACCACTTTCCTCAACAATAAAGTATATAATAATTGCACCTATCTGCGTGTGTATGAAGTAGTAGATTATGACATGTACACACAAAAAGGTTCTAATGTCACTACAGCTACCAACTATGTTACCGCTTTATTCAATAATCAGGCTACTATATACCGCAATGAAGGTGTACCAATAGTGCTAAAACATCTGCAGATAAATACTGCAACAGATGAATATATGTCAATTACCAGTGCACAGTCTGTACGGTTTCTCCGCAAATTCGGCTGGGTTACTAAAAATGTCATGCACGGTTGTGATGTAGCGTTACTGCTATCTACCCGTTTTGGCACACTGGGAGGCATTGCATGGGTAAAGGCTATATGCAAATCGTACTCCAACAGTGACTCCAGTGGCTCATATGGTTTTGCCAATGTAAACAATGTGGGTATCACCAACTTCCCCACATACAGCTGGAATGTGGAAGTACTGAGCCATGAAATGGGTCATATGGTGGGCTCTCCACACACACACAGATGCTGCTGGAACCCACCTGCGCGCAACACTGCTATAGATGGCTGCTATACTATAGAGGGTTCATGTCCGGTACCTTCGCCCGCACTTCCTGCCGGTGGCGGTACGATTATGAGTTACTGCCATCTTACTTCTGTAAATATCAACTTTTCAAAGGGTTTCGGCCCTCAGCCCGGAGATACTATCAGAAGGTTTATACGCCAGCGCTTAGGCACTACATCCACGGCATTCCCTACCTGCGGAGAAAAATACAAACCTAATGTAACGCTACCCGTATCTAACCGCAGAATTGTAGCAAACAGAGAATGTACCGACATCAGCGGAACAGATACTACTACCTACTTCTGGTATGATAAAAATACTGCCGCGTATGAAGATGATACGCTGGTAATGGTCATGAAAAAGAATAGCAATTTCATCGGCACGCTGGACTCTGCGGGCTTTAGTGTAGAGACCGGCACCTCGCCACTATATGGTTCAGGAAGAGCCGATACAATGGCATTCCCTCCCGGCACTGCTACAGCATCACCTATTGGGCTGGCTATGCGCCGGTACTGGAAAATAACCGCAACTGCTGTACCTGCATCACCGGTGACACTCATGCTACCCTTCACTGCTCAGGACACCACAGATATAGACGGCAGCGTACCTGGCCCTACAAGCGTCAATAATCTGAAACTCTACTGGGTAAATAACCCTACCAACCCCAGCCCTTATGCTGATAGCGTTTACTTCACTACGGCTGCCAATGTAAAAGTATATACCAAAGCAGCTACACCATCGGCATCAGAATGGAGTCTTAGTAATGATGGCAGTACACTATTTGCTACTATCAACACTACTAATCTGAAAGCAGGAGGATCTGCATTCTATAACAGTACACTTGTTTCTGTGAAGGATATAAATAGCATAGCCGGAAACATACGCATATTCCCCAACCCTACCCGTAGTGCATGGTATATCTCTATGGAAAATGCCGGGAATAACCCAATGGATATACATATATACAGTGCTGATGGCAGGCAGATGTTGCAGCAACTGCTAACCCCAACAGCAACCAATATGATAGATGCAACCAAACTACCAGCAGGTATATACTACTACCGCATCATAAACGGTAATGAAGTGCTTACCGGTACACTGAGCCGAGAATAGTACGACATACTCATCCAATATCTGAAAAGAGCGGGCTAAACACCCGCTCTTTTACTATCTATCTGGAGAAATCCATTTCAAACCGCGACTCATTACCATTTTCATCCTCTGCTTTAAACATCAGATGATGTTTTCCCCTCAGGCAGTGCTCATCAAACTCATAAAAAAATGAATTACGATGCTGCTCAAAGCATACCCATACATCATCTATATAACCGCTGAACTTATGCACAGATGTCATAGCATCTTTTACCGTCAGCAATATGCGTCCTGTTTTACTAAGGCTTGCGCCATCCTTATGCAGAGTAGTTATTACCGGAGCCGTAGTATCCAGCGCCAGCCAGTAAGAGCCAAAGTTTCTTACTCTTGCTTTATACCATCCCTGATCAGACAATGATGCATCACGCCCGTCCTCGTCCTTACCATCACTATACATAAGCACCACCTTACTTTTAAGCTCAATGGGAATTGTTTTGTTAGGCTTCAGTTTAAGGTCAAAATAACTATGCACCGGCACATATGGATAGTGTACCTGAAAACGATCAGAGAGTGCGTCCGGTGCAGGCTGTGTCTTTACATCCATACAAATATCATCATACAGATGCCCGCTACTCAATGTAAATGAGATAGCAGGCGCGCGATATTCATACAACTTGTCATAGGGCACTTTACTATTACAATCATCCGGGGCTTCTACTGTAGTAGTATCCCCTCTCTGTGGGTCCAGTATCATAGATGCTTCCGATACATTGCCGTTATTATCTTCAATCTCTACCCTAAGCTCATGAAATGTAGTATCACTCCCCAGCAACACACGTCCATCATCTTTATTCAACTCTGAATAAATGCTGCGCAGCTTGTTGCCCGGCAACCTAAAAAAACACTGAACCCATTTATGATTCTCCTCATGCATCTTATAGTCGGTATACGCATGCATGTAGCGCGATACACTATAGGAAATATTATCCAGCGTCACTTCTGACTGTAATGCACCATCAATAAACAACCTTGCCTGATAAAAAGTAATAGTATTACTACTGCCATTCATGTAGTCATCTACGCTTACCCCTATTCCCGTCATACCTGAGGGCACCTGTACATTCTCTCCCTTTATTTTATAACTACTGTTGCTGGTACGTGCCGGTTTGTATTGACTCCCCTTTTTTACCATACTTACTACCAGCTTTTCATCTTCATATACATTCCCGGTATAAAGGACAATATCATGAATTACAGGCGACACATCATCTGCTACCGTAAGGCCAAATAGCTGTGGGTTGAGCGGGTGCTCAGTTTCACTGTCCCTTATCTCAAAATGCAGATGTGGTGCAGATGACCCACCTGTATTGCCCGACCATGCTATCTGCTGCCCTTTCTTCACGGGAAACTGTGCCGGCGAGAGTGGCAGGTCCAGATCCCAACGACTGCGTTGATACTGCTGCTTGCGCAGGTACGTCTGCAGATATGGAGTAAACTTATTAAGATGGGCATATACTGTAGTATACCCGTTAGGGTGTGTTATGTATATAGCATGACCAAAGCCTCCCTTTTCTGTCTTGATACGGGAAATGTATCCTTCAGCAGCAGCGTAAACCGGCAGGTTTTCTTTTCCCTGAGTTTTGATATCAAGCCCACTGTGAAAATGCCCGGAACGACACTCACCGAAGTTGCCTGCCAGCAGAATAGGAATATTCAGCGGATTCCGGAAATAGTTGCGCGGATATTCTTTTTTACCGGTTTGCGCCATACCGGCAAATGGTAGCAGTGCTGCTACCAGACATATAGTTCGCCGCATTATAATAGTATTTTCCTGCCTTGTAAAACGTGTACTAAGGTACGTATTATTTCAGGGGTATGCCTTTCATCAGGCTAGAGCATCGGGGAAGGTAACCTTCATACGCACTGCCAGTGCTGCCAGGTCTTCTGCCACTGATGCTACCAGCGGTATACCTTCAGTTTTTCTTACAGCCTCCGTTTCCCGCTCAGGGTCACCGGGTATCAGCACTCTGTCATGCCCGGGTGCGGGCTGTGCATTTCTGAACCTGCCTATCCAGTTGTCCATGTGTTCCAGAAACTCATCTGCAGGCCTGAATGCATCAATACGCATTGCTCCGAAAAAATGTCCCAGTCCTTTACCTGGCATATTTTCCGGCATAGGAACATATGCCGGAAATGGCGGAGCCCATGGGCCATACCCTGCCCCACTGAATACTGCCGAAAAAATATCTACTATACTACCCAGTGCGTAACCTTTATGGCTGCCATGCTCCCTGTCACTACCCAGCGGCAGCAATGCACCTTGCTTTTTCAAAGCATTGGCATCTGTAGTTGCCTCACCTTCCTGTGTTTGTACCCAGCCCAGCGGAGCATCCGCATTTTTGCGCTGCAATATCTCCAGCTTACCATTTGCAGCTGTAGTAGTAGCAAAATCTGCTACAAACGGAGGCTGCTTACCTGCCGGTATGGCTACTGCTATGGGATTTGTACCCAGCATACGCTCTATGGAATAAGTAGGTGCTACCAGTGCACTGGCATTGGTCATAGCAATACCAGTCATATTGTGCCTTAGCGCCATCATGGCATGGTAGCCCGCTATACCAAAATGATTACTGTTGCGCACACTCACCCACCCTGATCCTGCAATACCGGCTTTACTGACTGCCACATTCATAGCCCATGGCGCTACCACCAGACCAAGACCTGCATCACCATCTACCACTGCAGTGGAGGGGGTTTCATGAACCACTTTTATATCCGGACGGGGGTTAATACGTCCAGCTTCCCACAGGCGTACATATCCTGACAGCCTGGCTACACCATGGCTATCTATCCCCCGCATATCTGCTGCTACCAGTACCTGTGCGGCCAGCTCAGCATCGGCCACACTGCAGCCCATGGCCAGAAACACATCGGCAGAAAGCCGGAATAAACTATCGTAAGAATAAAGATGGTCCATAACTGTCAATTCAGAAACGGTGAGGATAATACAACCTGATAAGGCTGAGTCTTAATTGTTGTTCTTCCGCACATAAGCAAGCATTTCTTCTATGTACTTACGCTCATTGCTCAGACGTGGTACTTTGTGCTGCCCACCCAGCTTACCTTTATCTTTCAGCCACTGTATAAATCCACCAGCGGGCATTTCATGTACTATTGGCATGCGCAAGGCCATGTCTTTATGACGCTTGGCTTCATAATCAGAATTTATTGCCTGAAGCGATTTATCAAGAAGTGTAGTAAATGTTTCTATAGGCACAGGCAAATGCTCGAACTCTATAATCCATTCATGAGCACCACAGCTTTCCCCTGTCATATAAACAGGCGCTGCCGAGTAATCTACTACTACTGCTCCCGTCTCGGCACATGCTGCTGCTATGGCATTATCGGCATTATCCACAATCACTTCCTCACCAAATGCATTAATGTAATGCTTCAATCTGCCCGTAACCTTTATACGGAATGGCTTTAGTGAAGTAAACTGTATGGTATCACCCACCACATAGCGCCACAGGCCACCATTAGTACTTATAACCAGTGCATAATTCTTATACAGCTCCACCTCTTTCAGTGACAGTGTACGGGGGCTCTCTTTACCATACTCCTCCACCGGCATGAACTCATAAAATATGCCATGATTCAGAAACAGCAACATGCCTTCCTCATCCTCTCTGTCCTGTGCAGCAAAGAAGCCTTCTGATGCATTGTAGGTTTCCCTGTAATACATGCGTGGCGATGGTATCAACTGTTCAAACTGGCGGCGGTATGGTGTAAAGTTGACTCCCCCATGTATATACAGCTCCAGATTTGGCCATATATCCAGAAGGTTGTTCTTACCTGTTATTTCAAATATGCGTTTTATCAATACTACTGTCCATGTAGGCACACCAGCTATATAGGTAACATTCTCACGAATAGTACTATGTGCCATCCGCTCTATCTTCTCCTCCCACTCCGTCATCAGTGCTATGGACAGCTCCGGCAAGCGGAATAACTGCCCTGCAAACGGCATATTCTGCAACATAACTGCGGAAAGATCACCGAAAAAAGAAGCAGCATTTAACTGATTTATCTGATGACTACCTCCCAGTATCAGACATTTGCCTGATGTTACATTATTTCCCGGACTATGGCGCAGATATAAAGCAAGCACATCCTTGCTACCTCTGAAATGATTATCGTCCAGAGACTCTTTACTTACCGGTATGAACTTACTCTTATCGCTGGTAGTACCGCTGGATTTTGCAAACCATGTTATAGGAGACGGCCACAATATATTCTGATTCCCTTCCAGTATGCGCTGTATGTAAGGCTTCAGGGTTTCATAATCGTTTACAGGTACACGCTTTCTAAAGTCGGCAATATTATCAATATCCTCAAAGCGGTACTTCTTCCCATATTCTGTAAACTGTGCAGAACCTACCAGTTCATTAAAGACCTGCTGTTGTGTATCTATGGGGTTATGCATAAAGTTATCGATTGCGCCCTGGCGCAATCTGATATAACCCCTGAATGCAGGACTGATAATGCTCATTCTTTGTTTTTGTTTTTACTTTCCGGCTCTTCTTCCTATATAATACCTACAGATATTATCTCCTATCTATTTTCCTCTGCTGCTTTCTTTAAGTAGTCTTTTCTCCGTAGCTCAAAATTCTGTCCCAGATATACCTTACGCACCTGCTCATCAGCTGCAAGGTCCTCTGCTACCCCTGCCTTGAGTATCTTTCCTTCAAACAACAGATATGCCCTGTCTGTAATTGAAAGTGTCTCCTGTACATTGTGATCTGTAATGAGGATACCAATATTCTTATATTTTAAAGTAGCTACAATACTCTGTATATCCTCTACGGCTATAGGGTCTATACCTGCAAATGGCTCATCCAGCAATATAAAGCTGGGATTTACAGCCAGCGCTCTGGCTATCTCTGTTCGCCTCTTCTCGCCACCACTCAATACATCTCCGGGACTCTTTCGCACATGCTGCAGACGGAACTCGTCCAGCAGGTCTTCCAGCTTTTTGCGCTGCTCGCCACGGGTGAGCTTTGTCATCTCCAGCACTGAGGATATATTATCAGCTACCGATAATTTACGAAATATTGATGTTTCCTGAGGAAGATAACCAATACCCATCTTTGCCCGCTTATACATGGGCAGCTGGGTTATATCCTGCCCATCCATGTAAACGCTTCCCAAATCTGGTTTTACAAGCCCCACAACCATGTAAAACGACGTGGTTTTGCCAGCACCATTAGGACCCAGCAGCCCCACTATTTCGCCCTGGCTTACCTCAAACGATACGTTATTAACAACGGTTCGCTTGCCGTACTGTTTTACAAGACCTTGTGTATGTATTTTCAACTCAGGTATTTTGGTGGCAAAAATAACAAAACGGCAGGTAGTTGCAGACTACAGGAGTAGCAATAACGTTAAATCCGTCTCAAAATCGCAACAACATACACTTAATTGTCAGCATATGTCTTGGGTACTTTGGGGTCTGTAATGATGATGTAATCACCATTTCTTTCATGAGTATCCATGTCCACATCCGGGAATGATGCTTCAGACCCTGAAGAAATAACCAGGACTTTAAGCTTATCGTTATAGTTAGCCAGCTGCTCTACTACAGCAAAGCGGCCATCACTGTGAAAACGTCCGTTTACATGTACTATTTTCTTGTCCCTGTTAGCTTTCTTTTTCAGGTATTCTGTAATAGAATAAGCCATTGTAGCATCCCATGTAGATTGTGCCAGTACCAGATTAAACGCGCCACCCATCATTGGTGGTGGTGCATGTTTAGTCGTATCATCGTCGCCATCGTCATGGGTAACCCCCAGCAGCTTATCCCGGTACTCACCTTTTGCGGTATCAAATGGTATAGGCGCCACGTAAGGTCTGGATTCATCAGGTAATATATTCAGTGCCCGGAATCCCATACGGCCTGCGAGATTGGCATAACGTGCGGGTGCATTGGCACAGATAACGTCCAGCTGTTTTTTACGGGCAAAGGTTACCATAGGCTTGTAATCTCTGTAATTACTCCATGCCCGTGCATCTTTTTTGAAGTGTTTTTCCCGTATATACCCCTGCAGATACTCATTCATTACAGGCTGCACATCACGGTCAAACATTTCCAATGATAATGCCAGATCATTGCCGAACTTCAGATGCATGAGTTCCAGCAGCGATGCTTCCAGAAAATGGCCTACACTATCATTATGCTCCTCTCCGAATATCACTATATCATAGTTCTCCATATCTGACACTACATCTTTCAGGGTCACTTTCTTCCCTGTTTTGGATGAGTAGATGCGGTAATTCGTTTCATTAAGCTTCTGCGCATGTACCATGGCAGGAAACAACATCAATGCTATCAATAGCTTTTTCATATTCAGAAATGGATTTTATTCAGCTCTTTAAGTAAGTTCTTTATTTCATCTTCACTGGCGGTATACCCGTCAGTAGTATTAAGTATTGCCGAGCTGTGAAACTCACCTGCCCCCGTTGCCCGTGCAATAGCTGCGATATTGGAGGAGCGCACACCTCCTCCCGGCATAATTGTTATCTTCCCCCTTGCCTGTGTAACGAGGGTTTTCAGTAATTCCGCGCCCTCCAATGCACTGCGTTTCAGCCCTGAGGTCAGCACGCGGGTATATCCTGCATCTATCAGTAAATCCAGTGCTGCTGAAGCATCAGGCACACCATCAAACACCTTATGACATGTTACCTGCATAGGGTAAGCCCATTCTGCAAAACGCCTCATTTTGTCCGCATCAAGACTACCATCCTGCTGCGCAGCCCCTACTACTATACCCGTACACCCCATCTCTCTGCACTGTAGTATATCACGCCGGCATATTTCCATCTCATCACTATCATAAACAAAATCACCGCCCCGGGGCCTTATCATTACAGATACCGGAATACTTACTACTTCCTGTACATAATTGATGATGCCAAAGCCGGGCGTTACACCGCCCTGCACAGGGTCAGAACACAGTTCTATACGGCCTGCACCTGTACTGGCAGCACGTATGCATGACTGAATATTATATGCACAAATTTCGAGTAACATATATCCGGTTCAGTAAAGTTAACATCCGGCACGGCAAATACAAATCTGAAAATCAGCGCTCTCCTTCCTGATGAAAATATTGCCATACAACGGCAGCTTTGGAAGCTCCAATCACTCTTGTTAATTCCCGTTCGGTAAGTGTTTTAATATTCTTTACCGAGCGGAACTCTTTCAGCAATTCAGTGGCTGTCTTCTCACCTATACCCGGTATTGTTTCCAGCTCATTCTTAATGGTCCCCTTACTACGTGTCTGCCGGTGAAAGGTAATACCAAAGCGATGCACCTCATCCCTTATACGCCTTACCAGCAAATGTGCCGGGCTATCAAATGGCAGCTGTATAGGGTCTGTGTCTCCCGGAAAGAATATGGACTCCTCCCTCTTTGCCAACCCTACCAGTGCCATACGTCCTGTAAGTCCCAGTTTTTCTATACTTTCCAGCGCTGCCCCCAACTGCCCCTTTCCACCATCTATTATCACCAGTTGTGGTAATTGTTTTTTCTCATCAGTGAGCCTCTTATATCTGCGGTATACCACTTCACTCATTGAGGCAAAGTCATTGATACCTTCTACTGTTTTTATATGGTAATGCCTGTAATCCTTATTGGACGGCTGCCCATCTCTGAAACATACCATTGCAGCCACCGGAAAAGCACCCTGAAAGTTTGAGTTATCAAAACACTCTATATGCACGGGCAGGTCTGGCAGCTGCAATGAATCCTGCAGTTCCTCCAGTACCGCTATATAATCATCCCTTGTCTTTTCTGCCAGCAGCAATGTTTTCTTCTTACGGATATCGTCCCGGAAAATTTCTGCATTCCTGCGGCTCATTTCCAGTAGCTTCAGTTTATCGCCGGCTTTAGGTACAGTTACTTTCACATCAGGCTCCGCTACATCTACCTCTATAGGTACAATTACTTCCTTAGCATTGCTGTGAAAGGTATTGCGCATATCATCCATCACCAGAGATAATATATCCTCTTCCGGCTCGTCCAGCACTTTTTCTGCCACTATTGTTTTTACATGTATAATAGCGCCTGCGGCTACCATCATATAGTTCACATAGTAGTTTTCTCCATCGTCTATTATTGTACCCACATCTGCATTCTGCATTCTGGGATTCACAACCACCGATCTGCTGCTGTAGCCCTGCAGCCACTCTATTTTATGCTTCAGTATCTGTGCCTTCTCAAATTCCAGTGCGGCGGCATGTTCTGCCATTTCCTGTTTCAGGTGGCGCACTACTTCTCCTGTATTCCCTCTCAATATATGCCGTACATGCTGCAGCCCGTTATCATACTCGTCTTTTGTCTGTAATCCTTCACACGGGCCCTTACAGTTTCCGAGATGATATTCCAGACATACCCTGTACTTTCCTCTGGCTATATTGGCAGCAGAAAGATTCAGGTTACAGGTACGCAGCGGTACACTCTGCTTAACCATTTCCAGCAGTTCCCGCACCTGCAGCACACCGGTAAATGGTCCCAGATATTCAGAGCCATCCCTTATGAGTCGACGTGTTAGGAATACCCTGGGAAACGGCTCATTCTTAATTACTATATAAGGGTAAGTTTTATCGTCTTTGAGTGCAATGTTGAACCGGGGCTGATGATGTTTTATCAGTGAATTTTCCAGCAGAAATGCATCTCTTTCCGTATCAGTTACCGTAAAGTCTATGCTATGTATAAGCAGCACCAGCTTTCTGGTCTTCAGATTATCTACAGTCTTGTTGAAGTAAGACGATACTCTCTTCCTCAGATTTTTTGCCTTACCTACATACAGCAACTCATTATGCTCATCATAGTACTTGTAGCAGCCCGGCTTTCCCGGTATGGAAGAAGCTATATCACTAAACTGTTCCTTTGTCATTTCTTTCCCTGTTCACCCGGTGCGGGCCATAATAAAGCACTTTATGCCTGGCACCACCTATCTAATAAACTCATACTCGGTCACTACATGCTTCTTTTTGCCAAACAAAGGCTTATCTGTAACCTGTATCTGTATACGCTTCATTGGTTTGTAGTAGAGCTTTACAATTTTATCATTAAATGGCGTCTTTTCAGATGCTTCTATGTAAATGCCTCTGATAAGCTTGTTCTCCTGACTGGCTGTAACCAAAAATTTCTTTGTATAAAGGTCTTCATCCAATGCTTCGTAAAAAACATCATAGGTATCCTGCTCCTCATCTTCGAAGAAGGAATATTTGTATTTACCCAGAAATGAAGGATCACTTATATCGCACTGAAAAAACAAATCAAAAATATGTCCCCAATTCAACGTATCAGAATTAGTATAGCTACTATCTACCTTACCGCCATTTACCCGCACCGTTTTCAGAATAACAAAAGGAGCTCCCATGTTATAATTCCACTGGTCCTGTGCAAACTGACGAATAGAATAATATGTTCCTTCATCTGCATTTACACTCTTGTTTTCATCTTCTTTACAGGAGAAAAGAAATATAGTTGCTGACAGCAACATCATAGCCGGGAGACGCAATTGTTTTATCACACCTTAAAAATACAAAAGGATTGAAATTCCACAGGGCAAAACTGAATAATTACCTACTGGGTGTCCTACAAAAAAGCCAGACGCACTTTGTACGTCTGGCAATACAATAAATAAATAGTAATTAATATTACCCCTGAGCGCTGCCTGAGAATACAGCACCGATATATTCACGGTTCAGACGTGCTATATTTTCCAGAGAAATGCCTTTTGGACATTCCGCCTCACAGGCACCAATGTTGGTACAGCTACCGAAACCTTCAGCATCCATCTGCTTTATCATATTCACAGCACGTGTTTTACGCTCTGGTTCGCCCTGTGGCAGTAATGCCAGATGCGATACCTTAGCAGATACGAACAGCATAGCAGATGCATTAGGACATGCCGCAACGCATGCGCCACAACCTATACATGTAGCAGCAGCAAATGACTCATCAGCCTTTTGCTTTTCTATCGGAAGCGCATTGGCATCAACAGCATTACCTGTGTTTACCGATACATAACCACCAGATGCTATAATCCTGTCAAATGATGTACGGTCTACTACCAGATCTTTGATAACAGGGAATGCCTGTGCACGCCATGGCTCTACAACAATGGTATCGCCATCCTTGTACTCACGCATATGTAGCTGGCAGGTAGTAGTTTCATGCCATGGACCATGAGCACGACCATTGATGTACATGCTGCACATACCACATATACCTTCACGGCAATCATGGTCAAATGCTATAGGCTCTTTACCCTCTGCCACAAGCTGCTCGTTAAGCACATCGAACATCTCCAGAAACGACATTTCAGACGATACGTCTTTCACCTGAAACGTTTCGAAATGCCCTTTCACCTTGTTATTCTTCTGACGCCACACTTTAAGCGTGAGGTTCATGTTATAATGCTGCATAGCTTATTATGTTTGACATTTCCGCAACCGGCAGTTCGTTCCTCCTGTGTCAGCTGCTTCTGTTTTACTGTTATTTTTTCTTATAATCTGTTTCTCCGGCTATTACTTATAACTACGCTGACTTGGGTGTACCACATCATACTTCAGATCTTCCTTATGCAGTTCAAACTGGCCTTCGCTTTTACACTCCCACGCAGCTACATACATAAAGTTCTCATCGTCGCGTCTTGCTTCACCATCCTCAGTCTGTGACTCCTCACGGAAGTGACCACCACAGCTTTCCGTACGGTTCAGTGCGTCTATACACATCAGTTCGCCCAGCTCCAGAAAATCTGCCACGCGGCCTGCCTTATCCAGCTCAGGGTTGTACTCTCCTACCTCACCCGGTATGCGTACATTCTCCCAGAACTCTTTGCGCAGAGCGCGTATTTCCTGAATGGCCTGTGTAAGTCCTTCAGCATTACGGCCCATACCGCATTTATCCCACATAATCTTTCCAAGACGCTTGTGGAAGCTTTCTACACTCTCCTTACCCTTGATGCCCATGAGGCGATTAATGCGGTCGCTCACTTCCTTCTCAGCTGCTACGAATGCAGGATGGTCTGTTGGTATTGCTTTGGTACGGATATCATCGGCCAGATTATTACCGATAGTATATGGTATTACAAAGTAACCGTCGGCCAGTCCCTGCATGAGCGCAGATGCACCCAGACGGTTGGCACCGTGGTCGCTAAAGTTTGCCTCACCCAATGCATACAGATTAGGCACTGTAGTCATGAGCTCATAATCTACCCACAGGCCACCCATTGTATAGTGTACCGCAGGATATATACGCATAGGCACCTCGTAAGGATTCTCACCGGTAATCTTCGCATACATGTCAAAGAGGTTACCATATTTCTCTTTCACCACATCTTTACCCAATGCTATAATTGTAGCTTTATTGGCATCATGCTTACCCTGCTTGTTAGCCTCGGTTTTACCATAACGCTCTATTGCCGAAGCAAAATCCAGATACACGGCCATTTTTGACGAACCCACACCATAACCTGCATCACAACGCTCTTTCGCAGCACGGCTGGCTACGTCGCGCGGCACAAGGTTACCGAATGCCGGATAACGGCGCTCCAGATAATAATCTCTTTCTTCTTCAGGAATATCTGTTGGCTTGCGGCTGTCACCCTGCTTTTTAGGCACCCATATACGACCATCATTTCGCAGCGACTCTGACATCAGTGTCAGTTTCGACTGATGGTCACCACTTACAGGAATACAGGTAGGGTGTATCTGGGTAAAACATGGATTACCAAAAAATGCGCCCTTACGATGTGCCTTCCATGCTGCAGTTACGTTACTGCCCATCGCATTGGTTGACAGATAGAAAACGTTACCATAACCGCCGGTACACAGCAGCACCGCATGACCGAAATGACGCTCCAGCTCTCCGGTTACCAGGTTACGGGCGATTATGCCACGTGCCTTACCGTCAATGATTACCAGATCCAGCATTTCATGGCGGGAATACTGGGTTACAGTACCCAGCGCTACCTGACGCTCCAATGCCTGATATGCACCTATGAGCAGCTGCTGGCCTGTCTGGCCGGCAGCATAGAACGTACGCTGTACCTGAGTACCACCGAAGGAACGGTTGCTAAGCAGACCACCATACTCACGGGCAAATGGTACACCCTGTGCCACACACTGGTCTATAATATTTGCGCTCACTTCTGCCAGACGGTGTACATTGGCTTCACGTGCGCGGTAGTCGCCACCTTTAATGGTGTCGTAGAAAAGACGATAAGTGCTGTCACCATCGTTCTGATAGTTTTTGGCAGCGTTGATACCTCCCTGTGCAGCAATAGAGTGCGCACGGCGGGGGCTATCCTGAAAACAGAATGTTTTCACTTTATAGCCCAGCTCTCCGAGAGATGCAGCAGCAGAAGCACCGGCAAGACCCGTACCTACTACAATGATTTCTATCTGCCTCTTGTTGGCAGGGTTTACCAGCTTACAGGTCGACTTATATTTTTCCCACTTGGAAGCCAGCTCTCCCGCCGGTATTTTAGCATTAAGTGCCATATTATTTAGTCTATTCTAAAAGTCAAAATTCAGAAATCAGTTTCTCATACCGCACATTAGTGTGCATTGCAGGTACCTACACAGTGCATATATATAGGCATGCTGGCAAATATCAGCGGTATGATGATAGCAAATGCTATACCTACAGACCGTATCAGCCCTTTATACTTATGCGTACCCAGACCAAATGTCTGGAAGCCGCTGAAAAAGCCATGCATCAGGTGCCATGCCAATGATATACAACCCAGTATATACACAATCACTACCCACATTTCGCTGAATACAACAGCCATTTTCTCATACAGGTCTTCCTCTCTCCATGCCGCATCAAACGCCTGGCCATAACGGTTGGGCGCCCAGAAATGATACAGGTGCAGTATGAGGAACAGAAGAATAAGTGTACCCAGAAGCCCCATAGAGCGGCTGTACCAGCGGCTGGTTTTGTTACCGGCACTTACTTCATACCTTACAGGACGGCGTTTTGAATTCTGGCTCCACAGCATAAGCCCCTGTGCGATGTGTGCTATGAGGCCGGCAAACAGACCTATTTCCAGTATTCTGACGGCGACATTGCCCCCCATAAAAGCCGCAGCCTCTGTGAAATGCTTACCACCGTCATTCCAGAACACCATTGCATTCACATAGCAGTGCACTACCAGAAAAGAAATAAGAAACAAACCTGTAGCGCCAACAATAAGCTTTCTACCAATAGATGTGCTGAAATAATTTTTCCAGTTCATTTGTGTCCGGATGTATTTAGAATTGAAAATTGCAGGTCACAAAGATAATGCCTTGATATTTAAAAGCAAAGCTGTGCGTATGATATGTTATTTCCACTATACCTGTTTATATAATCCGGAAAAAACATATGCCCGGTCGTAATGACCGGGCATATCAATATTTTAGTGTCAGACCTGATATCAGATGCCGGCAATTCTGACACCTATGCATATTGGGCGCTGATTGATACCATTATCATACATCTGTGTAAGCTGATAGCTGCCATAAAAGCGCAGGATACCATCAAAACCAAACTCACCGGTAAGACACACATTATAGTCTGACAGATCAAAGTTGCCATGTACCTTGGTTTTACCTCTTTCGTCAGATACCTGCTTGTTCCATGAAGACAGGCGATAACCTGCGGTGATACCAGCGCCATAAGTAAGCCAGGTTTTCTTGTGCAGCCTTGTCTTACCAGTAAGCATCAGTGGTACATTCAGGTAATTGACAGCCAGTTTGTTCTTTTTAAACTCTATAGAGTCCGGTACGATACCGTTAGGGTGTTTGGTGTAGGTGATATCCTGTTCATAACGGAAATTATAAACCTGAAATCCAAGACCCGTAGAAAGGTATATCCGCTGATTATGTGTCTTTACTGCCAGAAACTTAACCATCAGTGGGTATATATTCACATTGATAGATTTAGATGGTTTCAGGTCAAAGATGTTTTCATTACGCATACTGCCCGGCACATTCAGATAGTTGACTACCGTAGGGTCGCTATAAATAGTCTGGTCATTAAGCATATTCACACCCAGGTCCAGCATAGCAAAGCGTGTACGGAATTTGCCTGGCTTGTCTTCCTTGTCTTCCAGTTTACCAGCTTTTGCTTTTGCAGTGCTGTCGCTGGCATCTATCTCTATGCCTCTGTTAGATATGGTCAGCGTCCTTTTCTTTTTTGCAGGAGCATCCTCTTCCTGTGCTTTTGCTCCGTTTCCCAGCAGTAATACAGCTGCCAGCATTGTTATTGTTCCTATTGTGCGTTTCATAACCTAAGTTTTAAGTTGTGTAGTTTTTTTTAAAATGATAATACCAGTTTCTTCCGCGAGATTTTTACTGATACATTTGAATGGGCAATTTCCTGAGTAAAGCTGCTGACTCTGCCATATCCTGTGGCCACCTCACCGGCCAGAGTCTTCATCCCTTGTTTTTTCGTTTCCGCAAGGGGCAGCTTATCTACAAAGCTCTTTGCTTCATCAGCTGTCTCATCCTCTCTATACTGTATCGCCAATGCAGGGACATTTGTTACAGCCACTGCAATATTTTTTTGCTCAGTAGTTATAGGCATTGGCGCTGCTACAGGTAACGTCTCTACCGTAGCGAGGGCTTCCTGTGCTATTGCAGGTGTATTAGGTTTAGCTGTTTTTACTTTTACTGGTCTTGTCTTTACACCTTTGCGGTTATCTGCCTGCACCGGAGGCACTGTAGGAATCACCTCATTTTTTGCTACCGGGATATTTGCCGCAAGATTGTTTTTGTCCGGCACAGTTGTTTCCGCTACAGGATCAGTAACATTACTTCCCGAAGTATTACTCACCAGTGAATGTTCACTGTTCATAACATCATTTCCGGTAAACAATAGTCTGGCACCACCTGCCATGAGCAGCAGGGCTACTCCGGCGGCAATGGCATAACGACGCCATACCGGCAGTGCTATTACCTTTTTTTCCTGTACTGGCTGCAGTAATGACTCTTTCCTGTCATAGGTCTCTGCTGCATCCGGTATCATCTTCGTCATGGTAAATGCCGTGAGCTCACTCTGCAATTCAGGATGCTCATACAGAAACGCCATGAGCGCCTGCTCTTCAGCAGCGCTCAGTTCGCCATCGGCATACATTACCATATACTCCTCATAATTTTCCCACGTTACCATAATCATAATATATTTTCCACACTTACGAGATATTCTTTTAATATTTTTCGGGCTCTGAACAGATATACCTTTACCTGCGACTCATTGAGACCGGTTATCTGTCCAATTTCATCATAGCTGTAACCCTCATAATCTTTCAGTAAAACCAGTGCACGCGAGCGCTCATCGAGCTGAGCCAGTGCACTGTCCAGCACTTTTTTAAGGTCAGGATTTACGGGAGAATAACTCTCCTCAGGCGCATCAGTGTACATGAAGCGCGACCTCTTTCTGTAATTGTCTATTGACTGGCGATAAGCCACCTGGAAAAGAAATGCTTTAGCTTTAGCAGTAGACACTTCCTCTTTTTTCTGCCATAGCACCTCAAAACTGCCCTGTACTACATCATGTGCATCACTCTGCTGACCGGTACATTTCCATGCAAACCGGAACAAAGCATCTGATAGCTGATGTACACACGTATTATATTCTCTGGCGTCCATTCAATACTATATCGCAACTCCCGGAAAAAAGTTACAGAAAACACAAAAAAATATTTTCCTGTAACCCGGTTACTTTTCTATTATCAGGAATGGCCCTCCCAATGGCTGTATGCCATTCTTTATTATATCGAAAAAAGCGGGCCCGTTCTCAAGGTAATATTCTGCAAAATTCTCTATGCGCTCCTGTAAACTATCATTTGGAAACAGTTTTTCCCGCAATCTGTATATGCGGGCCAGAGCCACATCATGCTTTTTCTTTTCTGCGCGTAGCATTTTCTTATCCAGATTGGCCAGTTGCCGCTCCATTCTGGCTATAACCGCATCTGTAGCCGCAGCAAGTGTTTTGTCTACAGCTATAGCACGGGTACGCAACTGTTGCATTATCGCTTCTATTGCAGTTTTCTCTGCACTTGTATCAATAGTAGCTCCGGCGGCTCCGGTCACTAGTCTTTTTTCCAATGCTGCGGTTTCTGTAAATATCTCCTGCACTGACAAGGCACACTGCTCCCTGAGCCGATGTTCGCGCTCCCTAATCCATAATACTGACTGCCGCTGTAATATTACCGGATATGGCACATGATAATATTCAAAAAGGGTTTTCAACTGAAACCAGTATGCCACTTCTGCCCCTCCGCCAATAAATGCCACATCTGGTAAAATAGTGCTCTGATACAGCCCCCTCAATACTACATTAGGGCTAAATCGCTCAGGAAACTGATACAATTCCTTTATCAACTCATCCTGCGAAAAAGAAATATCTGTATTTATTACTATCCAATGCTCACCCTGCTTTTCTATTCGCTCCCGTAACTGGTCGTGCAGATAAAAAAGGTTTATAGGCCGTGGATATGCCTGTGCATTGTAGCGCTCAGTCAGTTTCACGGTTTGTTCTGATACAATAGGTGCTGCACTACCCTTCATCAGATCGTCCTCCATCACCGGAATAAATGTTCTCTTCAGCTCTCTGTCGTCCGGATCTATCACTACGAGACCATACCTGCCGAACAATTCATTAACCAGATAACGGGTAGCCTCACCTATGGTTCGTTTCTTACCATATGCTTCTTTTATTACATCAGTAAGATTATCGCAATCTATACCCGGAGGACCGAAGTCATGCAGTAACCTTGCGAGTAGCGGTTGCAAACCAGTGGTACTCATCCGCCCTACTGCCCCCTGCTGTCCTGCCCCATCCCACACATATTTTTCTCCTCTAAAGCGAAATGTCCCCAACTCGGCAAGATCATTGTCCTCACTACCCATGTAATAAACAGGGACAAACTTTCGGTCAATGTATTTGTCGTTTAACTGCTCTGCCAGCTTTATAGCATGAATAATTTTATATACAAAATATAAATAACCCGTCAATAGATTAGGTTGATGTGCAGTAGTCACCGTAAATGTGTGCTCATCGGCAAGTGAAGCAATGTTTGCTTTTACCAGCTCATCTGTTTCCAATCCTTCGTACTGGCGTAAAAGTGTTTCCACCAGCAATTTCCGGTTTATATGATAGTGGCTGCGCTTTGTCACTGCATCGGCAATACCTTTATCGTCAGGCGTGTACACATAAAAGTCACGTAAATGCTCACTACCAGACTCATAATCAGCTATTAGCTGTGAAAAATAGCCGGTTTCGGCATATGACATATAATGATAACTACACTGAGGTTCCATATCTGTATTTGCATACCAAAAGTACACACACCTATCATTAATCGGTAAAAACGTGTCAATCACCCCATTCTTTTTAACTTATAACCATATAAAAGTACCTCTCACGTAAAAACATGAAATTATTACTAACGTTTCTGCAATTATCGCCGCCTATATATGTTATAACTGTTCATTTTGAACAAAAACAAATTAATATTTAAAATAACATGATTTTTATTGATTTGCATAGCCATAAATAGCAATATTAAAAAAATCAAATACAACATTCCGGTAAATCCATTTTTGTTTGTCATTGCGTTGTATAAGCTAAAAAAAATGTTATTTTTGAGACTACTCTTTAATATATACTAACCGATAAGAACATAATTCGAATAATTATACTAGCTAACTATGGGAAGAAATTTAATCAGCTCCGTTGGTAAATCCATAAAGGCACTTGTCATGGGTGCTATCCTATCATCTGCGTTGCAATCGCACGCGCAGGTTACTGTTACGGCAACGGCTGGTGTTACCGGACCTACAGTATACACCCAATTGAGGCTCGCATTCAATGCCATCAATGCCGGCACACACCAGGGTGCTGTTACCGTATCTATTACCGCCAATACAACAGAAACAGCGGCAGCACAGCTTAATGCCCCACCTGTACCCGGTTATACATCAGTATTGGTAAAACCAGCCATAGGCGCATCCCCGGTAATTTCAGGGAATTTTAATAACAACGGCATTGTATACCTGCGAGGTGCTACAAACGTTACCATCGATGGTTCCAACACTGTAGGTGGCACAACCCGCGACCTCACAATACGTAATACGCTGGCAGGAGGTGCGGTAGCAGCTATACGGTTCGGTAGTCCATCGGCCGTTCTCGGCACTTCAAACAATACAGTAAAGAACTGTATTCTATCCTGTGCCAATAATGTTAGCGGTATGGCTATCACATCAGGCAGTGGTACTACCATTTTCGCAATTGGAGAGGCACCCAACTCTAACAATACCATTGAGAATAACCAGATGACCAATGCCCAGCTTGGTTTTTATGCATATGGGCCAGCCGGACAGGATGCTAACTGGACAATCCGGGGCAACGATATTTCCGGTACCGGATTTGCAGGTATTCATGTAAATAATGGCAATGGTACTGTTATTACAAAGAATAATATTAACAACGTTTCTATCAATGGTGGCTCTCCAGTATCTGGTATTGTCCTTTCTTTTGAAGCAGACAATACCACTATAACGGATAATAAAATCAGCAACATCAATAATACCGTTGCCAATGGCACATACGGCATGTACTTTGATGTAAATACCACATCATCAAACATTAATGTTTATAACAACTTTGTTCTTAACTGTTTTGGAGCAGCTGCCGGTACAGCATGGCAGAATGCACATGGAATGTACCTGGATTTAGGTAATGGTTTCAATATCTATCACAATACAGTTCAGATCACTACCAACTCACCTGCAGGTGCTGTAAACAGTGCCATCTGTTTTGATCCATTTCTTGGGTTAGGTGGTATTACAAACGCTGGCGTTAACCTGAGAAACAATATTTTTGGTAATAACCAAACGATAAATACCCGCTATGGAATTCTGAGTACCGGTACTGCAGCAATGTTCTCAGCTATTGACTACAATGACTATGTTGCTACTTCAGGAAATCTGGGCTTTATTGGTGGTGCAGCGCGTACAACCTTAGCTCAGATTCAGGCAGGCTTCGGTGGTAACGTTAACTCTATTAATGCAGCGCCCACATATGTATCACCAACAGATTTACATCTCCAGGTTGCACCTGCAAATGAGGCATTAAACATAGGTATTCCTATCGCTAGCCCATCTATTACTACAGATATAGATAATAACAACCGTGTAACAACAACGCCTACAGTAGGCGCGCATGAAATGTATAACAAGATTACTTATACAGCTCTTGCCAATACCTGTAGTGATGGTGTCATTACACTCAATCCGGTAACGATTGAATCTTCTCTGGGTATTAATACAACCGGGCCAAACATGCCACGCATTTATTTCCGTAAGGGAGCCGGTGCATGGTTCAGTGCTCCGGGTACGTTTGTAAGCGGTACAGCCAATAACAGTATCTGGACATTTACTATCAATCCTGCTACAATGGGTGGTGTAACTGGTGGAGATGTTATTTCCTACTATGTAATTGCCCAAACAAGTACAGCTCCTATAGGTGCTTTCAGCAACCCTTTTCCCGGTCTTGTTGCTACAGGTGTAAATACGGTTACTACACCACCTACAACGCCTAATACATATACCGTAAATACAGTTTTTATAAACGGTCTTACTACATCCCAGTTTGCATGCTCATCTACTTCAGGCATCAATGTACCGTATGCATATACAGGCACAACCGGTGCACCTAATGAGTATACATTAACATGGTCTCCTACAGGAGGTCCGTCTGATGTTCCGGTATTTGCATCATTCCCGGCATCTCCACTTAACGTATTTGTACCAGCAGGAGCTACACCGGGTCCGTACGCAGGAACGCTGACCGTACGTAATAACAGTACTACCTGTTCCCGTACATATAATATCACACTTACGATAAATCCAACACCTGCCATTACAGGTCCTACTACTGTATGTATTGGTTCCAGCAATCCTTATGGTACATCTATTGCAGGTGGTACATGGACCAGCAGCAACCCGGCTGTAGGAACAATATCTACCAGTGGTATTCTGAGTGCCCTTACATCCGGCACCACTACTATTGGTTATACAACTGCAGCAGGCTGTACTGCCAATACCGTAGTCACAGTATCTACACCTCCAGCCCCCATCACAGGTGCGGCGGCTGTGTGCTCGGGTGATAACATTACCCTTTCCACAACGTCAACCGGAGGAGTCTGGACAAGTGGCTCTACAGCAATAGCAGTTGTAGACCCAGGCACCGGAGTTGTATCTACGGGCATAGCCGGTACTGCTGTTATATCATATACTATAGCAGGCTGTACACCTTCTACAACTATTGTTACAGTGTACCCCGCACCTGCTCCTATTACAGGTAATGCATACGTATGCGAAGGAGATACTACTACCCTCACTACTCCATCAGTAGGAGGCACATGGGTAAGTGGTAGTGCTACAATTGCTACAGTCGGTTCCTCTACCGGCCTTGTAACAGGTGTCAATCCCGGCACAGCAGTAATCAGCTATGTTTTCGCCTCTACGGGTTGCGCACGTACATATACCATTAACATATCAGCACTGCCAGACACCATTACAGGCCCTATCCCGGCACTTATATGTCAGGGACAGACAGTTACACTTTCCAATGGCACTACAGGTGGTACATGGGGAAGTTCTACACCGGGCGTCATTTCGGTTAACCCGACTACAGGTAATGCCACAGCAAATGGTGCATCAGGAACAGCCACTATAACATACACTACCGGCTTTAGCTGTTATGTAACAAAAGTATACACCGTAAGTACAGCGCCTACTGCTATTAGTGGTCCGACTACGGTAATGTGTACCGGGAATTCCCTTGCTTTAGGAAATGGTACTCCCGGTGGTACCTGGACAAGCAGTAATCCTGCTGTTGGTTCCGTATCATCCACAGGAGTTGTATATGGGGTAAACAGTGGTACGGTTACTATTGGGTACTTTACGGCAAGTTGTCCTGCAGTTACATACAATGTTACTGTGAACCAGACACCGAAACCCATAACAGGCGGTATCACTATTTGTGACGGCTCATCTATGACCACAATCACAGATAGCAGTGCCGGTGGTATTTTCACACTTAGCGGTCCGGGTGCAAGCATATCCCCTACTACTGTTTCAGGAGGTATAGCTCAGAGCACTATTACCGGTCTTACTGTGGGTGGCACGTATGTGGCTACATACACAATGCCCAATGCATGCTTTGTAAATGCCCCAATCATTGTAGATACACTGCCTGCACCAATTACCGGTGTTGACAGTATCTGTATGGGTATTACCACTATGATGTCAACTCCTTCTACCGGCGGTATATGGAGCAGCAGCAATAGTGCCATAGCTTCAGTAGTAGCATCTACAGGTGAGGTAACAGGTGTGAGCTACGGTATAGCAACAATTACATATGCTGCTGTATCTGGCTGTGCACGCACCAGGCCAATTCTTATCAGAACACCGCTTCCGGCATCTGTATCTATTACCCGCACACCAAACATTGATACTTTGTGTGCAGGTACACCGGTTACCTTCACAGCTCACACTATTAACGGTGGTATTACACCTGCATTTGAATGGCAGCGCTTTGGTGTTACTGTGTTCTCAGGAGACAGCGTATTCACCTACACCCCCATACATGGCGATGTGATCAGTGTTTATATGATGTACAGCCCTGATGTATGCTCATGGCCGGCACCTGCATATGCCAACATACCTATCAATGTATATCCGAATGTAGCTCCGGTAGTTACTATATCAACTACATCAGCTACAACTATTACATTCCTCGGTCAGGTAGTTACTTTCTTTGCAGAGGTAAGTACTTCAGGTGGCTCGCACACTTACCAGTGGTATGTGGATGGTGATGCTATACCAGGTGCTACAAGCGCTACATATGCACGTGCCATTTATGACAATGACTCCGTATTCTGTATGGTAAATGGTACACCTCCATGCGAAACCGGCTCTATAGGTACAAGTAACAGTATCGTCATCTATGGCGACTACCTGAATGTGACTCAGGTAGACCAGAACAATAATATGTCTCTGTTCCCTAACCCTAACAATGGTACCTTCTCACTCACCGGTACTGTGGGTATAGAAAACAAATCAGTAAAAGTTGAAGTAATCAATGTTCTGGGACAGACAGTGCACACACAGAATGTAGCAGTAATAAACGGTGCAGTAAATGCACATATAGTACCGGCATCTACTTTCGCTCCGGGTACATATATACTGCGTGTCAATGCTGCCAGCGAAAGCAATATCTTCCATTTTGTAGTAAGCCAGTAACATAACAACCACTCAATAAAACTGAGAGAGCCTGACCATATGGTTAGGCTCTCTCAGTTTTATTGCTCATCAGAACTATCTCCTTACAACACCTGCACTATCAGAAATTTCAGATATTGGGTAGAAGGGATGTTCCACATTATCGGGTGGTCTGACGATTGTGTCTGCCAGGTCACCTGACGCAGCTCTCTCCGTGCATCCTTTGCCGCCATGCCTATTATCTGCAGAAACATTTCCGGTGGTACAAGGTTAGTACAGGATGCAGTTACCAGAAAGCCACCCGGCTTCACCAGCTTCATACCTCTGAGGTTTATCTCCTTATATCCTGTTATTGCCTTCTGTATATTTTCCCTGCTCTTGGTAAATGCAGGAGGGTCCAGCATCACCACATCATATCTGCGGCCATCCTTTACCCACTGTTTCAGCACATCAAATGCATTTACTGCTTCAAATTTGCATTTGTCGGTAAATCCATTGAGCTCGGCATTCCTCCTGGCTGTACTGACTGCCGTTTCAGAGATATCCAGCCCCAGCACACTCTTTGCACCATAGTGCGCAGCATGCATGGAGAAGGTGCCTGTATAACAGAATGCTTCCAGCACATCGGCATCTTTTACTATATGCTTCACTGCACGGCGATTATCCTGCTGGTCCAGAAAGTAGCCTGTTTTCTGTCCGTTTTCTATATCTACATGAAACTTAAGGCCATTTTCATTCAGAATGATGTTTGTATCAAAAGGCTCTGAAAGAAAGCCTTGTTGCTGGGGCAACCCCTCCAGCGAGCGCACAGGCACATCATTACGTTCGTAAATACCCTTAGGATTAAATATTTTCTTCAGTGCATCTACTATAGCACTCTTCCACCTGTCTATACCTAATGCCAGTGTCTGTATTACAAAGTAATCGTTGAACTTGTCAATGATAAGGGCAGGCAAATGGTCTGCTTCACCAAATATCAGACGACAGTTTTCAACATACCCTATCTGCCTGCGGTATTCCCATGCAGCTTTTATACGGTCATAAAAAAACTGTTCGTTTATTTCTTCACTCTTGTTTCTGGTAAGCAGCCTTATGCGTATCTGCGATGCAGGATTATAATACCCCTTCCCTACAAATGAACCATTATAGGTATACACCTCTACTATATCTCCCGGTTCAGCAGTACCATCTGAATCGCCCAGTTCATTCGCAAATATCCATGGATGTCCCAGCGCTATGCGTTCACCTATCTTTTTTCTTAAGTAACACTTCATGCTGCAAAAGTAGTATTCCATATTCAGTAATAGTTTACCAGAAGTAACAGAACTGTTTTGTCTTTGTTCCTAATTTTGGGGCTATGTTGCAGAAGCTGGTTATCAGGAACTTTGCTATTATTGACAATCTTGTACTCAACCCATGTGATGAACTCACTACTGTAACCGGTGAAACCGGTGCCGGAAAGAGTATTATACTTGGTGCGTTATCACTTATTCTTGGCGACCGTGCCGATACTTCTGCCATAATTAACAAAGACGAAAAGACAGTTATTGAAGGGTACTTTGATGTATCAGGCAATGCTGCTTTTCGTAGTGCTGTTGTTACGGAAGGACTGGACGATGAGCCTCAGTGTATTGTAAGAAGAGAGATTGCCGTAAGTGGCAAATCGCGGGCTTTTATTAATGATACCCCGGTAACACTGCAAACGCTGAACAAACTTACCTCTATGCTGGTAGACCTTCAGCAACAGTTTGGTCATCTGGCACTGGAAGAAGACGCTTTTCAGATAAATACGATAGATGCAATAGCAGATACTACAACAGATGCGGCCGGTTACAAAACGCTATACAATAAATGGAGAGATACAGAGCGGTTACTACTCACAAAAAAAGAAGAATATGCCCGGCAGCAGCAGGCCGCAGACTACAGGCAGTACCTGCTTGATGAGCTCACACAAGCCGCGTTCAGCCACAATGAAATAGAGCAGGCAGAGCAACAGCTTAAAGAAATGGCCCATGCAGAAAAAATACGTGCTACACTGCAGGCACTTAGTATTGGACTATCTGAAGGCGAGCAACCTATGGTGAATGAGCTACGCAGACTCATTCAGCAGTTACAGCATATCTCTGATGTATTTCCTTCTTCGGCGGAAGTACTGGAACGGTTGCAATCAGCATGGGCAGAGCTGAAAGATATAGCCGGTGAAGTAGAAGTGCTACAGGACAAAGTAACCATTGACGATGAATTGATGGCGCAGTTACAGCAGCGGGCTGACCTTGGCAATAAACTGCTGAAAAAACATGCCGTTACAGATACTGCCGGGCTACTGCAGCTACAGGAAGATCTGGAACAGTCCATGAACAGCAGTAAAGATCTTGAAGCAGAAATTGCATCTCTTGAACAAAGACTGGATAAACTATATAATGATGTTACAAAAGCTGCCAGCCGCCTCTCATCTGCCCGACATAAAGTTATTCCTGGTTTTGAGCAGGAAGCAACCCGCTTGCTGGGATTGGTAGGTATGCCCAATGCAAGACTCTCTGTTGCTATAACAAATACTCACCCCGGCCCTTATGGCACCGACAATATTGCGTTTCTTATAGATGCTAATAAGAGCGGCTCTGCGCAGCCATTGCATAAAGCAGCATCGGGAGGGGAAATGAGCCGCATACTACTTTGTATAAAATCACTGGTCGCAAAGGCACTGCATATACCAACACTGGTATTTGATGAAGTGGATACAGGCATATCAGGTGAAGCTGCCCGTCAGGTAGGATTCCTGCTTCGTTCACTTTCGGGTCACCATCAGGTTATATGCATTACGCATCAGCCACAGGTAGCGGCCCGTGGCAAAAGCCACTTTTATGTATATAAAGATGCCGGCAAGGGAGATGGCAGGATATCTACAAAAGTGAAGCTCCTGCTGCCAGATGAGCGCATACATGCCATAGCCAGAATGATAGGAGGCGAACAACCATCAGAGCTGGCTATAGCTAATGCAAAAGAACTGATGAACGATTAAGTACTACTTAACTTCAATCTTATTTACCGGCATTGACAACCACATAGGGTTACCACTCACCTTATAAAAAACGGTATTTTTTGCACTTTCCGGTATCTCGGCAGGAATGGGGAAACGACCGCCTACCAATGGTATTAATCTTAGCGTATCGCCCGGATGTATCTGATCAGGTATTATTGACACAGACGAATAGCCTCCGGTAACACCTGCTGCCTTATGCGCTTTCTCAATGTTGCAGGTAAACCATCCTCCATCACCTCGCCAGAAAACAGTTTCAGGATAAGTAGTTGCATTCCATCGTGCCACAACAAATGTACCCTGCATCCTGGGATTACTCTGCTCAGATTCCGGTATATTCCGTGAGTAAGCAGTAATCAGTTCAAGTGTCATTTTCTTTTTCTTTCTCATAGCAAATGACGGTTGTACTAATCCAGGACACAACACGAGTGCTAAGCAGAGACCTTTCAGATTCATGGGTATAAAATTAGCGAAATGAACGGATATTAACAGCTATCAGGAATATGTCTGCTGTATGCTTTTACATGTTCTGTCCGGGGAGTCATACTACTGTCATTACATTATCTGCTCACATCACACATAACTATAACTTAACATTTCAAGGGGAGAATTTCGTAAATTGCATGTTCCTTTTATGAATACAGTGCTATTTGAAGATTTGGGTATTATTGGTTACGAAGCAGCCTGGAAATATCAGGAAACATTGCTTAAAGCCAACCTTGACATAAAGGCTGCATGGTATAATGCATCTGGCATTGAGCGAGGTGAACATGCTGATACCCGCCACCATCTGCTGTTCTGCGCGCACCCTCATGTATATACATTGGGTAAAAGCGGGCATATGGAAAATCTACTGGTAAATGACTCCCGGCTAAAAGAGCTGAACGTAGCATTTTACAAAACAAACCGCGGTGGTGATATCACCTATCATGGTCCTGGACAAATAGTAGGCTACCCCATTCTGGACCTTGAGCATTTTGAAACAGACCTGGGTAAGTATATGCGCAATCTGGAAGAGGTAATGATACGCATGCTGGCTCAGTACGGTATAGAGGCAGGAAGATTACCCGGCTCTACCGGTGTATGGCTGGATGCTGATGTCCCGGGTCGTGCACGCAAGATATGTGCTATGGGTGTTCGCTGCAGCCGCTGGGTTACCATGCATGGCTTCGCACTTAATGTAAATACAGACCTTAAATACTTTGATTATATAGTACCCTGTGGTATCACTGACAAAAGTGTCACCTCTATGCAGAAAGAGCTGGGCCGTGAAGTAGATGAAGCAGAGGTAAAAGAAGCGCTCATAGAGCAGTTTGAAAACGTCTTTGGGGCAGAGGTAATTATGGAAGCTCCGGCAGAAATACCCGGCAATCAGTGAAAAAACGCAACATTACATATCACTGGGGCGATAGAACATTGCTGATAACACTGGGAAACAAAGTGAGTAACCGCATACGCGCCCTGTATATTGCCGAGCTGATACTGACACTCAGTATGGCTACCATTTTCCTTATTCAGTCTGTACCTTTTGCACACCATTTCATTAACTGGATTGCAGCAGTTGGTGCTGCCATATTGTATATAATAGCAGCTTACCGTTTTCTGGCGCGCATCTTCTTTAAAGAACAATTGCTACTGGATGCCGCTCAGATTACCATTATCCGAAATACACTGCTGTCCCGCCATGCCAGCCGGTTCGATTGGAAACAACTGGGTCCGCTGCATTATCAGGGCAAAGGCCGTAAAACAGACCACCCGCTCAAAGGTAACAGCTTTGATTACTTTGGCTTTGATACACAGGAGCACCTTATACAAAGCCTGCACCATGAAGGGAATCTGTATTTTGACACACCTTTAGGTCCTGTTTATTTTGCCCCGGGTGTATATTCCTGGGATGCGGAAAAACTGGTTCAGATGATGAAGCTATACTGTGGCAATTCGCTGAAACTAGGTCCCGAATGGGACAATATGCTCCAGGAAGAGCAGGAGTTTGATGATGCAGCATCCGGCAACTAACTACCTGTTTACCCTTACATTCCCCGCTTCATAAACCTCACCATCCCGATACAACTGAAAGCGGAAAACGCCTTTGTGAGGAAAGTTTCTTCTGTCTATAATTGTTGTACTGACTCTTAATACCGGCACCTCCAGTACAAGCTGACCTTCCGCATCAAAAAAATGCAATGAATACAGATGCTTTCCATCATCAGGGGGCATCAGTACATCCACATGTCCTGTAAACGCATTGGTATGTACATAACGCGATATTCGCGCAGCAGCATCCGTAGTATCACCAGTGCTGCAATGATTACTTGTCCAGCGCAGTCCTGATGCAAACACAACAGTCACCTTATAGAAACACCTGCCTTCGGGAGGTATGATATCTGTATATTGTTGTGCGCCTCGTCGCACATCGGCCACAGTTCCAATGCTATCATAATGATGCATACTATCAGCACTACGACGCACCACTACTGACGACACCCCATCATACTGACATTTCCACGACAAGACCACACCTGAGTCTGTTCGTACACAGGCAATATTCGGAAGATCAGGCTGCGCATATGCATTGACCGCAGCCATAATACCCACTGTTATGAAACACAGGTAACGGAACATGATGGCAATATCATGCAATATAGGCACCACAGCCGCATGGCGCAAGATAAATAGTTAAATATGCAGGAATACAATGTATTTAGGCGCGCTGTTGTTAATTTTGCGGGCCGTTAATCATATTTTTCATTTTTGAAGAACCTTCCGCTATTTCTGTTGCGAAATGTACTGCTGGCATTTATGCTCTTGTGCGCTATGCAGCTGGCTGCGCAGCCAGCTACCCTACCCATGACGCCACAAAGGGATACGAGCAATGATAAAACCAACGACGGCAAATGGAGGAACCAAGAAGCCAACGTTACCTATGAGCGGCTCAACAGTACACAACGGCATGGAATGGACACCGCTATTCATGCATTTCACAGACGTTTGTTTGTACAACCATGGTACAGAGACCAGGGAAATCCCGGAAGCCCTGCACTGAATCTGCTATTCACGCCCGAAAACCGGGTTGGCCCTACGCTTGGCTACCATATATTTGACGTGTACCGGCACAATGCCGATAGTGTAAAGTATTACAACACTACCCGCCCCTACTCTGTTTTCAGCTATCAGGCAGCAGGAAGGCAGGAAAATATTGCATCTATATTCCATACCCAGAACATAAAACCCAACTGGAATATAGCTGCCGACTACCGTAAGATATCCTCCCCGGGATATTACCAGATTCAGCGCAATAATCATGACAACTTTGCACTTACCAGTAACTACAGAAGCCTGAATAAGCATTATACTGTTTACGGTGCCCTGGTGTATAATAAAGAGCAGCATGATGAAAACGGAGGAGTCCTGGACCGTTCATTGCTGGACTCTCCTGGCTATAACAACCGTCGTATACTTGGTACAGCTTATCAGAATACTGCATACAGCAGTACCCGATCCACGGTCTCTAATACGCTAAGAGATGTAGCAGTAAGGCTACAGCACAGCTATACCTGGGGCCGTACAGATACTATTTATGACGAGAACGATACTGCGGCATATACTTACACACTCACACCACGTTTCAGCATTACCCATGTAGCCACTCTGGGCTCTGAAAAGCATAGCTATAAAGACCTTGCGCCCGACTCTATGCGCTATATCACATTATTTCAGCGTACCTTCCCCAATAAGGGCACAGGATATTATTCGGCTGGTGCCGACTCGGTTTATACCATGCAGAACTGGGTCTATGCCGACAATAAAGTTATTTTCAATGGCTTTGCCGGGAAAGTTGGTAATCAGCTCGCATTCAGTGCAGGTGCCGGTATCAGGTATGACCAGTTCATTTCAGACCCTGTAGCAAAACTTATCGTAGATAGTCCATACTATCGCATAGGATACGACAGGCGTAGCAATGCCAGCACGTATATAGAAGGGCAGATACGTAAAGAAGCTGCAACTAAAGGAGCATGGGAATACGGGGCTTCAGGCAAGTTGTTTGCTACAGGACCCTATGCCGGCAATTTTGCATTGAACGCTATTATAGGTAAAAAGCTGGGCACCGATGCCGGTAGTTTTGTAGCAGGTGCCGGACAACAACTGGGTAGTGGCCCTTATAGCTATACCGACTATCAGAATGTATACGCATACAGGCAATTTCAGTTCTCCCCCGAAAGTATTACATCTGCCTATGCCTCTGTAGACCTCCGTAAGCTGCGTATGGCGGGGGGTATTAAAGCATACATTATCAGCAACTTCATCTATATGGCTGAGACTGAGTTACCCGCTCAGTATAGTGCTGCTTTTACGCTGCCGCAGGCATGGATACGTAAAGTATTCAGAGTAGGAAGTTTCTTTCTTGATAATGAACTGGTATTTCAGACAAAAGACGATAATACGCCTGTCAATGTACCTGGCTTTATGGGACGCCATCAGCTCAGCTTTGAAAAAAGTCTTTTCAGGAATGCTATAAAAATTGCTACAGGTGTCCAGGTAAGGTATAATAATGCCTACATGCCTGCGGGCTACAATGCTCAGTTCAATCGCTTCTTCTATCAGAACTACGACACGGTTTCCAACATGCCTGAGCTGGCAGTATTCTTTAATTTCCGCATTAAGCGATTCCGTGCATTTATTATGGGAGACAACCTGCAACAGCTGTTTGCTACCAATGCTATCATATATACAGGCACTCCGGTACTCAACCGTACCAATGGCGACATCACATCTATCCCTGTATATGCAATGCCCAATACCATGATGCGTTTCGGGTTTAGCTGGGCTATGGTCAATTAGTATTTCAGTACCTGTAGTGCGGCTACTTTATCGGCATGTAGCTGTTCGGTGAGTTGCTCCAGTGAGGAGAACTTTTGCTCATCTCTAAGGCGTGCTATGAAGCCTATCTCCAGTTCATCCCCATATATCTCTGCATCAAAGTCAAAGATGTGTACCTCTGCTTTTATATCCCGGCTGTCTGTTACGGTGGGGTTATAACCTATACTCATCATTCCCTCATATGAGACGCCGCTGTGCAGCACCTGTACCGCATATATGCCTACACCTGGCATTATCTGGTCGGTTTCATCTATTGCCATGTTGGCCGTAGGATAACCTATAGTACGCCCCAAACGATTACCGTGTACCACTTTCCCACTCACGGTATATATTCTCCCCAGCATGGCCATAGCCTCTGTTACATTACCTGCATTAATCGCTTTGCGTATACGGGTAGAGCTCACGGCAGCGTCAGCTATCAGCTGAGCAGGTATCTCCAGCACTTCATACCCATACTCCGGGGCCAGCCTGCGCAGCAGGTCAATATTTCCGGTACGGTCATGACCGAAATGATGGTCATACCCTATTACTATACTATGTGGATGAAATGTATCTACCAGAAACTTCCTAACATATTCGTCGGCAGACAGGTTGGCAAAATCCGGGGTGAATGGCACTACAACTACGTGATTAATGCCTGTATCTGCCACAAGGCTCAGCTTCTTATTCAGCGGGGTAAGAATACCCAGTGGCTGCTCAGGAAACAATACCTTTCGTGGATGGGGCTCAAAGGTCAGCAGCACGCTCTCCCCTTCTACACGTCCTGCATGTTGCACTACTTCATTCAGTATTGCACGGTGTCCGGTATGTACCCCATCAAAGGTGCCGATAGTGAGTACGGCATTCCGGAACTGCCTCAGATGATTTATATCTGTGAAAACAGCCATAAAAAGTATGCAAAGGTAGTGTTTCCATGTTGAAGCACACGGATATTAAGCATACAACCTTATATCTGAACTATTATCGTATCACATGCGGGAAACAAAAAGTCTGAGACTGACAGTTGTTTCAACACCACGTACCGCTACCAGATACATACCCGGCATGAAAGCAGATACATCTACTGGTAGTACCGCATTGGCTGCGGCGGCTACAGTACCGGAATATAATACACGTCCTGCTACATCTGTAATAGTAACACCTGCATCTGCCTGCATATTGCCGCAGCTTATGGTCACTATATCATTTGCGGGGTTAGGATACAACCTTATATTACTTCCTGCCGTTTCAGTTCCCGCTATCTCTGTTACAGTATACGGGTATATAGTATGCATTCCTGTATGCTTTTTAAAGCTTACAGATGTGGCAGACATTGTAGCTGCCGTAAGTGATATCACATCCGATGGCGTAGTATAGTAATGCATTTCCTCGGGATATATAATGTAGTTGCCCGTAGCAATGCCATTAAACATGTAGTGTCCTGCCGCATCGGTATAGGTATAGGTGAGTACAGTACCAGTAGCTGCGTCCTTCAGATAAACCAGCATTCCAGCCTCTGGTATCTCACCGGATGTACCTTTACCCGCACCGGAATATACATAACCGCCTATAAATCCGGAACCTGCCGGTACGGTACCATATCTCAGATACACATCCCGCATATCAGACGCACCGCTATGAGCCAGAGCTACGGCATCATACCAGTAAAGTGCAGAGTCGCCATAAGTAGGCATATAGTCTGTAGTACCAGCTACACTGCTTATGAGCCTTGCCTTAACCAGATAGCTGCCAGAAGGCTTGCTGCTGAATTCATAATATGGCATAGCACCGTCCATGCAGGTAACAGTTGAGTCTGTGGCCACTATAGAGCTATCCGTAGGATTGAACTGTACCAGCCATACCTTCACATCGGGCGCAGCAGGTATGCCATAGTCAAAGTGGATATGACCATATATTCTGTCACCATTAACGGTCACTGTTGATGAGCTGTTACAGCCTGCAGTATTAGTGCCGGTCACTGTATAGGTCACTGTAGCGGTAGGTGTCAGCGTAGCCGATGAGCAACCTATACAGGACAATCCCGCTCCAGGTGCCCATGAATAGGTATCTGCACCGGTAGCTATCAGGGTATATCCACCACCACAGGCATCCGGTATAGCCGTAGCTGCCAGTCCAGGCACAGCATTTACAGTAATAAATTTCATGGTAGCACAGCTACCCAGTGTATATGATATTATGGATGTTCCGGCACTAAGTCCGCTTACCACACCGGTAGTAATACCCATTACTCCTATTGTAGCTACAGCAGGCGCACTGCTACTCCACACACCACCACTAGCCGTATCTGTCATAGTTATCACAGAACCTACGCATACATTATCTGCTCCCGATATAGGTGACGGAGCAGGACTGACAGTAACCACAGTTGTAGCCTCGCAGGCAGGTGCCAGAGAGTAGGTAACAGTTGCAGTACCGCCGGATATACCTGTCATCAGACCAGAACCTATAACTATCGTTGCCACCGATGGCGCAGATGTGCTCCATACCCCACCCGGCACAGCATTGACAAGTGTTGCTGTGGTTCCTGCACACAGACTGGCCGGCCCGGTTATAGCAGCAGGCGGTACACTGGTATTTACCGTATGTATAGCTGCTGCCGCACCACACATATTAGCAACAACATAAGATATAACAGAAGTCCCTACAGAGCCACCGGTTACAACTCCTGTAGCAGATACGCTCGCATTGGCAGGCACCGAGGATGACCATGTACCACCGCTGCCGGTTGTTGTAAGAGTTATAGATGAGGAAGGGCATACCGTAACCGGACCCGATATTACTCCCGGCGCCGGCATTGAGTTCACAGTAGCTATAGTTGTTACATAACAGTCGGCACCGGTCATATAAGTAATAATAGCAGTTCCTGCGGCTACCCCATGTACAGTTGTAGATGTGCCTGGAGTAGCGCTTACTGTAGCTATAGTTGTTGCCGAGCTTATCCATACCCCACCGGCCACACTATTGGTCAGTGTTGCCATAGTGCCGGGACATACCGATACACTGCCTGAAATAGCAGCAGGAACGGGTGTTACCGTTTGCGTACGCACTCTCCGGCAGCCTGTGCCTGAAGCTGTATAAGTAATATTGGCAGTACCCGCTGCAAGTCCCGTAGCTACACCTGTTACAGAATGTACCTGCACTACAGCTGGCATTGACGATGTCCATGCCCCCCCTGCCGGTGCCGATGAAAGCGACACAAACGAGCCGCTGCATATGGATGCAGCGCCGGAAAACGATGTAGGTATACCATTTACAGAAAAGTTCACCGTACGCATACATCCGGTTGATGCCAGCTGATAGCTTATGACAGCTGTACCAGCAGCAATGCCACTTATTGCACCTGTAGTAGCGCTCGCCGCTGCTACAGCCGGATTGCTACTGCTCCATGTACCCGGACCGCTGGTATTTGTGAGTGTTACCACCGTACCCTCGCAGGTTGATAGTGGTCCGGCAATAGTCTCCGGTAACGGATTTACAGATATGGTAACACCTGCTGTACAACCGGTGGGCAGTGTATAAACAACATCTGTGGCTCCGGTGCCGGCACCTGTCACGATTCCGGTAGAAATATCAACTGTAGCTACTGCAGCCTCACCACTGGCCCAGATACCTCCCAAAGGAATAGCCGTAGCAGTTACCTGACTGGCAATACATACCGATGATGATGATACTGATACTGCAGGGACAGGATTGACTGTAACTACCCTTGTATAAGTTGTGGGTAAAAGCTGATAAGTAATGATAGCTGTGCCGACTGTATGACCGGACACTACCCCTCCGGCATCTATAATGGCTATTGCTGTATCACTACTGCTCCAGGTACCTCCGGCAGGAGATGCACATGCCAGTGTTGTAGTACTCCCCATACATACCATTGCAGTGCCTGTAATCTGGCAGCTTGCCTCATAGCCTGTCAACAAGGAGAGTAAAAAAATGAAAAAATATCTCATCAAAATCACTGATTTCCAACCACTATACCCTAAAAATACAATTTTATGGTGTTGGTTACGTATATAAGGCGCACACTATTGTCTGTCTGTTAGTACGTATGAGCATAAATATTTTATTAATTCAAACAAAAACAGCCTTAAATACAATTTACGATACAAAATCCACCCACTCTGGTTAATTTTGGGCATGGAAATCCGGTCTGCAAAGTACCTCATCAGTAGTCCCAAAGTTGAGAATTGTCCTGAACCCACTATTCCGGAGTATGCCTTTATTGGCCGCTCTAATGTGGGTAAATCCTCTCTTATAAATATGCTTACCGGTCAGAAGTCACTGGCAAAGACCTCCAACACACCGGGCAAGACACAGCTCATTAACCACTTTCTCATTAACAATGAATTCTACATTGTCGATTTGCCCGGCTACGGTTTTGCTAAAGTATCACAAAGTACAAGGGCGGTATGGGAGAAAATGATAGCAGATTATCTGCAGCAGCGCCCCAATCTGGTCACTGTATTTGTACTTATTGACAGCCGACACGCCCCCCAGCCCATAGATCTTGAATTTCTGCGCAAGCTGGGCGAATGGCAGGTGCCTTTTAATGTTGTATTCACCAAAGCCGATAAAAGTACGCAGCGTGATGCCGCCCGCAATGCCCGTCTGTTTATAGATACAATGAAAAAAGAATGGGAGTTTATTCCTCAGTCTTTTATGACCAGTTCTGTAAAAACACTGGGACGTAAAGCTATTCTTTCATTCATAGAAGAAATGAATAAAGGAGAAGAAAACTCATAACCAACTATGAAGAGGGAGTTTTGGTGTTTCCTGTTGGAATATTATAAAGATAGCAATACCGGCGCTTTCTACAATTACAATGCGTGTGGTATTCACTGTGACGAGGCGCTGAATAAAGCAATGGCGTAAACAGAGCTGGGATAAAGAAAAAACTGAAACTATACGGCTTCGTACAGGAAAAGCCATAATTCTGCCGCTTATTCAAGAAAGGCAAAATGCGCATTACGGTATTCCGGCTTCTTTACCATCTCCTTCAGATTACTGAATGTGGACAGCGGTCCGGTAGTTACAAATATGTTGGTAAGCCATGGTGGCACTTCGCCCCCGGGGTCAAAACGGAGCACATAAGTGATTTCTACCTCATCATCTGATATATCCCGTATCTCCCAATGTGCGTGCGACTTTTCCACTCTTATTACACCCGGCACATGTGGCAGTGTTTCCGGCACCACATGTGAGTCCAGAATAGTTATATCATTCTTCCTTGTGATGGTAAAATGGCTTACATAGTCACGGCTGGCCACTGGCCAGGGAAGGGAAACCAGCGAATAAAATATTATTTCGTTCGCTGCTATCTGCTCTACTATACGGGCCTGTTTTGTATTATATATCCAGTCTGGCTGCCGTGGTATATCCAGCAGCAGAGCCACTATCTGGTGCCGGTTACAATGCACCCTTGCCACTGCTTTTACTGATCTTACCGCTGAGCTGTCCTGAAGTGCAGTATAAACCCTGATGCCATTTTTCTCTTTCCTGAATTTCCACTGCTGTGCAGTCCCATACTGAAAAGAGAGTACGATTAAGACAAATAGTATTTTATATAGTTTTCCGGGCACTTACCTGAAATGTATCACAAAATAAACAGGTTCAGCGAATTATCAATATGACAGCAGTCATAATTACTACTGATATAAAAAAGAGGCGGTCATAAAGACCGCCTCCTGACAAAACTGATTTGCTTTGCAGCAAAATATATTATTCGTCTTCGTCGAACTGAAGCACATCACGGTTGGCAAGCAACAGCTCAAACTCTTCTTTCGACCCTACAACCAGATCATCAAATTCACGCATACCAGTACCTGCAGGGATGAGGTTACCTGTAATAACGTTCTCTTTCAGACCTGCAAGACCATCCTGCTTACCATTGATAGCTGCCTGAGACAGAACCTTGGTAGTTTCCTGGAACGATGCAGCTGATATCCAGCTCTGTGTACCCAGTGATGCTTTGGTGATACCAAGCAGCATAGGCGATGATGTAGCCGGATTTGCTTCGCGGTATTCCACAAGCTTCTTGTCGGCACGACGCAGAGCGCTGTTCTCTTCACGCAGCTCACGGATAGTTACTATCTGACCAGGATGCAGCAGTTCTGAATCGCCGGCATCGATAACAACTTTCTTATCAAATATCCAGTCATTCTCATCCATGAAGTCAAACTTATCTACAGTATCTTCTTCAAGGAACTTGGTATCTCCCGGATCAACAATGTTTACTTTACGCATCATCTGACGTACGATCACCTCTATGTGCTTATCATTAATCTTCACACCCTGGAGACGATATACTTCCTGAATTTCATTTACCAGATACTCCTGTACAGCAAACGGTCCTTTGATAGACAGGATATCACTTGGAGTAATAGCACCATCAGAAAGTGCAGTTCCTGCTTTCACAAAGTCACCATCCTGAACCATGATATGACGTGTAAGAGGTACCAGATATTTTTTAACGAGACCTTCGCGGCTTTCCACGATTATCTCCCTGTTACCACGTTTCACATTACCAAAGGCTACCACACCATCTATCTCAGCTACTACAGCCGGATTGCTTGGGTTACGTGCTTCAAACAGCTCCGTTACACGTGGCAGACCACCGGTGATGTCCCGGCTACGACCCATCACACGTGGTATCTTCACCAGTACCTGACCATTATGTACTTCCTGGCCCGGCTCTACGATGATATGAGAACCTACCGGCAGGTTATAAGACTTCTGCTCCTTACCTTCCACCACTATCGCTGGTATCTTGGTTTTATCCTTGGTCTCAATTACCACACGCTCGCGGTGACCTGTCTGCTCATCAGCTTCTTCGCGGTAAGTAACGCCTTCTATGATGTTGTCAAATGATATCTTACCGTGTATTTCAGAAATGATAACGGCGTTAAACGGATCCCATGTGCATATCACATCGCCCTTAGCCACCTTTTTACCATTGGAAACTTTAAGTATAGAACCATAAGGTATATTGTTGGTAATCATCAGGCGGTCGTTTGCTACGTCCACTATACGCACCTCACCGGTACGGCCTATTACCACAACCTGCTCTTCACCTTCAACATCTTTATACTTGGTAGTACGCAGACCGTCAAACTGTATAGTTCCGTCAAAGCGTGCAGCCAGCTGAGATTCAATAGCAGAAGAACCAGCCACACCACCCACGTGGAAGGTACGCAGTGTAAGCTGTGTACCAGGCTCACCTATCGACTGGGCAGCGATGATACCTACTGCATCACCTTTCTGCGTCATGTAACCGGTAGCAAGGTTCTTACCATAACATTTTGCACATACACCTTTGCGGCTTTCGCAGGTAAGTACAGAACGTATTTCTACAGCATCTATCGGACTTTCGTCTATTGCCTTCGCAATATCTTCTGTGATTTCCTCACCTGCCGATACGAGTTGCTTGTCAGTAAGCGGGTCATATACATCATGAAGTGATGTACGGCCCAGTATACGATCATACAGTGGCTCTACGATTTCCTCATTATCTTTCAATGCAGATGTTGCAATACCACGCAGGGTACCACAGTCTTCATTGGTAATAACCACATCCTGTGCTACGTCCACCAGACGACGGGTCAGATAACCCGCATCCGCTGTTTTAAGGGCGGTATCCGCCAGACCCTTACGGGCACCGTGCGTAGAGATGAAGTACTCAAGTACGTTCAGACCCACCTTGAAGTTTGAAAGGATTGGATTCTCAATGATTTCTGAACCAGTAGAACCACTACGACGAGGTTTCGCCATCAGTCCCCTCAAACCAGCCAGCTGTTTAACCTGCTGTTTAGAACCACGCGCACCGGAATCAAGCATCATGTACACAGAGTTGAAGCCCTGCTTATCAGCTGCCATCTCGCGGATAAGTGTTTCTGTTACACGGGTATCCACACGCGACCAGATATCGATAATCTGGTTATAACGTTCGTTATTGGTGATAAGCCCCATGTTATAGTTGTCCCATACTTCATCTACCTCACCCTGCGCTGCAGATATCAGCTGCTCTTTCACATCAGGAACAGTAAGGTCCTTAATGTTGAACGACAGACCACCACGGAAGGCCGTACGGAAACCGAGTGTTTTGATATCATCAAGGAACTGTACCGTCTTAGGTATGTTAGTATTTTTCAGTATCTGCCCAATGATTTCACGCAGCGACTTTTTAGTAAGTAGTGCGTTTACGAAACCATTTTCTTTTGGTACAAACTGGTTGAATATTACACGGCCTACAGTAGTTTCTATAAGCTTAGTTGTAGTTACGCCTTCCGACTCACGTACACTGGCACGTACTTTTATGTGAGCGTGCAGGTCGGCACGGCCTTCATTATAAGCTATCAGCACTTCTTCAGTACTGTAGAATGCCATGTTTTCACCTTTTACTTTTTCAGTATCAGTTGATTTCTTACCCTTGGATATATAATACAGACCCAATACCATGTCCTGAGAAGGCAGGGTGATAGGAGTACCATTCTGCGGGTTAAGAATGTTATGTGATGCCAGCATCAGCAGCTGTGCTTCCAGTATGGCAGCATTGCTTAGTGGTACGTGTACCGCCATCTGGTCACCATCAAAGTCGGCGTTGAACGCCGAACACACCAGCGGGTGCAGCTGTATGGCCTTACCTTCTATGAGGCGTGGCTGGAATGCCTGAATAGACAAACGGTGCAGCGTTGGAGCTCGGTTTAGCAGTATCGGGTGACCCTTCAGTACATTTTCCAGGATATCCCATACTACTGCTTCTTTGCGTTCTACCAGCTTTTTAGCGCTCTTTACTGTTTTTACAATACCCCTCTCTATCAGCTTACGGATAATGAACGGTTTGAACAGCTCCGCAGCCATGTCCTTTGGAAGACCGCACTCATGCAGTTTCATTTCAGGACCTACCACGATTACCGAACGACCAGAGTAGTCAACACGTTTACCGAGGAGGTTCTGACGGAAACGGCCCTGCTTACCTTTCAGTACATCAGAGAGCGATTTCAGTGCGCGGCCACCTTCAGCTTTCACAGCATTCGATTTACGGCTGTTATCAAACAGTGAATCGACAGCTTCCTGAAGCATACGTTTTTCATTACGCAGGATCACTTCAGGTGCCTTGATTTCTATAAGGCGTTTCAGACGATTGTTACGGATAATTACACGACGGTAAAGGTCGTTAAGGTCTGACGACGCAAAACGGCCACCATCCAGTGGTACAAGAGGACGCAGTTCCGGTGGAATAACCGGAATATACTGCATTACCATCCACTCCAGACGGTTTTCCACACGTGTATTGGCATCACGGAAAGCCTCTACTACGCTCAGGCGCTTAAGGGCTTCCTGCTTACGCTGCTGAGAAGTTTCATTAGCGGCAGCATTACGCAGGTCGTATGATAGCCTGTCAAGATCTATACGCCCCAGCAGCATATGTACTGCTTCAGCACCCATTTTAGCTATAAACTTGTTAGGATCTTCATCTGGCAGATACTGATTTTCCTTCGGCAATGCATCCAGCAACTCCAGATACTCGTCTTCTGTCAGCAACTGCTGGTCAGTCTTTTCTGAGTCTTTCAGGTTCAGCTTCTGGCGAATCATTTCTTCCGCTTCACCTGCCTGTACCACTACATAACGCTCATAGTACACGATGCTCTCCATCTTCTTGGAGCTTACACCCAGCAGATAACCAATCTTATTAGGCAGACTCTTAAAGTACCAGATGTGTACTATAGGTACTACCAGTTTTATGTGACCAAGGCGCTCACGACGAACCTTCTTTTCTGTAACTTCCACACCGCAGCGGTCACACACAATACCCTTATAACGGATACGCTTGTACTTACCACAGTAGCATTCATAGTCTTTTACAGGGCCGAAGATCTTTTCGCAAAACAGGCCGTCGCGCTCAGGCTTGTAGGTACGATAGTTGATAGTTTCCGGCTTCAGCACCTCACCATACGAGCGGTCAAGGATAGCATCTGGTGATGCAAGGCTGATTGTGATTCTTCCAAATCCTGCCTTTGGGCGGTTATCTTTCTTTATAGCCATTTCTTTCAGTAATTAGTAGTTAGTCATTGGTAGATAGTTGCAGAATATTATATGGAGTTGTGCAATGCGTACAACATTTTCTGAATGCTATTCAATTCCAGTATTATATCTCTGCTCGTATCTTCATTTATGTAACCTAATTGTTTACTAATAATAATTTGTGTTTCAAGTTCGTGTGCCGATCCGATGGATATCGTCAGAAACTGTTTGAATGAATTGTTTGAATTTCTACCTGCACCTTCTGCAATATTGCTGGGAATTGATGTCGCAGCTCTTTGCATCTGGCTAACTAAGTTGAATCTTTCATCTTCCGGGAATTTTCTGGTCACTTCATATACCCTGACAACAAGATTTATTGCTTTTTGCCAAACTTTTAATTCCCTGAAGTTGTTCATACAACCTGACTATTTACCATCTACTACCTACCATCTACTGTTGCACTCTACTCAAATTTCAGTTCCAGACCCAGACCACGCAGTTCGTTCACAAGTACATTGAACGATTCCGGTATGCCCGCGCGTGGAATGTTGTCACCTTTCACGATAGCTTCATACGTCTTCGCACGACCCATGATATCATCCGACTTCAGCGTAAGCAGCTCCTGAAGGATATTGGCAGCACCATATGCTTCCAGTGCCCACACCTCCATTTCACCAAAACGCTGACCACCGAACTGTGCTTTACCACCCAGCGGCTGCTGTGTAATAAGACTGTATGGACCTATAGAACGGGCGTGCATCTTATCGTCAACCATGTGATGCAGTTTGATCATATAGATGATACCCACTGTTGCTTTCTGGTGGAAACGCTCTCCTGTTTCACCATCATACAGATATGTATGGCCAAACTCCGGCAGGCCAGCCTTGTCTATAAGACCACCAATTTCATCTACAGTAGCACCGTCAAAGATTGGTGTGGCAAACTTAACGCCCAGCTTCTCACCAGCCCATCCCAGTACAGTTTCATATATCTGCCCCAGGTTCATACGGGAAGGTACACCCAGCGGGTTCAGTACCACATCCACCGGAGTTCCATCCTCAAGGAATGGCATATCCTCCTGACGTACTATCCTGGCTACGATACCCTTGTTACCGTGACGGCCCGCCATCTTATCACCAACTTTCAGCTTACGCTTGCTTGCCAGATATACTTTTGCTAGTTTCAGAACACCGGCAGGCAGCTCATCACCTATGCTCAGGTTAAACTTCTCACGCTTGTAACGACCCAGCTCTTCATTGAACCTGATGTTGTAGTTATGCAGGAGCTGGTTTATCAGCTCATCTGTTTCTTCTTCACCAGTCCAGCCCAGTGGGTTTACATTCTGGTAATCTATAGAACCCAGAGTCTTGGAGTTGAACTTACCACCCTTGCTCAGTACAGTCTCACCATAAGTGTTGGTAACACCTGCAGAGTTCTTGTCTTTCAGGAGTATCTGCAGTTTATCAAACAGCAGCGACCTCAGATCTTCCAGATTCTGCTCATGTACTTTTTCTATCTTTTCCAGCTGCGCTTTTTCACGCACCTTAGAGTTCTTGTCCTTTTTAGCACGCTGGAACAGCTGCTTGGATACTACGATACCTTCAGTACCGCTCGGCGCCTTCAGGGAAGCATCTTTTGCATCACCAGCCTTGTCACCAAAGATGGCACGCAGCAGCTTTTCTTCCGGTGTCGGGTCAGTTTCACCCTTAGGAGTTATCTTACCTATAAGTATGTCGCCCTCACCTACGTGAGCACCTATACGGATGATACCATTTTCGTCAAGATCTTTGGTAGCCTCTTCCGATACGTTAGGAATGTCTGGTGTCAGCTCTTCCTCACCCAGCTTGGTGTCACGTACTTCCAGTTCATACTCATCAATGTGTACCGATGTGAACCAGTCTTCACGTACCACCTTCTCGTTTATCACGATGGCATCCTCAAAGTTGTACCCTTTCCATGGCATGAACGCCACTTTCAGGTTACGGCCCAGTGCCAGCTCACCATCCTGAGTAGCATAGCCCTCAGTCAGGAAGTCGCCCGGCTGTACTTTCTGCCCCTTACGCACACATGGGCGCAGTGTCATACTGGTACTCTGGTTGGTCTTCTTATACTTAGTCAGTGAATATACTTTCAGATCGTCGTCAAACGATACCAAACGCTCTTTATCACCGCGATCATAACGTACATGGATGTGATTTGCATCTACATATTCTATTATACCATGCCCTTCAGCGTGTATCTGAATACGTGCATCACGGGCTGCACGGGCTTCCAGACCAGTTCCCACTATCGGCACCTGTGGTACGATAAGTGGCACCGCCTGGCGCTGCATGTTTGATCCCATCAGTGCACGGTTGGCGTCATCATGCTCCAGGAACGGGATGAGTGATGCACTCAATCCCACAATCTGGTTAGGCGCCACGTCCATGTACTCCACTTCTACAGGGTCCAGAATCGGGAAGTCACCCGTCTGACGCGATTTAATCTTGTCTTCAAGGAAGTTTCCGCTATCGTCCATTGGCACGTTTGCCTGGGCAATCTTAGCCAGATCTTCCTCTTCTGCACTCAGGAATCTGAAGTTGTTCAGGTCCACCTTACCCTCTTTTACCTTGCGGTATGGAGTTTCGATGAAGCCCATATCATTAATCTGAGCATGTACACACAGTGTAGATATCAGACCAATGTTTGGTCCTTCCGGTGTTTCAATAGTACAAAGACGGCCATAGTGGCTATAGTGTACGTCACGTACCTCAAAGCCTGCACGCTCACGGCTCAGACCACCAGGGCCGAGGGCCGAGATACGACGCTTGTGCGTAATCTCAGACAGCGGGTTGGTCTGATCCAGGAACTGAGACAGCTGCGATGTACCAAAGAATGAGTTAATTACTGAAGACAGTGTACGTGCATTGATAAGGTCTATCGGAGTAAACACCTCATTGTCACGTACGTTCATACGCTCACGTATAGTACGGGCCATACGGGCCAGACCTACACCAAACTGGGCAAACAGCTGCTCACCTACAGTACGTACACGACGATTGCTCAGGTGGTCAATGTCATCTATCTCAGCCTTACCATTGGTGAGGCGTACCAGATACTTAATGATGGATATGATATCTTCCTTGCTCAGTACCTTGGTATTGAGGTTGATATCCAGACCCAGTTTACGGTTTATCTTATAACGGCCTACTTCACCCAGGTCATAACGCTTATCACTGAAGAACAGTTTCTCAATGATGCCACGTGCGGTTTCATCATCGGGAGCGTCTGAACCACGGAGCTGACGGTAGATATGCTGTACCGCTTCCAGCTCTGAGTTTGAAGTATCCTTATTAAGTGTATTATATATTATAGAGAAGTCGCCGCTTACCTCTTCACGCTGCAGGAATACGGTAGCTATACCCATGTCCTGAATCAGCTCTGCATTCGACTCGTCAAGAACGCTGTCGCGGTCAAGTACCACTTCATTACGCTCAATGGTTACCACCTCGCCGGTGTCCTCATCTACGAAGTCTTCTGTCCAGCTACGCAGTACACGTGCAGCCAGTCTGCGACCTATGTGACCTTCCAGAGATTTTCTGTCTACGGTCACTTCCTCAGCCATGCCAAACAAATCAAGGATATCCTTATCTGTTTCATAACCTATGGCACGCAGCAGCGTAGTCACCGGGAATTTCTTCTTACGGTCTATATACGCATACATTACGTTATTGATGTCCGTAGCAAACTCCATCCAGGCTCCTTTGAACGGAATCACACGGGCACTGTATATCTTGGTACCGTTCGGGTGAACGCTCTGACCAAAGAATACACCTGGTGAACGATGCAGCTGTGATACCACCACACGCTCAGCACCATTGATAACGAATGTACCACGAGGCGTCATGTACGGGATATTGCCCAGAAACACATCCTGAACAATAGTCTCGAAATCTACGTGCTCTTCGTCATTACAGCTCAGCTTCAGCTTTGCCTTCAGAGGAACAGAATACGTAAGACCACGCTCCATACACTCGTCTATAGTGTAGCGGGGCGGGTCAATGAAGTAGTCGAGGAACTCAAGTACAAAGATGTTACGCGTGTCGGTGATCGGAAAATTCTCCTTGAACACCCGGAACAGACCTTCATTGTTGCGCTTGTCAGGTGTAGTCTCCAGCTGAAAAAAGTCCTGGAACGACTGCAACTGAATGGCAAGCAGGTCTGGCGTCGCCGCCGAGTCATGTAATTTACCGAAGTTTATCCTACCGGATGCGGTCTTTTTTTGAGGTATAGCCATAGTAATCTGTTGCTCCATTTTTACAAATAAAAATTTCCCGCAGGACAGGCATACCCCACCCTACAGGCTATCTGCATTAACAAAAAAGAATAATAAAAGTTGTTTCGCGCACGTACTGGTTCCTTACGAAAGGGATGCAAAGATAGGAAAGGCTATTAATAAAGCAAAAAATATTCCAAAATAGTACTCAACCGCAAAAAAGTGACTGAAAACGCAGTAAAATCAGCAAAAATTAATTTTACAATAATGCGTTTTTAGAAAATTTAACATTTCATTCACGTAAAACACATAGGAAATATACAAATTCTTATGGTAGCCAGATCGCCCCTCCGCTGCTGTCTCTTTCAGCCCCGGTTACACCACTTAGCACGTTTACCTCTTCCCGCCACCTCAGGGCGCCTATAAGCGCCATTACAAGCGCTTCTTTATACATAACTACCTCATCGTCAGGCACTATTACACTCACCGCACCCGAAAGTTGCTTTTTTATTTCTTCAGTCAGGAAGGTATTGAATGCTCCCCCACCCGTTATCAGCATTTGCGGTGCAGGATTAGTTACAGGAGTCTGATGTATTGCTGCGGCTATCCGTCCGGCTATATGCACCGTCATTGTATGTAGCAGGTCCTTCACATCGTGCTGCTGGTCTTCTATGGCACGTATAGCTATTGCCACAGCCTCCTGGTTACTAAGCGACTTGGGTGGCGTACGCTGATAATACTCTGCGCCTCTCAGTGCAGCGTCCACATCGGGCAGGTAATTCCCTGCAGCCGCCATTTCACCACCTTCATCCATCGTTTTGCCCAGGCGGTGCGCCAGTGCATTCAATGCCTGGTTGGCAGGACAAATATCGTAAGCATAGGAGCCATTCGGTCCTTGCACCGTTACATTAGCAATACCCCCTATATTTAATAAATAATCATATCCACTAAACAGCATTCTGTCACCAATAGGCACAATAGGTGCCCCCTGCCCTCCCAGGGCCACATCCATAGCTCTCAGGTCGCAAATCACCGGCAGCCCGGTCACAGATGCTATAGTAGCACCGTCGCCAAGCTGAAAGGTAGTACGGCTACCCGGCTCATGAAACACCGTATGCCCGTGCGATGCTATAAAATGTACCTTATGCTCCAGGTCATGGTCATCCATGAAGGTTTTTACAGTCTCCCCGGTATAACGGCCATATGCCGTGTGCAGTTTCAGAAAGTCCCCCACCGGCAACCGTGCCGCCTGGCGCAGATGCGTTACCCACTCCGTCGGATATGGCACGCACCGCGTCTGCTCTATTGCATACTCCCATTTTCCCCGCACCTCTTCCAGCCGCACATAAGCTATATCCAGCCCGTCCAGCGAACTGCCGGACATAAGACCTATCACATTATATATCATCCTACCTTATTACATCCATAGTCACCCTGTGCAGCACTACGGTTACAATTAAAAATTATATTAAATGTTTCACCTAAGAAACCAAGCCAGTGTCATTCACACTCCAACACATGCCACACATACCACATAAAATACATCATAAAAGAGCCGGTTACAACCGGCTCTTTTATGAGACCCCGGCCCTCTCTCCCAGGGAGAGGAGGTATGAGGCTCCTTATTTCTTTATTGCAGCTATACCCGGCAGTTCTTTTCCTTCAAAGAACTCCAGCATAGCGCCACCACCGGTAGATACATAACTTACCTTATCAGCAAGTTTAAACTTATTCACCGCAGCTACACTATCGCCGCCACCTACCAGTGTGAAAGCACCATTGGCAGTAGCAGCAGCCACAGCCTCAGCTACCGCCTTTGTACCGTGCTGAAACTTATCCATTTCAAACACCCCCATAGGTCCGTTCCATAGTATAGTACGCGACTGAGATAATACATTGGCAAACTGATCTATGGCCATGCTGCCTATATCCAGTCCCATCCAGCCGTCTGGTATTTCCATACTTACTGCCGATGAAGTAGCCGCATCTGCAGCAAATTTATCGGCCAGTATGCTGTCAGATGGCAGATGTATGCATACGCCTTTCTCCTTAGCCTTAGCCAGGAGGTCCAGCGCCATATCCAGACGGTCCTCCTCACACAGGGAGTTTCCTATCTGGCCACCCTGTGCCTTAAAGAAGGTATAAGCCATACCGCCACCTATTATTATGTCGGTAGCCTTATCCAGCAGGTTTTCTATTATCAGTATCTTGTCCGACACTTTTGCACCGCCTATAATGGCAGTAAAAGGCTTCTGACTATTATTCAGCACCTGCTCAGCAGCTTTCACCTCGCCTTCCATCAGCAGACCGAACATTTTTTTACCGGCAGCAAAGTAGTCAGCTATTACAGCGGTAGATGCATGCGCCCTGTGTGCCGTACCAAATGCGTCATTTACATACACATCACCCAGTTTCGACAGCTTTTCTGCAAACTCTTTATCACCCTTTTCTTCCTGCTTGTAATAGCGCAGGTTTTCCAGCAGCAACACCTGACCGGGCTGCAGTGCAGCAGCCTTTGCAGCCGCATCCTCACTGATACAGTCGTCAGAGAACTGCACTTCTACCCCCAGCAGTGACGACAGATGCGCTACCACAGGACGCAGAGAAAAATCTGCCAGTGTCAGGTGTGGTTTCTTCTCTATATCCTTCAGCGGACGGCCCCAGTGACTCATCAGCACTACGCTGCCACCATCGGCCAGCACCTTGCGTATAGTGGGTAATGCCGCTCTGATGCGGGTATCGTCTGTAATAGTGCCATTCTTTACCGGCACATTGAAGTCAACGCGTATCAAAGCCCGCTGACCATTGAAGTTATGGTTACTGAACATTATTATGAAATAAATAAATACGAATAAAATACAACTGAAAACTGTTTTACCATCTACTATCTACCATCTACTAAAGACTATCTACCTGCCTATATCCAGCTGGTAATATAGCTATCATCCTCTATACCCAGCGCATCGGTAGTAAGCATCAGCGGGTGGAAGGTATCCACCATCACTGCCAGCTCTTTTGTTTCGGCTGCGCCTATACTCTTCTCCACAGTACCGGGGTGTGGCCCGTGCGGTATACCGGCAGGATGCAGCGTTATCATACCGCGCTCCACATGCTTGCGACTCATAAAGTCTCCATCCACATAATACAGCACCTCATCGCTATCTATATTACTATGGTTATAAGGAGCAGGTATAGCCAGCGGATGATAATCGAACAGGCGCGGTACAAACGAGCAAATCACAAAGTTGTGCGCGTCAAATGTCTGGTGTACCGGCGGTGGCTGATGTACACGTCCCGTAATAGGCTCAAAGTCATGTATGCTCAGTATATATGGATACTCACAGCCATCCCACCCTATCACATCAAACGGATGATGACCATACCATATAGGGTACAGATTACCCTTCTTCTTTACCTGTATCAGAAACTCGCCCTGTACATCATATGTCTTCAGGTCCTGAGGTTTCCGTAAATCGCGCTCGCAGAAAGGTGCATGTTCCAGCAGCTGACCATATTTGCTCAGGTAGCGCCTGGGGAAAGTAATAGGACTGAATGACTCTACAATAAAAAGACGGTTATCAGGCCCCTCAAACGATATCTGATAAATAGTACCCCGGGGTATTACCACATAATCGCCATAGCCAAATGGGAGCTGACCATACTGTGTATGCAGCACACCCTTGCCCTCATGTATAAACAGGACTTCATCCGTATCGGCATTCTTATAAAACACATTATCTGTAAGCCCCTTAGTAGGCGCTGCCAGCGTCAGCATCACATCATTATTAAACAGCACCGTTTTACGGCTTTTCAGATAGTCTGCATCGGGCTTTACATTAAAACCCTTGAAGCTTCTGTGCTTCAGTATGTTCGACGATGCCGCCACTGGAGCCACATTTACAGGCTCCTCTGCCTTTAATATTTTGGTAGGTGCATGCAGGTGATACAGCAGTGAAGAGTTGGAAGAAAAACCCTCTGTACTGAACAATTGCTCTGAATAAAGTCCGCCATCCGGCTTTCTGAACTGTGTATGACGTTTATGGGGTATCTCCCCCAGCGAATAATAATGAGGCATCTGCAGATATTTCGGGTAAAATTAATCATTTTCCGCCACCCCCTATGCCCTTAGTACCGTATCGTAATATTCTCTAACTTCATTTATAAACACACGTTATGAAACCACTTGCTTTATGCATTGCCATACTTACTACATTCATCAGTGCAACCACCTGCGCACAGGCACAATATAACGGCACCTACGAGGCAGGTGCCAACGAACGTATAGGCATCATGAGTACGCTCACCATAAGCAATGACTCTTTCGAGCTGGTATATACCTGGGCACCGGACAGATTTGTACACAATGTTTCTGCTCCACCCCACCCCGTAGCACTACATGGCATTGCCAATATCAACCCAGATGCAGGAAAGCACATCAAAGGCGCCACTACTAAAGTATATAAAGGACGATGGCAGGTAGCAAATACCACACAATACAGAGAGCAGGGCTACGACTTCATACATGTGCATGATGTGAGCCGGGACTCTATGGCTACAACTACACAACACATCAATGTTGATGATGGAGACAGGCTTGTATTTACCTGCACCGATGGCACTATCTTTCACTGTATAATCACTCCCGGCTACTACTCAGTCCCAGCCATATTTGTAGATAATATGCTGGGCGATATTTATCTGAAACAACAGAACAAATGATAATCGCGGGCTGTTAGCCCGGACATCATATTTTAAACCCTACCGATAAGCCTAAAAACCATGAACCAATCAAATAAAAATTCTCACGTTTAGAAGAAATAGGATCAAGAGTATGAGCTCTACGATAAAACCCGTTTATTGCTACAGACGCATATGGTCCATTACCTCGTTTATTGACCTTATATTGATACCCCAACCCACAAGAATGAAACAAACCCATGAGTGATAATTTTGTGTCATCCCATCGTGTCACAGGGTAAATCGCGGGACCTAAATCAAAAAACAGAAATGTTGCACTCTTTTTTCTTTCCCAGTTTCTGCGAACATCTACATTACATGCAGAATATACTTCAGGATATGCCAAACTGAAATAAGCACGCACACCGCCACCTATATCCCAGTGTTTTTTCCACTTTACATCATATGTTGCTGAAAATCCGGGAACATTTACTGTGGCGTCTAAATAAATAGCATGCTTTTTCTGAGCATAAGTAGCAAAGCATCCCCCAAACAAAAAAAGAAATACAAGTATATTTTTCATGGCACACAAGATAGAAACAACACGCCATGATATAATCTCCTGTACCTCAGTATTTTTTACGATTTTAGTTAGAAGCAAATACAGACAAACCTTACGTCCGGCCTTTTCTTTAAAAGCTACTGGTAATGGAAGTGATATTGAATAATCAGTACGATAGTGAATTGTCAGAAATATCCCTGATTACATTATCCAGTTCATGCGATGCACTTACTATACCGTTTAGCAGTTCCTGATGCTCCTTTGACAGCTCCTTTTCCTCCTGCAGCAGATACACCAGCCCCAGTAGTCTTGCCAAAGGAGCCCTGATGACGTGGGACTGCATCCAGGCTATTTTCTCCATTTTTTCCTGAGTAGTTTTCGCCTTTGTAATATCCAGGCAGGCACCTATCATTTTTACAGGCCTATCATTTTCACCTGTTATCAGTTGTGTCCATGTTTTCATGTACCGTATCTCACCATCGGGGCATATAATCCTGTCTTCTGAAATCATACTCTGCCCAGACTCCAATACACGCTGAATATTCTGACGCACTTTCTCTACATCTTCAGGGTGAATAAGCCCTATAAGACTTTCCAGTGTAGGTACAAACTCTCCTTTACGCACACCATATATATGATACAGCACATCAGACCATACTATCTTATTCATGTCTATATCCCACTGCCATGTCCCAAGATTGGCAAGCGACTCTCCCTGCGCTATTAGAGCATTTGCCTCCTGTACCATCTGCGCATAATGCCGGTTCTCCAGTATTATTTTCAGGATGGCCGCAGCTCTGGTAATCAGTGATATCTCGCTTATGTCGGGTGACATTACTGTAGTGTAGTAAATACCAAACGTGGCTATTACATTGTCCTGACTATCTATTATAGGATACGACCAGCAGGCCCTGAGCCCGTGTGACAGCGCAAAATCCTTATAGTCTTTCCATATCTCATCATGCTCTATATCATTCACAATGACCATGCTTTTGGTATAAACCGCTGCCCCGCAGGAGCCCGCATATGGTCCTGCCGGCTGGTCATTTATAGCTGTAGTATATGCTTCCGGCAGCGACGGTGACACCCAGCTATACCCCCTGCCGTCACTAATACGCATCACAGAGCATTTCATGTGCGGAAACAGCTTTTCCATTCCCTGTACATAGAAAGTCAGTACAGTCTCTGTATCGCTATCTTTTTGTGCATTTAGCTCCAGCACTTCCTTTTCCAGACGGTCCAGTTCAGTATGCAGCCGCGTTTCTGTAACATCTACCATTATACCCCGTAGCCAGCGCGGGCTACCCTCCTCTATTACTACAGATACAACGTCTTTAATCCATACCAGGCTACCATCTGCCTTTATCATCCGGTAATCGAACGTATGGTTACGGGCAAGTTGTGTTTCATAATGGCAATACCTGACTGCATATTCCCTGTCATCGGGATGTATATGCTCCGTCCAGAAATGAGGGGAACCAAGCCACTCTTCAGGCGTATAACCCAGAATACGCGCTACACTGTCACTAACAAAAGTAAATTCAAAAGTTGCTGCATCAGCCTCCCACACTATACCATCCACAGCATCAAGCATGGCCTTATACTTATCAGCCGATAAAGTCGGGGATATTTCCTTACTACCTTCTATAGTATTTCCTGCACGCTCCTCCATTTTACAATTATCAATGCTAAGTTAAACAACTTTTAATGGCTATGACGCACAGATGAATCAAACATGCAAAAATTGTGCAGATAATATATTAAAATATACAGGAAGGAGCTAATCAAAAACATAGCCGCAGTTATTTACTAATCCTCTATGGCCTCTATCCCCTGCTCTTTCAGGCGGGCCAGTGCTTCTTTCATCGCTACCACCTTATCTGCCGGGTGCCCATGCCATATGGTTACCTCCCCCACTACCCTGAATGGCTCTTTTGATCGGTATGACTTTGTCGGGTTTCCGGGAAACTTTTTATCTGTTACATTAGGATCATCCTCCAGCTCACCGGTGGGCTCTACAAGATATATTCTCTCCTTCCCATCGCCCTGAGCCAGCTCTGCCCCCCAGATAGCAGCATCAATAGTAGCGGTGAGATATACATACTTTGCATTATTCCTTTGCCCATAATTAGAGTTGGTACCGGGTACTATAAGGCTACCTATTTTCAGCGTTGCTTTTGTACCGTGAAAGTAAGTCTGTGCAAAAGGACTATGAGCTACAGGTACTACATCATTATCTTGTTCCATTTTCATATACAGTTTACAGGAATCAACTTTACGCACCTAACAGATAACACGACACAACAAATGTACCATGTTACCAGCCTGATGCATTAAAATAAAATCAGAAAAAAAATTTTCACTAACGCACAATGGCCTGTATTGCGGCCTCACCATTGCCGGTGCGCAATTTCACAATATACATTCCCGGCACCGCATTACCCAAAGGAATACGGAAACGGTTTGTGCCCTGTACTGCCTGCTGGTAATGATGATATATCATACGGCCCGCAAGGTCATATACAGCTATACTAACCTGCTCTGATGCAGGTGCGGAATAATCGAGCAGGAAATTGCCATTGCCCGGATTGGGATAAAGAACACAATCGGGCCGGGTACCGGTATAAGTATATGTTCCCAGATCGGTAAGTATCTTTTTCAGCGCACCATAGGCATTTATCTTACCATGTCCCCAGTTGTTATTTCCTGCAGCAGGTATAGCACCGGTGTAAGAATCTTTAATAGCAGTCTCAAACAGTGCATCCTTCAGGCTGGCAGGTGTAAGCGCAGGATTGGCCTGTAGCAGCAGTGCTACTATACCCGATGCCGCAGGCGCCGATGCAGAAGTTCCGATAAACTCACAGTAATAATAATCCTTGCCAGAACCAGGATCTGTATACTTTGCAATAACGCTGCTGCTGTTAGTTCCCGTAGGAGTGCGGCTGGTATCGTATGAGCTCATAGAAGTAGCTATAGTAAGACCAGGTGCAGCGATATCTGGCTTTATACGACCGTCTATCATAGGTCCGCGGCTGGAGAATGGCACCAGCCTGTTGGCAAGTACATAACCGGAGTAATTCCAGTTATTACCATTAATGTCCGTAAAGCCAACCTTGGATGCATATGCCCCCACCAGTAGTGTAGACATACTGCTGCCCATATCACTTACCGTACTGGTTACATTTCCCTGACTGGCCCACATAGTGCCATAATTGGCAAAAGCACTCTGAAACTTATAGGGGAAGCCATAATAGTAGTACTCATCCCACATATCTATTTTACCATCGGTACCCTTTACGGCTACCAGCACTGTATCTGTGGTCTTATTAAAAATATTTACGGTAATGCGGGGTTTGCCATTATCTTCAGCAGCCGAGGTGATGAACTGCACAAAGCAGGTATCTATACCGTTTGAGCCTATAAGGAACATATCCGTTACAGCATCATCTATACAATGAAAGCCGGTTGTAGGCCCTTCCGTAAGTCCGGCAGTGTAAAGTGTAGCCTTAGCGCAGAAGGTTTTTCCGGGCTCACCCCATACATCTACCCATGTGCGTTTATATACCGATGGGTTGAACGTAAGGAAGGATTGTATTACAGTATCAGTAGTGGTAAACGTTTTGGAAAGGTGTATCTTCTCCTCGCCCTCATTGCCTGCACTCATTACCACAATCTTGCCTGGCCCCATAAGTGCATCTACACCCTCATTAAAAAGTGAAGTGCCATCATGCGAGCCCGATTGTGAACCCCAGCTGATATTTACCACACAGGGCTTACTCACCGAGGTGGCATAGTCAAATATATAATTAACGCCATCCAGAAAATCAGAGAAGCCACCCTGCATCCATTGCCCACCTATAGAATCTCGGCGCACGCATACCATCACCATATCAGACTCATACGCCATACCCCTGAACCGTAAACTACTGGTAGCCGTACTGCCATACCCTGACCCGGCAGCCATTCCGGCTACAGAAGTACCGTGATTCTGCTTCGGGTCATCTGTGCCTTCTGCTTTTATAGCGGCATCACCTACTATCTCTTTACCATAGGTATAGCCCGAAGGTGGCGCGGCGCTACCATTCATCTGCCATACCTTCTTTATGCGGTAATTAGTATATGTAGTATCGTAAAATGTAGGATGATTATAGTCAAAACCAAAATCAATGACACCTACCACCACATCTTTGCCACTGTATGGCATGGGCAGGTCGTAACCACCGTGTACAGAGTCTACACGGGTTGTTTTCCGGGCTACATCCAATTGGGGGAATACCGGCTCATCCAGTTGTATATATTTAATGCCGGGCAATGCCGTAAATGCACTTACCTGCTGCACCGGTAGCTTTACAGTCCACACTGCGCCTGCTTTAGTACCTACATGTGCACCTATTCCGTTAAGGCCAGACTGCGCCTGCGCAGCATCTGATACCTTTATTAAAGCACTGATGAATATATTCCCTGCATTGTCTTCATTATATACATAGCCGGGCTGTAACCTGCCGGCATATTGTTCTATCTCATGCAGATACTTTTTAGTAATCGGAGACAGCTTTGCTACCGACTGTGCATATGTACCATATGAGGCCGACAGAAGGGTACCTGCCAGCAATGCAGAGAAAAGTGATTTCATATCAAAAGTGTTTCATACAAAGATAGGCGGAAAAAAGTCCGCACCCAATGCATGAAATACCTTTTATGAACCAGCTTCAGATGTTGTATAAAATGCCCTGAAATAGTCTACCGTAAGGCGCAACCCATCCAGAAACTGCTGTGTAGGCTCATAACCCAGTAACTTTGAGGCCTTTGATATATCTGCGAGAGAGTCTCTGATATCTCCGGCTCTTGGCTCCCTGTAAGTAGGTGCATGCGCTATCTGCAACATGTCTTCTATAGCCTTGTAAAGGAAGTTAACGGTGAAGTTATTACCTGTAGCTACATTATATGCCTGCCCGAATGCAGCCTCATCAGTAGCCAGCATAGCGCGTATATTGGCCTGTACGGCATTTTCTACATAAGTAAAGTCCCGGGTCTGCTCCCCGTCTCCGTTTATATATACAGGAGTACGGTTAAGAATACCGGTCACAAACAGTGGTATTACAGCAGCATAAGGTCCATCAGGATCCTGACGGGGACCAAATACGTTGAAATAACGTAATCCCGCCACCTTCATACCGTAAAGGTTTTTAAATACATTAGCATAGAGCTCATTGGTCATCTTGGTCACCGCATAGGGCGACAACAGATTGCCTGTGCGCTGTTCTACCTTCGGCAGATTGGGCTCATCTCCATATACTGATGAGGAAGATGCATAAACAAATGTCTGCACCCCACTGTTTTTTGCAGCCGTAATCATATTCACAAAGCCACTCACATTCACATCATTACTGGTAACGGGGTCTTTTACAGAGCGTGGTACAGAACCCAGTGCCGCCTGATGCGAAACAAAATCTATATCGGCACATGCCCGCTCACAAGCTGTCACATCCCTTATATCACCCTCCATAAACTCATAAGCCGCATTTCCCGAGAATAAGTCTACATTGGTACGGTTGCCGGTGAGGAAATTATCCAGTACCCGCACCTTAGCCGCTCCATGCAGCAGCAGATACTCCACAATGTGAGAACCTATAAAGCCGGCACCACCAGTAATAAGAAAACGCTTACCGGAAATATCGGTATTGTGAAAAACAGCCATAATGTAGAAGAGTTGAGCAGTAAGACTATAGAAAAAGACCGTACGCTTATGCAGGTACGGCCCTTATATCTTCAGATGTACAGAAGCAATTAAGCTTTTTTTGCAGCCTTTGCAGCAGCTCTTTTACCTGTACGTGCAGTGCGTGATTTGCCGAAGCTACCAATCGCGATTTTTCCTTTTTTTGTGCGTCTATCGCCCCTTCCCATAATAATATTAATTTAATAAATTGGTTGAATAACCTTACAAAAGTAACACAAAAAAGGAAATTTCATCCTGTATGCCTATAGTCATTTAAAGGTTTTATTACTTTGCTGCCATACTCCACTCATGAGCAGTAACTTATTTATAGCAATAGAAGGCACTGACGGTAGCGGCAAGAGTACCCAGGCCCGCTTACTGGCCGAGCGACTCACCAATGCCGGCCACAGTGTACATACAACATTTGAACCTACCAGTGGGCACATAGGCAGGCTGCTGCGCAGCATACTGAAAGGTGAAATAAAAGCTGACCAGAAAGCTATTGCAGCACTGTTTCTGGCCGACAGGCTGGACCACCTGCTTCGGGAGGAAGATGGTATGGTAAAGAAAATGCAGGAAGGCTATTCTGTAATCTGCGACAGGTATTACTTCTCCTCATATGCCTATCATAGTGTATATACTGATATGGACTGGGTAATAGACTGTAACCGTATGTGTGCAGCTACCCTTCGCCCCCACCTCACTATATTTATAGATGTGCCTACAGATGAGTGCATGACGCGCATTGCTGCCGGCCGGGAGTCGGCAGAGCTGTATGAAACCACCGAAATACTGCAAAAGGTACGTAGCAACTACCTGACAGCTATCGAAAAGCTGAAGGATACGGAGAAGGTAGTAACAGTTAACGGCTCCGGTACAATAGAGGAAGTAGCGGAACGCGTATGGCAGGCATATATCGCAATTTCGGATAACAGATGATATTTATACTGCATGCTTTTCATATTGTTATATGATTACCCCTGCATTATGGCAACACTATGCCAGCGTACTGCCCATATAAATTGATGGTTCTATTTCCTTAATATAATCCCTTCTCGTTGCCCTCAATTACTACTTGTATATATATTGTTAAAGGGCAATAGGATATCTGTATGAGGCGTTAAATTACCTTAGGAAAATAAGGTACTAGTCTATACTTTTGAGTTTTCACCTTGATTATGGCATTCGATTTCAATAAATACAAACAGGACATCATTATTATAGCTGGCTTTGCCCTGCTTGCATTGCTATACTGCTATCCTCAGCTACAGGGTATGAAACTGAGCCAGCATGATAACATATCATGGCAGGCTATGTCGCACGAGGCTATGGAGTACCATAAGACAACCGGCAAGGATGCATTATGGTCTAATAGTATGTTTGGCGGTATGCCTACCTATACTACTTATGTAGGCGCTACCAATACCAACTATCCCGGCTACCTGCAGGCATTGCTGCAGGCCGTGGGCAAACCTGCATATTTCTTCTTCATACCCATGCTGTGCTTTTTCCTGCTCATGCGGGTACTGAAGATAAATAAGTGGATAGGTGCTATAGGTGCCATTGCGTATGCGTTCTCTACCTATAATGGCATTATCATAAGTGTAGGACATGAAACCAAAATGCTCACTATGGGCTATTTACCCGCCGCAATGGCCGGGCTACTACTGGTGTATCGTGAAAAATGGCTTACCGGAGCAGCCTTGCTCAGTGCCACTTTCACCCTTATTTTCTCTAATAATCACTTCCAGGCTATATATTACTCACTCATTATGTTTGGCTTCTTTGGCATTGTAATGCTGGTAAAGGCAGCAAAAGAAGGCAACATAAAAAACTTCCTCATATCATCGGGCATAGCAATAGCTGCGGTAGCTGTGGGTGTAGGGCCTACCACCCCATCCCTGCTTACAACACAGGAATATGCCAAAGAAACCATGCGTGGCGGAGGTAGTGAGCTATCGGGACACGATCAGAAGACAAATGGCGGTCTGGATAAGGAATATGCATTCCGCTGGAGCAATGGCATAGGTGAAACCTTCTGCCTCATGATACCCTACCTATATGGCGGGGCCAGTGGGGAAAGCGCCGATAAAGCGCCTAAAACATCCGAGGCCATAGGTGGCGCTGCCGATAAACTGCCTTTGTACTGGGGTCCACAACCATTCCTGAGCGGGCCTGTTTACTTTGGTGCTATTGTGTGTTTCCTGTTTGTACTGGGTACAATTGTTGTACGTTCTCCGCACAAATGGTGGATTATTGCCGCATCCGCTTTCTTTATTATGCTGTCGTGGGGTAAGAACTTTGAAGGGATAAACTATTTCCTGTTCGACCATCTGCCCTACCTCAATAAGTTCCGTACACCATCTATGGCGCTTATCATACCTCAGTTCCTGTTCCCGCTACTGGGCGCATGGGGTCTCCATGAGATAACTGAGCGTCGCAATGACCCCAAACTATGGAAACAGGTACAAATGGCGGCAGGCATTACAGGCGGCCTGTGTCTGCTGCTGGGCCTGGGTGGCAGTATGTTCTTTGACTTCACTGGTGGTAGTGACGACCGCCTGCAGCCGGAAATGCTGAAACTGCTGAAAGATGACCGCGCAGCTCTTGCTATGAAAAGCGGCCTTACCAGTGCTGTATATATAGCTATGGCAGCCGGCCTGCTTTGGGCATGGCTCAAAGACCGTATTTCTGCCACTATGACCATAGGCGGTATATGCCTACTCGTAGTTATAGACCTTATACCCACCTCGCTCAACTATCTGAATAAAGACAATTATGTAGATGCTGCCGAGTATGAAACCATATTTGAGCCTACCGATGCAGACAAAGCCATAATGCAGGACCCAGACCCATACTACCGTGTACTGGACCTGACCCGTGACACCTATAATGATGCAGTACAGGCTTATTTCCACAAATGTGTAGGAGGCTATCACCCTGCCAAAATGGAGATATACCAGGACCTGATAGACCGCCACATGAGCCGTGGATTCAATGGCGAGGTGCTGAACATGCTCAATACCAAGTATATCATCATAGGCCGTAAAGGCTCGGCACCACAACCCATCCCCAATCCTACAGCCTGCGGTAATGCATGGTTTGTAGATGAGATAAAGTGGGCCAATACTGCCGACGAGGAAATGAACAGCCTCACTGCCCCACAGATAGGCGATACTACTGAAATACCCGGTGCATTCAAAGCCGCAAAGACGGCTGTGGTACGTACTACATTTAAGAATGAACTGGGCAGCTATACCTTTGGCAAAGACAGTGCGGCGAATGTAAAGCTTACCCAATATGGTCTTGATGAGCTTTCTTTTGCCAGCGCTAATAGCCAGAACGGCTTTGCAGTATTCTCTGACATTTATTACACCAAAGGGTGGAAAGCATTTGTAGATGGTAAAGAAACACCCATAGTGCGTGTAAACTATGTACTACGTGGCATAAAGGTACCTGCCGGTGAGCATAAGATAGCGTTCCGTTTCCATCCGGAAAGCTTCTATATGGGCCAGAAAGTAGCCATGGCAAGCAGTATCATTATCATAGGTCTCATTATTGCGGCACTGATGAAGGCTTTCAAAAAGCCCGCTGCCGAATAGTACTATACCAGATATAACTTCCGAAACCCAGCGATGTGCCTACTGCTATTCGCTGGGTTTTGTCTTATACTTCTGCTTTCTGCAACTGATACTTATCATATCGGGAAATACTGTTTTGACAATCTGCTGACAAAAAGGCGAGGTCTATCAGTGCCGTATGTCGGTGGCTTGTATAGATTTGCGCCACAATTGTAAAATATGACATTTAATAATACAACTTACTTTCTCCTTGCGGCATCATTGCTGGCAGCTACGGCTGGCAAGGCGCAGGAGAAGCCACTCATAAACCCGGGCGAAAAGCACTTTCGCAATATGCAGCAGCTCACCTTTGGCGGTGATAATGCCGAAGCCTACTTTGGTTATGATAATGAGCATGTTACCTTTCAGCGTACAGCACCTGCCGATGGCGTACCATGCGACCAGATATACTACGGTACCCTACCCTCCAAAAAGAATAAGAAGTTTAACTATAAGCTGGTAAGCACCGGCAAAGGACGCACCACCTGTGCCTTTCTGATGCCAGATAAAAAGCACTTACTGTATGCATCTACTCACAAGGCGGCAGACACCTGCCCTCCTGTACCGGACCGCAGCAAGATAAAGAAGTATGTATGGCCCATATACGACAGCTATGATATTTATGTAGCTGACTTTGATGGAAACATAACCGGACAATTAACAAACAGTCCCGGCTATGATGCTGAAGCTACCATATCGCCTGATGGTAAGAAAATTGTGTTTACCAGTATGCGCAATGGCGACATAGACCTCTATACTATGAACATAGATGGCACCAATGTGCGCCAGATAACCACTACCCTGGGCTATGATGGCGGTGCGTGCTTCTCGCCCGACAGCAAGATGATAACATGGCGTGCATCGCGCCCCCAGACAGATGAGCAGATAAAAGAATACAAGGACCTACTGGCTCAGGGCCTGGTAATGCCTACCAATATGGAGGTATTTGTAGCTAATGCAGATGGCAGCAATGCCCGTCAGGTAACCAAACTGGGCAGAGCCAACTGGGCCCCCGCATTTGCCCCTGATGGCAAACGCCTCATTTTTGCCTCCAACCATGAGCATGAGCGTGGCTTCCCCTTCAACCTGTATCTGATAAACATAGATGGCTCCGGACTGGAGCGCATCTCTGACGATGGCGGATTTGATGCCTTCCCTATGTTCTCGCCCGATGGTAAAAAGCTCATCTTCAGCTCTAACCGTAACAATGGTGGCACACGTGACACCAATGTTTTTATATGTGACTGGGTTGAGTAGTCAAGATTGATATTATTCTATATATTATGCGTCCCGACCTATGAATCGGGACGCTTCTTTTTTACGACAATTACTTGTTCAGGAATTACATTTAGAGTCCGGCATATCAACTAAGCCATTCTAAAGCATTTTCATACAACAACTTATCTTTCAATTCTGAAGAATAATGCATGGACTCAATGAGCTTGCCGGGATGATGCTCACCAAGGGGGAAAGGATAGTCGCTACCCATACATATCTGATCGGGGCCCATGACATCAATAATGAAATCGAGCGCTTTTGCGTCATGTACCAGGGCATCTATCCAAAAGCGGCCTATGTAGTCGCGGGGATTAACCGGGTTGTCTATAGCACAGAGGTCGGGGCGTACATTATAGCCATGCTCTATACGACCAATGGTGAGCGGGAAGCTACCGCCGCCATGTGCAAAGGCAACCTTAAGCTTAGGGAACTTCTCAAACACCCCTCCGAATATCATGGAGCAGATAGCTCTACTGGTCTCTGCCGGCATACCTACCAACCAGGGCAGCCAGTAACGGGTCATATCTTTCTCTCCCATCATCTCCCACGGGTGTACAAATATGCTGCAGCCCAGCTCCTCTGCCGCCTCCCAGAATGGAAAGAATGAAGGATCGCTAAGGTTGAGGCCATTGATGTTAGAACCTATTTCCAGCCCCGGCATCTTCAATTCCTTCATACAGCGCTCCATCTCTGTAATAGCAGTATCCACATCCTGCATGGGTACGGTACCTATACCAATGAAACGGTCAGGATGATTGTCGCAGCACTGTGCAATGTGGTCATTGAAAAACCGGGATGTTTCCAGTGCATGCTCCGGTTTGGCAAAGTAGTTGAATAAAACAGGAATGGTAGATAATACCTGCTTATCTACCTTAGTCATATCCATCTCTTTGGTGCGCACATGCGGGTCCCAGCAGTTATGCTCTATCTCACGAAATACTTTATCACCTTTTATCATGCGTGCGCAGCATGGCTTGTGATGCTCTAACCTTATGAACTCCCCATAGCCGTATTTCTGAAACCAGTTGGGGATGTTCTCCGGCATTATGTGCGTATGTATATCTATTTTCAAAATGGAAAATTTAATAATAAAATAAATAAATCAAATAATTGAATTTCAATTACTTATGAAATCTATAGAAACCAAAACATTACTTCAATGCCTGATTCAAATCTCCGATAATGTCCTCAACATTCTCCATACCTACACTCATCCTTATGAGACCATCTGTAATACCAAACATGAGCCGCTGCTGCCGGTCTACCCCCATGTGGGTGGAAGATGGAGCATGAGAAACAAGCGTATCACATGTACCTAATGATACCGCATTGGTACACATATTGAGCTTATTGATAAACTTTACGCCGGCATCAAAACCCTCCTTTAGCTCAAAGCTCATCATGGCCCCTCCGTTCTTCATCTGCCGCATAGCAGTTTTATGGTCGGGGTGGCTGGGAAGCCCCAGATAATTGACCGTAGCAACTGCCGGGTGCTGACTGAGGAACTCTGCCACCTGTGCTGCATTACTGCAATGACGGTCCATACGTACACCCAGTGTACGTAATCCATTAGTAAGAAGGAATGCATCAAAAGGGTTACTATTACCACCTAACAGCCTGTGTGTCTTGGTAATAGGTCCACTCATCTTATCTATATCTTTACCTATAAGCACCCCACCAATGGCAGTTCCATGCCCATTCAGAAACTTGGTAGTAGAGTGCATCACAAAATCCACATCATAACGGAATGGCTGCTGCAGATAAGGAGTAGCAAAGGTGTTATCTACACATACTGTGAGGCCATAACTCTTACCCAGGGAAGATAATGCCTCCAGGTCTATACACTGCAGTGTAGGATTGGCTGGAGTCTCGATGTACATAAGTCCGATATTATTATCGGCCCGGAGTACATCCTCTACTTTCTCCAGATTATGAAAATCTACTATTACGGACTGGATACCTAAACCTGGTAAAATCTTCTCTATCAGCTCATGTGTGCCACCGTATAGCGACTGATGAGTTATAAGCTTTTGTCCATACTTAATATTGCCCAGCAGCATAGTAGTAATAGCAGACATGCCAGAACTATGCAGTATTGCTTTCAATTTCAATGGGTTACCATTGCTATTTGTAATGCGGTATGCTTCCAGAAGGGCTATTTTCTCCTCGGCCTCATTAATGGTGGGGTTGCCCCAACGACCATATATATAACCTTTTTCATCTCCCTTAAATACAGAAATAGACTGCTCTGCAGTATCAAACACATAAGTACTGGAGGCATATATAGGGGTGAGATGGGCTCTGTTGCTCTCATTCTCATGCCCTCCCCTGATGCAGACGGTGTCAAAACCGGCAGAATTTTCCACTTTCATTACAGTAGTTATTTACAAGCTATAAAGGTAATATTTTACAGGGAATGCCCTGTCTTCTTACGTGCCATTTACATCCTCACATCTCATCATATAATCAATATTTATCGAGCATTGCTTCAGGAAAGAACATAAAATATGATAATGCATGCCTGTAATAATCCTCTGGAAAACCTGTAAGGTCTGATACGGGCGTAAGCTTTATACTGGCAGAAGTACTCATACAACTGTCCAAAATATAGCGCTTATTGCGCTCATTCTTCATTGCCGATGCCAATGTGTGATTAAATAACAGCTTTTTAGAATCAGCACATACCATGTTTATGACTACTACGGGCGTGTTATGGCTGCTCAGATACTGATTGACTAATGAATTTTTATTCGCATGGGAGATATGAAAGCCCCCAGCAAAACAGGCAAACTTATCATGACATTGTATGAGTGAGGTATACAAATCATTATCCCTGTTTTTATTTGCGCGGTTCTTTTTGGGTGTTATACCGGCTACATTATTCAATATCTCTTTTACCGCCATATAATCGTATTCCGATATTTCCTGCCTCAACAAAGACGAATCGAGAACAAAGAACTGTTTTGCAGTGCCGTGAATCTCACTGATAGCCTCCCGGTATTTCCTGCTGTAAACCGGATAACCTCTTATAGCTGCTATCCTTTCAGCAGATATAGTATTAAGATATTTTGAAATGTTTGTGCTGCTAACTGACTGCTTATTATACTTATCCAGTATGTATGCTATGGTATTGACAAATGATATTCTTTCAAAATCCATACAGTGAATTGTGATAGCTGTATGATTACCATTACTTTCAATCAGTCTCTTTATTGGCTTAACAAACGAATTGAAGTAATCTACTCCATACAATTGATTTACAGATAATAATGAAGAATCGCCTGTTGTCAGATAAATATTTGAAGCATACTCCACCGACTTACTATACTCTATTACTATATCGTGAATATCATGGTGGAGATAGAGATGCCGGACAATGCTGTACTTAACTGCCCATAAGTTATGAAGAGCATGATTTTCGCCAATGAAAAATGATGTGTTTGCGGGAAGCGTATCTGACAGCCCTGAAATATCAATTTTTTGTGCCGGTAAAAAGGTGGGTGAACACAACAACAAAAACAATGCTATAACAGGTATTTTCATAGACATTAAAAGTAATGAAAATATTTTTTATGCTTCATACCAGGCTCAATGTAGATAGTAGATAGTAGATAGTAGATAGTATTACCTGAAGGTATTGCTCTGCACTATTATTATGTACCAGCTCTGTAAATGGCTTATCCCCAACTGCCCCATGTAATGAGCATGAAGGCTGATTACCTCTTATATGGGTGAAAAAGGCCAGACAATAAACGATACCCAATACCCCAATAATAAATCAATTGTGTACCTTAAAAATACAAGCAAGTGATAATCAACAATTTAACGAACAATCTAAAGCATCTTTATGCCCCAATTGCACCCCATGATGCCACATATTGCCACATCAGGAAACAAGGAAAAGAATGAGGAGTAGCCGGGATGTAATACTCATGCCACATTTAGTAAAGGAGCTGTAAGTTATTTGAGTTAAATAAATGATAATCAACAAGTTGAAAATACAAAAGAGCAATCTTACACCCCATTTACACCCCATAATACCACATGTAACCACATCAGTAAACAAGAAAGAATATGAGGACTAGCAGGAATGTATTACTCATGCCACATTTAATGAAATAAGCTGTCAGTGATTAGGATTAAAACACTGTAAATCAATAAGTTAAAATAAAAAGCAGAGTAATATTATACCCCATTTGCACCCCACAATACCCCATGTGGGTAATTATAAATTTGCATAACAAGTGATGAAACACATGGGATAAATACTTAAAGCAACTGACTATTACTTTAAAGAATACGTGTATAAGTGTAGGGTGAATGCTGGTACAAAGTTCGGTGAATTATTGTGGTATACCAAACAAACATAGAAGCAACAAACAATAACATTGGGAATATAAGCATGTAAATAAATCGCAATACATAAGTGAAGTATTGTAAAATAGCATGGAACAGACATTTATTTTATATTAGCATATTCTGTAACTCTATTAAATCATAAATAGCATATGAAAATTGTATCATGGAATTGCAATGGAGCTTTCAGACGGAAGATATCTGCAATAGAAACACTAATGGCTGACATACTTGTTATTCAGGAATGTGAAAATCCAGCAACGTCAAAAGACAATGACTATAAGCAATGGGCCCGGAATTACATCTGGACAGGTGAAAATAAACATAAAGGATTAGGAATATTTGCATCATCTGAACACACAATCACAGATAACGGCTGGGAAAATGATGGTACTAAATATTTCATATCTGCCAGAATAAATAACCAATTTGATCTGATAGCTGTTTGGAGCCATCACGCAAAGTCACCTACGTTTCAGTACATTGGCCAATTCTGGAAATATTTGCAAATAAACAAATATAAACTAAGCGAGGCTATCATTGCAGGAGACTTTAATAGTAACAAAAAATGGGATAAAAGTGATAGATGGTGGAACCATAGCGACGTTGTCAGAGAATTGGAAGAAATAAATATCCGAAGCCTTTACCATGAATTTTATCGGTATCAACAAGGAGAAGAGCAGCATCCTACATTTTTTTTACATAAATCTGAAATGAAGCCGTACCATATTGACTACATTTTTGCTCATAGTGTACGTTTTCCTCACATAACAAACTTTGAGATAGGAGATGCTACAAAATGGTTGTCTATAAGCGACCATTTACCAATTATTGCAGTTGTATAATGAATGATATATAATAGTATCCATACATATTGCAACAGGATACATTAAATAAACATTCAAAACTCACGAAAACAGATCTTTCTGCATCTGCACTTCTTTCTGCGCCTGAGGCTGGTTATTGTTTATCCCCTTGCGGCGGTCATAGACCAGCCCGGAAACAGGGTGTGCTTTCAGGAAACCATCGGGCAGGGGCTGCATAAGGCCGGAAATCTGCTGGTCGGTAAGTGGCTGAAGCCAGTCTCTGCGCTGTAGTGGTGGTATAATGAGCGGCATACGCTGCCCTTCATTATGAATTTCGGCAAGTAACTTGTTGGGGGGCGTGGTAATGATGGTAAATGTACGGGAGGTAATGCCAGTGTCCTTATCAGTCCAGTTGTTGTAAATACATCCCAGCGTAAATGGCTCACCACTTATGGCCTGTATAAAATGTGGCACCACTGTGCGGACACCTGTACGCTGCGGCTCATAAAATCCCTTTACCCACAGGAGCCCCCGATACTGACGCACATAGGGCCGGTAGCTGGCACGCACAAAAACATCTTCGGCTCGGGCATTAAGTGTATTGGCATATGCATCGGCTGCAGCCTCATTTTGTACCATGTCCGGGATGAGTTTCCAGCGGGCAGACGAAACTGTTGAAGGTGTTTCGCTGGCAGTAAATGGCAACCATGGTCGGGTATATCCATCGGCATGCCAGTAATGAAAGTATGGTTCCACATCGTCAAACACCTGTTTCTGCCCCTCTCCTTCGGTATCGAAGGAGTACATTAGCTGGTCGTATCCGGGTGTGGCTACTTTAGTACACATAATAGAATATTGTTTATCAATAGAAGATACAAATGTAATCAATGTATTATCTCATATGCTGAATACACATTACAAATACTCCTTACTTAAAATAGACATATGACGCTTTGTAGACAAATAAATATGTATAAATATTATGCTGTAAATGCCTGAACATACAGGTTATAAAATCAAAAAAATAATCAATAGAAACTACAAATAATAATCATAATTAAATCTAAATCAATAATTTAAACTAAAAACAATAAAACAAACATACAAACTAAGTATAAAAAATATAATTGTGCAGGAAAGCCCATGAAAAGTAACATAAAATCAGTCGTATTACCACCAAATACTGCTACATAATATTAAACTCCTAATAAGTATTAAAAAATGAAGACTCATATAAGCTTAAATGCACACAAACAACTAAAAACAATTACATTAAACAACAACATTAAAATATTGATAACCAACTAAATAAACACTAACTAATAAAAACAAACAAAATACAATATTTAGCATCATTGAATAATGGTAAAAATACAAAAGATGCTTTTTCTGGCTTATTCGGCCGCTGGTACCCGGGTACCAATAGTTATGCAACTAACTGCTTCTTATAGTCCTTACACTTAATTAACTTGCACCCTGATATGGAATTCAAAAGACATCTGGTTACCGCAGCACTCCCTTATGCCAATGGCCCCGTACACATAGGACACCTGGCAGGCTGCTATCTTCCAGCCGATATATATGTACGATACCTGCGTGCACAGAAGCGCGATGTGAAGTTTGTATGTGGCAGTGATGAGCATGGAGTACCCATCACCATCCGTGCCATGAAAGAAGGTATCACCCCTCAGGATGTGGTAGATAAATATAATGCTATCATCAGGGACAGCTTTGCCGATATGGGTATTTCTTTTGATATCTATTCCCGCACATCCAATAAAACACATCATGAAACAGCCCAGGCGTTCTTCCGTAAGCTGTATGATAATGGGGTATTTGAGGAGCGCGAAAGTGAGCAGTACTATGATGCCGAAAAGAACACTTTTCTGGCCGACAGATATATAATAGGTACCTGCCCGGTGTGCAGCAATGAAAATGCCTATGGCGACCAGTGCGAAAAATGTGGCTCTACCCTATCGCCAGAGCAGCTTATCAATCCGCGCAGTGCGCTGAGCAGTGCACCGCTGGTGAAGAAAAAAACAAAACACTGGTATTTCCCCCTGGATAAATATGAACCATGGCTGAAGGAATGGATAAGTGAGGGTAAGAAAGACCAGTGGAAACCTAATGTGTACGGACAGTGTAAGAGCTGGCTGGACAGTGGGCTGCAGCCACGCGCCATGACCCGCGACAGCAACTGGGGAGTACCGGTACCTATAGAAGGTGCTGATGGTAAGGTACTCTATGTATGGTTTGACGCGCCGATAGGCTATATAAGCGCTACCAAAGAGCTTACCACACAATGGGCCGACTACTGGTGCCAGGAAGATACCAAACTGGTACACTTTATAGGAAAAGACAATATTGTATTCCATTGCATTATTTTCCCATCTATGCTCAAAGCACATGGTGGCTTTGTGCTGCCAGACAATGTGCCGGCAAATGAGTTTCTGAACATAGAGGGGCAGAAAGTATCCACATCGCGCAACTGGGCTGTGTGGGTAGATGAATATCTGAAAGACTTCCCGGGCCAGCAGGATGTACTGCGCTATGTACTGTGTGCCAATGCACCGGAAAGTAAAGACAATGACTTTACATGGAAAGATTTTCAGGACAGGACCAATAATGAGCTGGTATCGGTTTTTGGCAATTTCGTAAACCGTGCCTTTGTACTCATGCATAAACTGTGTGGCGGCAGAGTACCGGCACTGCATACCGATGTAATGGATGATGCTGACCGTGCACTGATAGCAGAAATAAGCAATACAAAGAACAGCATAGAGCAATGTCTGGAAAACTACCGTTTCAGAGATGGCCTGTTTGAAGTAATAGACCTGGCCCGCAAAGCCAATAAATACATGCAGGACAAAGAGCCATGGATAGTAGCAAAAGCTGTGGCCGCCGAACCGGAAAAGCAGAAACTGATAGACAACTGCCTGCACCTGTGCCTGCAACTGACGGCCAACCTGGCAATACTGGCTAACCCATTCCTGCCCCATACTGCACAGAAAATGTGCTATATGATGAAGGTAGTGGACAGGATGCTGGAATGGGAAAATGCCGGCCGCACAGACCTCCTGAAAGTGAGCTACCCGCTACGTGCACCTGAACTCCTGTTTCGCAAGGTAGAAGATGCCGAAGTGGCCGCACAGGTAGAAAAACTGCACAACAATCTGAAAAAAGCAACAACACCCGTAATGGATAATAATACAACACCACAGCAGGAAGCACCGGCTACAGAAGCAGAAAATCCACAATATCAGCCACAGAAGCCGGAAATTACCATAGACGACTTTATGAAGATAGACCTGCGTGTGGCTACCATAGTAAAAGCACAGAAGGTAGAGAAGGCTGATAAGCTGCTGCAACTGGAGCTGGACCTTGGTTATGAAACCCGTACCGTACTATCTGGCATAGCTATGCATTTTAAACCAGAGGACATAGTAGGCAAGCAGGTAACCGTAGTGGCTAACCTTGCGCCCCGCAAAATGAGAGGCATTGAGAGCAAGGGCATGATACTAATGGCGCAGAATGCTGACGGCGGCCTGGTATTTGCTGCACCGGTAGTACCGGCAGATAATGGCGGCGAAGTACGCTGATAAAGGCTATGCAGGCATTACCCATGCCACAGATTGTGGAAAACTAGTGCTATCTGCAAGGCTTCAATTCTGTAATTTAGTGACAGAAACATGTGCGTATGACAGAGCAGGACAAGGAAATAAAAGCATTGCTGCAACTGGTAGATGACCCTGACGGGGAAGTATATGACACTATTGCGGCCAGACTACTGCACTATGGCAGGCAGATAATACCCCGGCTGGAGCAGGTATGGGAAACAACCCTGGACGAAACCGTGCAGGAGCGTGTGGAACAACTTATACACCGGGTACATTTCAATGACCTGCAGCGGGAAGTTCTGGACTGGAATAAGACAGCAGATCCTGACCTGTTCTTTGGGGCCATACTGATAGCGAAATACCGGTTTCCTGACCTGAATGTACAGTCGCTGTATACCCAGTTTGAGCAGATACGCAGAAATGTGTGGCTGGAGCTGAATAATTACATGACCCCTCTGGAGCAGGTAAATGTAATAAACAGCATTATATACAACTATTATAAGCTTAGTGGTCATGAACTTACCGAGCGCAATGCTGCACACTTTTTCATCAATCAGACGCTGGAAAGCAAGCAGGGCAATGCCTATGCAATAGGCATCATTTATCTGGCAATATGTGATGTGCTGGATATTCCCATTTTTGCAGTGGGGGTGCCCCGCCAGTTCATATTCGCCTACATTGATACTGTTCATAGCTTTATGGGCGAGGACTCCGGTATAAGCGAACTGCAGTTTTACATAGACCCGATGAATGGTATGATGTACACGCAGAAAGACGTAAGCCTGTATCTGAAGAAGATAAATGCTACGGACTATGATAAGTACATGCTGCCGCTTACCACCAGAAGCATCATATATAAAATGCTGGAAGAACTGAGCCTCTGCTACAGCTACAAAAACGAGGACCAGAATGCTGCAGAAATAAAGCAGCTGATGATGCTGATAAGACCTCCTGAAAAAGAAGAGGAAGACTGACGAAAATCATACCGGTAAATGATGCCCGTCCGTGAGCAAAACTGAGAAATAAACGCTATTTGCATAAGGTGGAATGGTAAAAGTTCTGCTATCAATGCAAATGTTCGTACAACTCATGTATACAAACTGTCTGGCTCAGGCAGCATATTATATAGAATCGGATGGTGAAGCGGCAATCATAGACCCACTGCGGGACCCAAAGCCGTACATGGAACTGGCTAAAGACCGGAACGCCACTATAAAATATGTGCTGGAAACGCATTTTCATGCCGATTTTGTATCAGGACATCTGGACCTGGCTAAAGAAACGGGAGCAACAATAGTTTTCGGACCGGACGCACAACCCGGATATACTGCACACATTGCTACTGATGGCGAACAGCTGAAACTGGGTAAGATGACACTGGAAGTGCTGCACACGCCCGGTCACACCATAGAGTCGGCCTGCTATCTGCTGCGTAACGAGCAGGGTGCGCCAGAGGCGGTATTTACCGGTGACACCCTGTTTGTAGGGGAAGTAGGCCGTCCCGATCTTATGAGCGGCAACCTGGATAAAGAGACGCTGGCAGGTATGCTGTATGACTCTCTGCAACGCAGCATACTTACGCTACCCGACGACGTTATTGTGTATCCGGGTCATGGGGCGGGATCGGCCTGCGGAAAGAATATAGGCAAGGAATCACAAAGTACTATAGGCATACAGAAGCTGACGAATATGCCTCTGCGCATACAGGACCGGCAGCAGTTCATAGAAACTGTGACCACCGGGCTCCCCGCAGCACCACAATATTTCTTTACAGATGCCGGCATCAACAGGAAAGGATATGACTCCTACCAGGAGCAGATGGAACAATGCATGCGCCCCATAAGTGCTGAAGACTGCCTGAACTATATAGAGCATGGAGCTGTAGTACTTGACAGCCGTCCGGCTGCTACATTTAGCAAAGGACATATAGCCGGGGCACTGAATATTGGTCTGAGCGGTGATTATGCCGTATGGGCAGGTACCCTGCTGGGGCCTGATGAGGAGCTGATAATAGTAGCAGAAGCCGGCAAGGAGCAGGAGGCAATAGAAAGACTGGCACGTATTGGCTATACCAATGTAAAAGGTTATCTACCCGACAATGCAGCAGCCTGGACGGCTGCAAACCTGCCAACTGATACAATACCGGTACTGGACATAGCAACAATAGCAGAACCACTAATGGCAGGCACTTACAACCTGCTGGATGTGCGCACCCGTAATGAGGTGGCCCGATGTGAACTACAGGGTGCTATGCACATACCCCTTAATGAACTGATGAAACAAATGGATACTATGCTGAAAAACGGGCTATGGGTAGTGTGCTGCGCTGCAGGATACCGCTCTATGATAGCAGCATCACTCATGAAGAGGCACGGGTTCCATCACGTAAGCTCTGTAAACGGCGGTGTGAATGAAATAAAGGCCACCATGCCTGAACTGATATATGAACCAACAACGGTATAACCTGATAAACTCAATAATCCTACCCCAAAAAAGCTACATAATGATAAGGTCACGATACGAGCAGTATGCTAATAAAAATGTAGGCTACCTGACAGAGGAGCTTCTGGCAGGCTATTACGAATCTCTGATATCCCTGTGCCAGGATGCCAGAAAGCAGGCTGAAAAAATAAAACGGGTAGAAACTCATGACTCTGCATTGCAGTATGCACTGACCTGTGAGGAAATACTCACTGAAACAGAAAGGCATGTATCGCACAGGCTTAATGAGTATGTACCCTACCTGAAAGACCTGTCTGTAAAAGTAGATACAGGCCATGACTGTGCCGGATGCAAAGGGGGATGCCAGCTGAATCATGAAGTAAGGGTGCTGGAACTGAATGCAACGAACGACATGATGAAAAAACTGCTTTCCAAGCTACAGTTCTCTACCCTGCCCCTGTATTCAGAAACCATATTTCCTGAAGACTACAGGCTGCTGCGAAGCAATATGGCACTACTGGAAACAAACCTGACAGAACTATTTTTTCTGGAAAATAACTTCCTGATACCGGGCATAGCCGATGCACAAAAACAGATAAATGCTGGAAACCACGCAAAATAAAACCATAGCTGACCCCAAAACCGGAAAAACAGAAACTCTATGCTACCACTGCGGTGCCGCATGTGGTACCGACAAAATAACAATAGAGGACAAAGCTTTCTGCTGTGACGGATGCCGGCTGGTATATGAGATAATCAATGAAAATGGCCTGTGCGACTACTACAACCTTCAGTCGCACCCGGGGCTGGCTCAGATAAAAGCGGTAAGGAATGATAAATATGCATTTCTGGACAATACCGAAATAGCACGGAAGCTATACCAGTTCAGCAATGATGAGCTGACGATAGTAACATTATATATACCATCTATACACTGTGCATCGTGCATGTGGCTGCTGGAACACCTGAACCGGGTAGATGCCGGAATCAAAGAAAGCAGGATAAATTTCTCGGCCAAGGAAGTAACCATACACTTCCACCCGAAGAAAACGACCTTCAGAAAAGTAGTAGAGCTACTTACTACTGTGGGATATGAGCCATATATAAGTCTGGATGACAGTGAAGGAAAAAAAGCAAGTAACTATAATAAACAGCGTATTGTAAAACTGGGCGTGGCAGGCTTCTGCTTTGGCAATATCATGATGCTCAGTTTTCCCGAGTACCTGTCGGGGCATACAGGTATTGAGGAACAATACACCAGATTGTTCCGCTACCTGAATCTGGCATTGTCATTACCTGTATTCTTCTATGCTGCATCAGAATTCTACGCTACGGCATGGGCCGGGCTGAAACAAAAGATACTGAATATAGATGCGCCTATAGTACTGGCACTGATTATCACATTCTCGCGCAGCATATACGAAATAGTTACCGGCACAGGAGCCGGCTATCTGGACAGTATGAGCGGTATCGTATTCTTCATGCTGGCAGGCCGCCTGCTGCAGGAGCGTACTTACAAATCACTTTCCTTTACCCGGGATTATAAATCTTACTTCCCAATAGCGGTAAATGTGCGTACTAAGGACGGCATGGTTACCAAACAGCTACAGGACCTGAAAGAAAAGGATATAGTAGTACTGCACAATGACGAAATAGTACCTGCCGACTCCATATCCCTTACTGCCGATGCTGCTATCGACTACAGCTTTGTAACCGGCGAGTCGGCACCGGTAAGAGTAAAAGAAAGAGACCTTGTATATGCAGGCGGACGGCTGAAAGGTACCGAAATGGTGCTGCAGATAGTAAAACCTATAGCTGGCAGCTACCTTACATCTCTGTGGAATCATTATGCATTCAGAAGGAATAAGACAGAAAAGAATGATAAGGAAAGCACCATACACCTGCTGAGTAAATACTTCACTATTATCCTTTTTGTACTCACCGCCGCTACTACACTGTACTGGTATCTGAATGACCCGTCCAAAATAATAACCAGTGTATCGGCCATGCTCATAGTAGCCTGCCCCTGTGCTTTACTGCTGGCAGCTACCTTCACCAATGGCAACATATTGAGAATATTAAGCCTGAATGGCTTGTACCTGCGTGATGCTACTGTGATAGAGCAAATGGCAGGAGCCGATCAGATAGTCTTTGACAAGACAGGTACCATCACCAAAAATGATAGTACGGGTATACTGTACTCCGGCACGGTACTTACCGATGCGGATAAAGACCTGCTGTATGCAGTAGTGAGCCAGAGCAACCACCCTAACAGTAAGGCACTGGCCAAATGGCTGGGGAACCGTAACAAAGTAACCCTGAATTCATGGAAAGAGTATCCCGGAATGGGCATTGAAGCACGCAATGGCGATACTGTAATAAAAGTAGGCTCAAAGGCTTTTGCGGGTGAGGGATGGAGTGAATACCCCACAGAAGCCAGTCTGTATGTAAATATTAATGACAAAGTAACCAGCTTTCACCTGCAGGCGGCCTACCGAAAAGATATGCCTGAGGTGCTGAGTAGCCTGCAAAAAAACTATAAATTAAGTCTGCTGTCTGGCGACAATGAGCGCCAGAGTCAGGAGATGCGTACACTGATGGGTGCCGACGCCCAACTCCTTTTTCATCAGAAACCGGAAGATAAACTCAGGTATATAGAACAACTGCAGGAAGAAGGTCATAAAGTAATGATGATAGGAGACGGACTCAATGATGCCGGAGCGCTGCAGCAAAGTAATGCCGGTGTAACCCTGACAGATGATGTGAACAACTTTACTCCTGCATGTGATGTAATTTTTAATGCCGACCATATAAAACGGCTGCCTGCACTGCTGGAAATGACTCAACTATCGGCCAAACTGATAAAACTGAGCTTTGCCGTATCTATTATATATAATATAGCAGGGCTGTATATAGCTATGAGTGGCCTGATGCGTCCTGTAACTGCGGCTATACTGATGCCATGTAGTACACTTACAATTGTTATCCTGTCCAGCGGACTTAGTAATCTGGTAGCATGGAGGAAGGGACTGCAGATAAAAGATGTAAGACCAGATAGTGATAGTAAAATGGTGGCCGCTGTATAAACGCCATATCCTGCCGCCGGTAAGGGTGCAGGATACAGCAGAACTGATGTAAGAAAAACTAGTTCAGCTCAAACCGGAAAGGTAAATAGTACTTAGCTGCTACAGGTGTACCATCTTTTGTACCTGGTTTCCATTTTGGTAATAGTTTCACTACCCGTATAGCTTCGGCAGAGAAACTTTCGCCATAAGCTTTACTTTTTTCGGCAGAAACAGGTGTAGCTGCATCATCTTTGCTATCGGCCGATGTAACATCTACCCTTACCACCTCCGGCGAAAGAACATTACCTTCCTTATCCACGGTAAAACCTATAACCACTTTCCCCCTTATGTTATCTGTCTTCGCATCTGTGGGATAGACAATGTTTTCCCCAAGGAAGGTAGGGAGGTCAACAGTAGGCTCAGGCATAACATCTGGTACATCTGCCCCTTCAGCCGCCGGAGTTGTATTGTGTACTACTTTGGGCTCGGGACGGGAACAACTCTGCAAATAAAAGACACCCGAGACTGCCAGCAGAGAAGTGGCCAGCGATAGGGCAATTGTGGCGCGGATACCGGACCGCGCGGGCCTGTTTTTGTTTAGCATAATAATCCTGCGTTTTATTGGATGATGAAAAAAAGTATGATGTATGGTAAACTGGCGGGTATGAAAAACAGCATTAAGCAGTAGTCCTGCATAATCGGGGCTATCTGCCGCCTTGCCATCTGCCTGAAACTCATGTACCATGCGCAGCTCCCGAAGCATGAAATACATAAAAGGATTGAACCAGTAAAAACAAAGTAACGTCCTTACAAAAAGTATATCTATACTGTGTCTGTACCTTACATGAGCCAACTCATGCGTAAGAATTGCCGACTCCTCTTTTCCATCAGGAAAGAACACAATATTACCCAGACTACCCGGCCCATGCCCTGGCCATGTGACCAGCTTTTCCCCACCTGATAAATGCCTGCCCGGTAGCTTTATAAGACGTAGCCAGTTAATAGTATATACCAGCAGCAGTACAGCCAGCAACACTATACATACAATACCGTAAGCAGTGGCAAACCATTGCGGCTGTGCGGCTACTGCTTTTGTACTCATGTCCCGCACTACCTGTATGGCAGGCAGCACAATAACGGAATCACTGACATAGGTAGTGCTGCCACTATTGATGGATATAAGTGGTAACAATACCGACAGGGATATACCTGACAGCAGATATACCCTGTTCCACACAAATGTGCTGCTGTTTCTGAGTAGCAGTATATATATAAGCCAGAAGGCCATACCATATACAACCGTTTGCAATAAGTATAACATACGACTATTGTTTTGAGTCCCTTTGTTTCATTTCCTTAATTATGTCTTCCAGCTCACTGATAGAGATGTTCTTTTCCCTGGCAAAAAATGAGAACATATTGCTATAAGAGCCATCAAAGTATTTCTTCACCAGCTGGCCTACCGTGCTTTTGCTATAATCGTCCTTCTTCACCAGAGGATGATACCGGTATGCCTTACCAAATGACTCATAGCCTACCACCCCCTTTTCTACCAGTATCTTTATTATAGTGCTTACCGTGTTGTAGTGTGGTTTGGGTTCCGGCATAGCATCTACTATCTCTTTTATAAACCCATGCCCCATATCCCACAATACCTGCATTATTTCTTCTTCAGCTTTTGTAAGTGGCTTATGTGCTGTTCGCGTCATATCTACTAAGTTTTTAGTAAAACTACTAAGTTTTTAGTATTTCAACTAATTTTTTAGTAGATATTTTTCATGACCTTCATAACTACAATAAGAAGGGCCTATTTTTGTTACTGTTCTGAGATGATATATAATCAGTATGAGCCGCACCCATTACTGTCGGGATATGTGAAATGCATATGGACGCTGGAGTCACCTGTGCAAGGTGAACACAATGAGCTCATAGTACCTGATGGCTGCACAGAACTTATCTTCCACTTCGGCAGCAGGTATAAAAGAATAAAGGACGAAACAGCATCTTTACAGCCGCGTAGTTTTGTATACGGACAGATAAAAGAAGCAATAGCCATAGCACCTTCGGGCAATACAGGAATAATATCGGTACGTTTTTACCCCTGGGGTATTACAGCATTTTCCGGTGTACCGGCCAATGAGCTGACGGGTAACGAGACCGAAGCAACCCACATATGGGGCCAGGACGCAGCCATACTGGAAGAAATGCTGGCTGATGCGCAGCATAATGAGAAACGGGTATGGCTACTGAATAAGTTTCTTATAGGCAAACTGAAAAGCGGCTGGGTAAATGACCCTCTGATAGCCGCCGCGGTAAAAACAATTAACGACTATAACGGTAACATACCTATTACTGAGATTATAGCGCAATCATATATCAGTGAGCGGCAATTTGAGCGGCGGTTCCTGTCGGTAGTAGGTATAAGTGCCCGTGCATATGCCAGGATAGTGCGCTTTCAGTATAGTATAAAGCTGGCAGGCAGCGGTACAGCCCGCAGCCTCACAGAGCTATCCGCAGCATGCGGATATTATGACCAGGCACATTTCATCAGGGACTTTAAAGCATTATCAGGGCATACCCCCGGCCAGTATTTCAGTGGCAACCATGCCCTGTCTGACCTGTTTACAGAGAGTTAATATTTCCTACCTTTGAAGCAATATGTGCCGCAAGCAATCAGGAAATATAAGCTGGCCCCTGGCACTGCTGCTCCTACTATGGACGAGCGCAGGGTGTGAGAAAAATGATGTGCCAAAACAACAGCCGACTTACGAAATATCGTACAGCGGAGAGCCGGAACTGGGAGAGCCACTTACATTTCAGAGTACAGCACCAGCGGGCGCTACCTACCTATGGGAGTTTAATGATGGAAACTTCTCATCACAGCAGACACCAACTTATACCTACTATACCCTGCGGAATATTGGCGCAGAGATAGCAGATGATACAGTAACACTTATAGTTAACAACGACATATACAGGCCCAGCTATAAAATATTCAGACTAAAACCAGGAGTGAGTAAAGTAACAGGTACCCGGGTATGGCGCTGGGGGCAATTTATTACACATGGCAGCTGCTGCCCCGGAGCCAGCACTCATGCACTGAATGATACCACCTTTGGCGTTACAAAGACAGATGACTACACTGTGAAAGTATGGGGGGTGAACCTGAAGTACCTGGCAGACAGTAACTACTATTCGAACGAGCGTACAGCGGGCTGGTATAATGCCACAACACTCATCTACAGAAAAGACACGATGTATTTTATACAGCGTACAGGCCTGGACACATCATGGGGTGAAACTGTTTATGCCCACAAATTCTGATTATGACCACAAAGAAAGACATAGCAACAGACCAGACGGAATCGTCGTGGAACAGGTGGTACCTGGCTGTGGCTGGCTTTCTGATGCTGCAGATAGTTGCATACTACCTGCTGTCACAGCACTATCAGTAATATTTACCTGTCGTAAGCGGCAAACAGTAATAGTGAATTCGCTGTTGTAACATCGGCTACCTGTGCCACATCTACCCCCTTTATCTCAGCAATTGTTGCCGCTATAAGTGGTATGTATGCACTTTCGTTACGCTTACCACGATATGGCACCGGAGCCAGATATGGCGCATCTGTTTCCAGCACAAGTGCACTAAGCGGCACTTCTTTTACTACATCGGGGAGCGTGCTTTTTTTATAAGTCACCACACCTCCTATACCCAGATACAGGCCTAAATCTATAATGCTTTTTGCCTCCTCTGTAGTACCGCTAAAGCAATGAAAGATACCCTTCAGGTTACCATTCTGCTTCTTTCGTACTATTTCTATACAATCGGCTGTACTTTCCCTGCTGTGAATAACAATGGGTAAATCGTACTGCAATGCCAGGTCTATCTGCGACTCAAAAGCTTCTACCTGCTGATCTTTCCAGGTAAGGTCCCAGTAATAGTCAAGACCTATCTCGCCCACGGCAGCAAACTTTCTCTTCTCCAGCCATTCAGACACAATATTCAACTCATTCCGATAGTCTTCTTTGATGTAGCAGGGATGTACCCCCATCATCGGCATACAGTTTTCAGGCCATGCCCCTGCCAGCTGCAACATTCCTTCTATGGTGTTACTGTCACAATTGGGCATATACATTCTGTGTACTCCTGCATCTATAGCTCTTGTTATCTGTTCAGCATCGGCAATGAGTCTTGAGTCGTACAGGTGAGAATGGGTGTCAATAAATACCATGCTGCAAAGGTATTGCATTTACTACCACACTACAGTAATATACATCATGGTAAAACTTCCATACGCCAGTTGCGGGCAGCACAGTAGGCCAGTACCTGAGGCAGTGCTATGTGCATGCGCTCCCACGCCTTCTCACTGTCATGAAATACGACCACGGAGCCCGGATGTATATGTGCTATCACATTACCGGCACATTGCTCCGGTGTAACAGTGGTATCAAAGTCGCCACTGAGTATATCCCACATATATACAGCCCAGTCGTCGTGCTGTTTCATAAGCTTACGGAACTGCGACATGCGTATCCTGCCATATGGCGGCCTGAAAAGCCTGCTATCTATATGCCGGGCGGCCTGACTAATGTTTCTGAGATAGTGACCGGAATCAGTACGCCAGCCGTTGAGGTGATTGTAAGTATGGTTGCCTACCCTATGCCCTCCGTCCAGCAGCTGGTCATAAACAGCAGGATATCTGGCTACATTATTGCCTACGCAGAAAAATGTAGCTTTAGCATTGTAGGCTGCCAACTGCTCTATAACCCAGGGAGTAACAACCGGATGCGGACCATCATCAAATGTGAGGTAAACAGTATCGCCTCCATTATGCGGCACATCCCATTTCATCCCATCGGGAAAAAGGCATTTGAACCACTCCGGAGTTTTTACCCAATAAGATGACATAAGCAGGAATATACAAAAGTAGTGTCAGAACAAATATGATACCTATGCTACGTTTGCCACATCGGGTACAGCGCGGATAGGTGATACTGTTTTAGTAACAGGCGACACACCCGATAAACCCAGAAGATGACGCTGCTCTATAGCGGTAACGGCAGCCCGCCTTACCAAATGCTGCCCTACTATTGTTTTTATATCCTGCCCGGCCATACGCAGTACCTCATTCTTTAGCCTTGTGCTACGTGCCATACGGGCAATGACCAGCATAAGCACCACACAAACAGCTACAAGACCATATGTAGCCGCTATAAGTAAAGAAAGGTTGGGGGCGCCCAGCCGGTTACGCACATCGGCAGTATACATAGCCTCACTGAGCAGACTGAACGGATATATGCGATGCATAAATGTGGCGAAGGCAATACCTCCAAGACTAATTACATAACAACTAAACTCTGCAATGAGTAAACTACTGCTGCTGAAAAGGCGCTGCGCTGCGGGCCTGCGCAGTGCAGTAGCAAGGGGGTCCAGCATCTCCAGCTGGTCATTTATCATTATCCGCTCTTCTCTGAACTCGGCAAGGAGATCTTCCTTAAGGTTAGTTAATGACATAGGCAAAAAACATTTCAAACAAAAATAATCTCCAGGTAACAGAATGATAGCAACAAAGAATCCACAGTATGTTAGTATCCCCTTAAAGTATGCTGTAATGCCTATGTCAAAGCATGAACGGTGCTACCTTTGCTTTATGTTTTCTCTATTCAGTAAAGAACAATCTGCAGACAGCTCAATACCTGAAAGTATTTATGATTTCACGGTGCCATCTATAGATGGAGGTATCATTAACTTCTCAGCATTCAGAGGTAAGAAGATAATGATAGTGAATACTGCTTCTTTCTGTGGCTATACTCCGCAATACGAACAACTGGAAGCACTGTACAGGGCCAACAAAGAAAGACTGATAATAGTAGGTGTACCCTCCAACGATTTCTTGTTTCAGGAGCCACTGTCCAACAAAAAGATAGAACAGTTTTGCAAAACAAAATATGATGTAACGTTTCCCATGGCAGCAAAAATGCCGGTAAAAGGGAAAAATAAAACAGCGCTGTACCGGTGGCTTACAGAGAAAAAGCTAAACGGGTATGCAGACAGTGAGGTGGAGTGGAATTTTCAGAAATACCTTATTGATGAAGCTGGCCGGCTGGTACACATATTCCCGCATAAAATGCCACCTGACAGTAAGGAAATAGCTGACGCAATAGGCATATAATCATATTATTTACCACAGTTACACTGCTATGCTGTAGCAAATCTGCCACAGTATCAGCAGAAATATTCATTTTGATTAATTTTGGGATAGCATTCATCACACACTAATTATATAAACATGCCATCATTTGACATCACCAGCAAGGTAGATCTCCAGACACTGGACAATGCCGTGAACATTGCGAAAAAAGAAATAGACAACCGTTTTGACTTCAAGGGTACTCATGTATCTATAGAGCTTAACAAGAAGGATATGAACATCGCAATAGAAGTGGAAAGCGATATGAAGCTGAAGCAACTGGAAGATGTACTCCTTACCAAAGCTATGCGGCAGGGGCTGGAATCTAACTGCTTTGACATGAGCAAAGAGCATACCGCATCGGGCAAGTACATAAGAAAGACCATTGCCGTAAAGAATGGTATAGACAGGGACAACGCAAAGAAGATAGTAAAGCTTATAAAAGACAGCGGGCTGAAGGTACAGGCTGCTATCATGGACGACATCATACGCGTTACCGGCAAGAAGATAGATGACCTTCAGGATGTGATACAGGCTTGCCGCAACGCCTCTCTGGACCTGCCACTGCAATACGTAAACATGAAAGCTTAGTCAGAAGGACTGGTAATGAGGCCAAAAATAGTTGGTGGATTTCAAGGTGATAATGATTAATATTCGGACGTCGATCAAAAGAGGAAACGGGCTCTGCTGGAGAGCAACCTGTCAGCAATATGGTCGTTGCTAATACG
>JAUIBA010000026.1 GCA_030427635.1 Bacteroidia bacterium
CGCTTTTTTTTGAAGTAACCATAAAGCAAAGAAGTTTATTGAAACTAATTTCAATAAACTTCTTCCAAAATCAATGCAGTAAAGGATTACAGCAGATTTTACCAACCATTTTTGGCCTATATATCTTATTTATTGTTTCCGAGACTAAAGAGATTACTCCGCGATTTTCGGGTGTAATCTCATTGTTTCTGCCAAGAAGGTCCTGCTCATCAATATTATGTTCATCTTCCCAAAAATGTAATCCATCGTTTGCTACTACTAAATCTGCGTAACGTGCATAATACCAGGCAAAAACAGGTAAAAAAACAAAGAGCACATCAAAATAGCTGATTGGTATGTTTTCAAAGATGTACACATAGCTATATTCTCCACTAAACCTAAATAAGAGATAGGAAAGGATAATAAATATGTAAATAATAATGGATTTCGGTGTTGGGAGTTCATTTTTCTTAATTCTGTTTATCACCATAATGAAAGCAAATATGGGTATCGACAAAGTAATCAAAACGGACACTACATTTAAACGGAGATTAACAAACAACGCCAGTATCCCCAGTGACTTTATGGCACAACTTATTGGTACAATAAATACATATATAACAACGCATATCACAAAACCAAGAATAATTCTTCTATAATGTTCTTTAAGCGCAGTACGCCATTCCTTTAAATATACTGGGTTAAGCATATCGCAATTTACATCTATTCGTTTTCTTTATTGATATTTATACAGTCACTTCCCCCTCCCGTCACTCACCTCCTTTGGCGTGATTTTTGCGGAATAAATTCCTTCACCCTATCCCAAAATCCTATGTCATTGTCAGCTCCTGCACTTGCTATGCTTTACCTGTATGGCAGGAAACTTTCTATACATTACAAATTATCCGCGAGTAATTTTTGTAACCTTTTTGGGAACTTTCATCATACAGAAACAACTGCAAGCATTTGTTTTACAACAACTTATGAGCATCCTGTTGCTGAGTAAAAATAAACTGCGCACTGCGCAGTTTTACACTTTACTGCATATTGTTTAAGGTTCCCTTCTGATGCTCACACGTCAGGCTGGTTATAGTAGCCATCGTCACAAATAGCACACTTGCAGTATTTTCTCAGAAAGCTGTAACAAAAACAGTATTTTGACGATATACTCATAACGAACCACTATTTATATATACAATGTTACAGATATCCAACCTCTCCAAGACATATCCCAACGGCACTCAGGCGCTGAAGGATGTATCACTTTCCATATCTAATGGCATGTTTGGCCTGCTGGGACCCAATGGTGCCGGTAAGTCATCGCTCATGCGCACGATAGCTACGCTTCAGGACCCTGACAGCGGTAGTATTATCTTTAACGGCATAGATGTGCTGAAACAAAAGCAGGAGCTGCGCAAAGTGCTGGGCTACCTGCCACAGGAGTTCGGTGTGTATCCTAAAGTGTCGGCCGAGGAAATGCTGCATTATGTAGCCCGGCTGAAAGGAATAGCAAATGATAAAGAAAGAAAAGAGCTGGTAAAGGCCCTGCTGGAGCAGGTAAATCTTTATCAGCACCGCAATAAATACCTCGGCGGATACTCCGGAGGCATGAAACAGCGCTTTGGTATTGCCCAGGCGCTCATAGGCGACCCGCAACTCATAATTGTGGATGAGCCTACTGCCGGTCTGGACCCCGCCGAGCGTCTGCGGTTTAACAACCTGCTGAGTGAAATAGGTGAGAATATTGTAGTCATACTCAGCACTCATATTGTGGAAGATGTAAGCGAGCTGTGCAATGATATGGCCATAATAGCCAGTGGTCAGGTAGTGCAGCGTGGCAATCCTGAGAGCCTGCTTAATGAATTCAGCGGCCGCATATGGAGCAAAAAAGTAGCTAAAGAAGATGTGGCTGCCATTCAGTCACAGCATCGGCTGGTGCTGTCCAAGCTCAGTGCAGGTAGAATGGTGGTACATATCTATAGCGAAACCGACCCCGGCAATGGCTTTGTTCCGGAGCGGGCTACATTGGAAGACATCTATTTTGCCAACATCTCCTAACCTCTTAAAACAGAACAATCATGTTTGGTGCCGTATTTTCTTTTGAGGTAAGGCGACTATTACGCGTCCCCTCTACATACATATATTTTGTAGTGCTGGCTCTGGTTGCCGCATTTGTAGCCATGCTTTCAGGTGGGCTCATACCAGAAGCTAAGTTCAACTTTGGCGGTGAGAAGATCTATGCCAATGCCCCCATTGTAATAGATGCATTCTATTCATTTATGACCAATTATGTAGGTCTTATTATCCTCGTGGCTATAGTAGGTAATGCTGTACTGAAGGACTTTCAGTTCAATACATATACAATGGTGTTCTCTACACCGGTATCCAAGTTCGATTATCTGGGAGGTCGTTTTGCTGCAGCCATGCTCATATCTATGCTGGTACTACTGGGTCCCGCGGTAGGTCTTATGGCTGGCTATGCTACCCCAGGGCTTATTCCTGAGCGCATAGGACCTTTTATGCTGGCTCCATATCTGCACATCTACTGGCAGACGGTGATACCTAACATACTCATTTTCGGTACTATATTCTTTGCCGTAAGCCTAATCTCCAGGGATATATTTGTGATATGGCTGTCCCTGATTGTGTTTTTTGTAGCAAACGGGGTCGCTTCATCTGTTTTTAAGTCACTGGATACTCAGACACTGGGTGCCATCGCCGACCCTCAGGGTGCCTATGCCAAGCGTATGATTACCCGTTACTGGAGTACGTGGGACAAGAACCATCGCACCGTTTCTATGGAAGGCATATTTATAGTAAACAGGCTTGTGTGGCTGGCCATAACGGCAGGCGTATGGGCTTTGGGATACTCCTTCTTCTCATTCAGTGCCGCCCCCCGGCGAATATCATTCAGAAAACAGACGGTTCCCACTTCCGGCAAAGTGAGCTTTGTACCTGTTGCATTCCACAAAGATGCACTGCCACACACACACCGCAGTTACACTACAGCCACTATGCTGCGCAATCTGTGGGGGCTGTCTGTAAACGAATGTAAAACACTGCTGCGCAATGTATACTTCCGTATCATATTGCTTTTCGGTCTCCTGTTCCTCTTCCTCACATCGGCACAGATAGGCCAGATATTTGAAACCCGCACCTACCCGGTCACATATCAGGTGGTAGAGTACTTCAGCGGTATATTTAGTCTGTTCATCATCATCCTTACTATTCTCTTCAGTGGTGAGATAGTCTGGCGTGCACGGGAGTTCAGAATGAGCAATATACTGGATGCCCTCCCTGTGCCTAACTGGGTATATTACGTAAGCAAGCTCAGTGGTCTGCTGTTCATGCAGGTACTGCTGCAGATAGTAATGGTGGTAGCGGGCATTATGGTACAGCTCTCTAAAGGATATACACACCTTGAGCTGGGCGTGTACCTGGAGTATGCCTTCGGCTTCGGTCTTATAGACCTCTGGCTGCTGGCTGTGCTGGCTGTGTTTATACAAACATTGTCTCCCAATAAATTTCTGGGGTACTTTATTGTTGCTATCTTCTACTTCTGGAATACATTTTTTGCATCCATAGTGCTGAAGCACAAGCTGTGGGTATTCTCATCAGATCCCGGCGTAATCTGGTCTGATATGAACCGGTTCGGTCATTTGCCATACCCTTTCCTTGTATTTAAGCTCTATTGGGGTGCATTATGCGTAGCGCTTGCAGGCCTGTCATCATTGCTTTGGGCACGCGGTGCAGAAGGCAGCCTGAAACTACGTCTGAAAAACGCACAACATCGTGCCAACAGAAAATCATGGGCACTGGTAGCCGTTTCTCTTATGGTGTTTATAGGATGTGGCAGCTTCATTTATTACAACACGAATGTGCTCAATACCAGCCTTACCGATTTTCAGGAACAGGAAAAGCAGGCCGATTATGAGCGCAGGTTTGCACGGTATAAGAACCGCCCTCAACCACGGGTTACAGACATAAAGCTGAATGTGGACCTCTACCCCGACCAACGCTCACTGAAAGCAAACGGAACTTACCTTTTACAGAACAAAACAAACAGCCCCATAGACTCCATACATGTACTGATTCTGGAAGGTGTGAACGTGACCAGAATGGCACTTTCACGCCCTGCCAGTCAGGTATTCTATGACAGCACAGTTGCATATCGCATCTTGAAGCTGGCACAGCCACTGCAACCTGGCGATTCTGTAACCCTTGCATTTGAAGTAGGTATGCAGCCTCATGGCTTTACCCAGTCATTCAGGGGACTGAATACACCTATATATAATGGCACATTTATTAACAATCAGGCATTTCTGCCCGCCATTGGCTACAATAACGGATTTGAACTCACTGATAATGCCGACAGGAAAAAGCACAACCTGCCCTACCGTGCCACAGCCAACAATATAGATGACACCGCCTCCTGGCAGCGCAACCTGTTTGTAACCGATGCCGACTTTGTAACCTTTGATGCCACAGTCAGTACCGTAAAAGGACAAACAGCAGTGGCCCCCGGCTACCTGCAGCGTGAGTGGACAGAGAACGGACGCAGCTATTTCCATTATAAAATGGATAGCCCTATTCTCAACTTCTACTCATTCCTCTCAGCCCGTTACAAGGTTAAAAAGGACAAATGGAAAAATACCAGTATAGAAGTGTATTACCATCCGGGACACGAATACAACCTTGACAGAATGATAAAAGGTATTAAAAAGTCTCTGGATTATTATACTACCGTATTCTCTCCCTACCAGCACAGGCAGGTACGTATACTGGAGTTCCCCAGATACTCATCTTTTGCGCAGTCATTCCCCAATACAATACCTTTTTCTGAAAGCATTGGCTTCATTGCCGATGTGGAATCAAGCAAAGACAACGTAGACTACCCATTCTATGTTACTGCTCATGAGGTGGCACACCAGTGGTTTGCGCATCAGGTAGTAGGTGCCGATGTAGAAGGTTCAAACGCCCTTTCTGAATCACTGGCACAATACGGCTCCATAATGGTACTGGAGCGGGAGTATGGCGAAGAACGCCTCCGCAAGTTCCTGAAGATAGAAATGGACAACTATCTGCGTACGCGCTCTTCAGAGTCAGAAAAAGAAAAGCCATGGATGCTGGCCGATGCTGGACAGGGGTATATCCTATACCAGAAAGGGGGCATACAGATGCATGCTCTGGCCAAATACATGGGTGAAGACAGCATGAATAGCGCACTGAAGAGATTCATAGACCGCTATGCATTCCAGGGTCCTCCCTACCCCACTACCCGCGATCTGGTAAGAGAAATCAGAATGTCCACACCAGACTCTCTTCAGTATTTTGTAACAGATGCTTTTGAAAAGATAACCTTGTATGACAACAAAATAACTGATGCAAAAATGAATGGCAGCAACGGCAACTGGGTTGTAGATGCCACAATAGAGTCATACAAGATGTATGCCGACAGTAACGGCAAAGAAACAAAAGTAGCTGGCAGCAACTATATAGAGGTAGCTGTATATAAAGACCGTAAGACCCGTAGTTACCTGGGCCGGTATAAATTGCATGGAGGCAAAAATGAACTGCACATACCTGTCACATTCAAGCCGTATAAGGTTGTGGTGGACCCCAGAGAGCTACTCATAGACCGCCAGCAGGATGATAATGAATTCAGACTGGGGAAAGATGATGATGACGATGACAAGGAAGACAAGAAGTCATCTTCTGTAAAAGCTACAAGAGGTTAGTTTAATTATCAGGCCCGGAGGTAACGCTCCGGGTCTGGCAGTTATAAGTAATGGGATGTTTACAGCGTGCAGAAAAGGAAAGAGTATATTTGGGTTATGCAACCTGCTATTAGTACTGTAGTAAAAAGAGTATGGCACAACCATAGCCAGGAAGAGCCTGACCTGTTAGCTACAGAAGAACCGCTGGAAATACGGCTACGCTATCACAGTACCACAGGCATACAGACAAAAAGCATCTCTGTCACTATGCGCACACCGGGGCACGATGCAGAGCTGGCACTGGGCTTTCTGTATTCTGAAGCTATCGTTGCTTCAGGTAATGACATTACAGACATTAGCATTGCATCAGAAGAAAATGACAATGTGCTATATGTAACTCTTGCACCTCATATAAAACCTGACTTAGCAAAACTGGAACGAAACTTCTACACCACATCCAGCTGTGGTGTATGTGGCAAAGCATCAATAGAAGCAGTAATGGATGCCTGCCCTGTTCTGGACACAAAAGATACTTTGCAGATATCACATAACCTGATTTTTGCATTGCCGGAAAAGCTAAGGCAGCAGCAGCAGTTATTTGAGCATACCGGAGGCTTGCATGGCGTTGCCCTGTTTGACCTTGAAGGGCAAATATTACTGCTGCGCGAAGATGTAGGCCGGCACAATGCTATGGACAAGTTGATGGGTGCTGCTATGAATAAGGGAATGTTGCCACTCAATAGTCACATCCTTTTATTAAGTGGCAGAGCCAGTTTTGAACTCATGCAGAAGGCAGCTATGGCAGGGCTGAAAGTGGTAGCTGCTGTGGGTGCTCCATCCAGCCTGGCAGTAAAAATGGCCGAAGAATGGGGAATAACGCTGATTGGCTTTTTGAGAGATGAACGTTATAATATTTATACAGGAGCGCACAGAATAGTAACTTAGTAATATAAAGAGAAAAGCATACAATGAAAATACGCATAAGAGGCAATTCCATCAGGATACGGGTATCCCGCTCTGAAGTAGAGTTGCTGGCAGCAGAGGGAAGGCTTGAAGAAAAGACAGAACTGCCAAACGGTACATTCAGTTACATACTACAAAGCAGTAATAAATATGACCATTTGAATGCAGGCTATGAGCATGGGGCAATAACCATGTACATACCCCATAGCATTGCCACACAATGGGCAGGCAATGACACAGTAGGATATGAATATAATTTGCCACTCACCAGTGGAGGGGTATTATATCTGCTCCTGGAGAAGGATTTCAAATGTATAGATGCTGCAGTAAAAGAAGACCAGAGCGATAATTACGAAAACCCATTAAAATCCTGTTAATAAGGCTATATCTGCTGATATATAACCCGACATAGTACTGAACTTGGAATTCGAAGAACTATATCACGCCTATAAGGACATGGTGTATAACCTGGCGGTAAACTATGTGCAGCATACAGAAGATGCACAGGAGATTACTCAGGATGTATTCGTATCGGTTTACCGGTCTATGGATAAGTTCGAAAACAGGGCCAGCATATCTACCTGGATATATAGAATCACCATCAATCGCTGCCTGGATGTGCTGAAAGCCCGAAAGCGGAAGAAGCGGCTGGGCTTTCTGGTATCCATTTTTGATAGTACAGCCGTCGCAGACCCTCCCTCATTTGATCACCCTGGCATAAAGATGGAGCAAAAGGAGGTTATGCGGCAGCTTTTTGATTATATCAATGAGCTGCCGCCCAATCAGAAAACCGCACTGCTGCTCACAAAAACAGAGCAAATGTCACAGGCCGATGTAGCTGAAATAATGGGTATTACTCCCAAAGCTGTAGAATCTCTGGTGCAGCGGGCCAAAGCAAATCTTACTGCCAGATTGAGTAAAAACGAGGGAAAAAAGTAAAACAATCGTCTTATAACCAGTGAATAATAACATGAAGCCATCTTTTCCGCATAATCCATCCGATCTGCTGCACGAAATACAGCGCTTGGATGCACCACCCTTTCTGCTCACCCGCATAAAAGAAAAGGTTGCCCGGGTATATGAGCAGAAGGTGACGCCTGCATTTGCTACGGCATCTGTGTGTATGCTGCTGCTTGTATTCGTATTGAATATATGGATAGTGAAAGCCCCGGCACCAGAAGCGACACCCCTACAGAAGTCGGGACAATTCATGTTTTTCACAAACAACTCTCTGTACGACTGATGCGGCGCGAAAAATTCATATCATTTATCGCTTTGGGATTGCTGGTATCTAACCTCATCATGGTGTTTTACATCCTGAAAGGTAGAGAACAGCAGCCTGCTCACGGCATGCCCCCCCCGGGTGAAGGACCCAGGGCCATCATTATAGAGCGGCTACACTTCAATAACGAACAGGCTGCTGCTTATGAGCTACTGATACATGAGCACCGGCGGGCAGTTAATGCATCTAATGAAAGGATACTGGACATAAAAAACAAGCTTTATATTACACTGGTTCATCCTGATGAACACCTGCGGGATTCACTCACCGACGCACTGGCCGCAGAGCAGCGGTCAATAGAAATGGTGCATTACCACCACTTTGAAGACATTCATAAATTATGCAAGCCCGATCAGGAAAAAGACTTTGAACACCTGGCAGAAGATTTCACCAGACTGTTTGGACCACCTAAACACCCCAGACCACGTGTACGTTGAAAAAAGTCTGCTCCATAATATTTACGCTGCTGGCCTCATGTTTCAGCCTTTGGGCTCAGGACACAACTGATGTAGGTATACAACTGCAACTCTGGTATGGGAAAGCCTCACTTCAAAGCGGTAAAGAATACCCATACCGGGACACAACAGTACAGATAAATGTATTCAGGACTTACATATCTGCTATACGCCTCAGCAACAAAGGGAAAGTAGTATGGCATGAGCCAGACAGCTATCACCTGATAGATATGGCAGATTCATCTTCCTGTTACTTTACCATGCATGTACCATCCGATGTAATGTATGATACTATCATCTGGAATCTGGGAATAGACAGCATGGCCAATGTATCGGGAGCTATGGGTGGTGCATTAGACCCCACCCGGGGTATGTACTGGAGCTGGCAGAGTGGCTATATAAACCTGAAGCTGGAAGGGACAAGCACCATGTGCCCTGCGAGACAGCATGAATTTCAGTTTCACCTGGGTGGTTACATGCCTCCTTTTGCCAGTGTTCAGGAAGTGCATATGTCCACCAGACCAGGAAAGGTTATAAACGTATCAGCAGACATTGCCATACTGCTTAACTCCATAGATATATCAGTACAGCAAAGCATTATGATACCCGGCGATGATGCTGTTGCATTATCTTGTATAGCAGCTGGTATTTTCAGTGTAAGATGAAGTACCTGGCAATACTGATACTGTCCTTTATAATACTGGCTGCATTCACCAGTAACAGTCAGCTGCAGCTGAAACGGCCGAAAGGGTGGCCAGCACCTGTTTATGACAGCAGACATAATCCACTCTCTGCCAATAAAATCCTATTGGGGCGGGCATTGTTTCACGACCCTATATTATCGGCCGACAGTACTATATCCTGTGTAAGCTGTCATCTGCAATATTCGGCCTTTACGCACATAGACCATCAGTTGAGCCATGGCATATATGGTCGTACAGGCAGGCGCAACTCCCCTGCCCTCATGAATCTGGCATGGAGCAAACTGCTTATGTGGGATGGAGCAGTAAACCATCTGGACATGCAGCCGCTGGCTCCCATTGCCAACAAGGATGAGATGGACATGAGTATAGACAGTGTAATGAAAAGGCTTCAGCGTAGCCCTGTCTATAAGCGACTGTTCTACAATGCATGGGGCGACAGCAGCATTACCGGCGAGCGGTTTCTGAAATCAATGGCTCAGTTCATGCTCACAATGGTAAGCAGTAACTCAAAGTATGACAAAGTAATGCGTAAGGAACAGGGCATAGCATTCTCAGAGCAGGAGGAAAGAGGACTGATGCTGTTTCGTCGTTACTGCAATGAGTGCCATCGTGAGCCATTGTTCACTACCAATGAATTTGCGAATAACGGTCTGCCACCAGACACAACACTTAATGACTATGGGCGAGTAACTATCACACATAAGGCAGCAGACTCCCTGCATTTTAAAATACCCACCTTGCGCAATGTAGAATACTCATTCCCTTATATGCATGATGGCAGATTCAGCAGACTGCAGCAGGTAATAGACCATTATACATCGGGGATAATGCATAGTAATACCCTCTCTCCGGCATTGAATGCACCAATTGCTCTGAGTCCGGAAAACAAGGTAGACCTCGTAGCCTTTCTTCTCACTTTATCAGACAAGGCATTCCTGTTTGACTCTACCTATTCATTCCCTCATTTTGTTTTTACACCATAGCGGGGGAAAACGACAATGGAGTCGTCTAAAACAATCAGAAAACAGCTATTAGCATATGAAACTCAGAAAAAGCATTTTAACGATAGCAGGTGTAGCAGCAGCGCTGCATATGCAGGCACAGACAGGCCCTGTCTTTACTTCATGGCTTATTAATACCACCGGCATCACTGGTCGTCATTATATAAGCGGCAGCTCTACTCCTGTATCTGACACATACCCTGCCAATGTACAAAGCATAGAATATGCTACAGCTAATGTGTATGTAAAAAGCAGTGGCATCCCTTCTTATATAGTAGGGCCATACCTTGACGGCAATCCATCATTAGCTACTAACAACAACCATATCTTTAAAGTGCCCCGCAATCCTGCACCAAACACAGGAACGCACACTACTACCCCACTGGGCTCCATAGGTGTATTCATCAACGGTGTGCCAATGTACGATTGTAAAGATGCTTTCTCCTATAAAGCATCTACCGGCACTAATGTGCAGATGGGTGACGGCGTGTGGAACAGAGATGCCATTGTTGCTGAACGTACGGGGTTTGACTGTGCCAAAGGACACCCATCACCCATATTTGCCGGAGGACCGGGTGGTACACTTGTAGGCGGCACATACCACCATCATCAGAACCCAACAGCCTTTAACCTGGATATAGTACCTGTATCAAGTGTTTGTGACCTTTATCTGGCCGACGGCCTTTATTCCATAAACTCCGGCACACACTCACCGCTTATAGGTTATGCGTTCGATGGATACCCTGTATATGGCGCTTACGGTTATGCCAATAGTGATGGCACCGGCGGCATTGTACGCATTAAAAGCAGCTACAAACTAAGAAGTATTACAGCACGTACCCACTATGCCGATGGTACCGATGTGACAGACGGCCCGGCAGTAAGCAGCACTTTCCCGCTGGGTATATATCGCGAGGACTATGAATACGTAGCTGGCTATGGCGATCTGGATGAGCATAACGGCCGCTTTTGCGTAACGCCGGAATACCCCTCAGGCACCTACTGTTACTTTGCTACCGTAGATGCTAACTGGAATTCTGCCTACCCCTATATCGTAGGTCCTACCTACTATGGAGTAGTAAGTGGTGGTAAAGTGAACAGTATTACTGAAACAACAACGCCCTATACACCACCTACGGCAGTAACCACAATGAAAAAAGGGAGTCTTGATGCCACCATATTCCCTAATCCCGCCGGAGACATAATAGCCATTCAGATACAGGGCATACTAACTACAGATGTGAACATGACACTTTATGACATTACCGGAAGGCAGATAAGTACCTCCCGCATCAATCAGGGCAGCACTATTGCTTATATAGATGCACGTACCCTGTATAATGGTGACTATGTAGTACGCCTCACATCAGGTGATGCTGCTGTAACTAAAAAGGTAACGATAAGCAGGTAAAGAGCAGGCACTACAATACAAATATGACCGGGGCTATTATTGCTGGTACCGGCCCCGGCATTTTCTACCCAACAGGCATCTGACACAGATGCCTGTTGTTTTTACCTGGACAGGATGCGGTTAATCTCAGATGATTCTCCTGACGAGTGAATATTTACAACCGTACCCACCATAAGAGCAATGCCAATAGCCAGCAGACATGCAGCAGAAATACGCTGCACATATATCACTTTACGCACCGTTAGGAATCTCTTGATACGATCGGCCAGAAACACTTTGGAAAAGTCAATACCCAGAATAATAACGAGTGCAGTACCAAACAATATGAATCTATAAAACCCGGATGTCTGAGATGTTACAGCAACGGCTCCCAGCCAGGTAACTATAACGCCAGGATTGAGTGTATTGACCAGAAACCCACTAAACCATATTTTCATCAGATCGCCGCCTGATATGGCTAGTTGTACTGTAGATGGTCGTTTGGGCTTTAGCTTTTTCAGCAGCCCAGACAGCCCTATAGCCATCAGTGCTACGGCACCGCCAAATGCTATGTGCCGTTCATAAGGCTCCAGATACCGGAGCCATGATGCCGCAACATTGGCAATAGTCACATACATAGCATCTGATACAGATACACCTAACACAAAGGCAAGACCAGCCTTATAACTAAAGTTAAGACTATACCTGATGATGGCGAACAACGTAGGCCCTACCGAAATAGCCATAAAAAGACCTACAAGCACCCCTTTAAACAATGCATCTGCCATATACTACTACCCGCAAGATACAGAAAATAGCCCGTTAGCTGTATGATGTATATCCTTATACTGCACATGACCTGCATCATGAAGCAGATAGGTTTTTAGATTGTAACTTTGCGCCCATTCTAAAATGGCATTATGATAAAAGCGGCAGGCTTTACAGGGATAGCACTTATCACACTCCTGAGTGGTATAAATACACCGGCATTCGGTAAAGAGAAAAAAGAAAGAACAAGATCTGTATATTTCAGTTGGGGATATAATACCGCTACCTACACTAAGTCAACGGTACACATCAAACAGCCATCTCTGGGCAACGACTACAAATTTGTAAAAGTGAAAGCCCATGACAACCGTGGCTGGAATCATCGCCTGCTACATCAGCAACTGACAATACCTCAATACAATTACCGTCTGGGTATGTATTTTAATAAAGCTCAGGATCTGGCCATAGAGTTAAACTTTGATCATGTAAAGTATATTATAGCTGAAGGACAGAGTATTAAAACAGAAGGAACGATGAATTATGCCCCCTATAATGGCAATATCATGTTCACTCAGGCCAATGGCTTTTACTATTTTCTGAACAACGGCGCTAACTTTTTCTGCTTCAACATTGTGAAACGCAAGGGTCTTTACAGCACTAAAGACAGGAATCTATACATAGACCTCACTGGCAAGGCAGGTGCCGGACCGGTAATACCACATGTAGAAAACAGCATCTTCGGCAAAAAGAATGATAAAGGGTTTCAGTTCGGCGGATGGAATGCCGGACTTGAAACAGCAGTACGGGTAACATTTATGAAATATGCCTATCTGGAATTTGCCCAGAAAGTAGATTATGCCCGCTACAGCAACCTGAAAGTATATGAGGGCCGTGCCCGCCAGGCATTCGGCACTTATGAGCTGATACTGAGCCTGGGCGCTATGATACCGACTACAAAGAACAATCCGCTGTTTACTCCCGCAGCACATGAAAATACCGGAAAGGAACAACAAACAGGTGAATAGAGTACCCCTTCGTCATAATTTGATACGGGTTGGCTATTTTTGCTGTTGATATATACAACAAGCAATGTTCAGAGAGGTATTTGAAAGGTATAGCTGGGATAATGTAGTTGCTGACATATATGCCCGCAAGGCTTCTGATGTAGAGCGGGCACTGAATAGCAGAAAGCGTACAGTGGACGACTTCATGTCACTGATATCACCTGCGGCTGCTCCATACCTGGAGCAAATGGCCAGAATGAGCAAGGCCACAACTCAAAAGCGGTTTGGAAAGACGGTACAGCTATATGCACCACTATACCTGTCTAATGAGTGTCAGAATATTTGTACCTATTGCGGGTTCAGCCTTGACAATAAGATAAAGCGTCGTACACTGAGTGGTGTGGAAATACTACAGGAGGCCGCCTACCTGAAACAGCAGGGCTTTGATCATGTACTGCTGGTAACAGGAGAGGCAAACAAAACCGTAGGAGTAGAGTATATAAGGCAGGCAATTAAAATGCTGCGCCCTATGTTTTCCAACATATCTATAGAGGTACAACCGCTGGAGCAGGAAGAATATGAACTATTAATAGCAGAAGGACTGCATGCGGTACTCGTATATCAGGAAACCTATAACAAAGAGCATTATAAGATACACCACCCTAAAGGAAAGAAGTCAAACTTTGAATACAGGCTGGCAACCCCTGACCGACTGGGGAATGCAGGAATACATAAAGTAGGGCTGGGTGTACTGATAGGGCTGGAAGACTGGCGTGCCGATAACTTTTTCACTGCATTACACATCAATTATCTGGAGCGTAATTTCTGGCAGACAAAATACAGCATATCATTTCCCCGGCTACGCCCTGCAGAGGGGCTTATAGAACCAAAGGTAGCTATCAGCGACCGGGAACTTGTGCAGCTGATATGTGCATGGCGCCTGTTTGACGAAGAGCTGGAGCTATCCGTATCTACCAGAGAGAACGCCACATTCAGAGATAACATACTGCAACTGGGCGCTACTACCATTAGCGCAGGTTCACGCACCAATCCCGGTGGCTATGCAGTAGAGCCGGAATCACTGGAGCAGTTTTCGGTGGATGACAACCGTACTGTAAGTGAGATAAAGGATATGATAGCCACTAAAGGCTATAAACCGGTATGGAAAGACTGGGACCGATTTGCCATAAAACCACTGCATACCCATGCTGTCTGACCAGGAACATATGCGCTACAGCAGGCAAACCATGCTGCCCGAGATAGGCATAGCAGGTCAGGAACTGCTGGCAGCCGCGAGGGTACTGATAATAGGTGCCGGAGGACTGGGATGCCCTATACTTACCTACCTGACCGCAGCCGGCGTAGGTACCATTGGTATAGCAGACGGAGATATTGTATCTATTACCAATCTGCAAAGACAGATTCTCTACGGTACAGCCGACATAGGCAATGGAAAGGCTGTAACTGCAGCAAAACGGCTGAAAGAGCAGAACTCAGATATAAATATCATAGTACACGAGTGCTTTGCAGACAGCAGCAACATACTGGACCTTATAGCCGAATACGACATCATTGTAGATGGCTCTGACAATTTTGACACCCGGTATCTGGTAAACGATGCCTGTGTAATGACAGGAAAGCCTATGGTTTCTGGTGCCATTTATCGGTTTGAAGGGCAAATATCTGTATTCAACTATAAAGGTGGACCAACCTACAGATGTATTTTCCCCGAGCCGCCCGGTGCCGGTGAATCGCCTAACTGCGCTGAAATAGGAGTAGTAGCTACCCTACCCGGCATTGTAGGTACCATGCAGGCAAATGAAGTAATAAAGATGATAACTGGTGCCGGCGAGGTACTGGCCGGTAGACTCCTTGTTATTGATGCACTTACCCTTACTACACATACTTTCAGATTTCCGCTCGTAGCAGATAATCTTCTTATAAAGGAACTACCAGAGTTGCATATGAATACATGCAACTCTGCAGTGCCACATCTCCTTTCTATGGCAGATATACAGCGCATGTTAGCCTCAGATGCTAATACGCAACTGGTAGATGTAAGAGAGCCTGAAGAGCATGCATTGCGGAATATAGGCGGAATAAACCTTCCTATATCAGCCCCGGAAAGCAAGTATCATATACTGAATCCAACTATGCCGGTAGTTCTTTATTGTGCATCGGGGAAAAGAAGTGCATTTGCTCATAATGCATTAAAGGCGGCAGGCTTCACTGAAGTTTATGAACTGAAAGGGGGCATCAATGCCATTACGGAACAGCTACTGTAAAGCTGCCATTTACAATAGACACTGTATCTGCCACAAAACTAAAAGAGCCGGATAATACGCCACCGGTATCTGCAAGAACGGAAAAAGTACCAGCACTGCCGTAATGCCGTATATTTCCCAGGTAATAAGCAGCCGTATTTACAGGCGGATTTATGTTATAATTACCGGGTCCTTTAAAGTCTGTAATATTGAAAGTAATAGTACTGGCCACGCCATCCTTCAGCTGAGTGGCAGACAACAACAGGCTGAAAGTAGTGGTATCGTTTGCTGAGTTTTTTACTTTATAACTGTATGCAGAATCGGTTTTCCACTGGATACCATTAACCAGTGCCGACATAACCAGCAAAGAGTCTATGCTATTGTCCTGCTTTATGCTATCTACATTGGCAGGCCCCCTCTTCTTACGACAGGCCCCTGTAGCAGCAATAATGAAAATGATAATAATGACAACTATACGTCTCATGAAAAGGGATTACCGGTATATAAACGCAATTATCCAGGGTATTCGTATCAACCCTTTACAATAATTATGGCTTATTGGCTACAAACTTACCATTGGTAAGTGCAATCCCGTCATCTGTATTGAACGAAAAATAGCCCGATATTGTAGTGCTGGATACAGAATTAATAGAAACAATACCACCTAAACCTACTGCAGGAGTGCCGCTGTGTATATACATAGCACCTGCCTGTCCCTGTACTATGGAGAATGTACCGGTTACACCTTTATAATTAGCAATGCTGATTATAATTTCATCATCAGGGCTTACCCTGTCTGATGTATATCCGTTGATAATCAACGTTGTAGAAGTATCTAACCGCTGAGTGTCAATTGTTGAAGTACGTACCGACGAGGCAATGAATTTATAATTTCCTATGTCTACTGTCATTGAAGGATTGGTAGTAGTAACATAAGGACGGTTTTTTATACAGCCAACAAACGCAAAGCAAGCAGCAAGAATCACCAAAGCGGATACAACGACTTTCTTCATTTTCCGATATTTCTGCTAAGATAATTCAAAATATTCTTAAAAATCAAGCGTAACAAAGCATTGATTTCACACCTTACCCACTTATTATGAGTGGTTGCATATCGCATACCCGGCCACTTACCTACCTGCAATATTGAATCTGAAAAAAGAAAATGGTCCGATATCAGATACTTCCTCCGCAATTATGAACATAGCAGCAGGCATCAGCTGTAGCAATAAGCGGTCGGCAGATGTGGCCAGATGCCACTCCAAACCCTGGGGAGATATGATATATACCATAAAATATGCAATGACACAGGTCCATATCATCATTATATTCTTCCCAGGCATCGTTTTGCGCCATAGGTACAGGATACCACATATGAGCATACCACTCATCATATATGACAACTTTTCGCTCATTATATCACTAAAATGATTATAAACTATAACATACCGATGTGTGTCAGTTATCTGTGCCAATGTATGTGTACCTATACCCTGCACAAGGTCATTCGCAGGTGCAAACCCGACCTTCAATATCAGCAGTGTCAGTATTGGCATCACTGCCCCCATAAACAGCCATAACAGCCCTCTCTCTTTCGTTATACCTCTTACATGATACAGAAAGAATATGCCAGCCAGTATCATTCCTTCATTTTTGGTCCAGATGCAACAACCTAATGCAGCACCGGCAAGCAGGAATCTTAGCCTGTACGCAACGGGCAGAGAAACAGCTATTACAGCACACAGAAAGAAAAATGCCAGTGGTACATCGGCATACATAGATACCCCCTGATGGAGAAAAAAGGTATCCATAGCAGGCACTAATGCCACTACAGTAGCAATAATAATACTTTTCTGTGCCTGCTGCATAAACAAGAGAACAGGTATAGCAAACGTAAAAAAGATACCAAGTATAAATGCTGGTAACTCGGGACCCGCACCGATAACCCTTGAAAAATATGCGATGGTTGCCGGGAGCAGCATCGGGTAATCAGGATGGCCATATTTGACATTAAGAAAAAGCTGCTGCCAGTGATCGGGGTTCGCGAGATAGCGTGCATGCAGATTCCAGATAGCCCATGCATCCCATCCGCCATACTTTTCTGTTATTGCATCTACCCGCATCATCATATTGAGCAGCAAAAAAGCGGTTATTGCCATCCGGAAAGAGCTTTGCTCTGACAACAAAGCAGTCTTTTCTCTTATAAAAAACAATACCATACCACCTACTGCCGCCAATGGCAATATAATAGTCAGTAGCATAGAAGATATGCCCAACGCCAGTAAAAGAAAGTACAGACAACTGATAATGCAGACTGCAAATCCTGTAATCAGTATATATAATGTAGTACGCTGCATCAGCGGATAGAAGTTAAATAATAATGGTAAATACTATCTGACGCCTGCCATAATACACGCCTGTTATTGATTTGTGTCATCATAGCCGAATCTCTGCCATTAAAATCTCCCACATATAGTATTGTGTCTGGCATTTGGTCCTTATCTCCTGTTATATATACCGGTGCCAGCAGATACCTGCACTGCATGTAAATACCTGCATCAGCCCCGGGATGCACTACCCCAAGCCGGGAACCAGAAGATATAAATGGCTGCATTCTTTTCAGCACGGCTGCCCTGATACTTATATTCCTTGACTCCCCACGAAGTGAATTGCGGGAAAAGTTTACAGCTGCCATACCAACAACCAGCAAAAGGAACCAATATGTAAAAGATTGCTTCACGTAAGGATAATATAATGCAAGATAGCACAAGCCAGCAGAACCATGTAACAGGAAAATATGCGGCAACTGCAACGAATGGATATCGGACTGCATTTAGTATAAGAGAAAGCAATACATGACCACCTGAAAACTTGCGGGCAGATAACTACCATATAAACTACAGTGAACCTGAATTGATACTTCAATGCAGAAAAGGGAATGCAAAGGCACAAAAAGCTATATATGAAATGTACACAGACGACATGATGATTTTATGTCTGCGGTACATAGTAAATGAGCAGGAAGCGCTGGAAACACTGATGGATGCATGGCTGTCTTTTTTCGGCAAAATAGACTCATTTGTGTGGCGGGGAGAAGGAAGCACCAAAGCATGGCTAAAGAAAATAGTTACGAATCAATGTCTGATGCGACTACGAAAAAAACGGCTGCCGGTAATTACTCCAGACTATATGCCAGAACATGTACAGAGCAACGAGGACGACATTATAGGGCACCTGGCAGCAAAAGAAATACTTGAATTGCTGCGACAATTGCCGGACATGCACAGGACTGTATTTAACCTCTGCATATTTGAAGAAATGCCGCATCACGAGGTTGCAGCACTACTGGAGATGACAGAAAGCACATCCCGCTCATACCTGTTCAGAGCACGGGAAATATTAAAAAAACAACTTCTGAACACAAGAATCTGATTATGAAAAAGACACTGAACAGCAGAATGGAAGAGGCAGGAATCAGAGAACTGATGCCGGAATTTGACAAAGATGCTATGTGGCACCAAATAAGCTCACGCATGCCTCAAAAAAAACGTATTACCCCGTGGCCTCGCCTGGCCGCTGCCTGTATACTCCTGGTAACAGGTGGCATATCAGTCTGGCTGTTAGTATCAGATAATATCGACAGCTCATTGTCAGGGCGCGTAGCTACCAAACAGGACAACTGGCGCACAGGCGTATTGCCGGAATGGCCTAAAGAGAGAAAAAACATTATACATACAAGCGAAAAAGATAAGGTTATTGTCACAACCGGAGACAAAAGGCAGCAATCCACAAATGAGCGAAACAAGTATATAGCCTCATTACAACGTTCCGGTGAGTTTGTATGTAACAGCACCCCATGCCCACTGGAAATATGCATTACACAAATAATGAAATGTGCAGACGGCACTGCATCTGCCATTACCAGCTGCAGCACTGTAGACCCTGACCAGGCCAGGCAGATGAGATTTAACAATAACGGAGGCAGTGACTGCTCTGTAACAATAGATGAAATAAGAATAAAACGGGTAAATACAGGAGAAACAATAGTCCTTACCGGTGATTCAGAGCCATCTACTGCCCGGGAATTATTTGATTGTCTTACCGGTAATGCAGACTGTAACCTGCTGGCAGGAGTGTTCAATAACAATTGTGATAATGAACACGGACCACTGGAACTGAAAATAGAAAAAGAAGGTGGCAGCCTGATTCTGGAATAAATAACATTTTTTCTAACCATAAAAACAAAAAACGATGAAAAAAACAGCAATTATTATCATGGCATTTGCATTGTGCAGTGTAACATCATTTGCTCAGTCAGTTACAGAAAACACCCAAAAGATTGCTACCAATGCAGCTGGTGTACTCACTTTTAATGAAGAAGCATGGGAGTTTGGCGAGGTAAGTGAAGGTCCTGATGTGACTCATGAGTTTAAGCTGAAAAACTCAGGCAGTGCCCCTGTGTCTATAAAAAATGCTTCGGCAGGATGTGGCTGTACCGTAGCTAATTGGCCACATGAGCCTATATTACCCGGTGCTACGGCTTCTATAAGTGTCACCTTCCATACTAAAGGACGCCCCGGCGCTTTTACTAAGATGGTGACAGTAACATCTGACGCAGACAGAGCCACTATTCCACTTACAATTAAAGGCAGTGTAAAAAGCAGCGCTACAGTATCTGCACACTAAAAGTGTAGAACCCTCACTATAGAAAGGTGGCCTTGTGCCGCCTTTCCGTTTTATATGACACATATAAAAATAACACACTAATGGCGTGCAGCTACAACTGGTTACGGGCAGGTTTGGAATAAACAATTATTTTTGCGCACCATGCTACCCAAAGAACTTTTGCTAAAGGCGTACCGCCTGATGATGACTGCCCGCGCAATGGCAGAAATATATGATGCAAACCGTCAGGTATGTAAATATGTACACAGTACATCGCGGGGACACGAAGCCATACAGCTGGCTACAGCACTACAATTGCAACCATGCGATTGGGTAAGTCCGTATTACAGAGATGAGAGCATCATGCTGGGCATGGGCTATCGCCCTTATGAACTTATGTTGCAACTACTGGCTAAGGGTCCCGACCCGTTTACCGGTGGACGTGAATATTATAATCACCCTAATATCCGCAGAGAAGGATTCCCAGGAATAATTCACCAAAGCTCTGCTACAGGTATGCAGGTAATTCCTACTACAGGCATAGCACAGGGTATACAGTACCGTGAAAAGCAGGGACTGAGCAAATACCCGGTGCCACCTGTTACAGTTTGTTCGCTGGGAGATGGCTCTGTTACTGAGGGTGAAGTAAGTGAAGCATTCCAGTTTGCAGCCCTGCATCAGCTACCTATTATATACCTGGTACAGGACAATGACTGGGGCATATCTGTAAGCAGCGATGAAGCCCGCTCAAATGACGCATATGAATATGCAGCAGGCTTTAAAGGAATAGAACGCATGCGCGTAGATGGTAGTGACTTCATAGCATCTTACATAGCTATGGAAGAAGCTATACAGTTTGTGAGAGAAAATCGCAGGCCTATGCTGGTACACGCCAAAGTGCCACTGTTGGGTCACCACACATCGGGCGTACGAAAAGAATGGTACCGTACAGCAGAAGACCTGGAGAAACATGGCGTAGATGATCCCGGACCCAAACTGAGAAAAAAGTTGATGGCTGACTATGGTATCTCTAAGAAGGAGCTTGCAGCCATAGAGCAGGAAACACAGACATACGTTCAGGCAGAATTTGATAGCGCAGTAGCCGCTCCGGAACCAGACCCGGCTACCGTAACAGACCATGTATATGCCCCATCTGGCGCTACAACAGAGAAAGGAGTACGCTGCCCTGAGGGCCGTGAAAAAGTGGTGATGGTAGATGCCGCTTTGCATGCTGTAGAGGAGCTGCTGCAAGACCACCCGGAAGCACTGTTTTACGGACAGGATGTCGGCCGCAGACTGGGTGGCGTGTTTCGTGAAGCAGCCACACTGGCCGACAAATTTGGCGACAACAGAGTATTCAATACAGCTATACAGGAGGCCTATATAATAGGCTCTACCGTAGGTATGAATGCAGTAGGACTGAAGCCGATAGTAGAAGTACAGTTTGCCGACTATATATATCCCGGCATCAACCAGCTGGTCACCGAGATAAGTAAATCATGCTATCTGAGCTGCGGTAAGTATCCTGTATCTATGATACTGCGTGTACCTATAGGTGCATATGGCGGTGGGGGCCCTTACCATAGCGGCAGTGTAGAAAGCACACTGGCAACAATAAAAGGAATAAAAATAGCGTACCCCAGTAATGCTGCTGATATAAAAGGTTTGATAAAGGCAGCCTTCTACGATGGCAACCCTGTAGTAATGCTGGAGCATAAGGGCCTCTACTGGAGCAAAGTACCCGGCACAGAAGAAGCAAAAACAGTGGAACCAGACCGTGACTACATAGTGCCATTTGGCAAAGGAAATGTTGTTTTGCGGGCCAATGAGGAAGCTATTGATAACGGAGAGTCACTGTGCATTATTACTTACGGCATGGGTGTACACTGGGCCAGAAATGCTGCTAAACAATATCCCGGACAGGTAGAAGTAGTGGACCTGCGTACCATATATCCGCTGGATGAAGAACTTGTTTATAACACTGTTCGCCGTCATGGCAAGTGTATAGTGCTTACTGAAGAGCAGTTACGCAACTCATTCTGTGAAGCGCTGGCAGGACGCATTGCACAAAACTGCTTTACCAGCCTGGACGCGCCGGTGCAGACAATAGGAGCACTGGACCTGCCGGCTGTACCAATGAACATGGGGCTGGAAGCAGCTATGCTACCGGGCACCGACAAAGTTGCCGCCCGTATAGGTCAGTTACTTGCCTGGTAAATAACTATCTGCTGATAAGCTATAAATAATAAGAGCGGTCCGGTAACGGGCCGCTCTTATTATTAGGTAATGAGGCCAAAAATGGTTGTTGGTTTAGCTTATTCGCCACCTATACCAGGTAGTAGGTTGTCCGGCTACGCGCCAGTCCGGATTTGCATCATATTCAAATATCTCTCTGCACTCAAAACCCAATCCTTCCAGTATTCTTCTTGACGCAATATTATCTACATCTGTCATTGCAAACATTTCTTTATATCCAAGATAACGAATGCCAAAGTCAAAGGTAGCTTTTGCAGCCTCTTTTCCGTACCCTTGCTGCCAATATGCTCTTGCAAACCTGTATCCGAAGTCAATAAAATTGCTATGCCCATTTACCGGCCCCTCCAGCATTTTAAAACCAGCCCATCCTATAAACCGCCCACTCTCTTTTGCTATAACTGCCCAGCGCCCGATACCATTATCTATATATTGCTGTTGCACATATGCAATCACTTTACGTATCTCATCAATAGTATGTACCGGCTTGCCCCCTACATAGCGATGTACTACCGGGTCGCTGTCCATTTCAAACATATCCTTATCATCCGTCATTTCAAACGGACGAATAATAAGCCGGGGTGTTTCTATGTAAACAGGAAGCATTACTGATATTTTACAGCATATCAGAATGTGACCTCATCGGGTAAAAACAGACGGGCATTACCACCATTACGTATCACATCACGTACCAGTGTAGATGAAATTGTAGAATATGCAGGAGAGCAGGTAAGGAAAATGGTTTCCACGTCCGGTGCCAGCATTCTGTTCATATCTGCAATCGCCTTCTCATACTCAAAGTCAGCTATATAACGGATACCCCGCAAAATATACTGCGCACCAATTTTATGACAAAACTCCACAGTAAGCCCTTCGTAACTCATTACCTCTATTCTGCTATCATCCCTGAATATGTCACTTATCCAGGCCGTACGCTGCTCTACACTGAACATGGGTTGCTTTGTAGAGTTTATGCCAACCCCCACTATAAGCTTGTCAAACATAGACACCGCACGTTGTATCACATCTACATGCCCGTTAGTAACAGGATCAAATGTTCCGGGGAAGAGGCATATGCGGTTCATTACTGGTCTGGCTGTTTAAAAAAGGTAAATACTGTTGTACCATAATTTTTCATTCTGGCAAACCGTGGGTGATTCTGATAATCATTACGTGGTGTATGCTCCAGTACGAATGTACCTCCCGGCAAAAGCAGTTTTTTTTCAAATACAAGCAGCGGCAGATCATCTATCGTATCCAGCGCATATGGCGGACCCGCAAATATGAAATTATACTGCTCTGTACATTGCTTTATAAACCGGAACACATCATTCCGTATCAGATGCACAATATTATCTATCTCCAGCTCTTTGATTGTCTTTTTTATAAAGTCAACAGTTACCGGGTCCCGCTCCACTATGGTAAGTTCCCCTGCCCCTCTTGATGCCAGCTCATAAGTAATACTACCTGTACCACCGAACAGGTCCAACGTACGGAGCCCTTCCAGGTCTATACTATTGCTAAGCATGTTAAACAATCCTTCTTTTGCCACCTCTGTGGTAGGACGGGCAGGTATACGTGCCGGCGGATTAAATCTGCGCCCTCCGAAAGTACCTCCTACTATACGCATTCCAATAACTGATTTGCCAATGTCACCGGTGGAGTCCAGGGATTATTAATAGTAAGTCCGTTACCGGCTTTTACTATTGTGAAATACCGTGACAGCTCATTGATAATATCAAATTCAGATGCCGCCAGTGCATTGCAGGTAATATGCAGCTTCCCTGCATCAATATAATTTTCTTTACAATAGTGGCGTACAGCGTATGCCACATCTTCAGCGCAGCTATAATCTATATAGCTATGCCATAGCAGCTGACTATAGTTATGCAGTGTAGCTATACAATGTCCTTTTGTGAAGCACAGCTGTAAATGAAGACTCATTGCGGGCCGCTCACAAAACTGATAATAAGGCAAAGGCCTCACCGTAGCTTTTCTGAAGTTTATTCTTATGAGTTCTGCTATGTTAAGTGGCAGTGCCTGAATATAAGTAGCCCTATCGTTTTCCAGTGCATAACCTGACAGTGCTTCCTGCCGCTCTACATAATGCAGCTTACGCAGCCATCCGGCAGCAGCCGTCTCATTATATAATTCGTCAGGCACTATAAGGTTCCTGTCACTGGCCACAAATATGCCCCTCACCTTTTCGCGCACAGCAAGGAGTGGCTCTGATGCGAACAACTGCTCAAAGAAATCCAACTCCCATACGGGCTTCTTAGAACTATAGTCCGAATAGTGTATCGTCAATAGTTCTTTATTAATTGAAAAACCTGCTATGTATATTTCCCGTTGCGCTAAAACACATGTTACCAAAGCAACCCCGGACGACAACTGGTCGTCTTCGCGCACGTTATACACCTGCTCTCGTGTATCAGTAGTACTGGCAGCCATAACTTAGACACACAATGATAAGAAATTGTAACGGGAACTGTACATATTATTTGTTCTCAACGGTTACTTACAATACTTCAGCCTCCCCCCATACAACGCTCATTATTTCTCTATCTTCATAAAAACTAACCTATTTTTACAGTCAACCAGAGCCAGGAACTATCCAGGCTGCACATGTTTGATGAAATGATTGAGATCAGAAATATAAGGAAAAGTTTCGGAGAAAAAGTTGTTATCAAAGATGTATCTGCACGCATGGAAGCAGGTAATACAAATCTTATCATAGGTACAAGTGGTAGTGGGAAAACCGTACTGATGAAAATAATGATAGGTTTAATGTCTGTTGATTCGGGGGAGGTGTTGTATGAAGGCCGGGATATTACTAAAATGAACACAACAGAACTGAAAGAACTACGTATGCAGATAGGTATGCTTTTTCAGGGTAGTGCTCTCTTTGACAGTAAAACAGTAGAGGCAAATGTTATGTTCCCGCTTGATATGTTTACAAGATTACGGTACCGTGAAAAACTGGCAAGAGTAAATGAAGTTCTGGAACGAGTAAATCTGAAAGATGCCAATAAAAAATTCCCTGCCGAGATAAGCGGAGGCATGAAAAAGCGCGTAGCCCTTGCCAGAGCCATTGTACAAAATCCCAAGTACCTTTTTTGTGATGAGCCCAACTCTGGCCTGGATCCTCAGACATCTTTGGTTATTGATAAGCTCATCAATGAAATAACCCGGGAATACAATATCACAACGGTTATCAATACGCATGATATGAATACCGTAATGGAAAGCGGAGACAATATCTTATACATGTATCAGGGCAACAAGCAGTGGGAAGGATCTAACAGAGATATTATTTTCAGTAAAGACCCACAGCTCAATTCTTTTATTTTTGCTTCTGAGTTTCTGGCAAAAGCAAAAGAAATGAGCATGATGGAAGCAGGCGCATCCAAACTAAAGTGAAGACACATACGTCTTACTGATTTTTATTAGTAGTTTTTTCTACTAACTTTACGATGCTTCATCTATAACACTCCGAAAATGCACTTTAAAATTAATCTGACCCTTATTGCACTATTGGCAATATTTTTATTTTTCAACATACCCTTTTACAATAACTGGCTCAATACCAACATCTTCAATCAGCAGATAAGCTATTTTACGGTCAAAGACCAATTGAGTATAGAGCAGCGCCGGGTGGCTCGTTATGGCTATTCATATGTGATATACAAAGAGCTGAACAATGTTTTTAAGAAATTTAAAATCGACAGCCCTGTTCTTTTGCTTCCCCCTGAGCGTTACATGAAAGAAAACAGAGTAGCTGGTTTCAATGTGGTAGAACCTATGGTGTATTACTATCTGACAGGTAATATAGCTGTATGGTACGATAGCCCGGGTGTGGAGAAAGCAAACTGTGTACTTATGCCCGACAGAAACGGGAAAGTGGCACTACAGAAAATAGACACAAAACAACAATTAGACACACTACTAAGCATATTTAAAAAGTACAAACTTGACCTATGAATCTTACCGGCCTTATTTTTCTACTATTTGCCCATTATTTTGCCGGCCGTGGTGTCATACGGCTGTTCAGGATAGATGTTGATGCTATTGCGTTGCTTTGCCTTTCTATGATGTGTGGTGTTACCATTCACTCATTTGTGCCCTGCATTATGGATCTGATACATGTTCCGCTCACAGCCAGTAATATGTATATATGGCTTGGTGGCACATCGCTATTGTTATCCATTCCTTTACTGATAAAGATAAAAGAAACCAAACTTCCCACACTGCGCCTTCCCCAACTTTATGAGGTGCCATTCCTATTGATATTTATTGGTCTGGGTGTTATCAGTGTATGGCGCTGCTGGTATTTCCCCCCCACCCCACGCGATGTATTAACCGGTGTGGAGTTAATAGCAGAGTATGCTGTGAAGGAAAAAACAATGATAAATTCGGCATTTTCTGTTGATGTTCGTTTGAACTCTGCAGCAAACAATATCTTCAAGTCACCGTTTATTACCAGTCTTCAGGTTATATACAAGTTACTCGTTCTGCCTTTTGGCCAGTTATGGTTAAGTATCTTATTCCTGTCATTTACCACATGGTTCTACACCATTCTGCGGCAGGTAGTGCATCCGCTTCTGGCGGGCATGTTATTACTTATATATTTTGCTGTGCCTGACCTGTATGCATATACGTATATCATACTGTATGACTATAGTAACATGGTATTCTTTTTTGCAGGCTACTACTTTATGATGAAGTATATGAGTAGCGGTAAAGTCAATGAACTGCTCTGGGTTTCTTTCCTTTTCGGACTTGCTACATATATACGCTCAGAGACACTTGTTCTGGCTGCATTTTCCATTGCAATCTTTGCCATATACATGTACAGAGATAAAGTATCTATAAAACAGATAGTGATACGCGGAGGCATATTTATGGCTGGACCGCTTGTATTTAACTTTATACTCAGCAATATCCTTATTAAATATCTTGTACCCTATAAATTCAAGTTAGGCGATCTCCTGAACCCTAACATGACTGATATAGGACTGTTGTTTGACAAGTTTCACGAGTTAGTATTCGGACTTATGTTCTCACCCAAAGGGCAGGCGGTGTATGCACATTTTTATATTTTCTTCCTGGTGGTATTTGTTGCTGATCTGATTCTTAACCGGAAAATCAGCCGTTCTGCAGGGATGACATTATGGGGAGTACTCATTGTTTTTATTACACTTGGTGTGCTCAGTTTTCTCATACCCAGCCATACCGTTATTAACTCTGCCAAAAGAGGCTTATTTAAATTAATACCTCTTGCCACATTATACATGGCACAAACCGGATTATTGCAAAAACTATCGGGCTATCTGCAAAACAGGGAAAATCGTGTAAAAGAAGCTGCTACCGCTCAGCCGGCTGCAAATACCAAACAGCCGAAGAAAAAGAAATAGAAGCCACTTATACTACCAGTGTAATGAAAAGCATAGCTATACTATCTTTCTTTTAAGCCATGCTCTGAACTTCTCCCAGCCAAGGTCATAGGGTTCGCTCAATGGTCCGGTATATGGCGTACCGCGCCTGATAAAATACTTATTGAATGTGGACTGATTAATACCCCACTTCATAAGAAACTGTTTCCTGCCATCGTTCTTTTTGATACGGAGCGTAGATTTTGACTGAAAGTGATATACTCTGCTTTTGCCTATGCCTTTGAATATACGACAGCCTGCATACCACATTTTCATAGCAAAGTCATCGTCACTACTCACCCCGGGGCTTAATTCTATACTATAGCCACCGGTAATGAGCCAATATTTGTGATGCACAATAGTGGGGGGCCATGTAGAACCTGTCCAGTCGGCTTTTTCAATAGTATTGCACTCCTGCAGCAGCTTTGATTCATTAAATGTCTCTATTGACTGACCATAATCCCTGGCTATAACGCATGGGTTCCTGTAGTCAATAGGCTCTATCATGGTACTGGAAAACATAAAACAGTCAGTACCTGCAGCAGCTATTTCATGAGCTATGTGTACATCCCATTCAGGACACACATACATATCATCATTCATATACACTACATAGTCATGCTTTACCAAACCTCCGGCCTCATTTACAGCCTTGCATATGCCAGCATTATCTGCAGTCCATGTGTGGTCTAGCTTCTGCTCACCAGCCCACTGTAATGTTCCGTCACTACCGTCATTAATATGTAGTATTACCTGATGCTCATATGCAGAATTCTTCCGAATACTTTCGACACACAATTTTGCAAAGGCCAGATTGTTCCAGGTGGGAATGATGATTGATAACTGCAAGGCAAACCAGATTCAGACGTCAAAAGTAAAGAAGTTATCAGCAAAAAGCCACGATGCATAAAACATGGCGGGGATTAACTAACTTTATGTTGCATGCTTATACATATCCATCCTGACGATCCTCAGCCCAGAAACATAACACGTGTTGTGGAATGTCTGCGTGATGGAGGTGTAATTATCTACCCTACTGATACTATATACGGTATTGGCTGTAGTATACTCAATGCGAATGCAGTAACAAGAATTGCCCGCATAAAAAAGATGGATGTTAAAAAGGCTCATTTTTCATTCATCTGCTCTGATTTAAGTCACCTTACTGACTATGCACGCAGTGTGGATACTCCCATATTCCGTATGCTGAAAGCCTCACTACCCGGCCCATACACATTTATACTGGAGGCCAGCCGTCAGGTACCTAAAATGCTCAAAGCTAAAAAAGACACGGTAGGCATACGTGTGCCAGACAACAGGATATGCCTGAACATTGTGAAGGAACTGGGGCATCCTATTATGAGCGCATCATTGCCTATGGATGTGGATGTGGAGTATTTTACTGACCCTGAAGTGATGGATGATGTTTTTGGCAACGTGGTGGATATGGTTATAGATGGGGGACCGGGGCATGTGCTTGCTTCTACTGTTATAGATTGTACATCGGGAGCACCGGTACTTGTGCGCGAGGGAGCCGGCCCATGGGAGCATCTGCTTTAATCATGTGACCTGTCATCCATATGCGGTCAGTTAAGTACATTTGCGTTTCAAAAAATATCTTCTATGAATCTGAGCGACAGACTTTTCAAAATGAAAGCTGACAAAGAAGCAGAAAACCTCAAAGCAGGCCAGGAATTTCTTTCAGCCAATAAAAATCGTGCTGAAGTGGTAGAGCTCCCCAGCGGTCTCCAGTATGAAATACTTACAGCGGCAGAAGGACCTAAACCTACAGAGTTCAATACGGTAACCTGCCATTACCATGGCACACTCATTGATGGCACAGTGTTTGACAGCTCTGTAAAAAGAGGGCAGCCAGCCTCATTTCCGCTGAATATGGTAATAAAAGGCTGGACAGAAGGCCTTCAGCTAATGGGTACAGGTAGTAAATGGCGTTTCTTTATTCCTCCTCATCTGGGATATGGCACCCGCCAGGTGGGGGCGGTGATTGGTCCTAACAGTACTCTGATATTTGATGTAGAGCTTATCAGCATCAATTGATAATACTTAATGACTGATGGTGACCGATTGCACATTTTGTGTCCCATCAGGTGAAACAACCTGTAGCAGGTAAAATCCTGACGGTAGATTATTAACAGGTATTCCCGCCATATTGTTTGTGGCGGGAATATTTATTACCTGTCGCCCATCGGCAGATAACAGGTATACTGTACTCCCCTGCTTTACGCCCTGTATATTCATTACATCATCTGCCGGGTTAGGAAACACATGAGGCCGCTGTTTGCTATCTGCAGCATCGGTTACAGAAACAATATGTTCGCAAGGGCCTGTTACCAGTTTTATATCATAACCCGGGTCGCTGTAACAGCTGAGACTACCTATACACCCACAATCTTCCGGAATAATAGCACAGGTAAGACAGTTAGGGTATATACCATTATGCAGGCAGCCTATACGCTCTGCATAGGCACCATAAGCGTCAAATATGGAACCATATGTAGAAAGTCGATAACTGTCTTGCAAAGGAACGGTAGAATCCACTATTACCCGGGTATATACAGTGCGTAGCCATGAAGTGTCGTATTGCACTATTCTTACCGAGTCTGCCACATATTGCATGACAGTATCTGCAGTAGTACTATATGGAGCAAAAAATCCTGGTATTCGTATAGTATCACCGTCACTCAGATTAAAAATATACAGCGGTGTAAATCTGTTAAATGCAGTATTGAAAACAAACACAGTATCGGTAGTGCTATAGATGTACAATGGCGGAAAATTGCCGGCCCATGATCCGGAATTGACATGAGTTTCCCGTTTCAGCACTTTTGCAGTTATACCGTCTATTACGGTATCATGGGTATATACCGTCCTGAAATAACCATCATGGTGATAATTATACCATACAGCACCGGAAGGGGCAAAATCAGCCTGAGCAAATACTACAGAACTTAACAACAAAAGGAGGATGGTATAAAGTATTTTCATAATGGCGACTTTAAAAGTTTTACTAAAATACGAAATGAAGATAACAGAATGCTATTATGAAACAGCTGGCATTGTAAATTTGAAAACGGATAATAAACTGATGATGAAAATACTGCCCGCTATTGCTTTACTGTTACTGACAAGCACTACTATCTCCTCCCTGGCACAACAGACAAATACAACACAGATATATACTGCTATAGATACGAAAATGCTGGCTATCCCAGCCTCAATGACCAATAAGACAGAGGATGTAGCCAGGTACATCAACAGCAACTTTTCTACTGAAAAAGATAAAGTAAGAGCCATATTTATATGGGTTGCATCCAGCTTTGAGTACGATGTGGATAATATGTATGCACTCAATTATAATGAGAAGCGTGAGGAGAAAATACGGAAAATAATGATGCTGAAGAAAGGCATATGTGAAAACTATGCAGCCGTATTTGATGAGCTATGTAATAAATGTGGTATAAAGTCGTGGATAGTAGGTGGCTATACAAGACACAATGGCCAGACAGCCGATCTGGCACATGCATGGTGTGCGGTTCTCATAGATGGAGAATACCGGCTGGTAGACCCTACGTGGGGGTCGGGATATATAAACGACAATAAGTTTACAAGAAAAATAGACAACAAATGGTTCATGCAGCCAGGCGAAAGTTCTGTAAAAACACATATGCCCTTTGACCCCATGTGGCAGATGATATACTATCCCGTTACTACACAGAACTTTGCATTAGGAAAAACTGACATAGACAAATCAGGTGTATACTTTAGTTACCCCGACTCAATAGCAGCATATGAAAAACTGACACATCTGCAGCAGATGGAGGCTGAAGCCCGCCGCATGGAGGCAAATGGGGTAAAAACCACTATGGCATATAACTACTTTACTAACCTGAAAGGTAATATAGATGTAGCCAGACAGAATGAATTGATAAACACTTACAATGACCTGGTGGGCATGTACAATGAAGTAGTGCATGACCTTAACCAGTTTATCAATTACCGCAACAAGCAGTTCAGCCCCATTCAGCCTGATGCTATGATACAAAAAATGGTAGATGTGCCTGCGGCCCGTGCTGAAAAAGTAGAAAACGGACTGATGCGGCTGAAAGGAAAAGACAAACGCATTGACGACCTCATGGCACCAATGCTGCGCTCAGTAAAAGACGCACAAAAAACGCTTGATGAGCAACGTGACTTCCTGAAAAAATACTTCAGCAAGAGCAAAATAGGCAGGAAAAGCATGTTCTACAAGTACTCATGGATGGGAGTACCTCTGAACTAGTACCTATAACCCGGCATGCCTGACTTTTCAGGTGTATATGATATTATTTTCCTGCATTACGTAGCAAAAGACGAAACTTATTTACCTGATATCAAGTCTTGATAAGTTATGCCTCCATAGCCATAAGCAGCTCATAAAGACGGTAACAGTCCTCATAAGTGTTGTAAAGAGGAACCGGTGCTATACGTATCACATTTGGCTCCCGCCAGTCGGCAACCACACCATTTTCTGTAAGGAAGTCAAATATCTTTTTGCCATTATTACCAAACAGCATAGACAACTGACAACCACGCCTGTGTGGCTCTGATGGGGTTATCACCTGAAAGTCAAGATGTTTCACCTGACTCAACAGGAACTCCATGTAACCCGTCAGGTCTACACTTTTGGCACGTAATGCATCTAGTCCGGCTTTGTCAAATATATCAAGTGAAGCATTATGCGCCACCATATTAAAGACAGGCGCATTACTCATCTGCCATCCGGCAGCACCGGGTTGTGGCTCAAAGCCTTTTTCCATTTTAAAGCGGGTCTTTTCATCATTACCCCACCAACCTGCAAGCCTGAACTGACCAGCATCATTACTATAACGCTCATGTACAAATGCTCCGGCTACTCCACCTGGTCCTGAGTTCAGGTACTTATATGAGCACCAGCAGGCAAAATCCACATTCCAGTTATGTAGCTGCAGGGGTACATTGCCTACCGCATGTGCCAGGTCAAAACCACAATAAGCACCTACGCTATGCGCCGCTTTAGTAATTCCTTCCAGGTCAAAGAACTGTCCGGTATAATAATTAACACCGCCTATCATTACCAAGGCAAGAGAATCTCCTGCCTCTTTTATTCCGTTAATGATATCAATGTCTTCTATAAGATGCGCTCCGGGAGCCGGTGTTATCTCAATAATTGCATCTTCCGGGTCCAGTCCATGCATGCGCACCTGTGTTTCTACAGCATACTGGTCGGACGGGAATGCACCTGCTTCCATCAGTATTTTATAACGGGTACCAGACGGACGGTAAAATGAGAGCATGAGCAAATGCAGGTTTACCGTGAGCGCATTCATAGCTACCACTTCACTGTTAAGAGCACCTGTAATTTTTGCCAGGCGCTCAGTAAAAATATGATGGTATGAAAACCATGGATATGCTGCACGGAAATGACCTTCTACACCATGGCGCGCCCAGTCGCGCAGTTCGGCATTCATCAGATATTCAACACTTTTGGGTTGCAGTCCCAGAGAGTTACCACAGAAATAGTAAACATCTTTACCATTATGCTGCGGAAAATGGAAACGTTCACGGAATGGGAAAAGAGTGTCCACCTGGTCTTTCGACTGTGCATATTCCAATGTAGTCTCGTATACTGCCTGCATTTACGTTGATTTTGGGTGCAAAAGTAGGAAAATAATAAGTGAACCTCCCTGACGGAAAGCAGAGGATAGTCATATAATAGGCTCTGATGGGGCTATATAAGATTATATTCCTGTTAAGATACTCATTCAGAATACACCACATTATTCGTTGTCACCTGTGACTGTGGATATTTGAAAGCAAAAAATCGACAATTACCGATTTTACAATGCTATTCACCGACCAGTATCAGGCAGATAAGAGTGAGGCTTCGTACTTTTGACATAAATTCTGAAAACAATGAACAAAGGACTTTTAATTTTTGGTGTAATCATTCTCATTTTATTTATGGGTGGTTGTAGCAGCTATAATGGCATGAACACAATGCAGAAAGAGGCGCAGCAGAAGTGGGCAGATGTACAAAGCAGCTATCAGCGTCGTGCAGACCTTATACCCAACCTCGTTGCAACTGTAAAAGGTGTGGCAAATTTTGAGCAGACAACACTTACCCAGGTAATACAGGCAAGGGCCAGCGCCACATCTATTAAAGTAGACCCGAAAGATCTGACTCCTGACCAGCTGAGGCAGTTTCAGCAGTCACAGGGCCAGCTCAGCCAGGCATTGGGTAGGCTGATGGTTGTGTCAGAGCAATATCCTGAACTGAAAGCAAATGAAAACTTTAAAGATTTGCAGAGTCAGCTGGAGGGTACTGAGAATCGTATAAAAACGGCACGTGATGCCTATAACGAAGCAGTAAAAGACTACAACGTAAAAATTACAAACTTTCCCGGTGTGATGCTGGCAGGGATGTTCCATTTTACAGAAATGACAATGTTCCAGGCAGAAGCCGGTAGTGAAAAGGCCCCTAAAGTAGAATTCTGATAATAATCACGATACCGGGCCGCGAATGCGGCCCGGTCTGTTTTATAACAGATGCTGAATCCAGGCAACTATATTACTGTTCTATTAAAATATAAATATCAGTATGGCGGCATTATTCCCCAGAAAACAGTTTCTTGACAAAGAACAGCAACAAGCTGTTGTAGCAGCAATAGCTGCAGCAGAAAGCGGCACATCAGGAGAAATAAGGGTGTTCATGGAGCCCAAATGCAAATATGTAGACCCCATGGACAGGGCAAAGGAGATTTTTGCACAATTGGGCATGGAGAAAACTGTAATGCGAAATGCTGTAATTATATATATCGCGTTTTCCGACAGACAGTTTGCACTCTACGGAGACAAGGCAATTTATGAACAGGCTGGAGGAGAAACATTCTGGAAAAAAGCTGCCGCTACCCTGTCGGGGCATCTGAGAGCAGGGCAGTTTACAGAAGGTCTTTGTAACTGCATTGGCGAGCTGGGTAATGCACTTGCTACCCACTTCCCTCCTACCCCCGGTGTAAATAAAAATGAATTACCTGACGAAATAGTATTTGGTAAATAATGCAGAAGATAAGAAAAAACATATGGCGTGTATGGGCAGTGTGTCTGTTGATAATAATGTCAGCCGGTGCTGCTATAGCTGGTAAAGATCCGTATCCGGACCCACCTAACCCTCCGCGGCTGGTAATAGATATGGGGCATATGTTATCAGGTCAGGAGGAATCAAGACTGGAAAACAAGCTGGAAGGATTTGCCCGTACTACGTCTACCCAGATAACCATCCTTACGGTAGAAGACCTTAACGGATATGATGTGGCTGAGTATGCTACAAAAGTGTTTAACAAGTGGGGAATAGGACAGAAAGGGAAGAATAATGGCGTGCTGCTATTGGTAGCAAATAATGACAGAAAAGCATGGATTACTACCGGCAATGGTTTGCAGGGGGTATTAACTGATGCAAAAACATCACGCATCTTTAGAAATGAGCTGAGACCAGCCTTTAAGGCCGGCAACTATTATGTGGGGCTGGATAAAGCAACAGATGCTATCATTGCTGTAACTAAAGGAGAATATACTGCTGACAAAGACAGTGGTAACGGGAAAAAAGGGTCTGGTATCATTGTATTCATCATATTTATCGTTATTCTCATATCCATCTTCCGCAGAGGTGGAGGCAGAGGCCCCGGCGGTGGCTATGTAAGCCGTCATGGATGGGGCGACTTTGCTACAGGGTTTCTTATCAGTAGCCTGCTCAATAGCGGCCGCCGTGGTGGTGGCTGGGGAGGAGGCAGTGACTGGGGCGGTGGTGGCTTCGGTGGATTTGGTGGCGGCAGCAGCGATGGTGGCGGTGCCGGAGGTAGCTGGTAAGCATTCCCGATGGGATACCAGACCATTGTTAATGTACTAATGAATTGTATTACCCAGACTCCACTATAAGTAATTCGTTGTATCTACATTAAAACTTCAGCATATAATAAACCCGGGGTACATATACCCCGGGTTTACTTTTTTTAGAGCTCTTGATTTTGCGCTTATTTACCCAGCTTACTATTCCTTTTACTGTAGCCGAAATATATTACCAGACCAATAGCCAGCCAAACAATGAGGCGTAACCAGTTAGTAGGGCCCAGACCTGCAACCATTGCTGCACAAACGGCAATACCCAATGTAGATACTACAGGAACGGCAGGTACTTTGAACTGACGTGGCAAATCAGGGTCAGTGCGACGTAGTATCCAAACGCCGGCACAAACAAGGATAAACGCAAACAATGTACCGATACTGGTCATATCACCTACAATATCTCCAGGAACAAATGCAGCAAATGCACCTACCAATACAAAAAAGATCCAGTTAGACTTATAAGGAGTATGGAATTTAGGATGCAAATCTGAAAAGACTTTTGGCACTAACCCATCCCGACTCATAGAATAGAAAACACGGGACTGCCCCATGAGCATAACCAGAATTACAGAAGAAAATCCAAAAAGTATGGCCACAGTAACCATGTTGGCAAGCCAGCCATAACCTGTCATATATGTATTTATAGCGTACGCTACCGATGCTTCCTTACCCTGTGTACGGAAGTCATTCACATTGGCCACACCGGTAAGCACATGTGCAAACAGTATATAAAGTATTGTACAAATCACCAGAGAGCCTAATATACCAATGGGCATATCTTTCTTAGGATTTTTTGCTTCCTGTGCCGCCGTAGAGACAGCATCAAACCCAATGAAAGCAAAAAATACAACACCCGCAGCACCTAATATGCCCCAGATACCACCATAATTATGGCTAATCCCCTGACTATCAATAAATTTTGTTGCTTCGGGAATATAATGCTCATGATTTGCAGGATTGATGAAGCTCCAGCCAAGTACAATAAACAATAACACAATTGCTACCTTAGAGATAACAATGATACCATTAACTACTGCCGACTCTTTTGTTCCCCGTATCAGCAGCATGGTAAGCATGAGTATAATAAACAAAGCCGGCACATTCATCATGCCGTGCACACCTGCTTCTGCAGCAAATGCGCCGGTACCGTCACAAACTTCAAATGGAGAATGGGACCATCGATACGGGACATGGAAGCCAAATATTTCCAGTAGTTTATTAAGATATTCGCTCCAGGCAATGCCTACAGTAGCCGCACCTACCGCATACTCCAGCACAAGGTCCCAGCCAATAATCCACGCTACCAGCTCTCCCATTGTGGCATATGAATATGTATATGCACTACCTGCTATAGGAATCATAGAGGCAAACTCGGCATAACACAGACCTGCAAACGCACAGCCAATAGCAGCGACAATAAAACCAATGGTCACTGAAGGACCGGCATTATATGCGGCGGCGGCGGCAGTTCTTACAAAAAGCCCGGCACCGATGATGGCACCAATACCCAGTGCAACCAGGTTACCGGCCCCAAGCGTCCGTTTAAGGCTTTTTTCCCCGTCTGATGAATCAACAATAAGCTTTGCTATCGGTTTTTTAGTAAATAGACCCATTTTTCGCTATTAAATTGATAAGAACGGCTAAGATAGGGAATAACTTGTAAGTTAATGCCCCACAGTAGCAGGCATAGGGTGAGTAATGTGGTGATATACCTACACATGCGCATATACGAACCATATTATAGAGAATATATACCCAATGCATTATTGATATTTATGAAAAGAGTCAATACACGCATATAAAAAAGGTTGCCCTGTATAAAGTGGGGCAACCTCCTGATTGTATAAAATTAAAAAACACTATTTCAATGCGAGATCCAATACTTCGGTAGCATCGCTGACATAATGAAATCGCAGACCTTTTATGTATTGTGCATTCACTTCATCTACATCTTTCTCATTCTGGCGGCACATAATGATATCTTTTATGCCTGCCCGCTTTGCTGCCAGTATTTTTTCTTTAATACCGCCTACAGGTAATACCTGACCCCTAAGTGTTATTTCTCCGGTCATGGCATAATATGGTTTCACCTTACGTCCGGTAAATGCAGATGCCAGTGATGTAAGCATTGTGATGCCGGCACTGGGACCATCTTTGGGCACTGCGCCCTCAGGTACGTGAACATGTACATTCACCATATCAAACCGTGCAGCATCAATACCATACTTATCGGCATTGGCTCTGAGATAAGACATTGCTGCACTGGCACTCTCTTTCATCACATTGCCCAGATTACCGGTAAGCGTAAGGCTCCCCTTACCCTTTGATATGGATGACTCAATAAACAGGATATCTCCACCTACTGAGGTCCATGCAAGCCCAACAACCACACCGGGGGGATGCCCTTTAGTATATATATCATTACTGAAACGCGGCTTGCCCAGAATCTCCTCTACCCTTCCAACTGTTACCCCGGGAGTTACTTCTTCCTCCATAGCCACCTGCCTTGCCACAGCGCGCATAATACCGGCAAATACTCTGTCCAGTTCACGTACGCCACTCTCACGGGTATACTCCTGTATTATTTTCAGAATTACTTTGTCAGGAAATCTGAGTGGCACTTTTGCCAATCCATGTAAATCCTTTTGCTTTGGAACCAGGTGCCTTTTGGCAATCTCTACTTTTTCCTCGGCAGAATAGCCTGACAACTGTATTATCTCCAGGCGATCGCGAAGAGCCGGCTGAATATCACTCAAGCTATTAGCGGTAGCAATAAATAGCACCCGTGACAAATCATATTCTGTTTCCAGATAATTATCATAGAATGAGTTATTCTGCTCAGGGTCCAGTATTTCCAGCAATGCGCTACTGGGATCTCCTCTGAAGTCTTTTCCTATTTTATCTATCTCATCAAGAATGAAAACCGGATTTGATGACTTTACCTTACGCAAAGACTGAATAATACGACCGGGCATAGCACCTATGTAGGTTTTCCTATGTCCTCTCAACTCACTTTCGTCATGTAGCCCCCCAAGACTTAGCCTTACATACTTACGCTGTATGGCACTGGCAATACTACGACCCAGAGAGGTTTTACCAATACCCGGAGGGCCTACAAAGCACAGAATAGGTGATTTCATATCTCCTTTCAGCTTCAATACAGCCAGATACTCAAGAATACGATCCTTTATTTTATCCATGCCATAATGGTCGTTGTCCAGTACCTTCTGTGCATGTTTCAGGTCGTAGTTGTCTTTCGTATAAGTACCCCAGGGGAGGTCCAGCATCAGGTCCAGATGATTGTAAACCACTGAATAATCGGGGGTACTGCTATGCATACGCTCCAGTTTTTCAATGTTTTTACGAAACAGCTCCTTTGCCGCTTCCGGCCACTGAATATCCTCTGCCCGCTTCTGAAGGTCTTTTATCTCACGGTCATTCGGGTCTCCACCCAGCTCTTCGCGAATAGACTTCATCTGCTGCTGCAGGAAGTATTCACGCTGCTGTTTATCAATGTCAGCCCTGGTTTTATTGGTAATTTCGTTTTTCAGCTCCAGTAACTGAAGCTCCCCCTGCAGGAGATTTAGCAACTTCTCGGCACGAAGTGTAATATTATTTTCTTCCAGCATAGACTGCTTCTCCTGCAGCTTAGCCGAAATATTAGATGCAATAAAATGCATTAAAAACGATTGATTTTCAATGTTTTTAAGCACTATACCTGCTTCATTAGGTATATTGGCACTTTGCTGCACAATGCGTTCTCCATAGTCTTTAATAGAAGAAATAAGTGCATCAAATGCTGCATCATTTTCAGGATAAACATCATCCAGATATGAGACACGGGCCATATAGTATGGGTCTGTCTGCGTATATGCATCAATTGTAAAGCGCATCCTTCCCATAATGAAAAGAGTCACATTACCATCGGGCATCTTTATCTGCTTTACCACCTTGGCCAGTGTACCTACACGGTATATATCATCCGGCCCTGGGTCCTCGTTATTACTTTCTTTCTGTGCTATTACGCCTATCCACTTATTAGTACGGTTTGCCTCTGCTATTGCCTTAACCGACTTTTCGCGTGCTACGGTGATAGGCAATACTACATTAGGAAACAGTACCGTATTACGTAGTGCTATAACAGGTAGTTCGGCCGGAAGTGACTTTTTCTCATTTTCATCCAGTTCATCTTCTCCCAGCGGAACAATGGGCATAAATTCCATCTCCTGCTCATTCTGATTCAGCAACATATCCAGCACAGTATTTATTTCAGCCATTTTGTCAAAGTTATCCCCAAGTTACAATGAAAACGGGGGAAATATAGAGGGGCAATGATTATGCCAGGGGGGTATAACTGAAATTTTAGCAGAAATACAATTACATATTCACATATGGCATGACAAAAGTGGTAATGATTGATTAATAATAATAATTATGACTTATTAGAAAATGAGGTAATAGCAGCATGTTGCCAATAATAAAATGCACTATTCAGGTATCTTTGCCGTTAATGATAAGAGCAGGAAGAATAGTAGCAACACATGGCATATCCGGGGCTGTGATAATGACACACGTACTGGGTGTAAACAACTGGCTGAAAAAAGGCCATGCATTAATGGTAGAGATGCAGCGGGGAAGCAGAATACCCTATTTTGTAGCTGGTGTACGTGCAACAGGCAATGATGAATATATTGTGGAACTGGAAGATGTAAGCTCACCACAGGCGGCCAGACTGCTCATTAAAAAGGATGTATATGTAGATGAAAAACTACTGTCGGGACTTGTTACAGAGTCTCCATTGTTATGGATTGGGTTTACGGTAGTAGATGCAGCGTATGGTAATCTGGGGAAACTAACCGATGTAATACAGGCAGGTAGCCAATGGATAGGAACAATAGTACATAAAGAAAATGAAGTACTTATCCCTTTAATAAATGAGACAATAAAAGGAGTAGATATAAAGAACAAATCATTGAAAACCAATTTACCACACGGACTTATTGAAGTTTACGAATAAGACAAAATAATGAGAGTTGATATAATAACAGTAGTACCGGATCTGCTTCAAAGTCCATTCAGCCACTCTATGATGAAACGGGCAAAAGACCGTGGCTTACTGGAAATCTTTACGCATAACCTGAGAGATTACACCCCATACAAACAGGGGCAGGTAGATGACTATCAGTTTGGAGGCGGGGCTGGAATGGTAATGATGCCAGAGCCTCTTGCTATCCTATTGGATAAACTTATGAGCGAACGTGCATATGACGACATAATATACATGACTCCCGATGGTCCGCTCTTCAATCAGAAAACGGCTAATATGCTATCACTTAAAGAAAATCTGATTATCATATGCGGACATTATAAAGGGATAGACGAGCGGATAAGACAGCATTACGTAACAAGAGAAATATCTATAGGTGATTATGTACTGAGTGGTGGAGAGCTGGCAGCTGCAGTAGTTGTAGATGCCATAGGCCGCCTGATACCCGGAGTTCTGAATGATGAAACATCAGCACTTTTCGACTCATTTCAGGATGGACTGCTGGCGCCACCTGTATATACCCGTCCTGCCAATTTCAGAGGGATGGAAGTACCTGAAATATTATTATGCGGAGACCCTAAGAAAATTGATGACTGGCGGTATGAGCAGTCGTTAAAGAGGACAAAAGACAGGCGGCCGGACTTGTCAAAAAACTTATAATCGGCTGACACAATTAAATATAATCAATACTATAACCTGATGAAAGCAAAGCGACTACTTTGGATTCCTGTCATTTTCTTTGCTGTGAGTGCATGCAAAAAAAATGAAGAAACAACACCTGCCGGTGATATGCTCGTAATGATAAATAAGGATACGGCATTTGTAACCACAGATGTCAAAGCCAGCATTACCAGTACGAACACTTTATACATTACAGGAAAAAGCAGGGATGATGATAAAAAAGTCAGTATGACACTTTCCGATTACCAGAGAAAGAAAGGCAACTTCTTAATAGACTACCGGGGCACTGGTGGAAATATATATGGCAATACCGGACAGTATTTTGAAGGCAGTAATCTTACTGAGGCCAGAGCCGGTGGTATAGTTATTACAGAAGTAAAGGGCGGGCTGATAAAGGGTAATTTTACCTTCTACTATCAGAATACAGAGATTCATGGCTCATTTACAAGCCCTGCACCATAAATAGGATTATCTTACTTCTACAGACAGGACTCTTTCTCCCATCAGATATGCATCTAGCTTATCATGAACATTTACAGGTCCTACACCGGCAGGTGTGCCTGTAAATATCAGATCGCCTATGTTAAGTGTAAAAAAGTTGGATGCATATTCAATAATCCTGCGAACAGAGAATATCATATCAGCAGTATTACCCTCCTGCACTATTTCCCCATTCTTTTCCAGACTGAAACTTAAATTGGAAAGATCGTCTTCCAGATTAACAGGTCTCATTTCACCTACTGCGGCAGACCCGTCAAAAGCTTTTGCAATCTCCCACGGGAGACCTTTCTGCTGCTGTTGCCTTTGAATATCACGTGCCGTAAAATCAATACCTAGTGTTATGGCATCATAATATTTATGCGCAAAACGCTCCTGAATATATTTACCATTCTTGCATATGCGAATTACCAACTCACATTCATAGTGAAGATCATCAGTAAACTCCGGATAGTAAAGTGGTTTGTGAGGCAAAAGCATCGCACTTTTGGGCTTCATAAAAAGAACTGGCTCTGAAGGAAGCTCATTTTTCAGTTCCTTTGCGTGATCAGCGTAATTTCGTCCTACACAAATTATCTTCATTATTACCGTTTATTTATGGCGCGTGTAAAAATAATATTTCCCGGTTATAATTTTTTATTTATTGCAACGGTACCAGTCCGTATAGGCGATGTCAATTACGGCAATCACGTGGGTAATGATGCTATTTTATCCATAATACATGAAGCCCGCATACAAATGTTGCGTCATTATGGCTACAGTGAAATGGATGCTGGTGGAAACAGCATGATTATGGCCGACGTAATGATTGCCTATAAGGCCGAGGCCTTTTATGGCGACACGCTGGCCGTAAAGATATATGCAGATGAAGTTTCAGGCAATACTTTTAACTTATTGTATCATTTATCTGTAAAAAGGGGCGAAAAAAGTATAGATATAGCACATGCTAAAACAGGCATGGTGTGCTTTGACTATAATACCCGCAAAATAGCTCCAATGACAGATGCCCTGAAAAAGTTCCTGACGAACAACCAATAAAATGACAGATAAATATACGACGACGACTACGGCAGGTACAGGAGATTTCAGAGACAGAGGAAGTAAATTTCTTGCCTATTCGTACCCTGTAACGAGTACAACAGATATAAAAGAAAAATTACAGGCACTAAAAAAAGAACACCCCAAAGCTGTACACCATTGCTATGCATGGCGACTGGGAACAGATGGCACCCAATTCAGAGCGGTAGATGATGGTGAGCCATCAGGCAGCGCGGGACGTCCCATACTGGGGCAGATAGACAGCAATGGACTTACTAATGTGCTGGTAATAGTAGTCAGGTACTTCGGGGGCACCCTTCTTGGTGTTCCTGGGCTCATAAATGCCTACAAAACTGCTGCCGCTCAGGCACTGGACGCTTCAGGTAAAGAGGAAAAGTGGATAGAAAGTTTATATGAAATATCTTTTGACTACCCTACTATGGGAGAAGTATTATACCTGCTGAAACAGGCTGAAGCAACTATTTACAAGCAGGATTTGCAGCTTTTTTGCAGAGTTGAAGCCGGAATACCACTGGGACAGGTGCAAACATGCACTACTGCAATATCTGAATTAAGAGGTGTCACTATAAAGAACATTCAGCAGCAGCGCTGAAAGCATACAGATAGTATGTAATAACATACCTGCCATATATGTTCATATATAGTCATAATCACTTGCTCTTATGCCATGTTTGGCGTAGCTTTGGCACCCCTTTGCGCCAACATGACAGTTATAAAAACTTTGCATAGATTTTGATGTTTGCAGTAGGGAGCCGGACAGACAAGGGACTTTTTTTCTCATGTAACCGGCAGTATGTTATAGTTAACCGACTTTACTTATAAAAGATGATAAATTTTCTCGCTAAGCTTTTCGGCGGCAGCAAGTCAGACAAGGATGTCAAAAAGCTACAGCCTATAATAGCCCAGATCAACAGCTTTTTTGCGGAATACGAATCGCTGACAAACGATGAACTGCGTGGTAAAACACAGGAGTTCAGGTCCAGGATACAGGAATATCTTACAGACATAGACCAGCAGATAGCTGATAAAAAAGCAGAGGCCGATGCTGACGAGGCGGGAGATATTCAGGAAAGAGAACTGATATATAATGAGGTAGACAAACTCATTAAGCGTCGCGACGAGCAGATAGAAGAAATACTGAACAGCATTATGCCAGAGGCTTTTGCTGTAATGAAAGAGACCGCACGCAGGTTCAGGGAAAATGAAGAAATAGTATCTACAGCTACAGAGCACGATATGGCACTGGCTCCTATGCGCCCGCACATGCGTATAGAAAACGGACAGTGTATATATAAGAATACATGGGAAGCGGCAGGAAGTACTGTATTGTGGAACATGGTACATTATGATGTGCAGCTGATAGGTGGCATGGTGCTCCACGAAGGTAAAATAGCTGAGATGGCTACGGGTGAAGGTAAAACACTCGTATCTACACTACCGGCATACCTTAATGCACTGGCAGGTGAAGGTGTACACATAGTAACAGTGAATGACTACCTTGCCCGTCGTGACCAGGAATGGAACGGCCCCGTATTTGAATGGTTAGGACTCAGAACTGACTGTATAGACAAACACGAGCCCAACTCACCGGAAAGGCGTATGGCCTATATGGCCGATATCACCTATGGTACCAATAACGAATTCGGCTTTGACTACCTGCGCGATAACATGGTACATCATCCTGATGAGATGGTGCAGCGTAAACACCACTATGCAATGGTGGATGAGGTGGATAGTGTACTGGTAGATGATGCCCGTACGCCACTTATTATATCAGGTCCGGTACCAAGAGGTGATGAGCAGCAGTTTCATGTACTGAAACCAAGAATAGAACGACTGGTAGAAGCTCAGAGACGCATCATCAACCAGAGCCTTACAGAAGCTAAAAAGCTCATAGCAGAAGGAAAGTCAGACAAAGACAGCGGCGGAATGCACCTGTACCGTGCATTCCGTGGGCTGCCTAAAAACAGTGCCCTTATAAAATATCTGAGTGAGGAAGGCATCAAGCAGGTGTTGCAAAAAGCTGAGCATCATTACATTGGCGAGCAGCAAAGGCACATGCCTAAGATAGATGCGGAACTGTTTTTCTCTATTGACGAGAAAAACAACAGTGTGGACCTTACCGATAAAGGTATTGCACTCATTACCGGTGCTGGCGAAGATCCTAACTTCTTTATACTTCCTGATGTAGGCAGCGAAATGGCTACCATTGAAAGGATGGAAGTAAGTGCAGAAGAAAAACAGCAGCGTAAAGATGCTATGGTGCAGGACTACGCGGCCAAAGCAGACCGCATACACTCTGTACAGCAACTGCTGAAAGCATATACCCTCTTTGATAAAGATGTGGAGTATGTAGTGATGGAAGGTAAGGTGAAGATTGTAGATGAGCAGACGGGCCGTATACTGGATGGCCGCCGCTATAGCGATGGGTTACACCAGGCAATAGAAGCTAAGGAAAATGTACAGGTAGAGGCTGCCACACAAACATTTGCAACAATTACGCTGCAGAACTATTTCAGAATGTACCATAAGCTGGCCGGTATGACCGGTACGGCCGAAACAGAAGCAGGCGAGTTCTGGCAGATATACAAACTGGACGTGGTAAGCATACCTACAAACCTGCCTATTATACGTAATGACCAACAGGACCTCGTGTACAAAACAAAGCGCGAAAAGTTCAAGGCTGTAATAGATGAAATAGAAAAGCTGCGTGGTGACGGTCGTCCGGTACTGGTAGGTACAACTTCAGTAGAGGTATCAGAATTACTGGGACGTATGCTGCAGCAAAAGAAAATACCGCATAATGTACTGAATGCCAAACAGCACGCCCGTGAAGCACAGATAGTAGCAGAAGCCGGTCTTTCAGGTGCAGTAACTATCGCTACCAACATGGCTGGTCGTGGTACGGACATCAAACTGGGTGCCGGCGTGAAGCAGGCAGGCGGACTTGCCATCATAGGTACAGAGCGTCACGAAAGCCGCCGTGTAGACCGCCAGTTGCGTGGTCGTGCCGGTCGTCAGGGCGACCCGGGTTCTTCTCAGTTCTTTGTATCTCTGGAAGACGATCTGATGCGCCTGTTCGGCTCTGAAAGAATAGCTTCCCTTATGGACAAAATGGGACACAAAGATGGTGAGGTGCTGCAGCATGGCATGATTACCAAATCGATAGAACGTGCCCAGCGAAAAGTAGAAGAAAACAACTTCGGTATGCGTAAAAACCTGCTGGAGTACGATGATGTAATGAACGCACAGCGTGATGTTATCTACAAACGCAGAAATCATGCGCTCTTCGGCGACCGTCTTTCTATAGACCTGGACAATGCGATGTATGCTGTATGCGCCGATATAGTAGAAGAATATGGTGCCGGTGACCCTGAAACACTGAAGCTGGAAATCATGAAGCATCTGGCCGTTGATTTTGAGCCGGAACATCAGGATACATCATCTAATAAAAAAGGTGGCGCTGCCGATGGCGGCATGGCAGAACAGTTGTACCATGCGGTAAAAGATTTCTACAACCGCAAAATGGAGTCTCTGTGTGAAAACATAACACCAAACCTGGCTCACCTGCTGGAAGAAAACGGTGACCAGATAGAAAATGTGGTTATACCATTTACTGACGGTATACGCGGTATGCAGATATATGCACCACTGAAAGAAACAGTTGCCCAAAACTCCCGTCCTGTAATAGAGTCGCTGGAAAAGAATATAACACTGGCACTTATAGACGATGCATGGAAAAACCATCTGCGTGCTATGGACGACCTCAGGCAGAGTGTGCGCATGGCCTCTTATGAGCAAAAAGATCCATTACTTATCTATAAGTTTGAAGCATTCAACCTCTTTAAAAAGATGCTGAATGAAACAAACCGTACTATAATCAGCTTCCTGTTGCGTGCCGGTATTCCTATACAGGAGGCACCACCAATGCCAGCACAGATGCCGGAACATCATACAGACATGAGTGAGATGTTTGACAACAAGGCTCAGATAGAGGCTGCAGGCATGGCTTACGCTGCCGATGAAGAGGATTACTATTCAGAGCCGGATGCTGATTTGCCGCCTTTGCCAGACGAGCAGGTGCGTCGTACGCCAGTACAGGCTGGTCCTAAAATAGGCCGCAATGACCCCTGCCCCTGTGGTAGCGGAAAAAAATATAAAAGTTGTCACGGAAAATAGTGATCAATAACGTTGCTACTTATTAACAATATTAAAGTGCCCGGAGCAGTTACCCTGTTTCGGGCATACAATTAAAAACACACAGCTAAATAAGACACTTTCATGCAAGCTTCAACTCTGGATCTGATGCAGCAGATGGGCCACGAACAGGTGGCATTCTGTCAGGACCCTCATACAGGGCTCAATGCAATAATTGCTATTCACAACACAGTGCTGGGTCCCTCGCTGGGAGGCACAAGACTCTGGAATTACACCAGTCATCAGGATGCCATCGTTGATGCATTGAGGCTAAGCCGTGGCATGACCTACAAGTCGGCCATCAGTGGCCTGAATCTGGGCGGAGGGAAAGCTGTACTGATAGGTGATGCATCAAAACTGAAAAATGAGGCCTATTGGCGTCGTTATGGTCGTTTTGTGAACAGCCTGAATGGAAAATACATCACAGCAGAAGACGTAAACACCTCTAAGCTGGATATGGAATACATAGGCATGGAAACAAAATTTGTTACCGGCAAGCCAGAGTATATGGGTGGTAGCGGAGACCCCTCTCCACTTACTGCATGGGGTGTGTACATGGGCATGAAAGCATCTGCAAAAAAAGCCTTTGGCAGCGATAGTCTGGCAGGAAAGAAAGTATTGGTACAGGGTGCCGGCAATGTAGGCCGCTACCTTATGGAGCAGCTGGTAAAAGAAGGTGCAAAAGTCTACACCAGCGACATAAACGAGACCAAGCTGAAGGAAGTAACAGATATGTTCCCTTCTATAGAGGTAGTAGCAAGTGATGCTATTTTTGACCTGGAAATGGACATCTACGCACCATGTGCGCTGGGTGCTACTGTTAATACGGAGAGCATAGAAAAAATGAAGTGTGCCGTTATAGCAGGTGGTGCCAATAACCAGCTGGCAGAAGAGGATGTACATGGCCCAATGCTTGTAAAAAAAGGCATACTATATGCGCCAGACTTCCTTATTAATGCAGGCGGCATTATAAACATCAGTATAGAAATAGACGGCTATAATAAAGAACGTGCCTATAGCACAGTATCAAAAATATACGACCGCACACTGCACATCTTTGACATGGCTGAAAAGGATGCTGTTCATACACAGCTTGCAGCTATGCGTATGGCTGAAAAACGTCTTACTGACATTGCGAAAGTGCACACAGGACTGTAATATGACATCATCAACGACGATGATACAGATAAAACAAAAACCTTCCTGCGGGGAGGTTTTTGTTTTATAATAGCAATACCGACACAGCAATAATGACAATGTCATTATTGCATCAGTGATGTTCCTGTTATAATGAATGTATTTCAGAATGTAAATCCCTATTTTTGCCTGCCATGTTACAACTAACTGTAAACGATAACAATAAATATACCGTAGAGGAGGCCGACGGCGCTACTCTGATAAACGGTACCGAAGTAAGGCCTGACATCAGCAAACTTCCTAACGGAATTTTTAGTGTGCTGCTCAATGGGAAAAGCTATACAGCTATTGTAGAAAGAGTAGACCAGACCGCAAAAGAAATAGACATAAGGGTAGACGGACAGTTATACACTACATCTATACAAGAGCCAATAGACCTGCTTCTAAGCAACATGGGGCTGGATCTCAAGTCTATGCAGAAAGCAGAGCCTGTAAAAGCACCTATGCCCGGCCTGGTACTGAAAGTACTGGTAACTCCGGGACAGGTGGTAAATAAAGGAGATGCACTGGTGATACTGGAAGCCATGAAAATGGAAAATGTACTGAAAGCTACTGCTACTGCTACAGTAAAAGCTGTGAAAGCTACAGAGCGTACTGCAGTGGAGAAAGGTGCTATTCTTATAGAAATGGAATAATCATCGGCCTAAACTATATGCACATGAAAAGAAGCGCGATATATCTGCTGTTACTCAGTATAACGTTTGCGGCATGTAAAGAGCCGGGACGTAAAGAAATGATACTGGGAAAATGGCGCTCTGTAAAAATAGAAAACAGGGATAAAGACGAGTTTTTCAGGAGTAGCCTGAAGTTCATTGACACCATGGGGCAAAGCAATGATGATAAGACCAACATGGAGATATATGGTGTTACAAACATGGACAGTCTTAGAAAAGAGCTCAGAGTACAGTACGACAGTGCCTATGCCGCCCAGATGAGCATAGACACACAAAGTACGTTTTCATTCAGGGAAGATGGCGTTATCGTATTCGGATTTCCGGGTAAAAGTGAGGAAGGAAAGTGGAATATAAACGACAAAGGACAGCTACAGCTGGAGGAAATGAATGAAAACGGACAAACAGAAAAAGTAGATGTGGATATCGCAGAACTGTCTGCCGATAATCTGAAACTGGTATTCACCCGTGACCTGGGTGATGGCAGTGAAAAAGACACTTCAGTAGTATCATTTCGCAGAGAGAAAAATTAAACCGAAAAACTATCTTTGCAACTTCTTATAAAAACAGTATGCGTACAATACAACTGCGGCAGGCCCTGCGCGAAGCAATGGAAGAGGAAATGAGACGCGATGCGTCCGTATTTCTTATGGGCGAGGAAGTAGCTCAATACAATGGCGCCTACAAGGTGAGCCAGGGAATGCTGGACGAGTTCGGAGCAAGAAGGGTGATAGACACTCCTATCTCTGAACTTGGGTTTGCAGCTATAGGGGTAGGTGCGGCTATGAACAATACACGTCCTATCATAGAGTTCATGACATGGAACTTTGCCGAGCTGGCAATAGACCAGATAGTGAATCATGCAGCCAAAACGGTATCCATGAGTGGTGGACAGTTTACATGTCCCATCGTGTTCCGTGGTCCTAATGGTTCTGCAGGTCAGCTGGGAGCTCAGCACTCACAGGCATTTGAAAACTGGTATGCTAATGTACCCGGACTGAAAGTAATTTCCACAATAGACCCATATGATGCCAAGGGCCTGCTGAAAGCAGCGATACGTGATGAAGATCCGGTTGTATTCATGGAAAGTGAGTCAGCCTATGGCGATACCGGCGAGGTTCCTGAAGAAGAATATATTATACCTATAGGGAAAGCAGCAGTAAAGCGTGAAGGTACAGATGTTACAATCGTCTCTTACAACAAGATGATGAAAGTAGCACTTGCTACCGCAGAGGAACTGGCTAAAGACAATATCAGTGCTGAGGTAATAGATCTGCGCACCATACGCCCTCTGGACTGGCAGACAATTGTAGAATCTGTAAAGAAGACAAACAGGCTGGTAATAGTAGAAGAGCAGTGGCCATTTGGCAGTATTTCCTCTGAAATATCCTACCGTGTTCAGAAGGAAGCATTTGACTATCTGGACGCTCCGATACGCCGCATATGCTCTGCTGATGCGAATATGCACTATGCCCCTAACCTGGTAGCAGCTTACCTGCCCAATGTGCCACGTACGGTAAATCTGGTAAAAGAGGTGATGTACCTGAAAAAATAACTTCAGATTATATTATATAACAGACAGGCCTGCATTCATTGCAGGCCTGTCTGTTATATGCATTTGCTATCATTGTTGTACATCATACAAACAGATAGCGTAATACCTTAATTTTGCACGTTTTTAAGTGTAATAGAGATAATACGAGTAACATCCGGAAAATGATGCATCTGTACCCGGCCAATGCAGCCGAAGCCCTTGAATTCAATAAAATATGCACCCTCCTACTGCAAAAATGCCGCACCGATGCTGCACGGGAGCGCGTAACTTCTATACGGATACATACTCACCGCGATCATGCTTCACGGGAGCTGTTACAAACCCTGGAATACCGGAATATACTTACCAGCGGAGACCATTTCCCCAATGACTTTGTAAGAAATATACATAAAGAATTAAAGCTCCTCTCAATACCCGGAGGGGTGCTTTCCGGCGAGCAGTTACTGGCTGTGTGCCAACTGGCACTTAACATGCGCGACATATTGCTATGGTTCAAAAAAAACAATGACCTCTTCCCTACCCTGCATAAGCTCACAGACAAAGTGACTTATGAAAAGAACATAGCAGCTACTATTACTGCCGTAATAGATGAAATGGGTATAGTGCGGGACAATGCAAGCAAAGAGCTGATGAGTATCCGTTCTGATCTGAGCAGAGTGCGCAGCGAATCCCGGCGTGTGTTTGAAAGCGTACTACGCAAGCTGAACAAGCAAGGATATCTGGCCGACATAGGGGAAAGCTTCCTTAATGGCAGGCGTACTGCAGCCGTACTGGCCGAATACAAGCGCATAGTAAAGGGCATAATGCATGGCGAGAGCGATACGCAGAAAACAGTATTCATAGAGCCGGAGGAAACTACAGAGCTGAATAACGAGATTTTCATGCTGGAGCGTGCAGAGAGCAGAGAGATTCAACGCATACTGGCACAATGCACTAAAGACCTGAGTATATACTCTGAACCGCTGGAAGGCTACTATCACCTGTGTGGCGTTTATGACTTCATAAGAGCCCGGGCTATGCTGGCCATAGATATGAATGGGAATATGCCCATTATGTCTCAGCACCCCGGTATAGACCTGAAGCAGGCATGCCATCCCCTGCTGTACCTGCACAATAAGCAAACGGGCAAACCTACGATACCGCTGAATCTAAAGCTGGACAGACAACAGCGGATACTTATAATAAGCGGTCCTAATGCCGGTGGTAAAACAGTAGCTATGAAAACCGTGGGGCTGCTGCAAATGATGGCACAGGCCGGCCTGCTGATACCTGCCGCAGAAAACTCTGAGATAGGCATATTCAGGCAGATAATGGTACAGATAGGTGATACGCAATCCATAGAGCATGAGCTGAGCACCTATAGTGCTCACCTGCAGCACATGAAGCATTTCATGGATTTTGCCGATGGTAAGACGCTGTTCTTCATTGATGAGCTGGGCAGTGGCTCAGACCCTAACCTGGGTGGTGCATTTGCCGAAGCAATTGTAGAAGAGCTGGCAGGAAGGCACGCTATGGGCATCATCACTACTCACTACCTGAACCTGAAAGTAATGGCAGGAAAAGTAAAAGGCATTATTAATGGAGCAATGGCCTTTGACGAGGAGCGACTGGAACCATTATACCGACTCACTATTGGTAAGCCGGGCAGCTCATATACTTTTGCTATAGCACAGCGTAGTGGTCTGGCGCCATCCATTATAGCAAGGGCAAGAGAACTTACACAGCGCGAGCATTTCAGACTAGACAAAATGCTGCATCAGACAGAGCAGCAGTCTGTAAGATTAACGGACAAAGAAAAAGAGCTGGATAAACTTATAAAGGAAAACGAAAAGCTGAAGAAACACTATGAAGTCATTACTGACAAAGAAAAGCAAAAGCAACACTATGAGACCCTGAAACTTCAGAATAAAGTAAAAAAAGAAGAACTGGACTATCTGCGTGATATGGAACGTAAGTTCAAGCAGATAATTCATGACTGGAAAAAAACCGAGAATAAACAGGATGTAATCAATGCTGCCGAAAATGTTCTATTCCGTAAAAAGCAGATACAGGCAAATGCATCAGCAGCCAAAAAAGCTGACAAAAACTATGATACTGTAGGTGGCCTGCCCTCACCTGGAGATCTTGTGCGAAACAAGGTAAATCATCAGGTAGGGACAGTAACATCAATAAAAGATAAGCGAGCCGTAATACAGATAGGTAAGCTTCCCTTTACAGTAAACATCGACGAATGGGTAGTAGTGCGCAAAAAGATAAAAGAAACAAAGAAAGGAGCTGATTAGCTCTCTTCCTCATAGTATATTTTATAGTACTTACGCCCTTCATTATCTACTCCCTGCTCTATGAGTTCCCTGTTGCCATGAATATATATATGGAAGTTTTTGTCCAGTTTCAGCACACTTTTAAAAACACGGGCCTGCTTCTTTACAGACTGTTGTGATATCTCAAAAGTATCTGCCACCTCTATACTATTCTCCTCTCTGAATGACTTATCAAAACGGCGGAAAGACTGTATCATTTCATCATGATGAAACACCTCATCTTCAAACTCCTTTCTGTCATACTTTTCGTGAGTTTTGAAGTACTCTACTGAGCGGTTCAGGAAGTCAATCTGGTCTGCCTTGGTAACCTGATATATCTGTGGTATTTCTTCTGTAATGAAGTTTTTTGCTATCCCCATTACATCATTTGTATTATTTACGAAGTCATTCTTTGGCTTGTGTTTAATAAATTCATTCTGCCAGTATTCTGTTTCATTTGGGCTATTGTCAATTACAAACAGTGTGTATGGCTCATCAGTAAACAAAATCAAAACTGCCTTGTCCGGTTTCCTGCCACCTATACCCTTCTTCAGGGTGTAACGCGTAGTGCGGCCAGATGAAGATGTATCAAGATAACTGTCTTTGTCCTCAAACTTATAAATACCCAGTGCACGATAATGTCTGTTTCCAAAACCCACATCATCAAACCGGGCCATGAACAGATCTCCTTCTTTAATATTGGGATGTTTAGAAACAGAAATCAGATGACGGGCTATAGCTTTTGACTGCTCTGTAAAGTCCTCTTCATCAAATATCTTCCTGGCCAGGGAAAACAGCACATTATGTTCCAGACCAACCGGATGTGCAAACTCAAAAGTAGATGTATGTGTAGAAAATGGTTTCAGAAAAATGCGACGGAACAGCATATTCTCATCATCATCAGCAACCTGTGTTAGTTCATTACTGATAGTTGAATGGCTCTCATCCTCTCCTACCCTGTGCAGGATAATATCTCCTATTATAGCTAGTTCCGACTGTATCATATTTACAAATCAATTACGGCAAAACAAAAGAAAAAGCCTGAGACTTCCGATAGGAATCTCTGGTAAAGAAGAAAAAACGCACCTGTACATCTGAGCAAAAGACTAATATCGGGTGTGCGTATCATGTAAGCGCTATATATGCTAACTTTGCGGCCCACGAACATAGGAACGCACTCATGTACACCATAAAATTCAAATTTGAACAGAAAGGACTGGAACCCATTACACTTGAAAACGTAGCGCCCGATCAGAGTATACTTGAAGTAGCGCTTGAAAATAATATTGAGTTGCATCATAACTGCGGCATGGTATGTGCCTGCAGCACATGCCACATATATCTGGAAAGAGGAAACGAGTTTGTACCAGAGCTAAGTGACCGGGAAGAAGACTTCATAGACAGGGCAAAGAACCCTCGTATAAACTCCCGCCTTGGCTGCCAGTGTGTACTCATTAATGGCTCCGGAGAGCTGGAAGTATGTGTACCTGATCAATCGCTTATACATGGCGAATAACTAAAACCTAAAGACAACGTCTACATATGTACGAACCACCAATTAACTGGACTGATTATGAAGATATAGCGCTGAAGCTATATGAAAAATTTGGCGACGACTTTAGTGAGAGTAAGATTTACAGAGTTCGTTTCACTGATTTGCTGGAATGGGTACTGGAACTCCCTGGCTTTGAAGGAAAACGCGAAGACTGTAATGAAGGTCATCTGGAAATGATACAGTCATCCTGGGTATATGAATGGAGAGACAGTCAGAACTGACACTCTTTAAGAACAGCCACAAAATCTGATATATAGGCCAAAAATGGTTGGTAAAATCTGCTGTAATCCTTTACTGCATTGATTTTGGAAGAAGTTTATTGAAATTAGTTTCAATAAACTTCTTTGCTTTATGGTTACTTCAAAAAAAAGC
>JAUIBA010000027.1 GCA_030427635.1 Bacteroidia bacterium
CAATGCTAAAGTCAAAGCTTTCAGGGCTACTTCCAGAGGCGTACGGGATGTTACTTTCTTCCTTTTCAGGCTGGCTAACATTTATGCCTGATATATCTCTTCCCCCAATTATTCAGCTTGACCCATTGTTCTTTTATACTGTTAGGTATCGTGGCCGAAGCTGCTGCGGCCATGTGAGCTGCCCTGTTAGACATACGAAAAAAGGCACCAATCTGGTGCCTTTTGTAGCGAGAACAGGGATCGAACCTGTGACCTTCGGGTTATGAGCCCGACGAGCTACCGCTGCTCTATCTCGCGATATGGATGCAAAGGTAAGCAAACAGAATTATTCACCAAATAATTACACAAAATTAATCCATCGTTATTTGTTCAGGCTTACAGAGATGGTTTTATACGTTTTGTCATTGTTTTTCAGCTTTTTTCGGCCCGCATGACAGGAATTCTGCCATTATTTCACAAAATCAGGAATGGCATATCTATTGAGTAGGTAGTAATAAACACATTTGATATATGGGAAAAATAATAGGAATCGACTTAGGCACCACGAACTCATGCGTATCCGTAATGGAAGGTAGCGAGCCGGTGGTGATTGCAAACGACGAGGGTCGCCGCACCACTCCTTCGGTAGTGGCGTTCCTTAAGAACGGTGAACGTAAGGTAGGTGACCCTGCCAAGCGTCAGGCCATTACCAATCCTCACAATACCATTCAGTCCATCAAGCGTTTTATGGGCCGCAGGTTTGATGAGGTTACCAATGAGATATCGCACTTTACCTACAACGTGGTAAAAGGTGAGAACAATACTCCCCGTGTAGATATAGACGGTCGTCTGTATACACCGCAGGAAATATCGGCTATGGTACTTCAGAAAATGAAGAAGACTGCTGAAGATTTTCTGGGTCAGGAAGTAAAAGAAGCAGTTATTACCGTACCGGCATACTTTAATGATGCGCAGCGCCAGGCTACTAAAGAGGCTGGCGAAATAGCAGGTCTTACTGTGCGCCGTATCATAAACGAGCCTACAGCAGCAGCTCTGGCTTATGGTCTGGACAAGCAGCAGAAAGACAGCAAGATAGCAGTATTTGACCTTGGTGGTGGTACGTTCGACGTATCAGTACTGGAGCTGGGTGATGGCGTGTTTGAAGTAAAGTCAACCAATGGTGATACTCACCTGGGTGGTGACGACTTTGACAAGGTAATCATGGACTGGTTGTCAGAAGAGTTCCGCAAGGATGAGTCAATGGACCTCCGCAAGGACCCTATGGCATGGCAGCGTTTGAAAGAAGCTGCTGAAAAAGCTAAAATCGAGCTGTCTTCTTCGCAGGAAACAGAGATTAACCTGCCATATATCACAGCTATTGATGGTGCACCAAAGCACCTGGTACGCAAACTGAGCCGTGCCCGTTTTGAGCAGCTGGCAGATAGCCTGGTAGAGCGTACACTGGAGCCTTGCCGCAAGGCGCTGAAGGATGCCGGTATCAACGCATCAGAAATTGATGAAGTAATACTGGTGGGTGGTTCTACCCGTATCCCTAAAGTGCAGGAAGTAGTAGAAAAATTCTTTGGCAAGAAGCCACATAAAGGTGTGAATCCTGATGAGGTGGTAGCTGTAGGTGCGGCTATACAGGGTGGTGTACTCACTGGTGACGTGAAAGATGTACTGCTGCTGGACGTAACGCCACTATCTCTGGGTATAGAAACAATGGGTGGTGTAATGACAAGGCTTATAGAGTCTAACACAACTATCCCTACCAAGAAGAGCGAAACTTTCTCTACAGCAAGTGATAGCCAGCCAAGCGTGGAAATCAATGTACTGCAGGGTGAGCGCCCAATGGCTAAGGACAATAAAAATCTGGGACGCTTCATACTGGACGGTATACCACCGGCTCCACGTGGCGTACCTCAGATAGAAGTAACGTTCGATATAGATGCTAATGGTATACTGCATGTGGCAGCACGTGACAAGGGTACCGGCAAACAGCAGAACATACGTATAGAAGCTGGTAGCGGTCTCAGCAAAGAGGAGATAGAAAGGATGAAAAATGAGGCGAAAGCCAATGAAGACAGCGATAAAGAAGTACGTGAGCGTGTAGAAAAGCTGAACAAGGCTGACAGTCTGGTATTCCAGTCAGAAAAGCAGCTGAAAGAGTATGGTGACAAGATACCTGCCGATAAGAAAGGTGCTATAGAAACCGCTCTGGAAGAACTGCGTGCAGCGCACAAATCTGAAAATCTGTCGGGAATAGACCAGGCAGAAGAAAAGCTGAACGCTGCATGGATGGCTGCAAGCGAGGATATGTACAAAGCCGGACAGGAAGGTCCTGCACCGGAGGGAGCAGCTGCAGCAGGCGCACCTGAAGATGGTGGTGTATCTGACGCAGAATATGAAGAAGTAAAGTAAGCGATATAAGGTGAATGATAAGAAGCGATTCAGACCATGGTCTGAATCGCTTCTTTGTTTTTTATGTGGTGACCATGCGTATGTGCCGTTGGTGTGGATAACGGATATTAGCTACCTTAGTTTTCTATGTACAGGGCATTTCTGATATTACTGTTTCTTTTTGTTTGTAACATTTCTCCTGCTCAGACGCGTTCATTACTGCACAGTGGCTGGCAGTGTATGCCAGCAGGGAATTTGTCCCGCCGCATGGACGAATTATCAATGCCCGGAGCAAAGGTGCCGGGAGGTATGCCCGCTGTAGTGCCCGGCACAATTCTTACCACATTGATAGCTAACGGTAAAGTGCCTGACCCGTTTTATGGCATGAATAATAAGCAGATTCCGGATGTGAGTGTTACCGGATGGGAAAACTATTCATACTACTACATCTGCGACTTTAAGGAAACTGCTTCGGTGGATGAGCATGTGTTTCTTACATTCCGCGGTCTCAACTATTACAGTCAGGTATATCTGAATGGTTATAAACTAAATGACTCTGTGCTTAGCGGTATGTATCTGCGGCACACATTCGATATTACGCAACAACTCTCAAAGCATGGCAATAACCGGCTGGCAGTATATGTAGCGCCACCTGTGCCACATGGTATACCCAATGGGGGGCAGGGGGGAGATGGTACTATAGCGCATAGTGTTACCAACCAGTATGTGGCTGGCTGGGACTGGATACAACCTATAGCCGACCGCAATACCGGGATATGGGACCAGGTGATACTGGAAAAAGTACATAAAGTGCGTATTGAGGATGCACACATAGTACCCCATGTACCCGGCAGGCGCTATGCGGATGCAGGTGTACAGCAGTCGGCATATATGGAGGTGTCTGTCAGCCTGCATAATCCGGGGCGAAAGCCGGTAGCCGGAACGGCATATTGTACTGTGGCGGGAATAAAGGATAGTGTGCGGGCAATGCTGAAGCCTGGTGAGCACAATACGGTGAAATTTGGCGTAAGGGAAGTAGTAAATCCACGCCTGTGGTGGCCTGCAGGCATGGGCGGGCAGTACCTGTACCCTGTGCATATAAGCTATAGTGCAGATGGAGTGCTTTGTGACAGTAATACTTATAATACCGGTATGCGGGAGCTCACCAGCAGGTGGAATACCCATACCCAAAGCCGGGAGCTGTACGTAAACGGGCAGCGTATGTTTGTAAAAGGGGCTAATTGGATATTGTCTGATGCGCTGCTGCGTTTTTCGCCACAGCGGTATGATGCAGAGGTGAGATATCACCGCGATATGAACCTGAATATGATACGCGTATGGGGTGGGGGAATTACTGAGCGGCCGGAATTTTATGAGGCCTGCGATAGGTATGGGCTACTCGTATTTCAGGATTTTTGGATGACCGGCGACTGTAACGGGCGCTGGTATGATACTTATAAAAAGGACGATACTACAGCACGCAGGCAATATCCTGATAGCCATAATCTGTGGCTGGCATCTGCTGCCGATCAGATAACGATGCTGCGCAATCATCCATCCCTTGCGGTATGGTGTGGCGGCAACGAAATACGGCCCCCCGCCGATATGCTTAAGGTGCTGAAAGACTCTTTATTGCCAGCCCTGGATAGGGGGCGCATATTCTTTGAATATTCCAATCACGATAGTATGTCACTCCATGCACATGACGGACCATATACGATACAGCCCGATACATTTTTCTGGCAGCATCGCTCATGGGGTTTTAACTCAGAGGTAGGGTCTGTAGGTATTGGGGATATAGAATCACTGCGAAGGTATATACCTGAAGATAATCTGGTACCTCCGCATTATGATGAGAAGAAAAAAGCATGGGTAATAGACTCGGTATGGAAGTATCATAAATACAGTAGTTATGACTCATCGGTAGAAGCGTATGGTCATCCAAGTACAGCGAAAGAATTTGCCGCGCAGGCACAGTTGGTAAACTATAATCAATACCGAGCACTGATGGAGGGTACGAGAGCGCATATGTGGGACTGGTATACTGGTGTGCTGGAGTGGAAAACCCAGAACCCATGGACAGCTATGGTAGGGCAGATGTATGATGTATATCTGGACCCTAACGCCTGCATGTATGGGTTGAAAACAGGTGCCAGACCACTTCATGTTATGTACCATCCTGTAACAGGAGCTGTATATATGGTCAATGATGCCCACATACCCCATAGTGTACGATTGTCTTATAATATAATAGGTGCAGGAGAGGCTACCGGTGAGGATGTAAGTACCATCATTAGTAAGGATACGGTATATCATATCCCTGCCGATACCGTAGTACACATTACAGACATTGCCCGGTATAAGGTATCGGGAGGTTTTGTGAGTCTTGTGATAAACGATGTAAAAACTGCTACAGGCGACACCAACCTGTACTGGATGCCGGATGATAACGGAAGCTATCGCTGGTTACAGAATATTGCTCCGCAGGGTATATTTATGAAGGTTGCAGCACGATATGCCGACAAAAATACTGTAGAGATAAGCCTTGATTATAATGGTGCCGGGGTTGCATTCTTTAATCACATAACGCTTGTGGACAGGAAGACCAGAAAGCGGTTAACTCCGCTATTTGCCAGTGATAATTATATCTCTTTATTCATGCCATGCCTTACCCGCAAAGTGCAGCTACAGTATGTGCCACAGCCGGATACTGACCCTGTGGTGTGTATTGATGGTTGGAATACGGGGAAGCGATATGTGGAAATAAGTAAGTAACTACGTGTAACTGCAACTATATTTTAATCTAAAGTATGCAGGCACTTGATGGTTTTATGCTGTCACACATATTGCTTCAGATATGAATCTCAAAGTGTGGTGCATATATACCGATAGTTAAAATAGGGTTTTGCCAACAATTCATGTGATATGTTTTTAGCTCTGGTAGCAATTTAATAACGTTAAGCTAACGTACTCAATCCTACTGTTTGTAAAGTTTAAAAGTGTCTGATAAACAGTTTGTTGGAAAGCTGAGCGTGTTTGTATCCTGCCTGTTTTTTATGATTTGCCATGTGTCATCTGTGCACAATGGTGGCTCTTAACGTTGGAGCATCTTTTTGTTAACAATCAGAAGATAGTTTTACGGTCATAAGAGGCTATCGGCAATTTTCATATGCTGGTAGAGGTGTTGATAGGGGAACCCGTTTCCAATATTGTTTAATGAGTCAATTACCGCTTATAAATCATCCGCTCAGTTAGAAACACAGTGAGATTGCCCTGATATAGTCGGCTCCTGCTCATTTCATTGTTTTGTGAAAAATGTAATGTGACTACCGCAATACGCGGAGTATGGCGGAGCTTTTGACATTACTGTAAGTGTAATTAAATGGTTTTTTGAAATATTATATACGTAAATAAATGAAAATGAAGAAGAATTTCCTTTTAGTTATCCCCTTGTCTGTATTAATGCTGTGCTTTTCTCTGGTGGCATATAGCCAGAGTACCACATTTTCCTATACTGGAAGTGTGCAAACCTATACCGTACCCTGCGGTGTTACCTCATTGAGTGTTGATGTTCGTGGTGCCAGAGGTGGTTATGGATATAACTCCTATTCCCGTGGTGGTTATGGAGGGCGGGTGGCCTGTTCTCTTGCTGTTACTCCGGGTCAGGTTATATACATATATGTAGGTAGTTCCGGCAATACAGGTACATCATCTACATATGCTACCGGTGGCTATAATGGAGGTGCTACCTGTAACTATTACCGCGGCGGCGGTGGCGGTGGGGCCTCTGATATCAGGATAGGTGGCACCGCACTCAGTAATAGGGTAGTGGTAGCCGGCGGTGGCGGCGGCGGTGGATATTATACATCCACATCCAACTACTCCCGTGGTGGTGGTGGTGGTACCACTACCGGTCAGGCTGGGTATTATGCCAGCAGCAGCGGATATTCCTCAACTTATTGCGGATGGGGTGGTACACAGACTTCAGGTGGGTCTGCCGGTACTTATTCTTCACCAGACGGAGTTGCGGGCTCTTTGGGTAATGGCGGTGCCGGTGGCTACTATGGCGGCGGCGGCGGTGGCGGCTACTATGGTGGCGGCGGTGGTACCCGTGGCGGTGGCGGTGGTGGCTCTAACTATGCCAACACTACTTATGCTTCATCAGTTTCACACTCTCAGGACTATAATAACGGAGACGGTTCTGTCATAATCACTGGTCTGGGCTTTACGGCAAGTCCGGATACCTTATCTTTTGATTCACTGGCCGCCGGTACTTCTTCTGTAGCACAGACTACAACGCTTTCTGCCAGCTATGCAGGTACAGGCCCTCTTACCATCACTCCTCCTACAGGCTTTGAGGTATCTCTGGATGGTACTACATGGTCGTCTTCAGCTATAAGTTATTCATACGCAGGTACATCTTTTGCAGCGTTCACTTTACATATTCGTTTCAGTCCGGCAACGGCAGGACACTTTGCCGGAACTATTGGTTTCTCCAGTAGTGGTATCTCATGCGGAATGGGCGTATCCGGTGATGCCGCAGGCCCATGTTCTGAAACTCCCGCACCTGGTGTTGTAGCTATAACACCTACATCAGGCTCTACGGCTACAACATTTGATCTGAGTCTTACCGGCTCTACAATAGCTGGAGGAATCACTTATCAGTGGCAGTCATCTCCATATCCTACTTCTGGATTCAGTAATATACCCGGTGCTACAAATACCACTCATTCCTTCACAGGTATATCAGGTAATGTTTATTTCCGTGCATTGGTAGCATGTCCATCTTTTGCACCTGCACATTCTAATACTGTAACAGCTGCATCGGTAATCAGTTTTGCATATACCGGTGCTGTACAGACATACACAGTACCCTGTGGCGTAACCTCAATACAGGTAGATATGAAAGGTGCCAGAGGTGGATTTGGCTATGGCTCCTATTCCCGAGGTGGTTATGGTGGGCGTGTAGTCTGCTCCCTGTCTGTAACTCCGGGTCAGGTGCTGTATCTGAATGTAGGTGGTTACGGTAATAACGGATCCAGCGGCTCTTATGCTACCGGAGGTTTCAACGGTGGCGCAGGCTGCAGTTATACTTATGGCGGCGGCGGCGGCGGTGCCACAGATATAAGGATAGGAAGCAATACCCTTAGCAACAGGGTAGTAGTAGCCGGCGGTGGCGGCGGTGGTGGTTATTATACCTCCAGTTCCAACTACTCCCGTGGTGGTGGTGGTGGTTCCACTACCGGTCAGGCTGGTTCATATTCAGCCAGTGTTGGTTATTCTACTACCTATTGTGGCTGGGGTGGTACGCAAACATCCGGCGGCTCCGGCGCTACATACTCTTCACCAGATGGCGGCGTGGGTACACAGGGCAATGGTGGTAACGGTGGTTACTACGGTGGCGGTGGCGGTGGCGGCTATTACGGCGGCGGCGGCGGTAGTCGCGGCGGCGGTGGTGGCGGCTCTAACTACGCCAATACATCATATACGTCATCAGTTTCTCACTCTCAGGATTATAATAACGGAAATGGCGAGATAACGCTTACAGGTACCGGTTATGGTATAGTACTGGGTACCGGTACACTTTTTTTTGATACATTAAGTCCCGGCGCTACATCTCTGGTGCAGACTACTACTATGTCGGCAGCGCTGGTTACAGCAGGTGATTCTGTAATGATAACACCACCTTCGGGCTATGAGGTGTCGCTGAACGGCTCTACCTGGTCTTCATCTCCTATCTCATATATATACAGTGGTACGTCATTTTCAGGTGTGACCATATATATTCGTTTCTCACCAGCTACACCAGGTAACTATAATTCTACAGTTGACATTAACGGTGGTGGGTTGTCTACCTGTGGTGTGAATGTAGAGGGTGCATGTACACAGCCCTGCGATACAGTAACGCTGAACGCAGGTATCCTGTCACCCTCAGCACCAATACTCTGTACCCAGGGTGTGACTACAATTACGCCAACTGGCGCTACTTCTGATTTTGTAAATGGTCTTACTTACCAATGGCAGGCATCTGAAGACAGCACATTGTGGAGCCCTGTTGCAGGTGCAACATCAAGGGTCTATGCGATGTCATCACCTATATCTGTAACTACTTATTACCGTCTTGTAATGGGCTGCGCTACCAATGCAACGTCAGTGGATACCGCAATCGGAAAAGTAGTTGTAAATCCATCAGCAATTCTGGGTACTCCAATGGTGTGTATGGAGTCCGTAGCAACACTGGCTGATTCTACTTCCGGAGGTACATGGTCATCATCTACACCCAGTGTAGCTACAATCAATGCCACAACTGGAGTTGTAACACCTGTATCCATTGGCACTACCCGTATTACTTATACGCTCACGTTGTCGGGCTGCTATGCTACAAAGCAAATAACAGTTAATCCGCTGCCGGGTAGTATATATGGTACTCCGGTAGTGTGTGCAGGAGCATCTACTACACTGGTAAATATTACACCGGGAGGTAGCTGGAGCACTGGTGCTGCTACTGTAGCTATGGTAGGCTCATCTTCCGGTATTATCACAGGTGTATCCTCAGGTACGGTACCTGTATCTTATACATTACCTACAGGATGTTACCGTGTAGTAACTGCAAGTGTTAATCCATTACCGGTATTGAGTATTACGCCATCTGGAAGTGCTACTACCTGTATGGGCGACACAGCATCCTTCAGGGCTGTAGCTACAATGCCCGGCTTTACGCTTCTGTCTCAGGATTTTAACGCTGGTCTGGGCGCATGGACAATAAATTCACCCGTTGACCCGGGAGATGGCGTAAGCCCCTGGGGGCTGGTATCTGCATCAGCAGCAGGAACTACCGGCGATGGCTCAGCAATGGTAGAAGCAGTGCCATTTATGGCTCCTGCATATAATCCTGTGACATCTTATCTTACTTCTCCGGCCTTCTCTACTATGGGTTTTGGTTCGGTTAATCTTTCGTTTAATGAGTTCTTATTTTCCACAGCTTCTGGCGACCTGAATGTTGCGGTACAGTATTCAACAGATAATGGCGCTACGTGGACTACGTTCCTTGATCAGCTGGGTAGTGTAGTAGGTTCCGGCTCCTGGACGGCATCAGCGCCTGAGGTATCTGTAGCACTTCCTGCTGCAGCGCTGAATGAGCCTAGTGTAAAACTGCGCTGGTACTATAATGTTACTGTAGGTGCATGGTGGAATGTGGATAACATAACTGTAAATGCCGCATTACCTGCCCCTACTTATGTATGGGCGCCTGTAGGTAGTGCTTCCGGTCTGTCATGTACGGCCTGCGACTCTGTAGATATAGTACCGGCAACTGCAGGTGTGAATCTGTATAGTATTACAGCAACCAGTGCCAGCGGGTGCTCTACGAGTGGTGGATTTGTATCAGTTGTTGCTAATCCGTCACCGGCAGTTATAAGCGGCACTACGGTGCTTTGTGCAGGTGATGTAGTAACACTCAGCAATACTACTCCGGGTGGTTCATGGTCTGGCAGCGATGCAGGTATAGCAAATGTAAACAGTCTTTCAGGTGTTGTTACCGGTATAAGTGCAGGCACAGTGGTGATTACCTATGCTATGCCATCTGGTTGTAAGTCAACGGTGGTTATCACCGTTAATGCTACTCCGGCTGCTATAACAGGAACATCGCAAATGTGTAATGGTCTTTCTACAACGCTTAGCACTATTGCTACGGGTGGTACATGGAGCAGTGCTGCTACTTCGGTGGCATCGGTAGATGCTGCTGGTGTGGTTACCGGTAATAGCTTCGGTATAACTACAATATCATACACTGCAGCAAACGGTTGTGCAGCGGTAAAAGATGTGACAGTAAATGCTACTCCTGCATCTATTACATCTGGTACGTTCCAGGTGTGTGAAGGACAGACTATTAATCTGACCAGTGCCACTACAGGCGGCACCTGGACATCTTCTGATGCCGGAGTTGCAACAGTAGTTGCAGGTTCAGGCATCGTTACTGGTGTGGCGGCAGCAGGTACTGTACCTGCTACAGCAACAATAAGCTATACACTTCCTGCTGGCTGTATGAGAACACAGGTGGTAACAGTATTACCAACACCGGCAGCTATTACAGGTGCAATGTCGGTTTGTGCAGGAGAAACAACTAACCTGACAAGTGCCACTACTGGTGGTTCATGGTCTTCGGGTTCGTTTGTAACGGCTACCGTGGGTATTACCTCTGGTGTAGTTACCGCAGGTACTGCAGGTGTGGCCCCAATAACGTACACATTATCAGGTGGCTGTTTCACAACAGCAAATGTTATTGTAAACCAGACTCCTGCACCTATATCTGGTACGCTGTCAGTATGTGAGGGCAGCAGTGCTACACTTATCAATACTACAGGTGGCGGTACCTGGAGTGCTACAAATGGTAATGTAACTGTTGATGCATCAGGAGTCATTACTGGAGTTACAAGTGGTACAGCAACTATTATATACGCAATGCCTGCAGGTTGTTCCCGCTCTGCCGATATTACGGTAAATACGCTGCCATCAGTTATCAGCGGCAGCATGGCAGTATGTCAGGGAGCCGGTACTACACTGAGCAGCACACCAGCCGGTGGTACATGGACAAGTGGTGCACCGGGTGTAGCGGCTATAGATGCTGCTACAGGAGTTGTAACTGCGTCACCTACAGGTGCTGGCACATCGCCGGTAACTTATACACTGGCTAATGGTTGTAAGGCCATGGCAGAATTGACAGTAAATGTACTTCCTGCTCCTATATCCGGCACACTATCAGTATGTGAGGGTGGCAATGCTACACTTACCAATACTACAGGTGGCGGTACATGGAGTTCATCAAACGGCAATGTAACAATAGATGCATCGGGTGTTATCGGTGGTGTTACGAGTGGTACATCCACTATCGTATATACACTGGGTACAGGATGTACACGCTCTGCGGATGTTACAGTAAATACGCTGCCATCTGCTATCAGCGGTAGCATGGCGGTATGTCAGGGATCCGGTACTACACTGAGCAGCACACCTGCTGGTGGTACCTGGACAAGTGGCGCCCCGGGTGTAGCGGCTATAGATGCTGCTACAGGAGTTGTAACTGCATCAGTTACAGGAGCTGGCGCATCGCCGGTAACCTATACACTGCCAAATGGTTGTAGGGCCATGGCAGCAATAACAGTAAATGCACTTCCTGCACCTATCTCAGGCATACTATCGGTATGTGAGGGTAGCAGTGCTATACTTACCAATACAACAGGTGGTGGTACATGGAGTTCATCAAACGGCAATGTAACTATAGATGCATCCGGTGTTATAGGTGGTGTTACGAGTGGTACATCCACAATAGTATATACACTGGGTACAGGCTGTACGCGCTCTGCGGATGTTACGGTAAATACGCTGCCATCAGCTATCAGTGGTAGCATGGCAGTATGTCAGGGCGCCGGTACTACACTGAGCAGCACACCTGCCGGTGGTACATGGACAAGCGGCGCACCAGGTGTAGCTGCTATAGATGCTGCTACAGGAGTTGTAACTGCATCAGTTACAGGAGCTGGCACATCGCCGGTAACCTATACACTGGCAAATGGTTGTAAGGCCATGGCAGCAATAACAGTAAATGCACTTCCTGCACCTATATCAGGCACACTATCGGTATGTGAGGGTAGCAGTGCTACACTTACCAATACTACAGGTGGCGGTACATGGAGTTCATCAAATGGCAATGTAACAATAGATGCATCGGGTGTTATCGGTGGTGTTACGAGTGGTACATCTACTATCGTATATACACTGGGTACAGGATGTACGCGCTCTGCCGATGTTACGGTAAATACGCTGCCATCAGTTATCAGCGGCAGCATGGCAGTATGTCAGGGAGCCGGTACTACACTGAGCAGCACACCTGCCGGTGGTACATGGACAAGCGGCGCACCAGGTGTAGCTGCTATAGATGCTGCTACAGGAGTTGTAACTGCATCAGCTACAGGCGCTGGCACATCGCCGGTAACCTATACACTGGCAAATGGTTGTAAGGCCATGGCAGCAATAACAGTAAATGCACTTCCTGCACCTATCTCTGGAACACTATCGGTATGTGAGGGTAGCAGTGCTACACTTACCAATACTACAGGTGGCGGTACATGGAGTTCGTCAAATGGCAATGTAACCGTAGATGCATCGGGTGTCATTGGCGGTGTTACGAGTGGTACATCTACTATCGTATATACACTGGGTACAGGCTGTACGCGCTCTGCGGATGTTACGGTAAATACGCTGCCATCAGCTATCAGCGGTAGCATGGCAGTATGTCAGGGAGCCGGTACTACACTGAGCAGCACACCTGCCGGTGGTACATGGACAAGCGGCGCACCAGGTGTGGCTGCAATAGATGCTGCTACAGGAGTAGTGACTGCATCAGCTACCGGTGCAGGTACATCACCTGTAACCTATACACTGGCAAATGGTTGTAAGGCCATGGCGGCAATAACAGTAAATGTACTTCCTGCACCTATATTAGGAACACTATCGGTATGTGAGGGTAGCAGTGCTACACTTACCAATACTACAGGTGGCGGTACATGGAGTTCATCAAATGGCAATGTAACTATAGATGCATCGGGTGTTATCGGCGGTATTACGAGTGGTACATCAACTATAGTATATACATTGGGTACAGGATGTACGCGCTCTGCTGATGTTACAGTAAATATGCTACCGTCGGTTATTAGTGGTAGTATGGCGGTATGTCAGGGTGCAGGTACTACACTGAGTAGCACGCCTGCCGGTGGTACATGGACAAGCGGTGCTTCAGCAATTGCAACCATTGACCCTGCCAGCGGATCTGTAACGGCTTCACTTACTGCTACGGGCATTGTGCCTGTTACCTATACCGCAGCTAATGGCTGTGAAGTAATGACTTCAATAACAGTTAATGCATTACCTGCACCGGTAACGGGGCTTGCTACAGTGTGTCAGAGTGCTGTAATACTGTTAAGTAACTCATCGGCAGGTGGTACATGGAGCAGTTCAGATCCATCTGTAGCAGGTGTAGGCTCTACTACAGGTGCTGTAACCGGTGTGGCCGCAGGTACTACTACGGTAAGCTATACATTACCTTCAGGTTGTGCCGCTGCTATGGTGGTGACTGTTAATATCATGCCTGACGTTATCACTGGTGTTGCAGAAGTGTGCCAGGGTAGTACAATAGCACTTAGCTCTGTTACATCAGGTGGTGTTTGGGTAAGTTCTGTTCCTGCCGTTGCATCCGTAGATGCTACAGGTACCGTGAGTGGAAATATTGCAGGTACAACGACAATCAGCTATGCAATAGGCGCATGTACGCAGATGGTCACAGTTACAGTTAACGACCTTCCTGCTGCATATCCGGTAACGGGTGGTGGTAATTACTGTGCAGGTTCAGCCGGTGCCGATGTTAGTATATCCGGCTCAGAATCCGGTGTTCAGTATCAGCTTTACAATGGTACGTCAACCGTAGGTACTCCACTTACAGGTACAGGTAGTACTCTTAGCTTTGGTGCACAGACACTGGTAGGTACTTATAGTGTATCTGCTGCCGATGTTACATCGGGCTGTGCTATTCCTATGTCAGGTATGGTAACAGTATCTGTTGTTCCGGTTGTTGTTCCTTCTGTTTCTCTCACAGCGACAAGTGGTACCACTGTTTGTGATAGTACATCGGTTACCTATTTTGCTACGTCAGTAAATGGCGGTACTACACCGGTATTTACATGGGAAGTAAATGGAGTCACTGTTTCCGGCGTAGATGTACCACTTTATAATTACATGCCTGTTAATGGAGATGTAGTAAAGGTTACACTTGCCAGCAGTGAAGGTTGTGCTGTACCGGCTACGGTTTCTGCCATGTTGACTATGACAGTAAATACCTCAGTAACACCATCGGTAGTAATAGCCGGTGATAATTCTGTATGTGAAGGTAATCCTGTAGTGCTCACTGCAGCTACCACAATGGGAGGTACTATGCCTGAGCTGAAATGGATTGTAAATGGTGCCGAAGTGTCGGGAGCTACAAATGATACCTTCAGCTTTGTTCCTGCATCCGGTGATCTGGTACATTGTATCCTTACCAGTTCAATGACTTGCAAGACAGCGCCATTTGCTATCAGTAACATGATGGGAATACTCACCAACCCTGAGTATGTGCCTGTAGTAAGTATAGATGTAAATCCAGGTTTGACTGTGAGTTCAGGAACCTCAGTTACATTTACTGCAAACTATTCAGGAGCCGGATTTGCCCCTGACCTTCAGTGGTATGTAAACAGTGTGCCGGTGGCAGGCGCTACGAATATGACATACACAACTGCTACGTTGCAGGATGGAGATTCTGTATCATGTAATGTTACCGCAACAGAGGAGTGCGGGCATGCAACAATCAATGCAGTTAAAATGGCAATTACTCCTGCTACAGGGGTGTCAGCTGTGGTTAGGAATATGTCACTGATGTTATATCCTAACCCTAATACCGGCGACTTTATCATAAAAGGTAGCGTAGCTGCAGGAAACGGAGAGCCGGTAGCTATAGAAATTACCAATGTATTGGGACAGACAGTTTATAAAGGCTCAATAACATCGGCTAATGGAAACATCAACGGTAAAATTGCTCTTGGAAATGACTTAAGCAATGGCATATATCTTGTGAATCTGAAATGCGCAGAAGAAGTGCAGGTGATACACTTTGTTCTTGAGCGATAATCATTTTTCTCTTACTATTCCGGACCGCCTCACAATATGTTGAGGCGGTCTTTTTTTGTCTGTTACGAAAGGTAGGTAGTGTCGTATCTGTCATTATTAATTATGGGCTGATGAGCCAGAATACATATATTTGATATGGAAGCTATCCGTTTATGTTTGGTTCGTTTTTACAGTGGGTTATTAATTTTTGGCTGCGCATTACGGGGCGTAAAGTTCAGTACAGTGAATATCCCTGGTTACGCGGTCCAATGGCTGATAGTAATATTGTAGGGGACAGATTTTATGAGCAGTATGCACGGGCAGAAAATCTTACACTCAGTAATCAGCATACCGGAGGACTTATAGATGACTTTGCCTCATTGATACCGGATACAGACCCACAAAAAGAAAAGCTCAATCCCCGTGTAAGACACTTTTATGAGCATACGACACAGTATAAACTGGAGGTATGGTCGCAATGGTATACACCAATACAATATTTTGCCAGGATACTGATACGTAGTGTAAGTACTAAAATGGACCAGTTGAATATACCGCTGGAGCCATTGGAAACCAGCCGGGGTATGACCAATGAGGTGCTGCACCTTAATGACCCGGATACCGGCAGGCAGGTATGTGCCTGCTGGTTGCGTAAGGCAGTCTTGTCTGGCAGGGTAGTGTATGCAGGCTTTTATTCTGGCGTGGAGGTGAATGGTATTCCCTGTGTAAAGGTTGCATTCCCATTGCCGGGTGGTAATGTTACCGTATTGCTGAAAGTGGTAGTGCAGCAGGATGGTTCTGTAAAGCTTATATCTGATGGTAAAAGAATAGGAGAAACCGGATATTACCGGGTTCGCTCAGCAGGTAATGATGGTGCCAGTGTGCGGTTTCTGCCACTTAAGGAGTGTATACATGTTTATGAAGATAGTGAAGGAGTCATGCGTACTGACCATGAATTCGCATTCTGGCATATCCGGTTTCTGCTTTTGCATTATAAAATACTTCCCCGCTCCTGAGTAGCAGGTTATCCCATAAATAAAAGAGAGAGCAACGACCGTTGCTCTCTCTCAGTATAATATTGAAAATATAATCCTGATTATACGTTTTCCAGTACTTTAGGTGCTGCAGAACGTATTGCCTCACTGGCCTGGTCAGCATATTTTGCAAAGTTATTGATGAACAGTTTCGCCAGTTCATTTGCTTTCTTATCGTATGCTTCTTTATCTGCCCAGGTATTGCGTGGGTTCAGTACTTCGTCTGGTGCACCAGGTACGGTAGATGGCATCAGAACGCCAAATGTAGGATGAGCCTCGTAGTTAACATTGTTCAGCTCACCTTTCATAGCAGCAGTAATCATAGCTCTTGTGTAGCTGAGTTTCATACGGCTACCTACACCATATGAGCCTCCGCTCCAGCCAGTATTAATCAGCCATACGTTTACGTCGCTATGCAATTCCAGTTTCTGTCCCAGCAGCTCTGCATACTTAGCAGGGTGCAGCGGCAGGAATACACGGCCAAAACATGCAGAGAATGTAGTCTGTGGTTCAGTTACACCTACTTCAGTACCGGCAACCTTTGCAGTATAACCGCTGATGAAGTGGTACATAGCCTGCTCCTTAGTTAGTTTAGAAATAGGAGGCAGAATGCCAAATGCATCACAGGTAAGGAAGAAGATGTTCTTTGGCTGTCCGCCGAAAGAAGGCTCCTTCGCATTTTTGATGAAATCTATAGGATATGCAGCACGCGTGTTTTCAGTAATCTTTGCGCTGGCGTAGTTTACGGTATTGGTACCTTCAAAGAACTCAATGTTCTCCAGTAGAGCACCTGGCTTTATTGCGCGGAATATCTGAGGTTCTTTCTCTTCGCTCAGGTCTATACATTTTGCATAGCAGCCACCTTCGAAGTTAAATACTGAAGATTCGCTCCATCCGTGCTCATCATCACCTATCAGTGCACGGTTAGGGTCGGCACTAAGTGTAGTTTTACCAGTACCGCTGAGGCCAAAGAAAAGAGAAACATCTCCATCAGCGCCTTCGTTTGCCGAGCAGTGCATGCTCAGTACCTTATGGTTATGTGGCAGAATGAAGTTCAGCACACCAAAAATGCCTTTCTTCATTTCGCCGGTATAGCCCGAACCGCCTATGAGAATAACGCGGCGGGTAAAGTTTACGATTGTAAAGTTGCTCTGGCGGGTACCATCAGTAGCAGGGTCGGCCTGGAAACCAGGAGCCTGCAGTATCAGCCAGTCATGATTTTGTGTTTCTATTTCTGCAGCTGAAGGACGCAGAAACAGGTCGTTGCAGAAAAGGTTAGCCCATGGGGTCTCATTCACTACACGTATGTTCAGGCGGTAAGCAGGGTCGGCACAGGCGTACGCATCACGTACCCATACTTCTTTGCCACCCATGTAAGCACATACTTTGTCATACAGCTTGTCGAAAGTAGCTGGCTCCATAGGTATGTTCACATCACCCCAGTCCACACTGTCCTGAGTGATAGCGTCTTTCACAGTGAATTTGTCTTTGGGTGAGCGGCCGGTGAATTTACCCGTACTTACGCACAGTGCGCCTGTGTCATTCAATACACCCTGGCCCAGTTCCAGCGTTTTGTTCACCAGTTCCTCAGGAGTGAGGTTCCAATGAGCTATACCTACGTTCAGTCCGAGTGATGAAAGATCGAATGACGGATTCTTTCTGCCAAATTGCTGCATAGATTAATTTTTTATTAAGATTTTTCAGGCGACAAAAGTAATACATAAACCGGTAACAACGTGTGTTAAATTTCGTCAGGTGGGGGTGATTTCTGTCATTGTCAGGTTCTGATTTTTTTTGCCAGAAACCTAAGCCTGTTAAATCACATGGAAAACAGTTTAAAGGCGGGAATTCAGTGTCAATGTATGTTATCTGCATGTCGTACGTTGCTGGCATTTTCGTATGTATATACATACTATTGGCTTTTATACAGTTTGCTTACTCAGTTGGTAGATTTTCAATTACTTGTATATGGTGTATATGTTTATTTGATATGATGTAGAAAAGCTGGCTATTGCGTAAATCAGAACACAAAGAATGCTACAGTTTTTCTGTCTCATTGTTGTGCGGTAAATTCATGTACAGAATGTAATAGGGCTGCAAGTGAAGCTATGTGCGGCCACTGGCTATATTAAGTTGTTGTTACCAGAAATGAGATAAGCTTATGACGCGCAACTGCCAGCACTATATGAGATAATATTACAGGAACCTCTTTCTCTGCAAAAGAGGCCCCTGTGTTATTACTTTTCTCAGGCTTTTTCAGTTTCCTGTTTCTTATTATCCATGAATTTATTCAGTATATCCGGTAGCTTTTCAAAGGCCGCGCCTATCCCTTTACCACTTCTGGTAGATATAAATTGGATTTCACTACCCCTTGTTACCAGAAAGCCTACAGGTGCCATACCCATGCCGGCACCACCTCCCGACCCGGTACCCTCTCCGGCACTTTTTGCATTATCGGGTGCTTTCCCTTCTCCACCTCCGGCACCAATACCCAGCCCTACAGACATAACGGGTACACATGTGAACTCTCCCAGCTGAAACTGCTGTCCGATAATCGTTTCTGTTTTTGCTTCTGATTTCAGAAATTCGGTCATACTGCCGAGCATTTCATTCAGGTCCTGCATTGTAGTTTGTTTTTAAGGTTAAGATTTAAAATATGACCACGCCATCCTGGCGCAATTGTTTTTTATGGTAAGTATTACAACATTCTCCCCTCTGAAATTGATAGTTATTGTTCTGCCGGTTATGCGAGACAAATACATTGCTACCGGATACAGTAGTCCATTCACTGGCATATCTCCCAGGTCGGCATTGATATAACACCTTTCTATGCGGAAACTGTTCAGCATAGCACGTATTTTACTGAAAGGAACCTTTCTTGTTTTTTTCTGTTTCCTATGCTCTTTCTCTTCGGTGCTCATAGTACCTGTATAAGAAAACATGTCTGCGAAGGCAAATTGTCTTTTCCACCACAGAATCTTTATGTAAGCCAGCCAGAGATTGTCTGTTTGTATGACTCCTGCTATAGCTAGCCAGTGTAGTCTTATACGGTATATGTTCAGGTTACTGTCTATTTCCACGTAGATGGGAGCTGCCAGCACATAAACAACCATTGCCGGAATCAGAGATAGGAGTATGAATAGTGCAGGGAGCATATACTGATGAACGATTACAAAAATGCTTCGGTATATGCAGTATTATTATAATCTGCGTCATTGTATCTGATGACAGATATCAGTCTGGATATTATAGGGTATGCCGGCCATCATTCGTATAGATCGTTACAGTATGTTCATAATGCACATTGATTAACTTTACTGTTGACTTTTTAAATAATTGATACAGTACTTTGAGCAAGGGTAAACCTTTAAGGCTGGCTGAGCTGGTAGCTATTGCGCTCGGTGGCATGGTAGGTGGCGGTATTTTCTCCATTATGGGTATTTCTGTTTCCCTAATAGGATACCTTACACCGGTAGCTATAGCCTGTGGTGGGGTGCTTGCATTACTGGCAGGATATTCATACGTAAAGCTGGGAGTTTATTATAAAGACGAGGGTGCTACATATGCTTTTGTAAAGCACTCATATCCTAGTTCCCGTTTTTTTGCTGCAGTTATAGGGTGGTATGTCATATTTGGGTACATAAGTACACTGGGTTTATACGCTTATACGTTTGCTTCCTATGCGTTAAGTGAGGTCCATGGCTCAGGGCTGATGTGGGCTCGAAAAGGCATAGCGATTGGTATCATCGGGCTTTTTGCATTCATCAATTCATGGAGTGTAAAAGGTATGGGTAAGATAGAAGATGTGATGGTGTATCTGAAATTGGTACTACTGGCCATAATTTCATTTGTACTTATATATTCCGGGTGGGGTAATGTTCCGCAGGTAACAGAAGCATTTGCAACAGATGCCGGGCGGTCGCTACATGCAGAGGTGGTTATTGTAGCTTCTCTCACTTTTGTGGCATTTGAAGGGTTTCAGCTGGTCATCAATGCCGTTAATGAAATGACTGTGCCGGAGAAGAATATTCCCCGGGCTATATATATAGCTATTGCACTGGCAATACTCATTTACCTTGTACTATCGGGTGGTGCGCTGATAGCTATACCTGTTGCAGATATTATCAAAGATCAGGAGTATGCACTGGCAGCAGGTGCGGGACATAGCATAGGCAAGGCAGGTATTGCCCTTGTGGTAGCAGGTGCTGTACTGGCTACCAGTAGCGCCATAAGCGGTACACTTTTTGGTGCATCGCGCCAGCTGGCAGCAGTAGCGGCCGATGGTTACTTTCCGCGTTTTCTGGCCGGGCGACGGCAGGGTATTCCTGTGCCTGCTATTATATTTATGGCAGCTATTGCCAGCCTGCTGGTAGCGTTGGGTGGGTTGCAGTTACTGGTCGAGTTTGGAAGCGTTACATTTCTTGTGGTATGTCTGTTGATGTCAGTTATCAACTACAGAATACGCAGACAGACAAATTCATCAGCAGCCATATGTCTGCTGTCCATTGCCGGGTTGCTGCTGGGGGTAGTTTGTATCCTTTATTATGAGGTACGCCACCGGCCCGATCAGTTTTTGTTTACACTCGGTGCTTATGTATTGCTTACGGCAGGTGCGTGGATATATACCCGCAGGCAGGCTCGTGTAGCAGAGTAGTAGTTGTTGTTATGGTAACAGGAATGAGCGCCTTTTATGAGCGCCCATTCAGATTTTTGTCCATTTCTTTATCATACCACTCTTTCTTGTCCTGTTCTTTTTCTTTAAGCTCCTGTAGTATCTGAGCTTTTACCTTTTTCAGGTCAGTTTCTTCATTTTGGGTGTTCATGGAAAATTTCACACCTTTTACCCTGCCATTGGTTGGTTTTCTTGTCCTCATGTATTGATTTATAATCAGCTATGCAAAGTTAGCTGATTTTGTCTGTTCATACCATTACTGAAAAGGGAGTTGAATAGTTGGTAAGAGTAGTATTTCGAATCAAAACTTATTATCACATTGGCTGACAATATGTTGCTTACAGGTAAAGAGGTACAATTTTTTTTTAGTGCACCATGTGTTTAGTAATTTTGCACGATACAGATTTATTATACCTTTTATGAAAAATGTACACTGCAGATTTTTACTGCAATCTTATTCGTCCCGCGCTTCTTCATACAGTACCTCCATATTGGATGGAAAATCCTGCTGTTGATATTTATGCTCAAGCAGTACACTTTTCATCCATATTCTGGTAATGATTAATAACGAGTAAGATTGCTTTAATATGAAAAAATTGGTTACCAGGTTATTGGTTTGCCTTGTGTTTATTGTATTGTTACACTTTTCATCTCTTTCATTCGTTGCACATGTATTCAGCAATAATGATATATACAGGTTAGATACATCAAAAACAGTATTACTGATAGGCGATTCGCATGTGGAAATGGCTGTAAATGATTCAGGTCTGAAAAACGTCCGAAACATTGCTCAGGCTGCAGATATGTATATATACAGTTACGGTAAGTTAAAAAAACTGCTCAACGTAAATCCTCATGTCAAAACCGTTATAATAGGTTGTGGTGCACATAATTTTCAGAAATACATGTCAAATGTCTTTTTGATAAATACTAATTATACAGTTACCAAAATGCAGACCTATTACCATGTACTGCCATTTAGTGATCTTTCAGGTGTTGTTTCAAGGAGCCCATCACAGGCTATTACGGGATTGTTCTGGCTGCCACGGGAGAAAGCCAGGCTTGCAATATCGGGCTTTGTCTCTGCTAATTCACTGTCATTTAATGATATGAACTGGGGAGGCTTTGCATATCACGATGGCAGAATGGATAAAAGCAACAACTTGTTAAAGTATGCTGCATTAAAAGCCGGCGGTAACGATTTAACCTCTGTATGGGATTGGCAGATAGACTACCTTCATCGTATTGTAGACCTTTGTCGCAACAAGGGGGTACATGTGGTTTTTGTACGTATGCCAGAGCACAAAGATTTCCCCAGAGAAATTGAACCTGGATTTCAGATGGTACTCAAACAGCAATTCAGTGATGTGCCATTCATTGATTATCTGGGTATGGAGTTGCCAGATTCCTGCTTCTATGATTTTGATCACCTCAATTGTTATGGTTCTGTTCTTTTTACCGATACGTTTCGGCATTTGACAGATACACTTTAACTTAATCTGGTAACTGCGGGACTTGATTATTTCCCTGGTTTTAATACCTCCTCGTCTATCAGTGACTGAAATGCATCATTCATTGTTTCAGACAATGGTCTGAAAGAAATACCTAATTCTTTTTTGATTTTGGAGTTGTCCGCGCGCCAGGGGATATTGATATTATTTCGGATGAACTTTCTTGTAAGGTTCTTGTTTAGCATGGGACCTACCAGCATCAGTAACCATTTGGGTGCGGCCGACTTGGGTAATGGAAATTTGTCACCAAACTTCGCATGCAGTATCTGCGACATTTCATAAAAGTCGGTTTCATGTGCGGCTGTGATATACCTGCCACTTGCTTCGGGAGTATATCCGGCCAGAAAGTGTGCTTCAGCCACATCTCTTACATCTACTATTCCGGTTCCTAACCTGGGGGCACCACTTTTAAAAGTTCCATCACCCATTTGCTTTAGCAGGCTGAAGCTCTCTGAAGTTGTTTCCTGCGGATTGAGTGGCGGCCCCATTACCAGACACATATTGATGGTAACAAGGTCCCACTGTGTCTGTGACCGGGCTATTTCCCATGCTTTCTTTTCTGCCAGTGTTTTAGAGTAAGAATATGGTTGATAGTCTATAGAGCTGGTGGTATTCCATACTGCTTCAGTAAGCCTGCCACCGGGAGCATTTTGTGTATCTATTACATCTGTATAAATAGCGGCACAACTGCTGGTGTCAACTATTCTTTTTACAGATGGTGTTTCCATAGCAGTACGCAGTACATTTTCTGTACCCATCACGGCAGGGTCTATTAGTTCTTTTTGTGGGTCCTTTACACTGGTGGTAAAAGGAGATGCTGTATGAAACACCAGCTCACACCCCTGCATAGCTTCCTTGTAGGAGCCTGGCGCCAGCAAATCACTTTTGAAGAATATGAGCTTTCCCTCAGAATGCTCCGCAGCTTTTTTCAGATGAGCTATCTTTTTCTCATTACCAGGGTCCCGCACCGCAGCATGAACGGTAATGCCTGAATCCAATAACTTTTTTACCAGCCAGCTGGCTACATATCCGTTTGCACCTGTTACCAGTACCGGTTTGCTTTTATCTATGTGTTTCATCGTGTTTGTAATTTGATATTAGATGCAAATATCCCAACGGTAGCATTGCATTAGTAGCACATATGGCGGAAAGAATAACACAAAATGCTGCATGGAATATACTGGTGTCAATTGGCTCCGCGATACTCTTTAGGAGTCATCCCTGTTTTATTTTTAAACAGTCGCCCGAAATAGTGTGGGTAGGTAAACCCAAGCGTATATGCTATTTCACTTATAGACTCTGTAGAGGAGAGCAGGAGGGTTTTCGCTTTATCAACGATGAATTCGTTTATGTACTCTTTGGTGGTTTTCCCGGTTTCTTTCTTTAGCAGGTCACTTAAGTAATGCTGGGAAAGATGTACTTTTTCTGAGATGTACCCTGATGAGGGCTGCCCGCTACTGGCAAATAAGCCCTCACTATAGTATTGCTTCATGATGCGCTCCACAGTAGTTACAACCCCCTTATTCTGTACGCTTCTGGTATTGAATTGTCTTTCGTAAAACCTCATGCTATAGTTCAGCAGTAACTCTATGCCGGATACAATAACCCTGTTACTGTGATTATCGATTCTTTCGCTGACTTCAAGGCTCATTTTTTCTATACAGTCAGATACTATTTGTTGCTCTTTTTCTGAAAGGTGCAGGGCCTCATATACATCGTAGGAAAAGAAAGAATAATGGTCCATTTCGTTTTCCATATGTGTATTTCTTATCATGTCTTTGTGAAAGAACAGACTCCATCCCTGAATCTCATTCAGCTTTTGCGCTTTCGTAGCCGATGCCACCTGACCGGGTGCCGCAAACATGAGTACACCTTCATCAAAGTCATAGGAGTGACGTCCATACTGCATACCGCAACCCTTATCTTTCAAACTGATGAAGTACAGATCTGAAGTGTACTTAACACCTATAGCACTATCGGGAATATTCCATTTAGAATTGTCAACAATAGTTATCAATGGATGAGTGGGCTTTTCAAACCCCATAACATCACATAGCTGACTAATAGATTTTATTCTGAAGATATCTTCTTTCATATGCCGAACGTATAGATGCAAATGAAGTGTGTTTTATACGGATATGTAAACACGTTAATCACGTTTTCTAACACAAATTACAGATACAATACGTGAAGCGTGTAAAATACTTGAAATGGGATAATCCAAACATTGACACCTGTTTGGGTTTTATTACTATTCATTGATAGATAACGTTAGGAATTATTGATACACTGTATTGGTAATGAAATAAGGTTGCGCTAAGTGAAATCATACATTCCATATTAAAACAGCAAGCTTTCCGCTTGCTGTTTTAATATGTCCCCGGAACAGACGCCACCTCGAAACTAATAAGGCATTGCTTTCGGGATATATTTCTGCTGTCGCTGTGGGGCAGAATAAAATCAGAAGTGAGGATATTTGTTCTTATTGGCTACGCTGCAGTAGTCGGTGTACGAGGCCACTTCCATGCATAATTGATAATGAGGCAAAGAAGAATGACTTCTACAGCTGCGCCCAGCAACATGTGTATCCATGCCTCTCCTACCAGATTGAACAATGTATAAGGAATATAGACCGTAGCTATGACTATGTTTAACCAGCGATTTACTTTTGCCGGTAAGGCAACAGAAAGGTAAATCATCAGTATTGGAATTGTCATTGAAACGAGTGCCGTAAACAGAAACCCCTGCGTGATATCAAATACAAACACCTTGCCTGCTAATATGTCTTTTAGCGTCCCTGGCATGTACAGGTGAAAATAGTCTACGTAGATGTAGAGAAACATGAAACTTGTCCAAAGTGCTGCAAGCCTGATATTCAAACTGACCTTGAATTCTTCAGGTTCGGTCAGTTGTGCTTTTTCTGTTTTCATGTAATATCTATTAGAAGTTATATCCAAAATGAAGACCCGGTTCATAACCAAAGTATTTGGGCCATTTTCTTTCTATTGTTTCAAAGGCTTGTGGGGTATTCGTTTTTACTGGCCAGTGCGTCAAACCTATAGATGGCTCTATGAAGAAACGATTCTTAAATAGCTGAACCTGATAACCCAATCGGTAGGTCATAAATAGTGTATACCCGGTAGCAATCTTTTTATTGTTTTCATCATAATATTTTTGAAAAGCATTCATTGCATGAACGGCAGTATATAAGCCTTTCCACCAGAATCGATTGTATGCAAAGCCGATTACATTCTGGCGTATATGTCCCGGATAGTTTTCGCCCGGTGCATCAAAAGAGTCTCCCCATGGTATTCCCAACGGATAAGCAAACCGGGATCTTTTTAATTCTATAAAGAACACGTTTTTAGGAGTTATCCTATACCCAATGTTTAATTGAATAAAATGAGGAGGGTTCCGGTCATTAGGAATAAAATTCCCCAGCATCAGGAATGTGCTGCCTACGAAACACTGTTTGTAATTACTGTCAGTTTCGGCATACTGTGCGTAGAGGTGGAGTGTACTTGTCATTATTAAGACAAGACAAATGAACAAGGTTTTCTTTTGCATATCAATACTACTATTTGTTGAATGATAGTGCAAAGCTAGATTGCCGGGATACTGCAATCCGTTCACTTTAGTTAAGAAATACTCCTTAGCTTTTCTTTTCCAGAATTCTTGCCCTGAGCCTGCTTAATGATTGCGGCTTAATGCCCAGATAACTTGCTAATTGGTGTTGTGGCACACGCTGAATAAGGTCGGGGCGTTTCTGTAATAAGTTCAGATATCGTTGTTCTGGTGATGATGTTTTAAATGCATCAAAGTCTATTCGTTCTTTTGCTAAAAGCTCTTCCGATAGTATTCTGCAAAGATTTTCAAACCTTGGGAATTTACTGTTTACTTCTGCTTCCATATCAGAATTTGATACTAAAAGAATATTATCCTCCAGGCAGCTGATATAGTATTCAGACGGGTTCTTGCTTATTACACATGGAGGTGTCAGCGCTTCCATCTCAGTATAGAACGCAGTTGTTTTTTCTTCTCCGTCTATGACGTAATATGTGCGGATGCAGCCTTTTAGAACAAAGTAGCTTTCTTTTGACTTTTGCCCTTCTTTGAGTAAAATCGTTCCCTTCTTATAAGAGTGGAATATGTCTAATGACAGTATAGCATTCTTCTCATCTTCAGTAAGAGAAATGTATTTCGATAAAAAGTCAAATAGTAGGTCCTGCATTGTTTGTGTGTTATTGCATTACGATACACTTACGCCATATAGGTGGTATCATCTTTTCGGTCTGCGAAAAAGAAGTAAATAGCTCTGTTTCGCCACTCGTGCCTAAAACGGAACAATATCGAACTAATTAATGACTATTTGGAGATGTATTTGTGAACTGTGCAGCCTGTTAAGTAACAGTCAAATATATTTAGCTGGAAAGCTCATACTCATGATGTCATTTTGCTTTTGAAGAGTACTCCTGTTGGATTTGTTTGTCAATTTGTCTTATGTTTTTCCACTCTTCTACAGTCCATAATTCCTTTGCCCAGGGGTATTTGAGAAAAACAAAGGTCAGCCATTGTTCTATCCACAATTTATTTGGTGTTTGCTTTCCATTACGTTCATAAGCCTCAACCTGGATATCAACTATATATTTCAAATACATTTTCATCTTCGCATGCACGCCAGCACCATCAAACGTCAATACCTCCATCGCAACTTTTTTAAACGTCAGCACCCATGTATCTTTTCTTTTCTTCGCTAGCTTTTCTATCTGTTCTGGTAGGCCACGACTCCCCCATGCTATCCTGTATTTTTTTTCCAGTATATCTTTTAGCATGCGGGTAAATTGATATTTCCCCTTAGTACCCATTTCATATCCATAGAGAAAACTCAAAATTGTATGCTCATTAATGGGCTGGACAAACATTCCTGTCCTTACCACAAAATCTATATGTAGGTTTTGCGGATTTTTTAATGATATTTTGAAGCCTTTTTGATTAGCACTCATGTAATAAATATACCTTTTAAAATGAATAAACAGAGCAGAGAAATAGGGGAGTGAGCGTGGAGCGTGAGTATCGCACTTCGTGCTTATTAATGTACTCCAGACTTACAAAGTTTCCAACCGAATGATATTTTTGTTTAATGCATTAAATATGAAGTCAGATTTATTGCCAGCGAGTCCCAGAAAAGAAGCATACTTGCTTGGGTTGGAAATTTTGAAGAGACTAAGAATATCACCTTTTACTCGTCTTTAAATATTATCAATTCGGGCATGGCGTGATATTTTCCAAAAACAACTTTTGGGGTCAATATAAAAGTACTCTTTATAACTATCCGTAAAAGACACATACTCGATATAGCCAGAATTTAGCATTCGCAACTTCTTAAATTCCCGGCGGCAATATTCTCCAACAGTTAAATCAAAAGCAATTTCCTGAGCCTGCATTTCCAAGAGCTCTTTGGGGTGCTTAATTAAATCACTTATCATATTGAATTTTAGCTTCCATTTATTTACAGAGTCACTCAGAGCAATAGCGGATTCATTAATGTGTCGTGATATTTCTTCAACTATATCTTTTTGTCTGAATGCCAACTGAATTTGAGAAAAGTATGCCAATATCGAAAGGCAATAGTCATGCTTTGGACAATTATCGTCAGAAGCAAGTTCAAATAAAATAGAGGTGTATTTCGAATCATGAAGAATTAAATCTTCATCTTGTTCAATAAGGAGAGTCTGTTCGTTATATCCCCATTCTCGTACCTGTTCAATCGTCGGATTGGTGTTGTTTAATATAACATCCATAGAATGCCCTGCAAACATTTGTGAAAGCTAAACTAAAAATTCCACCCCGATATGAGTGGATTTTCTAGCATCATTTAGCACAAACAGGGAAGTTTGTTCCCTAATTTTCAAGATTTCTAATCATCGCGAAAAGCATCTTAGACACTTCTTCGGCAAGCGAGTATAAATTATCGAATTCGCTTTCTGTTAGCATTCCACTATCTCTGAGAACATCAAATATTGCAACACACTCAAACACTGATCCTCGGGCTATTATGCAGAAATTTTTGCGATCAGGTTTGCTAAAACGGCTGGTTCCTTCTGCTATGTTCAACACCACGCTTAAAGATGCTCTCCGGAGCTGATTTTTTGTAACTCCGTCAAGTGCTTCAATTCTGAGTACAGATTTGACAACTACAGCATTAAATGCTTTCGCCTTCTTGTAAACTTCGAGATTTTCAAAATCGAACATGGTGTAAGAGTGTGGGTGTGAGTTTGAGTAATGAAGAAAAGGTCAGAGTGAGGTGTTCGCTCTCGCTCTCACGCTCACTCTGACCTTTGTGCCCCAGACGGGAACTTTTGAATTATCTACAATGCAGTATTATCAATGCTTTTAGCCGATTTTCACATTTCAAAGTAACAGCAGAGTAACAAAAAACATACTAAACCCAACTTTCACACCTGCGCACTTTATTATCCTGTTCATACTATTTACAGAGGTCAGCTAATGTCCTCAATAATAAGCGTTCTGTACTTAATGGACTTGATAACTAAATCCTTAACTAAGCTAAGTTCTTTTGAGCTTTCAATAGAATACACATCGTGTCCCGTATATTCATTTACTGTACCTCTTTCTAAGGGAGTAGACACAATTCCTTTTTTCGCACTAACGCCAATACCCTCCTTTGCAAGCAATACAATGTCTAAATCGTACTGCCCAGCCCAATTATGTAGGATCGCGTTTATTCCGGTAACCGATGCGGCATTTCTTATCTCGTTTTCCATAAGTTATTGCGAATATACAAAACAAACTAATAATGTAATATCAACCGACTAACAGGGGGAGATAACATCCGGGCAAGTTAAAGGCGCAACCGTTCCATAGCTCAAAGGTGTTCCCCTGCTGCCTGCGCCTTTAATTTGCACGGATGCGGCAAGAGTGTTCCCCTGTTGAATTGAGTTACTACTGCTCCTGTTCGCGGCAGGTGGACTACAGTCGGATAGCCCAATCGAAGGTAGTGAGTGGGTATAAAGCAAGGGTATGGGGTGCAGCATGGATAGGTTTGTGCGTTGGCTTATGCTGCAACACATACTCTTGCTGCCGGGGAGCAATTTGGTTGCTGCGGCATAGCCTCTGTGGGTAGGGCAGCTACCAAATGCGGGGCTGCTGAAAGGGCTACCTGCAGGAGCCAAATGCTTATTCTGGTGTATGGTTCCTACACACCAAGTGAGGCTAAGGTCTTTCAGATAACATGAGAAGTCCTCGCGCTACTTTCCTTTCTCATGAGAGGTCAAACACTCGCTGATGGTCGAAGGATCGTTGGCTTAAAGTCGCTGACAGAAAGTTGCGTGCTGCTGCACATCATCATAGAGCTATTTTTTTCCTGGCACATGAAGAAGATACGATCTTCCAGTACGGGGGGATGGCAGGGATTTCAGGATAGCGGCGGGATGCGAAAAGATAGCCTTACTATCGCGCACATACATAGTGCTTCAATTTTTTTAGCAAATTTTATTTGTCGTATATTACCGTAAAATAAACGGTGCATTATGGAATTAAAAACCCTGATAGAATCTCAATTGTGTGAGGAGCATCAGCAGCATCCTACGCTCGTAGGTTACAATGAACAAGGTCAGCCTATCGTTAGTGCTTGCTGCGACAAGTTCCATAGTAAATTATTTGACTTGTATGCAGAACAGGCTATCGAGCAGATTGACAAATCAATTGATGATCTGTTCAATCAAACCGGGGATGAAACCATTTAATAATAGAAGCAAGTGTACCGGCATTGCAATAATTCTATCATTGCTTGTGCCTTTCATATCTTCTGCCCAAAGAACTTGTACTGGCTCAGCCAATTGCACCGCCTGTAAAAATTGCCGCTACTGCAAACATTGCAACAGCGGCGGCACATGTGGTGTATGTAAACCAGCTCAAAAAACTACATCAGCAAAAAGGCAGAGGGCAGTAAAAGACTATATCGTATTCAGTAAGTCTGAACCTGACGACGACAATATCAATAGTTATGATGTCGCGGTAAGCGATTTGGAAAAACACGCTTACTTATCTGAAATGTGGTCGCTGATAGGCAAAATAGTTACTCTGAACAAAATAGATACAAATGCGAATAGAACAGTAAGAATTTACCTTTATGTAAAACCGAGCGATGGATACTATTGTTACTTTGAAAAAGTTCCCAGCCGTGAGTCCTCAATTGAATATTAAAAAAGAGGTAACAGTGAGTTATAGCGGCATCAAAAGAACTTCCGGTGACCGGGACAACATGCCAACCAAAGAGCATGAGTTTATTGTTATTGCAACTGGAGCAGCTATCCGTTTCAAGGATATTAAGCTGCTACAGTATGCTCCAATTAAAAAGGGTCAGCAATATATACTCGGCTTTGACGATGAGCATTTATATCTTCCTATCAGTATTATTGTTGGTCAGGCACTGTATTACAGGGAAACGAGCAATCGTATTATTTCAGTAGATAGTGCAGGCACCAGAATGAATCACTCCGATAACCCTACAACGAAAGCAATGGGGCAAGGACTTCGAGCATTCAATCGGAAACTAAAAGCAGAGGGGAAGCAACCCATTAAACCTATAAAGCGCAGATGGTAGCACTCAGTATATTGCAGGTCGTCCATAGTATTTAAAGTACACCAAATGCCCTTAGCAGGCTGATTAGAGACAATATCAATGCCGCTATTGCTATCTTAAATGCCCAGGGCTTATAAGCAAGCTCCATTGCATTTATCTTTACTTGCTGCTCCTTCACCTGCTTGTCCAGTGCCTTCAGAAGATCTGATTGCGCTGCATCGTTTTTTCCTTTTTCCTTTTCATTTTGTAATATTTCGTAGTAGGCTTCAAACGTCCCCGCTTTCTTTAATCTGATGCCTCTGTCCTCAGTCAGCACATACATATTATCACCACAGCTTTCGATGAACTTAGCATGCAGTAAGAACTCAATAACCTTATCGGCTGTCTTGCTATAGTTACTTGTTAAGCTCTTGCCCCTGCTTTCAAATTCCAATTTAATATTATCGCTATTTAGTAGAGCCTTTACCCACATCTCTATATTGTTCGGCTCATTGAAACGAATAGAATTTATCGTTCTATTTAGCAGGTTTTTAAAATCATGACTGTGTTGATTATACTCCATATATTCAAAATTATTAAGCTCATGACTGCCGATGTTGCCCTTAAATGAAAACAAATATAATGCATTGAATCATAAGAAAACGGCACTTTTAGCCATAGAGTGCTATAGGGTGCATATATGTTCATTACGTCTGATTGGCAGTAAACTAAAAATATGCAACAAATGGCGGCTCATAACCTGCCCTGCTTTCACGCATACACAAAAAATGTGCAACTACTTTAAAGGTCGGGCGGCGTGTACAATCTTGGGCTATTCAGATGGTCAGGCCTGTGCCCTTTCCATATATCGGTGCATCCTCTGGCTGTCAACACTGTTTCAATGGCTTCTATTAGGGGCACTCCCTGCGCCGTTAACTTGTTCACCTCGTCATTGTCGTACTCCGCCTGGGACTTGTTCTCACGATGAGCGAATGAAAAGCAAAAGGCAATTTCCTGTATCAGGCCATCAACAATATGCAGCATGAAGCCGGTACGTGATTTGGCTTTATGCTCCTGCTGTAGCACAAACAGCCCTTCATTAAACAGCACTACCGGGTTGCCGGTTCTACACAGTATGCAGGTGTCGTACTCTGTCGTAGTAATCTCCTTTTGTGAAAGCTGCCTGCTTAACCAGTCAATAAATGCAGCCTTGCTACAGTCTGTAATGGTATTCAGTTCTGCATCCTGCGTGTTGTACTCACCGTTATCTGCAAGCATGGAAGCTATCATATCCATGTTCTTCTGCTGAACCGCATGAGCAAACTGTTTCGTAATTTCCTGCGCAGTGGTCATCACCTGTTTTTTAGTTTAACCTTATTCTGAAACCCAATTCAATAGCTTTTAATTGATCGCTCATACCACTTTCAAACAAATTGCCATTTTCAGAAACCTCTGCCAGAGCTATTTTTGCAGTGCCCAATGCCCAATAATCCATACCATTTTTGGGATTAATCTCGCAAGCACTAATCAAATCGGCTCTGTCTCCTTCTGTTTCTGATACAATCAAACCTCGGAGTGCTAAAGCAGGCAATGAATTTTGATTGATTCTTATAGCCATCGTGAAATCATCAACGGCGCTATACACTTCCCGCAGGCCAACTTTGCAAAAACCCCTCATAATATAGGCATTCTCATATTGCATATTATTTTGAATAGCTATGTTGAAATCGTTGATAGCTGCCTGAAAATTCTGCTGCTGAACCTTGCGGAAACCTCTATGATAATAATCCTCGGCCTGCTGTTGATAGTATCCTGCCCCTCTACGTCCTCCATCTACACCAGTTGGTACAATAGGGCTACTAACGGTACTGGGGCTGTCTGGCCTATTGGGGTTGCTTGAATTAGAGCCGCCTGTGTTATTGGGGCTGTTAAAGAATGGCTTGATTATCTGCACCACGATAAAGGCGCAAACGACTATTCCAATAAATGCAAAAAATCCCATGGTTTTATTTTAATCGGTTTACTATTACTACTTATCCCACCAATAGCTTCGGTGCCAATTCCTAACCCCTCCGTGATGGGAACATGCGCCTTGTCCGTTAGCACCACTTTCTGTATCATCCCAACAAGTCGCTCCTGTTCTTCTACTGGTTGCACCTGTACAGTAGCCTGTCAGAAAGAGAAGAAATAGCGATATCAAAGCCCCTTTGTTTTTTCATATCCAGCTTGTTGTATGGACAAAAAAATAGCGTAACTGAAATCAATCTGCTGTTCAAGGCTGTCGAAGGCCTACCGCAAGCAAAAGACTTAGTTACGCCGTGAGGCGTACTACATCCATTGAGTGCTTGCGGTAGTTTAAGTTTCGACATTTAGAACTGCAACACTATGTGTAATACACTATCTTATATAAATCAATCTTACCTGTTTATGTTTTCATTCGCTTTTTCTCTATTTATTTGGTGCTAATGTACAAATATTAATTGTAGTGCGTGCCCAGCCCTGTACCAGCATTGCATTTATTGCTCCCTGTTGGTCTCACGAGGTAAGTAGAGGCGGCATCATTCATCATCATAGAGGGTATCACCCCGGACGGTGTATGTAGCTACATGTCGCTCTCTCTAATGGCTGAAAGCGGCTGGCTCTCCCTCTATCTTGAGTGGGTGAACAATGTTATTATCCGTAATCAAAAACTTTGTCGTTTTTCCTACCTAACGTATAGCCGGAAATGCAACAATATTTATAATTTGCAACTTTTAAGAAACTTCTTTATCTCCTGCTTAGTGTGAGCAGTGTGTATGAGTAACTCCTGCCACTTACTATGTACCAGCTTCGATAAGGTGAGGTTATGCTTCTTTGCTCCGTACTTTGCTACTATTGCCCTGAACCTGTGCTCCCTTGCTCTTATTGTGGTCGTCTTTTTCTTCCAGTATTTTGCCCAAATGCGGGGATTAATCAAAGCCAGATACACCTTTTTATCAGGTGCGCTCATAGTAGTGGTATCAATGGTATCATCATCAAACACGATGTGTTTAAAGACGCTATCCAGCTTCCTGCCCAGCAACTGCAAGTTACCGGGGTTCAGCAGGTCAGCCATTGTATGTATGTGTGCAAATTGCAGGAACCCGCTGTTAGTGGCCTTGACCTCTACCCGTAGTATATTGCCTGCTTTCTTCTTCCATACCTCTTGTGCCTGCAAGCCCTTATCATAAATCTTGAAATAATACTCGTCTGTTTCAAACTCGATGAAGTACCCTTTATCATTATCAATGGGGTTCTTTGACATCCTGTTTTTAAAGCACACGACATCACGCATGATAGCAGATGCATCAACGGCAGGCCGGATGTTTACGCCGAACTCCAAATTATGCACTGTCAAATCATACGGGCTAACCTGCAGGAACTTACAGAAGTTAGCAACGGCAACATACAGGTCGTGTAATTTAAAGTCGTTCTCATTAGAGGCCCCGCCATTCCAGTACTTATGCAGGCTACCTCTCACCTCTAACCATGTAGGGCTTTTAATTTCAAACTCCCAGCACTTCCATGTAGCAAACTTGGGGTATTCTGTTATCTCCCCCGTCTTGGTGCTGTGGCTCTCCTTAAAATCAAGTGCCTTGTTTGCCAATATTCTGTTTACTAATGCAGCATCGCGTGTCCAGTATTTACCCCAGTCAATCACTTGCGTTACCCTAAGTGCCCCTTGCGCTGTTTGGTTACGACATAGGTAGATGCTTCCTTATCAAGTACATCATTTGTCTTGACTTCGTTCCTCAATAGCCAGATATCTATGGCGTTCTTTTCAAAAAAAAGCTGCTTACCGTTTGGCTTCGAATGTGGGATCAGACCAGCGCTGGTGAGCTTGTATAAATACGATTTACTCAAACCTGTATATGCTGCAACTTCATCAAAGGTGAGCACAGTCTTTACTGACAGTAGGGCTTGCTCGATGTTATTTAGCCTACTGTTTATTTCCTGCAATTCGTGCAGGTTATTACTTTTCTTTTCCATTTTTGGAAGTGTTTAAGAATCAAAAAATGGATTACCGGTAACCACTGTTAACGGGTGCAAGTTGGAAAAGAAGGGCAATAAAAAAGGTTCACTTTGCGTGAAAGTGAACCAACAGTGAACCGGGAAATAAATGAAGTGACCTATACAAATAGCTTTATCAATGCCTCTATTTTAGCCATTTTAACACCAGATAACTTTACAGGTATAGACTGTTTCAGATTCTTGAAACTCGCGGTGAACTTCTTACCGTCATTGGTTACGAAGCACCCAGCCAAAGTTTCATAGTTTAGTCGCGCTCCTTGTATCAACCCATACTCAGAAAGCTGCATGACGAAGTACAACAGTTCGCTTGCATTATTGTCATGCCACTTAATAGGATTGATTATAGCAATGTCTTTGTTTGAAAATACCTGGGTGAAGTCAGTTAATCTATTTTCGGGAGCTATAAGATCGCCCTTCAGCTTTTGGTACAATTTTGGCAGCTCATCCCTTCTGCCTTGCCACTTATAAGACCGGATAATCTTCACTTTTTTACGAGCGGCGGTTGCTTTATTTCGGTTGTGCTTTAGTTCTAAGGCTTGTAGTTTATTGTTGAAGTGGTGCTGTATTTTCCATTTAATTTTATGCAGCACACCGTACATCACGTTCGTGTACGCTTCAATCTTGTAGTAGTCTATCTTATCCTGTACTGCTTCCTCAGTCCATTTATTCACTTTGTCAACCCAGAACTTAAGGGAGGTATATTCTTTGTCGTCCCCTGCATCATCAACAATGCTGTTGGTGGTTGCTATTATCTTATCTGCAATAGAACTGCCGGTAACGCCTTGTGAATAAGTTGCACTAAAGCAGAACAGGTCGAAATCTACTACCTGTGTATCAGATGGTGTAACATACTCATAGAAATCCTCGTCTTTATCACATAGCTTTTCAAACTCCCTCTTCTTGCGCAGGAACCAGTCTCTATCTAATTCAGCAACATGTTTTTTAATCCGTGTTGCTGTGTCTCCAAAGTTCATTGTATGATGGCGTATAAACATAAAGCATGGTTTACTAATCAATGCCCGGCAGGCTATTTACTGCATTTCGTTTTAGCTCCTCTGCTATGCGTGTGTACCGCTGCGTATATTTTAGAGTACTGTGTCCAAGTAGCTTTGAAACTATCATTACGTCTGTTTTATAATATATCAAATTTGTTGCAAATGAATGTCTGGCCGAGTGCCAAGTGATGTGCTTTCCTAACTCAGCCTTTGTAACCCAATTCTTAAGCAATTTAAGCGCACCTGTATTACTCGGCAGGGCAAATACAAGATCTTGTGGCTCCCCCGGCTCCTGTAGCATAGAAAGGGCTGTGCTGTTTAAACTAACCACAGTCTCAGTATCAGTTTTCGCCCTGACCTTAGTTAGCAACTTATTCCTAAGATTGATATGTTTCCATTTTAACTCCTTTACATCTATCCAACTAAGGCCGGTGAAGCAGCAAAACAAAAAGGCATTCCGTACCTGGGCGTTACTTATCGGTGTACCAGCAAGTATTTTTATTTCCTCAATCGTAAGCACATCCTTTACTATGCTGTCGTCTTTCTTTATGGTTACATCGGTAGCCGGGTTATTCAGGATCACCTTTTCCCTGACAGCCTGCTTTATCATTTTCTTGAACCGTTTGAAGTAGCTGCTGGCTCCTTCACCCTCTGATGTCTCACTTAGATACTCTGCGTACTTGTGAACGATGTTTTCTGTTAGCTGCTTCATCGTGAGGCTTTTTATCCCCTCCTTCTTCATGAAGGCCTTGAACCTGTTACACGCCCCCTCCATGTTGCGCTTATCCTTCTTAGTGTACTTGCTGATGTAGCTTTCAAAATACTCGATAAAATCAACATTGCTTTTGAACGATGCTACCACATCGTACCCGCTGGTTACAAGTTCCTGCGCCCTCTTGTTCCTAATGCTCTCGGCAAGCTCTAAGTTCTCTTTGTTCTTCTGCCTGTCCACAGGGGAAGTGGGCTTGGTCTTTAACTTCAGATGCTTCAAAAATTCATAGCTACGTTTACCGTTGTGGTAAATGTCAAGGATTAATGAGGTGGTATTGTCTGCATTTTTCCGTTTTCTAAGTTTCACACCCATGTTACTTTAGTTTTTGTTACTTTGAATAGTATCTGTAATCAGCCACAGTAAAGGTTTTATTCTATTATTTTACTTTGGTTGGATATTGTTTGATAAAGATAACCAAAAGTATTGATAAAGTAACAGCAGAGTAACAAAAAAAGAGAAAATAAAGGAAAATTAAAGACTGTCAAAAACAGCAAAGTGTTGATTTTACTGCATTTCAGGCATAAAAAAACCACCCCTAAAGGTGGTTATGTGCCCCAGACGGGAATCGAACCCGTACTCGCCTTGCGGCAAACAGGATTTTAAGTCCTGCGCGTCTACCAGTTCCGCCACCAGGGCTGGTGGTTATTTTGTAAAGATAGTATTGCTACAAACAAAAAATTCCATCCGCCGGGCGAATGGAATTTTTGAATGAGCGGAAGACGAGACTCGAACCCGCGACCCCAACCTTGGCAAGGTTGTGCTCTACCAACTGAGCTACTTCCGCTTGTGTTAAGAACTTTTGAGGTTGCAAAGATACAGCAGGAATGAACACAAACAAGAGTTTTGTCAAAAAAATTTAATCGCAATATAACAGTGGTGGTAGGTGACCGCTGTATATGGTTTTACATGCCTTATTATACCTACATCCAGATAGTTATCTTTGCGCCCTGTTATGGCAGCATTTATCACATTGCTCAGGAAAGACCTCATTATGGAGTGGCGGCAGAAGCATGCCCTTTTCGGAGTGCTGGTATATGTAGGGGCTACCGTATTTGTCATATACATGATGAATGGTCAGCCCGATGCACGGGTATGGAATGCATTGTTCTGGACATCGCAATTGTTTGTATCGGTCAACTCTATGGCCAAGAGTTTTTTGCAGGAACACCCGCACCGGTTTCGCTACTATTATACGGTTGCTACTCCTGTTACTTTCCTGTTGGCAAAGCTGGCTTACAGCACACTGCTCATGATGGTAATGACTATCATAAGTTTGCTGCTATATGCGGTAATGCTGGGATGGCCACCGGTACAGGGAGGTTTGTTTGTGCTTATAGCGCTTACTGGTAGTCTCAGTTTGTCGGTTGTTTTCACATTTCTATCAGCTATAGCCGCCAGGGCACAGCAAAATTCTTCGTTAATGGCTATTCTGGGTTTTCCATTGGTTACACCCGTACTTATGATACTCAGCAAGCTGGCCACTGCATCATTACAGCCGGTTTATGTAACAGGCTGGTGGGGGTTGGCAGGTATTCTCCTTGCTCTGGATGTACTTATCATATTTCTGGGGATGGTACTTTTCCCTTTCCTTTGGCAGGAGTAGCCGCTTGTTAAAGATTGTAAAAATGTAAAGCACAGGCACGGTATGTGCTGTATAGTTGTTATATTTACAGAAATAAATTTTAATACCGTCATGAAAAAGACCATATTTTACGCCCTTTCGTTTATTGCTCTCGCTACTGCTTCTGATGCATCGGCACAGTCTACGGCACCGGTACAGAATCTTGCTGCTACCCGTCGTCATCCTGCAGCATCAGCTACCGCGCCCAAGGCACAGGTAGATCAGAAAGGGACGAAAGCTATAAAAACTGAAAAAAGAACTACCGTTACACCTGCCGATACTAAAAAGGCCCCTGTTAAGGCTACTCAGGTAAAAGCAAAGTAATTACAGCATAAAATACAGTTTAAAGGTCGTCCGGATACACAGCCGGGTGACCTTTTTTCATACCCGGGTACAGTACGTCTGATAGTGGGGTTTTATATTCCGTTATATTTGTACTCCAATAGCAAATGGTGAGAACGCCTTTAATACGGATATTAAGTGCATTTCTGTTTGTCGTGTTTCTGGTAGGTGTGCTGCCTCCGGAATACATTCACCATGCTATATATGACCACGAAGATGATGTGCATCCTCTCTATGAAAAGGGGGAGCTGGTCATTACCAAAAAGCACAATCACTGTTCTTTTCTCAGTTTTGAATATGCTCCTTTCCTTGCACCATCGCATGTTGTATTTGTAGCTAAGGAGCAGGCCGTTTATACTGGTTATGTACAGTCTGTATATACATTCCGCTTTCAGACACCTGAGCGAATTTCATCTACACGGGGGCCTCCCGTAGCTTAATATTGTTGGCTACTTTTTCTTTTTGCTGGTGTGAGTTGCTATCCGGTGTTTTGTGGCATTTGTTGCCATAACATCAGAATGGCTCATTGCCAGTGTCAATTTTTTCATACACAAACTTATTTTTTGTGGTACGTATTCGTATGGCAGCAGTGCTGATGCTACTGTTTGCCCATGCTGTAGTAAGTGCTCAGGAATGTGCTTTTCGCATTACCGGTACGGTTACAGATGATCATTTTCATCCGGTTACCGGTGCCGTAGTATTCCTTAAGTCAGATGCTTCACGGGGTGCTGCAACCGATACCGGAGGGCATTTTGCTATTACAGGCATATGTCCGGGACATGTGGAGCTGGTGTGCAGGGCCGTGGGTTTTACCGCAGTTTCATTACATGCCGATATTAATGGTAATACTCCGGTACAGATAATTCTGTCAGCAGGAGCCAATCAACTGGCGCAGGTGTTCATTAAAGGTCGCCGCGTTACCGATTTGCGCACCGTATCTTCTACCGAGCTGCGGGGGCTGGAAAAGTTCCGCACGGCGGGCAGTACTCTGGGCGAGGCGCTGAAGTCGCTGCCGGGACTGAATGCTATAAATAACGGGCCTACTATTTCCAAGCCTGTCATACATGGTTTGCACAGTAATCGTGTGCTGATACTGAACAATGGTGTACGCCAGGAAGGCCAGCAGTGGGGTAGTGAGCATGCCCCTGAGATAGATCCATTTGTTGCCAATGAAATATCCGTGGTAAAAGGAGCGGCCAGTGTGCGCTATGGCGCCGATGCGGTGGGTGGGGTAGTGTTGTTAAACCCCGACCCGTTACCTGAGTATAAAGGTATAAGTGGCAATGCATATCTCGTAGGACAGTCTAACGGGCGTATGGGTACCGTATCCGGTACACTGCAGGGCCGTACAGATAGCAACGGGCTGCAGTGGCGCGTGCAGGGTACGGCAAAGCGCGCCGGTAACTTTCGTACGCCAGGTTATTACCTGAAAAATACAGGCATGGAGGAAACGGACTTCTCTGCACAGTTGGGTTATCATCGTAAGGGTTTTTCTCTGGGTGCATTTTACAGCTATTTCCATACCCGTAATGGTATATTTGAGGGCTCTCATGCAGGCAATATTACCGACCTTACGGCTGCTATTTCCCGGTCACGGCCACTTACAGAATCTGTTTTCTCCTATGATATAGGGCGCAGCTATCAGAATGTGAATCATGGGCTGGCAAAGCTTAATGGCAGTTATCAGTTTGCCAATGAGTCAAGGATAGAAGTGACAGCTGCCCGCCAGGGCGATCTTCGTGAGGAATATGATATAAGCCTTCCTTATACGAATGACCCTACACTGCTCAGTAAGCCTCAGGTAAGCTTTAAGCTTATCACCCATAGTGCCGAGGTCGTGTACCATACCGGTACGCATCGTCGCTTTGCTACTGATGTAGGTATTTCGGGTAACACACAGGGTAATGTGTTTAGGGGTATCCGGTATCTGATACCTAACTTCCGTACCTATAGCGGAGGTGCTTTTGCCGTAGAACGGTATGAAAAGGACAGACTGCTGCTGGAGGCCGGACTCAGGTACGATTACCGCTGGCAGCGTGTTTATCAGCGTGATACACGCACACTGGATGTGTATAGCACAACACTCACTTTTGCCAATCCTTCCGGCACGGTAGGAGCTTCATGGCACTTTACCGATAAGCTGCAGGTATCTGGCAACATAGGCACGGCATGGCGGGCACCCTCAGTGAATGAGTTATACATTCATGGTGTTCACTTCAGCGATGCTACCTATCAGGATGGTGACTCCACCCTGCGTGCAGAGCGTGCGCTGAATGCATCACTTACGGTAAAGTATGATGCCAGAAAGCTGCGTGGCACAATAGATGTGTACAGAAACCACATAGGTAACTACATTTATGAGACACCTCAGGCACAGCCGGTAACACTGCTCAGTGGAACATTCCCGGCATTCAGATTTACACAAGACAATGTTGTCATATCCGGTCTGGATGGCGCACTGCAGTACGATTTGTTTTCATCTGTCACATTACAGTCCCGCGCTACACTGGTAAGAGGCTATAACAAAACGGCTGATAACTGGCTTATCTATATGCCTGCCGACAGGTATGAGCATAGTGTGGTATTTAATCTGCATCAGTGGCACTTTATGGATGAGCCTTATATCTCTGTAGAAAATGTAACCGTACTCCATCAGTCGCGTGCGCCACAGGGGCTGGACTATGCGGCACCACCGCCGGGATACAGCCTCTTTAATGCCGGGGTGGGATTCCGCTCAGATATTGGCAAAAAGCAGGTAAGATTTGATTTTACAGTAGCCAACATTACAGATAAGCCCTATCGCGATTACCTGGACCGTTTCAGGTACTATGCCGATAACATCGGTATCAATTTTATCATTAAAACTAAATTATCATTCTAAAAAAACTATTAAAAATGAAGAAATCAGCAATAGCAATAATAACAGCATCATTCATACTACTTTGGTCGGCTTGTAAAAAGGAAGAACAGAATGTAGACCCTCCTGCACCAGACAATGAAGTAATAACAACCGTAAGGCTCATAGCTGTTAATGCGGCTGATGCGACAGATGTGGATACTGCGCAATGGCGCGACCTTACTCCTAATGATGGCAACCCTGACCTTTCACTGGCCAACCTGAAGCTGAAAGCAGGTGCTGTATATAATATGTCTCTTACATTTCTGGATGAGACCAAGGACCCGGCTGAAGATATAACGGAGGAGATTCATGAACGCTCTATTTATCACCTTATCTGTTATGAGCCATCATCAGGCCTGGGTATTACTGTACAGCGTACCGATTATGATGATAATACACCAAAGCTGGAGCTGGGACTGGAAGCAAAAGCTACAACTACCAGTGCGGCATCAGGTACACTTCAGGTATCACTGCATCATCAGCCCAGTGGTAAAAATGGTACAGACTGTGCCATAGGCTCTACTGATGCTGAGGTGACATTTAATGTAACAGTGGAATAGTAAGTAATTACTATCTCCTGCATGGCTCCCGTTGCTTAACTGCATATACGGGAGCCATTTTTACTTTATGCTCACCCCGGTATATAACGGTGCTGTTGTAGTGTTACAGCTTGCCTGCAAGTGCAGTGGGCAGGCCATCCAGACTGGTGACGTTTTTTTCGGCTCTGTATTCTGCCAGGCCTTCAGGGCCTTTCTTTTCGGCCCACTTTATAGCATGGTCGCGCTCACCGGTATAGTCATAGAGTGGTACGCTATAGCCACATGATGTCTGTACCTTGTATATGTCTGCAGCAATTATCTGCCGTATGGCAGGCTGCTCCGGGAAATGGCTCATATAGGTATCCCATTCAGCATCGCCGGGGAGTATGGTTCTGCCGGTGCCATATAGCCGCAATATATTGGGCGGGCCATCAAATGCGCAGAACATAAACGTTATTCTGCCGTTCTCCAGCATATGGGCCGATGTCTCATTGCCACTGCCTGTAACATCCAGATAGGCTACATGGGTGGGGGATAGTACGCGGAAACTGTCCAGCCCTTTAGGTGACAGATTGATATGTCCGTCAGCGGCCAGTGGTGCAGTGGCTACAAAGAACATTTTCTGATGTGCTATGAAACGGCTGTGTGCTTCCTGTATGCTATCTGAGAACTTTCCCATGTTTTATAGTTATTGGTTCGTATTTGAATTAAGAGAAGAGAATGCACTTTTCCGGGTATTCGCTGGCATGGCGCAGTACCAGATTACGTATATAATCATTGTCCTGTACCGGCTCTACACTACTCTCTGCAGTGTCTATATTGCGCAGCTGCTGCTCCTTATCTGTTATATATCCCATACCGAACAGATTACCATTTTTCATCAGTATGCAGCTGTATTCATTATCATCAATGCCTTTGTCTATGAGGGCAAAGGTGGGCAGATTTTCCCGCAGATGGCGCAGCGCATCCTCGGCTCTTGTATTATATTCTTCCGGGTGGTGGTCGGGCTCGTCACAGCCACAGTCGGGCGCGGTAGACAGGTTGCACAGACGGGTACACAGGTTAAACTCTTCTGTGAGGTGGCGCAGCATATACATCCCCTCTGTAACCGTATTGAATGTGTACACGGGTTTTACACTTCGTCTTATCTTCTCTACGCCCAGCCGCATGAATCCCTGCATATCTTCATATACAAACAAGCCATAGCGAGCCAGGTAGCCCCGCTGGCTGCGGTTGTGTACCGGCCATAGCTTACGTATTTCTGTACTCTCCAGGATATGTGCCATCAGTTCAGTGCCACATTCCCGGTAGCTGATACGATGCGTCTCTTTGAGGAAGTCCTGTTTCTGACGGTTGGTCTTATTATTAGAGAAATGGCTGCGTACCCGCTTACGTATGTTTAATGCTTTACCAATGTAAATAGCTTTGCCCGCAGCATTGTAAAAGTAATATACACCGGGACACTGTGGCAACTCTTCCAGGTCTGATACCGGAAGGTGAGGTGGAACGTACTGTTCACTATTTCTCCCCTTGAGCATGGCCTGAATAACGCCTTGTGTATCGCGCTCGGTAATCATGGTGAGGAGGTCGGCTGTAGCAAGGGCGTCGCCACCGGCACGGTGATGGTTGGCATGGGTTATACCCAGCTGATGGGTTAGTTTTCCCAGTCCGTAGGCACGCATGCCCGGTATTACCTTACGCGCCAGCCTTATAGTACACAGCTTGCGTGTAGTAAGGTCATAGCCGGCATCCTGCAGGTGGTGTTTTACAAATGAGTAGTCGAAATTGACATTATGCGCTACAAATATCTTGTCCTGCAGTAACTCATTCACCTGTCCTGCTATTTCGCGGAAAGAAGGTGCACCTGCTACCATCTCATTGGTAATACCCGTAAGCCGTTGTATGAAATAAGGGATTGGTACATGAGGATTTACCAGTGTTTCGTAGAAGTCGAGCACCTTTTTTCCATCATGTATCACAATGGCAATTTCCGTTATGCCATTGGCAGCGGCATAACTCCCGGTGGTTTCAATATCCACTACTGCATACAGCACACCTTGTCCGTTTTGCTTATAAAGGTACGTATTGTGCCGATATCTGAGTACAGCTTCATTTGGGCGGTCTAATGTCATGGCAACGTTATTAATAACTTTTCATTAGTAATAATTTATATTATAAATGTGGCTTTTCTCATTATTTTGCAGCGCAATTCTGAGGTTCTGCATTGGCTGGCAGGCTGGTATATGGGTAAGAGATTTCTACAGTTTTTTCGGGGTAATATATCTGCGGGGTTTGTTATAGCCATCGTACTGGTATTGTCTTTGTATCCTATACAGGATGCCGAAGCGCAGAAGCTGTCAAAACCGGTGGCGCGGGAGCTGCTGCGGGGGGAGCTTACCCGACGAACGAACAGTAACTGTAAGCTGATAAAGCAGGCTCTGGACTCAGGGGCCGATATCCATATGAAAGGGCCTGGAGGCTGGACGGTACTGCACTCTGCTGCAGCCTGCGGCGATGAGGCACTCATTCTGCAATGTCTGAAAAAGAAGGTGCCGGTGAATGCCTCGTGGCGTACTGGTACCATGAACACCACACCACTTTACTGGGCTATAAAAAAAGGCTATGAAAATGCCGCGCAGATAATCATTGATGCAGGTGGCGGACTGGGTGTGCGCAATGGTGAGGGCACACAGAAGTATGATAGCGGGAACCAATATACAGGCAATTTCCGTGCCGGTGACCGCCATGGCAAAGGCACGATGTACTATGCCGATGGGGGAAAATATACCGGGTCGTGGGCTAACGGCGAAATGAGTGGATATGGGATTTTTAACTTTCCTGACAGAAGCCGGTATGAAGGAAACTGGGCTGCCGATAAAATGTGGGGCGAGGGTACTATGTACATAGCCAATGGAGATAAATATGAAGGCGGATGGGTAAATGGAAAGATGGAAGGTCGGGGAACATTTCACTGGCGTAACGGAGCCCGTTTTGAAGGGGTATTTATACGTGGGCTTCAGGCAGGGCAGGGGAAGTTTTTCTGGGCAAATGGCGATAGGTATGAGGGGGGCTTTGACAGTGGACATATGGCGGGCCGGGGAGTGAAATATATGCATAATGGTGACCGCATAGAGGGTACCTGGGAGCATGATACGCTGGCCCGCAACTGTACCTGGATTACAGCCGGCGGAGACCGGATAGCCGGACAATATACCCGTGAGGGCTTCAGCGGAGTAGGGAAGGTGCATCTGAAAGACGGGTCGGTATATGACGGGCACTGGAATGGGGGGATGAGTGGTAAAGGAGAGCTGCGCTTTAAGAATGGGGACATATATAAGGGAGCATTTGCCAATAATAAAATAGAAGGAATAGGGGACCTGCTTATGGCGACCGGAGAGCGATATGTAGGCGAGTTTCGCAATGGCCGCCGCAATGGCAGGGGTACATTGTTCTTCCCGTCCGGGGACAGATATGAAGGGATGTGGAAGGATGACAGGCAGCATGGCGATGGGGTGTTTTACTGGGCTAATGGTGAGAGTTATGTAGGTCAGTTTGAAGATAATGAGATGAGTGGCACCGGTATATGCACTTGGAATACCGGTGAGCAATATCTGGGGCAGTACCGTAATAGTAACCGCAATGGTCGTGGTGTATATACATGGCCCAATGGCGATGAGTATACCGGCGACTTCCAGAACAACATGCGATGGTCAGAGCATGGCGTATATAAATGGACCAATGGCGACTGCTATGAAGGCCAGTGGATATGTGACCACCGCAGTGGGTGCGGCACCATGACATGGTTTAATGGCAATGTGTACCGTGGTGAGTTCTGGCGTGGATTGTATCATGGTCAGGGTACTTTTAGTGTAAAGGCACCAGGCAATATACGTAACTGCCCAAATGCTGTAATGTATGTAGGCTACTGGGAGTATGGCATGAAGCACGGACATGGCAAATGTTTTGACTTCTATGGCAAGATGCTCTATGAAGGCGAATTTAAGGACGATGTGCCGGTAGGTAAATATCCGCCTGCCCGCCCGCAATAGTTTCCTTCTGTTCCGGTTATCTTTGTTACATAATGCGGGGCCGGGTAATATCAATCATCTTTATACTTATGTGGGCAGGTGGGCTGGCCGCACAACCTGCTGGCATATTACCGCTACGCAGTCTTTACCACAGGTCTTACGGCAATAAGAAAGCAGCTCAACAGTTGTATGACGCTACCCGTTCCGTAACAACAACTCCCCTGCATAGTGGCTACCGCGCCATAGCTGCCATTATGATGTGTAATCATGTATTTAACCCATATACAAAGCTGAAGTACTTTAATTCCGGCCGCCGTGAGCTGGATGCCGCTATTGTGGCTGCACCATCAGTGCCAGAGCTGCGCTATCTGCGTTTTGCGGTGCAGTGCAATGCACCTGCTCTGCTGGGCTATAACGATGCTATGGAAGAAGACCGTACTCTTATCATTAACTGGCTGACTACAAAGCCTGTTGCTGATACTAACCTACACCGGCTTGTGTATGATTATATGAGTACCTGCCCCAGTGTGCCTGATACTGATAAACAGCGACTGCGGGCATTGTACCGGTAAGTGCCTGTGTGGTATTTGTTACTCCTGAACCAACAGATTTTCTGCAAATACTTTTGATACCGTCATCTGCTGCCTGCTGCTGCCTGCAGTGATGATGATGGAGCCATCAAATGGTATCTTTTCTACCAGCGCAATACGGGTACCAATACCTATGTCCAGCTTTTTCAGGTATTGCAGGAAAGGGGTACTTGTGTCTTTTACTGCTACTACCTTACAGGTTTTTCCTTCCGGTATCTCTGCCAGCAGTGTTTTATAGGAGCGGGCACTATCACCGTTGGCTTTGGGTATGGGGTCGCCATGGGGGTCGTACTGGGGGAATCCGAGGAATTTGTCCAACCTATCGGCAAGATCGGGGTGGTGAACATGCTCCATCTGCTCTGCAATGTCGTGTACCTCATCCCAGCCGTAGCCCAGCTTCTCTACCAGAAATGCCTCCCATAGCCTATGCTTGCGCACAACGGATATTGCTACATTCATGCCCTCCTGGGTGAGCTTTACTCCCTTACTTTTTTCATACTCTACCAGCTGTTTTTCCACCAGCTTTTTAATCATATCCACTACCGATGCGGGGTTGTTGCTAAGCGATTCCGCGATGGCAGTAGGTGTGATTTTTTTAAGTCCCTGTTTGTAAAGGTTGTAAACCGTTTTCAGATAATTTTCCTCTGAGAAAGTATGCATATTCATGCCTGCAAAAAATAAAGACGGGGCGGTGTATACCCTGCCTTACAAATATACTCTTTTTGCCGGAGGCTATTTATGGGAGTCGTCATGCAGGGGTAAAATGGGTTAGTGAGGTGGTGAATGTTTTCATAGGTAAAAGGATGAAACATTATCGCGTCAATATAGATATTGACATGTGCCTTTAGGGAGGAGCCAGTGGTAGCGGTGATGAAAATTGCTCATTTTCGGTATAAATTTTTTATGTTACTCACTTATTGTTTAATGTATTGATTATCAGTTTGTTTTGTGGTGTCTGTTGTGCCGGAAGTGCACAAAAAGGTTACAAAAATTACTCGCGGAAAATATTATATGTGAAGTGCGGTTTTCTGCAGTGTTATTGTGTGCGATAGTGTGATATATAGTAACGGAATGTAAAACTGCGCATTTGCTCAATAATTTCCATGTGGCAGATATATTTTCTTTAGTCTGTTGATAACCAATGGTTAAGGCTGCTGCAAAGCGGTGAAAAGTGCCCAGAAAGGTTACAAAAATTGCTCGCGTAATTTTATTTATATGATGGATGGGTATTGTATGTAGGTAGCACTAATGATAGCGAAATAAAAGCAGCGGGATAGTGTAGTGTCATGTTATAGAGGGTAGGGTTTGGTAACGGACACAAAGGTACGAAAAAGGAGGGGATGCCGTATAGTATATGGTGATAATTACAGCTGGAATAAATCTGCATAATTTTTCATAGAGAGTTGTTTATAGTTTAAAATATTGTTAAGTGACATACTGTGTGAAAAAATGATAGTCTGAAACTGAAAAAAATCAAAGATTCTGCCATGATTTCACATTTACCCGGCTGGCACAGGGTTTGCATTTTATTCTGTAAAAAAGGAGGAAAATATGAACACTCTAATGAAAAGAACAAACGGCAACATGCCTGCTACGACTTTCAGCGGTTTGGTGGACAGGCTTTTCCAGAACAATGTAAACCGCTTTTTTGATGACAACTTCTGGGGATTCAGTGGTGTGTCGCAGCAGGTACAGGTACCTGTAAATGTGCGGGAAACTGAGGCGGGGTATGAGCTGCAACTGGTAGCGCCCGGACTGAAGAAAGAAGACTTTAAGGTGCATGTAAGCGGCGATATGCTCACCGTAAGTTTTGAGCAGCATGAAGAACAAAACAAAGAAAACAAGGAAGAAGGCTGGCTGCGTAAAGAGTATCACAGGCGCTCATTCAGCCGCAGCTTTAATCTTGATGAAGCAATTGATGTAAGCAGGATTGATGCACGGTATGCCGATGGTATATTGCATCTTGCTATGCCCAGAAAAGATGGTGCACCTGCTATGTCCCGTACAATAGAGATAAAGTAGCACAGACCAGTATAGGGTGACGAAGCAGGTGGTGTAATGGCTACCTGCTTCGTATAACTGTGTGATGAGATAATGATGTACACAGGATTGTTAACGGCTAAATTTTATTGTTATGAGAAATTATTTCAGTAAAACGCTGCTGGCATTTGTAATGGCATTATTGGTTTACTTCTCGATTAATTCAGCAGCATTTATCAAAGACAGGGAGGCGTATACCGCATTGGCTACTTTCATTGCCATTTTCTGTACGATACTTTACTCCTATTACAGTTCCAACATCAATCAGCTGGGAAATGAATAGGGTGTATTTCATTATGCCTCATCCCAGTCCCCTCCCGGTGGAGAGGGAGAAGTAATGTCCGCGCATTCGCGCGGGAGACTGAAACAGATTATATGCGAAGAACAACAATCACCCAACGAATAGTGCAACTATAAAATGTGATGGTCATGAGAATGATATTGTTTCCGGTATTACTGCTGGTATTTACGACTGGCTGTAATGCACAGAGTAATAGCAAAACAGACAATAACGATACGGCAGGGTGGCAGAAAGCAAGCCTGGCGTAAGCTGGAAGGTGAACAGGCAATATGATGACAAGGGCAACCTCATTGGCTATGATTCTACTGCTGTATGGTCGTACTCAGGTGGGCAACAGGCCCGGGAGATAGCTGTGGATAGTGTAATGATGGCATTCAGGAAGCAGTTTGACAAGGGTTTTTCATCAATCTTCCATGAGCGCTTCGGAGAGCCGATGTGGCACGACAGCCTTTTTTACCGGGATTTTATAACGCCGGATTATTTCATGCAGCGATGGGAGCATGACTATTTTGATGTAGGCCGAATGATGATGCAAATGGATTCCTTAAGAAATTCATTTCTACAGCAAAACTATCCGGGGCTTTCAGTACCCGGCAGTATCAATTCTTTGTGACGATAGCGCATGTATGACGTGAAACAGGCGCTGCCGTATGCCGGGCGGGGGTATTACATCTGGCCCGGCATTATTATGCTTAGCTTGTTTTTCCTTTGAATGTGGCATATATGGCCATGGCATGGCCGTGGCCTAATTCAAATTCTTCTTTGAGCCAGTTGGTGATTTCGGTAGCTTTTACGGTTTTTACCAGTGCGCCGTCTTTCATGAAGCCTTTTTTCTCTGCCAGTAGCTTAAAGTCTTCGGGGCTTTTGCCGGTTTTAGCTTTAATGTTGTCTATATATGCCTGAAATGACATGTGCAGTTATTTAGAATGGAAGTGATAAATTTATGGGGGTGAAGTTAGTAAATGATTGGTGAGCAGGGGTATATGCCTGACAGGGCGCTGAAAACTGACCATACTGAATGGGAATCAATGATTATGCCCGCAGGTGAAATACTCTGCACATGGTGTAACGGTGCCGGGGGGGATGAGGGCAGCGCAACTTATAGGATTATGTAATTATTTTTAGTTGGCTGTGTTTTATATGTTTGTATTGTTCAGACGCTACATGCATTTCTTATGATAAATATGCCAGGAAACAGTACCCGTACCATCTTGTTTTTGCTGCGCTCATGCATAACTGAGCGTAAGTGTAAACCGGTAAGATGTATGCCTGTATACCTGTATATGCCTGCCGGTTGCTTGTGTCATTCAAATCGGGTTACAGGGGGTAGGTGTTATGAGTAAGTTGCTATCACGGCTATTCATCTTCCTGATACCTGTAGTATTGTTACATGTATTGTCGCTGCGTTTTATAGCGTATGTGTATAACAGAGACGATATATACAAGCTGGATAGCGCTAAAAATATATTGCTTATCGGGGATTCGCATGTGGAAATGGCCATAAATGATTCCAGTCTGAAGCATGTTCTTAATCTGTCTCAGGCAGGCGAGATATATGTATACAACTACAGCAAGTTAAGTAAACTACTATCTGTAAATGGGCATGTGCGTACTGTCATTGTAGGCTGTGGGGCACACAGTTTTCAGAAGTATATGTCAAACGTTTTTTTGAAAAAAACTAACCAGACAGTAGCAAAGATGTTTAGTTATTATCATGTACTTACAGTAAGTGATATTATAGACATAGTGGAGAGGAGTCCGTATCATGCGGTGTGCGGATTGCTTCTGTTACCTCACGAAAAGTCGGGCAGGGCAATGAATGCATTTTTAAATCAAAGAGCGCTTACGCTTAAGGATATGAACTGGGGCTGCTTTGTACGGTACTATGGGAAGCTGGATAAGAGAAAGAATGAAATGGGGGTGGCAACATTAAAAGCAAGGAATGAGGATCTGGCATCATTGTGGGATTGGCAGATATATAATCTGCATCGCATAGCAGACCTGTGCAGGAGTAAGGGGGTGAAAGTTATTTTTGTACGGATGCCCGAGCACAGAGACTATGACCGGGCTATAGAGCCTGCTTTTCAGCAGGTATTGAAGCAGCAGTTTAGCGATGTACCGTTTATTGATTACCGGGGGATGGAGTTGCCGGATACCTGCTATTACAATTACGATCATCTGAACTGCTATGGTGCCATACCGATGACCGATACGTTCAGGTATCTTGTGGATACTTTGTAATGATACTTTCAGCGGACTCAGTGCCTGGTTTTGTAAACTATGACAGTATGGAGAAAAATATTTGGATAGAGGAAGGCAAAGTTTTCGATGTAGTGTCAACGGAGAAATGGGAGGGAGGGTATATTCACCTCAGCAACTGTGTGGTAGGCAGTTTAATACTGATGGGGGGCTACTCCGAGCATTTGGTTATTGAAAACTGCATTGTAAAGATTTACGATTCGGTAGGGGTGCATTTTAATGGTAAAGTAATAATCCGCAACTCGATATTTTTAGAAAAGTTCCATTTTACAGACGGAGGGCACAATAAGGAAGAAGTAATTATCGAGAACAATGTGTTCAACTGTTTTGCCGACTTTTTTGATGAGTACTTTATTGCGAAGTTTATCATGAAAAACAATGTATTCAATGATGGAACAAATTTATTGGCATATAAGGGGGCATCATACGAAGTGATGTTTAAGGAAGGGTGTGAAATAGAGAATAATATTGGGCGGCTTGATGATGAGGGGTAGCTATCAAGTCATGTGTCAGGGGCGTTGCTAATGCCGGGCTGTGGAGGACCCGTTGCAAACGAGGACGAGTGGGAAACTACGGCCAATGCGGGTGTTGCAAACTAGGACGAGTGGGGCCTCTTAGGCTGCCATATTGAAAAGGCTACATAAAAGGCAATTGAAGCCCGTGCCAGTGGGACAGCTCAAATACGTAAATCAGGAGGTTTGCTACCACCAGGAAGTCGGAGACGTACGCCGAGCTTATGGAATAGGCTGTTATGGTTAGACACGTGTACCAATAGTGGTTGCAAACGGACGAGTGAGTAAAGAGGTGAGTAATGTTAAAACAACAAATGACGGATATGAAGTATAGTTATAGTGAGGAGACATTGAGTGTACTTAAAAATGCTGGTTGGACATATGGTCGTCAAATTGATGCGAATCAGATTATTCAAACAATACGGGAAAAAGAATTCCCATTGTTGAAACCAGCAATTAACTTTCTTACAGAATATGGAGAATTAAAAATGAAGTTCAACGACAAAAAAAGTAAAAGTCCAAGTGACTTTAATTTTGATTTTAGTAAAGCAATGGACATAGTTGTAGTAGAGGGTATCTCTGATTATATTCCCCGAATCGGGTGTCAGGAGCTTTGCTCAATTGGAACTGCATACAATGATTATGTTATTCTAATGATGGATGAAAGGGGGATCGTCTACGGATGTTATGAGCGTTTTTTTGCAAAAATGGGAGATAGCGGTGAAGAGTGCATTGAAAATATTGTCATGGATCTGGCTATTCATGAAATACAATAGCTTTTATATAGTTGACTTTATCTTTAGCACAATTTCCTTTCACACCTTTTTGCATAGGGTTTAAATGAGGACAGTTATATAGCCGGTTGCAATCTGGAGAGATTATATAAGGTATGATTTGTCTACGCACTTGACTAAGCCAAAACTCGCGCCGATGGCGCAAAACGGATTGAGATTTTTAGGACACAAGTAGAAAACATTTGTGCCACAATGCGGACGTTGCAAACGCTGAGCCGTGGCATCCCCGAAACATTCTGGGACGAGTGGGAACGGTTCATAATAATTTGATGTTGATTATTATGTTTATTATTTAGATTCGCAAAAAATATACTCATACATGAAGCTGAAAGCGATTTTACCAATATTGCTCTGTTGCACCTTACCCAATGTCATTTTAGCGCAGAAATGCAAGTTTGATAAAGAAGATAAAGACCCCTTCACCAATGAAATGGTGAGGTCGGAGATGGTGAAGTTTGGGAAAAAGCTACTATGGTGGGCTAATATGGAGCAGAATGGGCAAAAGTATTATGCTACATTTTATATAGGGCAGCATAAGGATATGGTGGATATGATGACGAAAGGGACCAAAATCCTTTTGAAGCTGGAGAATGGTACCATAGTGACTCTTGAAACCACATCAGATCAGTCTCCTATCAGAAATGTTGAGGGTTTGGTAATAGTGACCCAATGGACTCCGAAAATTGAACTCACAAAAGAGCAGCTGCAACAGCTCAGTTCATCACCTACGGAAAACATAAGGACATATATATCGGGTAAAGAGCTTTATCCTCCTGAAATATCGGGTAAGCAGGGTAGAAAGATGATGGACATTGCTCATTGTCTGCTTGAGAATAAATAGTGTTGCTAAGGCTCATGCCCGTGTGGAGGGGATAACACTAATACGCAAATCAGGAGATTTGGATATAGAGGCCAAAAATAGTTGGTGGTGCTAGCCTGAGACTCTTTATTGGAAAGGATTTGAAGGAAGTTAATTGAAAGTTGTTTCAATTAACTTCCTTCTTTTTATGGATACGTCAAAAA
>JAUIBA010000028.1 GCA_030427635.1 Bacteroidia bacterium
CATTTCTAACCTTTGTTCCATAACAGTTTGATTTAAAAAGGGCATAGCTTTTTATAGCTAATTTCCACCCTCAAAAACTGTTACCTATGTGTCCGGTACGTTGTTACCTATGTCCCCGGTCTATACACCGGGGGAGAGGGAGGTGTGGTGGAGATGGTGTGGTGGAGATGGTGTTGTCCGATATTTTTTTGGTAAACTGAAGTGTCAGTTCGTTTTTTTGACATAAGTCAAAAATGCTGCCGGGGGCTGGTGGTAGTATTGCACTACAAAACCAAAAAAGTAATGAAAACACACAATCTGCCACTGCTGCAGTGGCTCCTCCGGATTCTCTCTGTTGCTGCAATCCTGTTTATAGGCAGCTTTTCACTGGACGCACTACAGGAGGGTGCAGGTACCGGCACACAAGCACTGAACCTGCTGATGCATTCCCTGCCGGCACTGGTACTGGCGGCTATACTGGCTATAGCATGGCGATGGGAAAAGGCAGGAGGCATAGCCTTTCTGACGCTGGCACTGGCGCTGGCCCCGTTTGTGTATCTGCTGAACCACAGCCGCAATCATTTTACCGTACTGCAGAGTCTGAATGTGGTGCTCATCATTAACGGGCCGCTGCTACTGGTGGGAGCGCTGTTTCTGCTGAGCCACAGAATGCGTACTGCGGCAGGGCTACGGTAAGGGAACATGGGAAGGAAAATCTTAACGTATCGGCAACCGTAACCAATAGATGCCTTGGGCTGCAATTCGTACCTTTGCGAACGTCGGAGTAAAAACGGGCCGCAAGGCCCACTCTTCCCATCAGACCAAACAAAAACACAACTGCATGCTGCACAAGACCAAGATAATAGCTACCGTAGGCCCAGCCTGCAACACCCATGAAAAACTGCTGGGACTGGTAAATGCCGGTGTCAATGTATTCCGCCTCAACTTCTCGCACGGGACACATGAGCAGCATGCCGATGTGATAAAGCATATAAGGGCTATCAATGACACCTACCCGTTTAACATAGCTATACTGGCCGACCTGCAGGGCCCCAAACTGCGTGTAGGCGCTGTGGAAAATAATGCGGTAATGCTGGAGAAGGGTCACCGCTTTTTCTTTACCAATGAGAAGTGTATAGGCAATGCTGAGCAGATGTATCTCTCCTACCCTAACTTTCATAATGATGTGAAGCTGGAAGAAAAGATACTGCTGGATGATGGCAAGATAGAGGTGGTGGTAAAAGAGATAGATCATGAAAGTGCACGGGTGCTGGTAGAGGTATCTACACCGGGCATTCTGTCATCGAACAAAGGGGTAAACCTGCCCGATACAAAGATATCACTGCCATCGCTTTCTGATAAAGACCTGAAAGACCTGGAATTCATCATCAGTCAGAAGATAGACTGGGTGGCACTATCATTTGTGCGCAAGCCTGAAGATGTACTACAGCTGCGCCAGATAATAAAAGAGCGTAAAGCCTGTGCCAAAATCATATCGAAAATAGAGAAGCCTGAAGCGCTGAAACAACTGCGTGAGATAATACTGGCATCGGATGCGGTGATGGTGGCCCGTGGCGACCTGGGTGTGGAGCTGCCGCTGGAGCAGATACCCATGATACAGAAAAACATAGTGCGTAAGTGTATACACAGGGCCAAGCCGGTAATTATAGCTACCCAGATGATGGAGAGCATGATAGACAGGCCGCGCCCCAACAGAAGTGAAATAACAGACGTAGCCAATGCCGTACTGGAAGGCGCCGATGCGGTGATGCTGAGCGGAGAAACGGCGATGGGCCAATACCCGATAGAAGTAGTGAGTACGATGGTGAGCATCATCAATGAGGTAGAAAAAGAAGAAATAGTCTATAACAAAAACCTGACACCGCAGCCACACTCGCCCTCATTCCTGAGCGATGCACTGTGCTATAATGCGTGCCAGATAGCAGAAGATATAAAGGCTGATGCGCTGATAGGTATGACACAGTCGGGCTATACGGGCTTTATGCTATCGAGCTACCGCCCCAAGTCGCCACTGTATGTATTCACCAAAACGGAAACACTCATTAATCAGCTGAGTCTTAGCTGGGGTGTGCAGGCATTCTACTACGACAAGGAAGAAAATATGGATGAAACGGTAGCAGACCTCCATAGAATACTGAAGGAAAAAGGCCTGCTGAAAGCCGGTGATGTGGTGGTGAATACGGGCAGTACGCCGGTGCAGGAGCACCTGCCTACCAATATGCTGAAGATAACACAGGTGCCACAGTAAAGAGCACAAGCTGTTACTATATACGGAAGGCATCCCCGCAAGGATGCCTTCCTGCTTTACCGGGGTCCAAGCTCTATGACCTCGCATTGCTGCATATCGGCACCATCTATTACAAAGCGTATAAGGGTGCGGACTTTGTGCCAGCCATGCCGGCCGGCTGCACCTGGATTCATGTGCAGGCAGTTGTACTTCTTATCAAAAATAACCTTGAGAATGTGAGAATGCCCGCTGATGAACAGCCTGGGCGGACGGACAGCAAACTCTTCCTTTGTGGCTTTGGTATAACGGTCGGGGTAGCCGCCTATATGTATCATTAAAGTTTCCACCCCCTCACAGGTAAAGCGTAGCCGCTCGGGGTACTGCATACGAATGTCTGTACCGTCTATATTGCCATACACACCACGCAGGGGGCGAAAGGCAGCCAGGCGGTCTATGACCTCCTGTGAGCCGAAGTCGCCGGCATGCCATATCTCATCACATTTATCAAAGTGATGAAAAACAGCATCGTCCAGAAAGCCATGAGTATCGGAAATGAGGCCTATGCGGGTCATGCGGCTGTTTTGCTTTTGCCCATAACGCGCTTACGGTGCTGTGCCCCCCAGTTGTGCAGTGAGTCTATGACATCTTTCAGCGTGGCAGCATAGGGCGTAAGCTCATATACCACAGATACGGGAGTGGAGTCGTAAACGGTACGCTTTACCAATTGGTGCAGCTCCAGCTCGCGCAGTTCTTTGGATAGCATTTTGGGCGTAATACCTATCTGCCGGTGCAACTCTTTAAAGCGGTAATTGCCAAATGTGAGCGCAATGATAATAGGCAGCTTCCATTTGCCACTGAGTACATCCAGCGCATCGCGCACGGGCAGCAGGGCTCCTGAACATTCCTTAGGGTCGTGTATTTTTTCTGATGGACACATATCTTTCTTTGTTTCTATGGCTGAATCACAGCCCGATGAACAGCACACTATACAATAGTGAACCGGTATACATTATATACCAAAGGTACAAAACATACAGGAACCCACCATGATGACCAATGTGTGCGTGAGGCTGCTTACTTTTATAAAATAGTACAAACACGGTGTATTACGACATACATACACATAACAGAACAAGTGAACCGGGTGTGGTGCAGATATATAATATGCACCAGCCACTGGCAGCTACAGCAGATAATGGCCTGCTGAGTGCAGGGCTGCACCCGTGGTATATAACTGATGTGGCTGCTGAGATGGCTATGCTGGAGCAGGTAGCTGCCAGTGATAACGTAATAGCCATAGGTGAATGCGGGCTGGACAAAGTATGTGCTACTGATATGGCTATACAGACAGATGCCTTCGGCAGGCAGATAGCGCTGGCGGAATGCCTGCGCAAGCCGCTCATTATTCACTGTGTGCGGGCCTATGAAGAAGTAAGGGCTATACTGACGAAACAGCGGGTATCGGTGCCGGTAGTGTTTCACGGATATAATAAAAAAAGAGAGCTGGCAGCGCAACTCACCGCACAGGGATGGTATCTGTCGTTTGGCAGTGCGCTGCTGAACAATAGTAGCGCCGGGGATGCACTGGCCGCTATTCCTGCCGACAGGTTTCTGCTGGAGACAGATAACAGTAACATCTCTGTAAGGGAGATATATTCAAAGGCTGCCGGAATAAGAAAAAAAGGGGAAGATGAACTTATTTTGCAGCTGACAAGCAACTTCAAAAACGTATTCGGAAGATGATGACAGATACAGCGTGGCTATCCCGTACCGAGCTACTGGTAGGCAAAGAAAAGCTGAGCAGGCTGATGAATGCTCATGTACTGGTAGTAGGCATGGGTGGTGTAGGCTCATTTGCAGCAGAATTCATATGCCGCTCAGGTGTAGGAGCAATGACCATAATAGATGGCGATGTGGTGGACCCCAGCAATCGTAACCGGCAGCTGCCCGCACTGGCTACCACCCACGGCATGAGCAAGGCTGAACTGATGGGAGAAAGACTGCTCCAGATAAACCCGGAACTGAAACTAAATGTAATTAGAGAGTTTGTAAGGCCGGAAAGAGTGGACGACATGCTGGCAGGGTACCCGGACTATGTGGTAGATGCGATAGACAGTATTACACCCAAGCTAACTTTTATAAAAGCTGCCTACCGGAAAAAACTGAGACTGGTAAGCTCTATGGGAGCCGGGGCCAAACTGGACCCTACCCGACTACAGGTAACAGACATAGCCAAAACCTACAATTGCCCGTTTGCACAGCAGATACGCAAGCAACTGAGAGGTGAAGGCATAAAGCGCGGCATCAAAGTAGTGTTCTCTCCGGAGGAGCCTATAAAAGAATCGCTGATGCTTACTGATGGGTCTAACTTCAAGAAGTCGGCATATGGTACGATATCTTATCTGCCAGCCACCTTTGGTGCGGTGCTCTCATCGGTGGTAATCAGGGACCTGATGGAAGGTGTGGCTGAGACCGGGGCAACAGATGTGCTACCGTAAGTATATGGCATGAAAAAGGGGCGGTGTTACCGCCCCACAAAAATATCTTTTAGCTGAGTACTAGTATTCCAGCGTGAGCTGATATACGTGTACATCTACATTGAGCTGTGCATCATCATCGCATGTGCCGGAGCCGTAGTTAAGTACACGGTTGCCGGTAAAACCTGTAACATTTACAACGCCAGACTGTGCATAATTGCATGAAGTAGCAAACTGAAGCGGTGTAGCTATGTTAAAATTGAACACGTGACCATTAGGCCTTGTAAGTGTAGCCATACCTGACACTGAGAAGTAATCATCATTACGGTCATTGGTGCTGCTACCGCCCACCCACCTGCGCAGGAGGTTACCAGACCATACGATGTATTTGCTCTGCAGCGGATCAGGATTCATATCCAATGAATCATTCACCTGTACTTTATAATACCAGTTGCCGGTAACGGTAGTATCTACACGGGTGGTTTTAACCCAGCCAGAAAGGCGGTTGCCATCGAGATAGTAGTCGTTATAGGTAATAGTATGCACCTGATTGGTATCCAGATAGCGGCCATTATACTGAACAATGATAGAACCGCGACGGTTGTGACCATCGGCACACGGGCAGTCTGCATCGCCAAAGCGGATAATAAGTGTGTGCGGCGTATTGATAGTATCGGTAGCTACCGTAACGCAGGTGCTGGTAGCCTGGCGTATATACTCGGCATTGTACAGGGTACCTGCCTGGTCGGCCAGAGATATCACATCATTATTAGCGAACTCAATTCTGGAAGCATCAGAAGCATATCCTATACGGTCATCGTCATTGTCCAGATAGTTATCGTCCTTGCTGGGATTCTTGCTACAGGCTGAAAATACCAAGGCTGAGAAAGCAAACAAGGATAAGTACTTACTGAATTTTAAGTTGCAATGCATAGGTCAATATTTTGTGTTAACGCCCTTTGATCCAGAATCCGGTTAGTTAAATTTGATGCTAATATACAAGTTAGTAGTAAATTCTGCACAAAAACCGTGGAATAATCAACTATTTTTGCGGCGACTCTTGCTAAGAATCACATACTTATAGCAAACGACATATATAAAATCCGGCATAACAGTATGGGAAAATGCTATGTTAATTAACCCGAATGGCTGTTGCAGCAATTTTCTTTGTCGTATATTTCGAATTAAAATAACCATATAATGAAGGGGTTAATTGCATTGTTTTTATTATGTATTCCTTTTTCCGTCACCTATGCACAGGAGCAGGACGATAGCCTGTCTGTAGTAAAGAAAGATGGTAACTGGGAAATAAAATACACTGTAAAAGCCGGGGAAACACAACGTATGCTGGCAAAACGGTTTTATATAACCGAGGGACAGCTGGAGCGTGCCAATGATGAGAGTACCATGCAAAAGCTGAATGAAGGCACTACCTTATATATTCCGGTAACAAAAGACAATTTTTATGTAATAAAACCACCTAAACTGAGCAGCAAGAACATTGTAGAGATGTACTACCATGTGGGGCCCAAAGATGAAATATCAATACTGGCTAACTACTCAGGTGTAACCAAGAACGAAATGAGGGAATGGAACGCACTGAAAGGCAATACACTTGTTCCCGGAATGCCCCTGTTCATAGGGTGGATAAAAATGGTGGTCAAAGACTCTACAGACCCTGTAGCAATGGCTGTATATCCGGTAGCATCACATCCGTTTATAGTAGACACTTCAGGCAGTGAGCCTGTACCGGGAGGCCTGGACACCATCTATAACCGACAAACAAACAGCGGACTGAACGTGCTGACAGAGAAAGGTACCGCAGTATTTTTTGACAAGCCGGGCAGAAGCACCATGTACTATGCCTTCCATAACGAAGCGGCACGGGGCAGTATACTAAAAGTATTTAATCCCGGCAGCGGCAAGACTACCTATGTAAAAGTGCTGGGTCCCCTGCCGGATACCCGCCTGTATGCAAACTGCATAGTGGGCATCAGCAGTACCGCCAAAGAGGCGCTGGGTGTGATAAATGATGCCAAAGTATGGTGTGAACTATCATATGCGGCAGACTAAATGTATATCCCATCTACATCCTGTGACAACTAACTGAGTAGGCAATGAAGGTACTGATAGTCAGGTTTTCCTCTATAGGCGACATTGTACTTACCACCCCAGTGATACGATGTCTGAAAAAGCAGGTGCGTGCGGTAGAGATACACTACCTCACCAAGGCTGCATACAGCCCCCTGCTGGTACACAATCCCTACATAGACCGGCTCTGGTACCTGAATGATGAGCTGGAGGAAGTACTGGATGGACTAAAGAAAGAAAAGTTTGACTATGTGATAGACCTGCATAACAACCTGAGGACACTGCGGGTAAAAAAGGCGCTGAATGTAAAAAAGACCTTCTCGTTTCCGAAGCTGAATGTGCAGAAATGGCTGCTGACCAACCTGAAGCTGAACCTGATGCCCGACAAGAGCATTGTGGAGCGCTACATGACCACAGTAGCATCACTGAATGTAAAAAATGACGGTAAGGGGCTGGATTACTTCCTTTCGCCCGACCATCGCCTTACCAATACCGACATACCTATGAGCCACTGGGGCGGCTATGTAGGCTGTGTGATAGGTGGCTCCATGAATACCAAAAAGCTACCGGTGCATAAGTGGCAGGAGTTCTGTGCCAAAAGCCCCTACCCCGTTATGCTGCTGGGCGGCCCTGAAGACAAGCATGAGGGTAATGAAATAGCAGAAGCAGACCCGATAAAAATATACAACTCCTGCGGGAAGTTTAACATTGCAGAGTCGGCAGAGCTGGTGAAGATGGCAAGAGTGGTAGTGAGTAATGATACCGGCCTGATGCATATAGCTGCGGCATTCAAAAAGCCGGTCATATCGCTTTGGGGTAACACAACACCCGAAATGGGTATGTTCCCGTATTACGGATATAACAATCTGAAAGAAATAAAAGCGCCGGAACTTACGATAATAGAAAACCGGAATCTGGGATGCCGCCCATGCTCAAAAATAGGATACGACAAATGTCCCAAAGGTCATTTCAGGTGCATGAATGAGCTGGATATGGATGTAGCAGTGAAAAAACTTACTGAAATATGGGGTTCTATGAAAAACAAGGTTGCCCACTAACAGCACAACCTAAAATTAATTGTTTATTAACGACAGGGTACTGAAAAATAAAGCTACCTACTTGTTGTGCATTAGTTACTAAATTAGCGCACTGATAGAAAACAGGTTGTATTGAAGATACTCTTTCTGGCAAATCGTGTTCCGTACCCACCATATAGGGGAGACAAGTTGAAAATATACAACCTTGCCAGAAGGTTGTGCAAACAACATGAGCTGCATCTGCTCACGTTTGCACAGACAGAGGAAGACCTGACCTATACCGATGAACTCAAAAAGATATTTACCGAAGTAAACATCGTATATCTGCCTAAATGGCGCTCTGCACTGAACTGCATACCTGCAATATGGTCTGATACACCGCTACAGGTACAGTACTTTCACTCCCCGGCACTGAAAGAGAAGCTGGACGAATTACTGACAACCCATAAATATGATGCAGTGCATGTGCAGCACCTGAGAATGTCGCCCTACCTGGCAGGAAGAAAAGATATACCCCGTATACTGGACCTGCCTGATGCATTCTCACTGTACTGGGAAAGAAGAAAGAGTGTAAAAAGGAGTCCACTGGTAACCCTGTTTGAAAATGTGGAGCAAAGGCGTGTGCTGAAATATGAGCAGATACTGAAAGAATACAATATGTCGCTGGTATGCTCGCCCGAAGATCTGGACTATCTGGAAAACCACCACCATAGCGGCAACCTGAAACTGCTGCCCAATGGTGTAGACCTGGATACATTTGCTCCCAGAGAGCACGACTATTCGCACAACAGGACACTACTGTTTACCGGTAATATGGATTATGAGCCCAATGTGGATGCTGTAATATATTTTACCCAGTCTGTATTTCCACTGATACTAAAACAACACCCTGACACACGCCTGATAATAGCGGGGCAGCGACCGGTACCCAAAGTGCTGGAGCTGGCATCAGACAGGATAGAGGTAACAGGATTTGTAAAAGACCTGGCAGCCACCTACAATGAAGCATCGGTAGTGATAGCTCCGCTACGCTTTGGGGCTGGTACGCAGAACAAGGTATTGGAAGCAATGGCTATGGGTATACCGGTAGTATGCTCCCACATAGGTTTTGCAGGGCTGGGTATAAAAGATGGCGAGGGCGCGCTTATGCGCCGTGAAGCGGTTCCGTTTGCCGAGGCGGTGAACAGCCTGCTGTCATCGGCAGAACTGAGAACACAGGTAGGCAATGCCGGAGCCGAAATAGTACGTACACGCTTTGACTGGGATATAATAGCCCAGACACTCAACAGATATTTTGAAGAAGTAGCAAAAAAAACTACTGCAGGAAAGCAGTAGTTTCATTGTCTTTATTATCGGTAATGGTAGTGCTGCTAGTGTGCTACAACCACTTTACCGGTATGCATAACACCGGCTGCTGATACCAGGGTAACAAAATAAGTACCATCGGCCAGATGCCCCAGCTCCAGCGGCATAATGCTGCCACCCTTACCAGCTCCTGTATAAGCTACTTTACCTGCCACATCTACGATGCGTATTGCCACACTGCCTGAAAGCTGTGACAAGTCCAGTGAAACATGACCGGAAGTAAATGATGGATAAATAGCAGCTACAACGCCTGAATGAAACTGAGCTACTGATGCTGTAGCTGCAAGCCTGCGCACTACATTATTGTTGTAATCCATTATATACACACGGTTCCAGCCATCTACATATACTGAGCGGGGCGATGAAAGGCGTGCATTGGCAGCCAGATCTCCATCACCGGAATATCCGTTTACTGACTGTCCGGCTATGTGACGTATGGTGCCACCCGGCTCTACCATACGCAGGTTATGATTACCCCTGTCGGTGATGTACACATTGCCACTCATATCCAACGAAACAGAGGATGGAAAACTAAAAGTGGCTGAAGCCGCCGGGCCATTGTCTCCCGAGTTGCCAGACATACCTGTACCGGCAAACGTGGCAATAACACCTGTGCTGCCATCTACTTTCCGTACCTTATTGTTAAGTACATCTGCTATATATATGTCTCCGGATGCATTGACAGCCACACCTGACGGTGTATTCAAACGGGCAGCAAGGGCAGATCCACCATCTCCGCTATTTCCGGAGGCACCTGTACCAGCTACTGTAGACATAATATGAGTACCTGCTGCTACCTTACGGATAATATGATTACCACCTTCGGCAATGAACAGATCTCCGGCAGCACTGATTGCGAGTGCCTGAGGTAAACGCAGTGTGCCATGATGCGCGGTATCTCCATCGCCGGAGTAACCGGCAGCCCCTGTACCTGCAAAGTTTTTAATGACACCGGCAGTATTTACTACTCTGACAGCATTATTACCATTATCAGCTATATAGATATTTCCATCGGCATCGGCAGCCACACCCATAGGATTATTGAGCTTTGCAGCCGTTGCCCCACCACCATTACCACCATAACCAGCCTCACCGGTACCGGCAAAGGTGGAGATAACACCGGATACAGAAATCTTACGTACCACGTTATTTCCCTGGTCTGCTATAAATATATTTCCTACACCATCTACAGCCATAGCAGAACAACCATTAAAGGTTGCAGCAGCTGCCGGACCACCATCACCGCTATAACCAGCAACACCGGTGCCGGCAAAGGTGGATATATACTGAGCATGTGCAGCAACGCCTGGAGCTAATACTGAGGCAATAAGCAGAGAGAAACCGTAGAACTTCTTCATGTTGGGAAATAATGAAATTGTGACCATAAAGATATATATAATAGCGCTAGAACAATAGCCGGATGATATTTTACATGCCAACACATACAAGAAAACATCACAGATATTTTTGGCGCTTACAACGAAACAACTTAGCTTAGTCTAAGTTTACATGTATGTACACTATCGGACAAAGCAACAAAAGAGGACTAAATAAGTAACAAACAATTAAAAGGACTCACAGACAGGAAATTAGCATACAGACAAGCACGGCATACAGGTAAACTCATGAATACAAAAACCAATCATCCTCTAACCTCTCCCGAAAAAACGCTTGTACATGAAGAAAAAGTTTATTCTTTTCCCAATCGCCACTGCACTATTCTATCTTTCACTAAGCAGTATGTCTTCCGGCCCCGGAAGCGACCTGTATTCATCAGGTGGCTGTAGCTGTCACAGCCCGTCGGCCAGTGCATCTACTACTGTATCACTGCAACTACTTAAAGCAGGAACACCGGTAACTACCTATGTAGCCGGGCAATCGTACACTATACGCATCACCGGTACGAATACAGGAGCAACCTCGCTACCAATGTTTGGGTTTCAGCTAGGCGCTACAAGTACTGCTACGCCCAGCCTTAGCGCAGGTACACTAACACCTGACGGGAGCAGCCACCTGGTAGCAGCGGGTGTGAATATTGTAGAACACAGCTCACCGCATTCCCCCTTTAGTGGTACAGGCCCCTCCGGCACTGTGTACAGAAAGGATATAACATGGACCGCACCGGCAGCAGGCTTTGGCAACGTAACCTTACGCGGTATTATTAACGCCGTAAACGGCTTTTCTGGCGCTGACGGAGGTGACAAATGGAACAGTGGCAGCAGTAACGTACAGGAGCTGGGTGCCATAAGCGGCACTGCCAGCGTATGTGTGAGCCAGACCACCACCCTGAGCAATACGCTGGGCGGCGGAACCTGGAGCAGCAGCAGTGGCAGCATAGCCACGGTAAGTGCATCGGGTGTGGTAAGCGGTATAGCCGCAGGCACCAGCACCATTACTTATACGGCCGGTGGCAACTTTGTGACCCGTGTAGTAACGGTCAATGCCAATCCCGGCTCATTCAGCGGCACAGCTACCGTATGCATGACAGGCACTACCACGCTTTCCAATGCTACCGGAGGCGGTACATGGACATCAGGAAACACCTCCATAGCTACCGTAGTATCGGGCACAGGAGTAGTAACCGGTGTGGCGGCAGGCACTACACTTATGACCTATGCCATAGGCACCTGTTCTGCCACAACTACGGTAACAGTGAATCCACTGGCACCAAATACAGGCACTCCTACAGTATGTGTAGGCAGCACCACCACCCTTGCCAATGCAAACAGCGGCGGAGTATGGAGCAGCAGTAATAATACAATAGCACAGGTATCAACATCGGGTGTTGTTACCGGCTTCTCGGCCGGCACGGCAAATATATCCTACCAATTAGCCAGCGGCTGTACCGCGGTTACCAACATAACCGTGAGTCCCGTACCTGCGGTAATAGGCGGTACGCTCACGGTATGCCCCGGCACTACAGTGAATGTAACCAATGCCATATCGGGCGGCACATGGAGTACCAGCGCGGGCACTGGCAGTATATCTATAGGAGCTGCATCAGGCGTAGTAACCGGTAGCACTACGGGTACGGCCAATATTACCTACACCCTGACCGGGGGCTGTTTTGAAACGGCAGTGGTAACGGTAAATCCATTACCTTCTCCCATAACGGGCACTACTACTTTCTGCGCCAATACCACTACAACGCTTACCAGCGCCACCCCGGGTGGTACCTGGAGCAGCAGCAATACGAGTATAGCTACTGCCGGACTGAGTAGCGGCATTATATCAGGTGCAGGCAGTGCCGGCGGAGCCGCACTGATATCGTACATGTTACCCACAGGATGCTTCCGGTTTACCAATGTGAATGTACAGGCAATAACCCCCATAAGCGGTACCCTGACCCTGTGTGGCGGTGAGACAGCAACGCTTACCAGCGGCCCGGCAGGCGGCACATGGAGCAGCAGCGCAACTGCTGTGGTAACAGTAAACGCTACCAGCGGACTTATAGGCGGTGTGACACTGGGCACATCTACCATATCCTACACAGCTACCAACGGATGCCGTGCTACCGCTATTGCTACCGTGAACACCGGCGCGCCTGTAACAGGCGGCGGCGCAGTATGTAACGGAGGAACACTTACACTGAGTAACAGTGTGAGCGGTGGTACATGGAGCAGCAGTAATACTGCAGTAGGTACCATAAGTACCGGAGGCGTGTTCACAGCACTGTCAACAGGAACATCTTCAGTAACCTATACCAATCCCGGCGGATGTGCTACGGCTACTACCATTACGGTAAATGCAGTACCTGCAACGGTAGCAGGCAGTGGCAGCGGCACCTTCTGTGGCAGTGCTACCATCACTGCCAGCGGTGGCGGTGGCGGCACCATATATTACCAGGGCACTACGAGCGGTGGCACATCTACAGCTACACCGTCCACATCGCAACTGGTAACCAGCACAGGTACTTACTATTTCCGCTCACAATCGGCAGCGGGCTGCTGGGGACCTGAAGCGGCTATTTCAGTAACCATCAATCCTACACCGGCAGCTATATCAGGCATAGCAGCCATATGCGAAGGTTCGTCATCACCACTGAGTACCACCCCTACGGGCGGTACGTGGACAAGCTCCACACCTGCGGTAGGCACAATTGATATCACCAGCGGCATGTTCAGCGCACTGAGTACAGGCACTACCACTGTTACCTATACTACAGGTGCAGGCTGCATAGTAACAGGTGTTGTAACGGTCAATGCAGCTCCCGGAGCAGTAACGGGTGCAGGTGGTGGCACATTCTGTGTATCGGCCACCATTACCGCATCGGGCGGTGCAGGTGGTACCATTTTCTATCAGGGAACCACAAGTGGCGGCACATCTACGGCAACACCTTCTACATCGCAGGTGGTGACCACAACAGGCACACACTATTTCCGCGTACGGTCGGCCAGTGGCTGCTGGGGCTCTGAAGCAGGCATAGCGGTGGTTATCAATCCTACCCCTGCTGCCATTAGCGGCCCAGGCAGCGTATGTGCCGGCAGCACGGTGACCCTGACAAGCGCTACAGGCGGCGGCACATGGAGCAGCAGTACACCTGCCATTGCTACCATAAACACTACTACAGGCGTGGCAGCAGGCGTGGCAGCAGGCACTACTACCATTACCTATACTTCCGGTGCAGGCTGTATAACAACACGTACCCTTACGGTAACAGCACTACCAACTGGCATCAGCGGACCATCGGCAGTATGTGCGGGCTCCTCCATCACACTGTCCGGCTCACCCGGCGGTGGCACATGGTCTTCTTCCAATACACTTATAGCTACCGCAAATGCAACAACAGGAAGCATAACAGGTGTTAATTCGGGCATTGCCCATATTACCTACACCCTGTCCAGTGGCTGCAGCATAGCTACACCCATAACGGTGAATGCACTGCCAGCTGCAATAGCAGGAGCCGGCAGCCCTCTGTGTGCAGGAAATGCTACTACGCTGACCAGTGCCACACCCGGCGGTTCGTGGACCAGCAGCAATACAGGTGTAGCTACTATCAGCTCATCAATCGGTACACTGTCGGCAATAGCGGCAGGCACCAGTACCATCACCTACCAGTTAGGCACAGGCTGTATAAGCACTACAGATGTAACGGTGAACCCGCTGCCATCTGTGATAACAGGCAATACTACACCCTGTACAGGAACATCAAATACATTATCTGCCATACCCATGGGGGGAACATGGTTCAGCTCCAACAGCAGCGTAGCAACCATCAATACCACAACGGGTGTAATGAATACAGCCAGCAGCGGCACAACAAACATTACCTATACACTACCTACAGGCTGCATGAGCACTACTACTGTAGCCGTATCGGCAGCGCCATCAGCCATAAGCGGTACGGCAGCTGCATGTGTGGGCACATCTACTACACTGAGCAGCAGCCCGGCAGGTGGTACATGGAGCAGTGATAATACAGCAGTAGCTACAGCCGGCGCCGCAACCGGCATTGTAACCGGGGTTACAGCAGGTACAGCAACGATATCCTATTCCGTATCGGCAGGATGTGCTGCTACTACAGTAGTAACTATCAATACTGCACCTACCGCAGGTACTATATCGGGCTCGGCAAGTGTATGTACCGGACTGAACATAACACTGACCAGCACTCTGACAGGTGGCACCTGGAGCAGCAGTAACAGCAGCATTGCCACCATTAACAGTACTACAGGCGAGGTAACCGGTGTGCTGGCAGGGGTAGTAACTATGACCTACACGCGCAGCACCACATGTGGCCCGGTATTTGCCACACACAACATTACCGTTACTACATCGGCAGTATCGGGAAGTATTACCGGCCCCACATCGGTATGTCCTGGCAGTGCTATAACACTGAGCAGTACGGTAACCGGTGGTACATGGAGCAGCAGCACCCCTGCTATAGCTACAATCAATGCATCTACAGGTGTACTTAATGGCTTAACGATAGGTACTACCACTATCTCTTATGTTATATCCAGCAGCTGCGGTACGGCTACCACATCAACTGTGGTATCTGTAAACCCGCTGCCACCGGCAATAGCAGGCTCCCCTACTGTATGTACCAATGCCACGCTGACACTGCCCTCTTCCGGTACCGGCACATGGGCCAGTGGCAATACCGCTGTAGCAATAATTAATGCTGCAACAGGAGATGTGACCGGCGTAAGCCCCGGCACTGCACTTGTTACCTATACATTATCTACAGGATGCGCTACTACCGGTACCGTAACCGTACTGCCACCACCAGCAAACATTACCGGCAGCCTGACAATATGCGCAGGCAGTATTACAACACTAAGCAATACCAGTACCGGCGGCAGCTGGAGCAGTAATAATACCGCTGTAGCAACAATAGGTACATCATCAGGTGCGGTAATAACACTGACTACCGGCACAAGCCTCATCAGCTATACACTGGCTACTACAGGCTGTGCCAGCACTGCTATACTTACCGTAAACCCTGTACCTGCGTCCATAACAGGTATGAGCGCATTGTGCCCCGGTGGCAATCTCACACTGTCCAGCACTACGCCTGGCGGTATATGGAGCAGCAGTAATGCATCGGTAGCATCAGTAAGCAGTACCGGACTATTGAGTGCAGGCGCTGCCGGAACAGCGTTCATTACCTATGCACTACCTACCGGCTGCAGACGACTGGCTATAGCTACGGTGAATGCATTACCTTCTGCCATATCAGGCACGCTGGTAGCATGCGAAGGAAACAGTGTTACGCTCTCATCTCTGCCAGCAGGCGGCATGTGGAGTTCTGACAATACTACAGTAGCTACCGCAGGTGCAACAACGGGAGTTGTAAACGCTATAAGCAGCGGCACTGCAAACATTACCTACACGGCAGCCACAGGCTGTATAAGAACAGCAATATTCTCAGTAAACCCGACACCGGGAGCGGTAACAGGTACTGCTACCCTGTGTGCAGGAGCTACAACAACACTTACCAGCAGTACTGCCGGCGGTGTATGGACCAGCAATAACACACCCGTGGCAACAATCAGTGCTGCTACCGGCAGCATGACGGCAGTAGCGGCAGGAACAGCAGTAATTTCTTATGCGCTGGGCACCGGCTGTAACAGTACTATGACGGTAACTGTAAATGCACTTCCTGCAACAATAAGCGGTAGTACAGCAATATGCGAAGGCGCAACGGGAATGCTGACAAGCAGCCCCGCCGGTGGCACATGGGCCGGCAGCGATGCTGCACTGGCCACCATTGATGCGGGAACCGGAGGCATAGCAGGTATTATGGCCGGAGAGCTTTCAGTAACCTATACACTGCCTACAGGGTGTATGCGTAGCCGTAACGTAACAGTGAATGCCACACCTGCAGCCATAACAGGAACACTGGCGGTGTGCCAGGGCAACATGGAAACACTCAGTACTACCAGTACGGGTGGCGGCTGGAGCAGCGCCAACCCTGCCGTAGCAAGCATCAATACGACAACAGGCGTATTAACAGGAGTAACACCGGGTACAGTAGCTATCTCCTACTCATTCATTACCGGATGCCGTAAGACAGCAGTAGCCACAGTAAATGCACTGCCGGCTCCTGTAGCAGGTCCATCGGCAGTATGCCCGGGAGCAGGTATAACACTTACCAGTACCAGCAGTGGGGGTACATGGAGCAGCAGTGATGCCGCTATTGCCGCTGCAGGCACTACTACAGGCACCATCACCGGTGTGGCAGCAGGTACTGCTATTATTACCTATACACTACCTACAGGATGTATGCGTACCTATGCTATAACAGTAAATGCACTACCTGATGCAAGCAGCATCACAGGGCCTGATGCCGTATGCGCAGCCAGCACTATTACCATCACACCATCTGCAGCAGGTGGATTCTGGAGTATGACATCGGGCCATGCTACAATAACAGCAGCGGGTGTGATGACGGGAATAAGCGGTGGTGAAGACACCGTTGTATACAGTGTGACCAATGTATGCGGTACAGACTATGCACACCATCCGGTAACGGTGAACCCACTGCCGGTATCGGGTCTTATAAGCGGCGGCACCATATTGTGTACCGGTGGTGCATCTACACTGAGCAGCACCGGAGCTGGTGGCTCATGGAGCAGCAGTAATAACAGTATTGCATCTGTATCGGGACTGGGAATAGTACTGGCCAGCACACCGGGTACAGTGACCATATCCTATACAGTAACCAACATTTGCGGCACAGCTGTAAGTACGGTGAATGTTACCGTACTCTCTATAGCAAATGCAGGTGTTATAAGTGGTGCAGACAGTGTGTGCATGGGAGACACCATACATATGGCAAGTACCATGAGTGGCGGCATGTGGCTGAGCAGCGCTACAGGTATAGCATCGGTAAGTAGCGCAGGTGTGGTAACAGGTATAGCGCCAGGTACTACCATTATCAGGTATGTGGTATCCAACGCCTGCAGTACAGATACTTCATCGCGCACAGTGACCGTCTCTGATGCAGGTGCATGTGCCACACGTGTTACCGCTACAGCACACAATATGACCGTACGCATATTCCCTAACCCTACCAGTGGCATTGTAACTGTTGCAGCACCTGCAGCGGGAACAATAGTAGTGTACAGCGCAGACGGACGCGAAGTGTGCAGACACGCTACCAGCGGTGAAACATATACCTTCACGCTACCGGCAGACCTTGCCGCAGGCGTATATGTATGCAGATTTAATGATGAGCTGGGCAATGTAACCATGGCAACACTGGTATACACCCCATAAGCAACAAAATACCACCAAAAGGAAATCGCCTCCTGTTATGGGAGGCGATTCCCTTTTATCTTTTATCAGCAACCAGAAGTATTAGTTCTGCATCTTGGCAGTAGTGGACACGCTGGTCTTTCCGGATGGCGTAACAACAATTGTTTTCAGTGTAACAGTGGAGCCTTCAGGAATCTTAAACTCCAGCGGTGCGCTGTATATGAGGTCTGTAGCGGAAGGCTCTGTACCATCTATGGTGTAATGAACCTTTGCTCCTTCTACAGATGGCTCCAGCACTACGGTGAACTTGCTACCCTTCATAGTGGTATCGACCGCACCTATAGCTACCGGCACCCTGTAGTTATAACCCAGATTGTCCAGCAGCGCCAACTGATGCGGCAGTCTGTCATTGGCAAAATCTTTATAGTCCCTTATCTGTGTGGGTGTCCATCCTGTCTCAGCCATAGCCAGCATGCGGGGCAGCAGCATATATTCTACCTTACCCGGTGTAGCTATATATTCCGTCCAGAGGTTGGCCTGCACGCCTATTATATGCTTCTGCTGAGCCTTGTTAAGTACCGATGGTACCGGCTCGTAATTATAGGTTTTATCCAGCGGAGCAAAACCACCTATACTTAGTGGCTCCTGCGGAGACTTGCTCTGCACATGGTCAAAGTACATGCCACCACTGCCGGGGGTCATAATCACATCATGCCCCAGCTGAGCTGCAGCAATACCACCTTTTGTGCCACGCCAACTCATCACTACCGCCCCCTCGGCAAGGCCGCCTTCCAGTATCTCATCCCAGCCTATTACCTGCCGCTGCTGCGACTGTACATGTTTGGCGATTCGGGATACAAAATAGCTTTGTAATCCCTCCTCATTCATCAGCTTTTTCTCAGCTATAATATCGCGGCATACCTGTGAGCGCTTCCACGCTACTTTACTGCACTCATCACCACCTATATGAATGTACTTAGAAGGGAACATATCCATTACCTCATTCAGTACCTCAAACAATACTTTAAATGTCTCTTCTGTAGGGCATACGAAGTCGTCATATACGCCCCACTTCTCCCCTACCTGATAAGTTTTGCTTTTATCACAACTCAGTTCAGGATAGGCAGCTATCATAGCCATTGTATGCCCTGGCAGGTCTATCTCCGGTATTACGTTTATGTAACGGGCCGCTGCATAATTCACTATTTCATACACCTCTTCCTGAGTATAGAAGCCTCCGTACGGTGTATTATCAAACATTCCTGTAGCGGTAGGTCCTGACTCCCGGCCCACACGTGTCTGCGCCCTTTTACTGCCTACCTCTGTGAGTTTAGGGTATTTCTTTATTTCTACACGCCAGCCCTGGTCATCTGTCAGGTGCCAGTGAAAATTATTGAGCTTGTACATAGCCATTACGTCTATGTACTTTTTGATGAACGCTACATCAAAAAAGTGTCTTGCTACGTCCAGGTGCATGCCACGGTATGGGAAGCGCGGAAAGTCTCTTACTTTCCCACATGGTATTGTAGCATATCCTTTTGAGCCGGGCTCTATAAGCTGAATGAGCGTCTGTATACCATAGAACATTCCGGCACCATGCCCCCTCAGTTCTATACCATCACCATCAATATTGAGTTCATAACCTTCAGGGCGCATTTCATCACTGAAGGTCATGTTGAGGTACACAGTATTGGTAAGTGACATTCTCTTTTTGTCTACCGTACTCATATCGGTAACAGAAGTAGCAAGCCCGGCCTTTCTCAGGTATTCTTTAAAAAACTTTATTGCCTTATGATTGGGAGAATCAACAAGCACTATTGTCTCAGGAGTAAACTTAAACGCTCCTTTCCCTTTTGAGACCGATACCGGTGCAGGAACAATACCCATATTAGGGTCGCTCTTCTGTGCCAGAACCGGATGAGAAGCGCCAAGAGCCAGTAACACCAATACAGTATTTATCTTCTGATTCAATGATTTTATTCTTCTCATTATTCTGTGTTTTTATTTATAAATGAACAGATGGCATCTCCGGTTGCCATATAACACAACAGCACACCTCACAGGTGTGTAAAGTAACTGATTTTAATTCAAAGCAACGGGGTCTGCTACACAGGTGTGTATCTGATATGCATGAATGCAAACCTACCTGCAACTACTTAGCAAACAACATGCGGTAATCGATAGAAACCTTGCCCCGGGTAATATCATCGAGCTTTTTCTTAATAAGCCTTTTCTTGATAGGGGAAAGATAATCTATGAAGAGCTTACCTTCTATATGGTCGTACTCATGCTGGATAACACGGGCAGCAATGCCATGAAAGCTACGCTCCTGCTCCTTAAAATGCTCATCCAGATATTTGATACGTATGTTGCTGAGCCGCTGCACATCTTCGCGTACCTTAGGTATACTCAGACAGCCCTCATTATATGGCCACATCTTACCTGTCTCATCTATCATCTGCGCATTGATGAACACCTGCTTTATACCCTCTTCATTTGGGTAACGCTCTCTGTCTTCATCATCAAAATCTTTAACCAGCTGGTCTGTATCTACAAGAAACAGGCGTATGGGCTTATTGACTTGCGGTGCGGCAATGCCTACACCATTTGTATGATAAAGGGTTTCCCACATATCTGCAATAAGCTTCTCAAGGTCAGGCCATGAGGGTGTAATATCTTCACACACCTTACGCAATATGGGATTGCCATAGGCTACAACAGGTAATACCATCAGAATTTTTAATTAGCCTGCAAAGGTACGTGATTTACCCTATAGAAGAGACGGCAGGCCACAGGCTCCGGCACAGACGGAGCATCAGGTATAGCGAATAAACCGAAGAATATCAGTTCACTATCTTATCGGCACAGCAGCTGCTGGCAAATGCATCTGGCTTGGCCTTAAACGCATATCCCATACCCAGAATGTAACCCATTGCCTCGCGCAATGCCTCATTACTCTTGAACTGAGGATTGGTATTGATGTCGGCATGCACCTCCATGTCTACATCATATTTATTGAACAGGTCGCAGAGGGCATAAGCCACTTCTATACTACGGGCTACCTCTACCAGCATCCGCTCCTTAATGCTATAGGACTTGGTAGTCTTATCATGACTGATGAACATAAAGCCACCACGTTTTTCCCTCAGGAATACAATAACCGTGGCAAATTCTGTTTCAGCCCCATGCACCTGCGAATCTGTACCTACACACACTTTAAGCCTGTAACCCGCCTTTGTTTCTCTCACAATTGCCTCTTCTACTGCCGACTTGATAGGCATACGGATAGCCTCACCACTAAATTTTCTCCAAAGCATCTTTAGTAATTTTTGTAATACTAAAGTTACCCACAATTATATTTAGAAAATATTATTTAAATATAACCACAATGTGAAATGCACATGTTATTAACAGTTTTCATTCAATAATTCACACATAAAAAAGGCATATCAACCGATATGCCCTTCAAATAACAAATATTCCACTATCGTATGCACACTTACACAGCCAGCAGTGCCTGCCAAGCTTTTTCTACATCGCCACCTTCAATGAGCGTTTTTGCATAACGGTGCAACCCCTCTACCCGGGCGGCCTCATCATTCTTGTACATATCATTGAGCGCAGTTATGCGCTTGTCGCTTACGGGCAGTCTTTCCGGTATTGCAGTGCTGTTACCCAGTATTCCCAGGTCATTCCCTGTAAGTATGCTGCTCTTACGCACATGTTCCGGCAGGGCATCTATACCTATACCCAGACTGGTATTGGGTTTAGGCACCTCAAAAACTGCATCGCCCGATGCGCGGCAATAATAATTTCCCCCCATACGTGCCACGAGGTCTATTTTATGCGGGTCTATATTGCCTTCCTCATTAAGTACATCATCATTAATGTGCATGCATACTACTTCGCATATCACCAGATTCCCTGCACCTCCTTCATCCCCGGTCTCTATCACGTTCAGCACTTTACATTCCAGCTGAACGGGAGACTCCTTTACCCTGAATGGTTTCACCATATCGGAAGGAACAGGAGTAAAACCTGCTTTCACAAACTCATCTACCCCACGCGGGTATTCACAACTGGCCAGACTGGACTGCTGCACCATACTATAGCTTACCACATTAATCACCACCTGCTGAGTAGCCATTATGTTTTCCAGAGTATGCTTTATGGTATTGTCCCGTACACGGCGGGCAGGCGAAAATATCAGTATGGGTGGCTTTGCGCCAAACACATTAAAAAAACTAAATGGCGACAGATTAGAATTGCCATCGGCATCAATAGTACTGGCAAAGCATATAGGACGCGGCGATACACTTCCCAGCAACAGACTGTGCAGCTTTGCGGTCTTTACCTCTCCCGGAATAATTTTCATTTTTCGTTACTGTTTAATGGTAGAACAACGTACTGTCTGAAGGCGTAAATATAATACAAGTAGCAGTGAAAACAGATGTGACAAATACCCTTGCAAACAGTGGTTGTAACCAGGCCGGAAAGAGCAGGATGAACAATATGGCAATTGATAACATAAATATTACTTTAACTGAATATTCAAAACAAGAGGTATAAGACGCATTTATTTTCGAAACAAGCACACTTTTCACCTGTTTTTACCGTCTTTAATGTAGAAATACATTAAATTTACTATCTGATATAACCGAAACTTGATGAGGAAGCATTATATACTTTTATACTGCTTATTCTTCTCTCTATTGCCCGATGCCATGTCCCAATCCGCTCCCACAGAGTTTGTTGAGAATAAAGGCCAGTGGGGAGAATGGATAAAATATAAAGCTAAAACCATAGCCGGCGAGCTGGACCTGGAGGCTGATGGTTTCCGCTATATACTGGCGGATGCCGCAAATACAGAACGACTCGATTCCTTTCATCACGGCAGCCTTACCGAAAAACCTGTGATGAAGTTCCATGTGTACAAAATGACACTGGAAGGTGCTAACCCCCAAGTGAACATTAACGGTATAAAACAACAGAAAAACTATTATAACTACTTTCTGGGAAACAACCCTGAGAAGTGGAAAACCGGCATACACCCCTATCTGGGCCTGGAGTATAATAATGTCTATGATAAAGTAGATATGCATGTATCGTCAGAAGGCACGGCGCTGGTATATGAGTTTTTTGTAAAGCCGGGAGGTGATGCCAACCGCATAAAGCTCCGTTTTGACGGACAGGATGATATATCGGTAAACCGCAAAGGAAATCTGATAATCACTACATCAGTAGGTACTGTGGGCGAGGTAAAACCCTATGTATACCAGTACATAAACGATGTAAAGACTGAAGTAGCATGTAACTATCACCTGGAAGGAAATGTCATCACATTTGACATGCCTGATGGTTATGACCACAGCCGCATGCTGATAATAGACCCTGTAACTTACTGGGCATCTTTTACCGGCTCTACCGCTGATAACTGGGGTTTTACTGCTACCTATGACAATGCGGGCAACTTCTATATGGGGGGCATAGTAAACTGTCTTGCAGCCTCAGGCGGTGGTGCATTTCCGGTAAGCCCCGGAGCCTACCAGACCACATGGGGTGGCGGACAGGGAGTATCGGGCATACAGTTTGCATCAGATATTGCGATACTGAAGCTCAGCCCCGATGGCACATCGCGCATATATGCCACCTACATAGGCGGTGTAAACAATGAGCGCCCACACAGTCTGATAGTAGATGGCGCCGGCGACCTGGTAATAGCCGGACGTACCCTATCGCCCAACTATCCGGTTTCATCAGGCGCATTCCAGACAGTGAAAAATGGCGGCTGGGATATCATAGTCACCAAAATAAACAGTACCGGCACATCGCTGGTGGCATCTACCTTCATGGGAGGCTCCGGTGATGATGGCGTGAACTTTGACTCTACAGAATACTTTTATGGCCATCTGAAGTACAATTATGGCGATGATGCCCGTAGCGAAGTACTTACAGACAATGCAGGTAATATATACGTAGCTGGCAGCACCTCATCTACCGACTTTCCGGTAACACCTACTGCCATAGCCAGTTCACTGGCAGGATTGCAGGATGGTGTTGTATTCAAGCTGAATCCTGCCATGACATCGCTCACCTGGAGTACCTACCTGAATGGAGCATGGGACGAGGCTGGCTATGTGCTGGGCTTTAACCCATCCCAGACATCGGTATATGTGGGTGGCGGTACCAGCAGTAACAACTTCCCGGTAACACCTGGCTGCTGGCAGACTACCTACCAGGGAGACTCTGCTGATGGCTACATACTCAAATTCAGGAACAGCCCTCCTTACAATCTACAGCGTGGCACCTATATAGGCACTTCAGGTTTTGACCAGGTATATGGCATACAGGTAGACCATTTCGGCAATGTATATGCTATGGGCCAGTCTATGGGTGGCTTATTCCCGGTAACAGCCGGAGCATACTCTAACCCCAACTCTACCCAGTTTATCATAAAGCTGGACAGTAACCTGTCTACAAATCTCATATCTACCGTATATGGCTCCGGCGATCCTACACATACCAATATATCGCCTGTGGCATTTCTGGTAGATACCTGTGAGAATGTTTATGTCTCGGGCTGGGGCGGCAACATAATGGGGGTAACATCGCTGGCACATACAGGCGTTACCACAGGTATGCCCGTAACAGCAGATGCCATACAGAGTACAACCGATGGATTTGACTTCTATTTTATAGTACTGGGCCCCGGTATGACCAGCCTGCGATATGCCACATTCTACGGCCGTGTAGGTACCGGAGGATTTGGCGAGCATGTGGATGGTGGTACCAGCCGGTTTGATAAGGCAGGTGTTATATACCAGGGTATATGTGCCAACTGTGGCGCGGGCGGCGCACCACCCTTCCCCACTACACCAGGAGTATGGGCTACCAGCATGCCTAGCCCTAATTGTAACCAGGCGGGTCTGAAAATAGCATTCAACATAGGACCTGTAAATGTGAACATTGATGCAGGCCCCAGCACCAGTGGCTGCGCCCCGCTTACCGTAAACTTCTTCAACTCTACAACTAACGGCCTTACCTTCCTGTGGAACTTTGGGGATGGAAGTCCTACAGTAACCTCTTTTGCCCCTACGCACGTATTTACTGCCGGTGGCACCTATACGGTGACACTGACATCTACCAATGCCAGCGCATGCTTTAAAACAGAGGATACTGCCTACCTGGTAATACATGTAGACACAAACATCATTACACCTGACTTTAATTATGTGATTACAGATAGCTGTGATCCGTTCATTGTCACGTTTACCAATACATCTACGACAAACATAACTACCGGTGCCCCCACGTATACATGGCTGTTTGGCGATGGTAATTCCTACTCAGGAGTGACACCACCACCACATAACTATCCCGATACGGGCACCTATACCGTGACACTGATAATGGAGCATCCTGATGCCTGCAAAACACCAGATACGGTACAGAAACAACTACATATACATTATGAGCGGGTATCCGCCACCTTTACCATGCCCGACTCTGTATGCCTGGGGGCCTGGGTTCCCATTACAGGTGGCGCCACAAATGCTACTACCATTACCTGGGACTTTGGGGATGGCAACACCAGCAGCGTGCCCACCCCCACGCACCTGTACACGGCCGTAGGTACCTATACCGTGACGCTTATAGCAGAGAACCCCGGGGCATGTAACGTGGCCGACACCGTAGTACATATCATAACTGTATTATCGGCTCCGATAGCCAATTTTACATTTGTACCTATTAAGCCGGAGGCTAATGTGCCTACGAAGTTTACCAACAAATCAATAAATGCTACCCGCTACTACTGGGACTTTGGAGATAGTACCAACACTACAGACGAAAATCCTACGCACCAGTATAACCGAACAGGGAACTATAAAGTATGCCTTACGGCATGGAACAGCAGCAACTGTCCCTCTATAGCCTGTAAGGATGTTCCTGCCGAAGTGATGCCGCTTATAGGGCTGCCTACAGGATTCAGCCCCAACGGAGATGGAGAGAACGACATACTATATGTGCGGGGAGCTGCCATAAAAGAAATGCACCTGATGATATACAACAGGTGGGGACAGCTGGTGTTTGAATCCAACAGTCTGGATGTAGGCTGGGATGGTACCTTTGGCGGACAGCCACAACCTATGGAAGCATACGGATATGTACTTAATGCCAGCTTCATAGACGGGACGCGCAGATTGTTAAAAGGAAATGTTACGCTGATAAGATGATAAGAAAGGCCATACTGACCACCCTGACAGCGACGACCATCAGCGCTGCTACTGAGGCACAGAGCATACATCTGTCCCAGTACTATAATGCACCTATGCTGATAACGCCCGCCAATACCGGCCTTATGCCCGACAACGATTTCAGACTGGGCCTTAACTACCGTAACCAGTGGTCGGCATTGCCGGTACCATACAATACATTTTCCGGCTGGGGCGATTTGAAAATAGGTGGCAATAAAGAAAATGACCATAACAACTGGCTGGGGCTGGGACTGGTGATATACTCTGACAAGGCTGGTGATGGCCAGCTGGCACTGACACAGATACAGGGCAGCATTGCCTATCACCTGCAGATGAGTACTAAATCCATGCTATCAGTAGGTGGCTCAGCAGCTACCGTAAGACGTAGTCTGGACTTTAACAGACTGATATTTGACCGGCAGTGGGATGGGCTATCCTTCAATACCGGCTATGCTACAGGAGAGCCGGGAGGAGTACTGCGCGACAGCTATTATACCGTAGCGGCCGGTATCAATTTTGCCTACTTCCCCAGCGAGAACCTCTATGTGAAAATAGGTGGTGGCGCCACCAATATTAATAAGCCACTGGAAAGCTTCTATAATAATAACACTGATGCCAACGTTATAAAATTACGTCCCAGCGCTACGATAGATGTGCTGGCACGCACGGGGCCTATCTTCATTATCAACCCATCGGCCTACTATACCACCCAGAGTGGCGCTGCTGAAATAGTAGCAGGTACGCTGATACGCACAGTACTGAGTGGCAGCAGTAACGGCACTCCGGTTCAGTTTATATTCGGTGGTTTCTACCGGGTAGGCGATGCCGGCATAGGAGCTGTAGGGCTGCAGGTAGGGGACATACAGTTCATGACCAGCTACGACATGACATTTTCAGGTCTGTCGCCTTATAACAACTCCTATGGCGCACTGGAGTTTTCCCTTATATACCAGGGACAATACGGGCGCAATAAGGGCAATGTAAAGAGCAGTTATACCTGTCCCCGGTTCAACTAACATTAAAAGAGAACGCCCCGCATTGCGGGGCGTTCTCTTTTATAACATATCTGTATTACTACGCCAGTATTGTAGCCTTTACATCAGCCAGAATATCCAATGTTTCTTCTTTGCTGTTGCCCTCGGCATATACACGCAGCAGCGGCTCGGTGCCAGATGCACGCAGCATTACCCAGCCACCATTTTCCAGGTGATACTTCATACCGTCAATATTCTCGGTACGCACATAACCATATTTACCAAAACGGTCATAACCACCATCCAATGCCTTCTTAATAATGGCTTCTTTCTTTGCGTTTTCTATGTGCAAATCGTGACGGTCATAAACAAAACGGCCTACAATTTCATACACTTCTTCGCATAGCTGTTTCAGTGTCTTGCCGGTAGTAGTCATCAGCTCATAAAGAGCCAGACCATCATAGATACCGTCGCGCTCAGGTATATGACCTTTCACAGCTATACCGCCACTTTCCTCACCACCTACCAGCACATCGTCATGTACCATTATCTCGCTGATGTACTTAAAGCCTATAGCAGTAACCTCTACCGGTATATTGTAATGTTCGCACAGCTTCTTTACCCTATCAGTAACAGAGAATGCAATCACCACTTTGCCCGTCATACCCTTATACTTATGCAGATAGTGAATGAGCAGCAGTATAATGTTGTGTGCATCTACAAAGTTACCGTCCTCGTCATAGAGGCCTATACGGTCAGCATCACCATCAGTAGCCAGACCTATCTTTATCTCAGGGGTATTGGCAATGGTTGTAGCCAGCTCGCGCAGGTTTTTATCCAGTGGCTCAGGTGCCTGACCACGAAAACCGGGGTTATCATCACAATGCACGAGCACTGCACCCGGCAGCAACCTGCGGATAACATTCTGCCCTGCGCCATACATGGCATCATAAGCCATTTTGAAAGGTGATTTTGACAATGCATCAAAATCAAACTTCTCCTTCAGATAATCTATATACAAATCCTCCAGAGCTACCGTCTGCAGCATACCGGTTTCTTTCCAGTGTGCTATAGACTGCGATGGCATTGTTACCTCATCCGGTATCAGCGCTTCTACTGCAGCTATATCTTTAGGACTGGTAGGCCCACCATGTGCACCCTTCAGCTTATATCCGTTATACGTAGGTGGGTTGTGCGATGCAGTAATAACAACACCCTGCTGTGCGCCCATCTTCAGCACTCCCAGCGATACCATAGGAGTACTCACAAACCCCTCGGCAAGGAGCACCTTTACACCATTGGCACATAATACCGATGCTGCCGTCCCGGCAAAGAGCTTGCCGCCAAACCGGCAATCATGACCTATGAGTACTACAGGAGCCTCATGATGCTGAAACAACCATGTAGCCAGCCCCTTGCTGACACGGGCTACATTATATACTGTAAAGTCCTGAGCTATAATGGCCCGCCATCCGTCTGTACCGAATTTTATTTTCTCTGTTACCATGATGAAATTGAAAGATATCGTTAAATAAACAGATGGCAAAAGTATAAAATCGTTTGGTACCGGGAAGGTGCATAATTTTACTACATCAAACTCCCGAAGATGAACGACGTTCTCACCTCCATCAATCCCGCCACTGGCAAGGAGATAGCCCGGTATAAAGCACATACGGACAAACAGGTAAATGCTGCACTCAGCAAGGCAGCTGATACATTTGACGAGTGGCGCAGGCTGCCATTTGCCAAACGTGCCGCTGTGCTGAAAAACATAGCAAAGGCTATACGAAAAGACATGGACAGGCTGGTGATGCTGGCCACTACCGAAATGGGGAAACCGCTGGCACAGGGGTATTATGAGGTAGAAAAATGTGCAAAGACGCTGGAATTCTATGCCCGGGAGGGTGCACGGTTTCTGAAAGATGAAGTAATAGAGACGGATGCCCGCAAAAGCTATGTATCCTATCAGCCACTGGGTGCTGTATTTGCCATCATGCCGTGGAACTTTCCCTACTGGCAGGTATTTCGCGCATTTGCCCCTACCGTAATGGCAGGCAATGTAATGGTACTGAAACATGCATCGAATGTGAGTGGCTGTGCACTGGCCATAGAAGAAATAATACTGAAAGGAGGCGCGCCCAAAGGGCTGCTGCAGACACTGCTGATACCGGCATCAAAAGCAGAAAGCATCATAGATGATGACCGTATAGCTGCAGTAACCCTTACCGGCAGCACACAGGCCGGGCGTAAAGTAGCTGCTGCCGCGGGACGCAATCTGAAAAAAGCCGTACTGGAACTGGGCGGCAGTGACCCATACGTAATACTTGCCGATGCCGACCTGAACCTGGCTGTGGAAATAGCAGTTCGGGGCAGGCTGGTAAACAGCGGGCAGAGCTGTATAGCTGCCAAACGATTTGTAGTACATAAGGCAGTGCGTAAAGCGTTTGAGAAGAGCTATACCGAAGCCATGAAGCAGGCTACATACGGCGACCCTACAGATGCCGGCAGCCGCATAGGCCCTATGGCCCGTGTGGACCTGCGCGATGAGCTGCACCAGCAGGTGCTGAAAAGTATAGAGATGGGTGCGAAGCTACTATGTGGTGGTTTTATACCTGATATGCCCGGTGCCTACTACCCTCCTACAGTTCTTACCAATGTGAAGAAAGGCATGCCTGCATATGATGAAGAACTCTTTGGCCCTGTGGCTGCCATCATAGAGGCAAAAGATGATGAGCAAGCGTTGAAAATAGCTAATGACACAATTTATGGTCTGGGAGCTGGTATCCTGTCTGCCAACAGGAAAAAGGCAGAGCAGATAGCAGCTATGGAGCTACAGGCAGGCAACTGCTATGTAAATGATTTTGTACACTCAGACCCTTTACTTCCCTTTGGCGGCATCAAGCAGAGCGGCTATGGCCGCGAGCTGGGTAGCTATGGCATCAAAGAGTTTGTAAACATAAAATCTGTGTACATAAAGTAGTTCCCATCATACTCCGTTATTCAGCTCATAGCTCAGATTAGTGCGTGCCTGCTGCTCGTAGCGGCTATGGAAATACTCTGTTTTGAAAATGCGCTGCATATCCAGAAAGTGCTGTAGTACCTTTTTCCTACCGGGACGGTAAAGCAGGTCGGGGTATATGCTGTACTCTCTGCGTACCTGGTGTGCATATGCTGTATATAATTCCGGAGATGCACCCAGTATAGCGAGATCGGCATCGGTAAACAGATTTACATCCTCATCGGTATGTGGCTCATGTGCCCAGGTGGCCAGAATGATAGCCGTACACTTTTCGATAACAGCAGCAGCAACGCCCATATCTTTCATGCGGGTAGCCGCCAGGGCTGCACTACGCTCCTCATTGTCATTCCGGGCAACGCGGTACACGGCATCATGATAAAAGAGTGCCCATAAGACCGCATCCCAATTCCGTATCATCGACCTCACCCCATCCAGCTCTACGAGCAAATGGTTCAGATGGTCTGAATTGTGGTAGTGACGGTGCTTTTCTCCATAGGCAGCCTGAAGTTCATCCCACAGGTGGTGTGCTTTGTGAGTGTCTGTAGTATATGTGCCGCACAATTTCATCCAGATACCTTTAAGTAGTGCAGAGTGTACTTTTATATTTTCAGCTGTCATGGTGTGTTGTATTCGTCAATAAACATGCGCTGAGGATAGTCCTCCGCTTTTCTCCAGAATTGGGATGGGTTTACACTGCCCTCATACTCATTGCTTGTAACCTGTATATATTTCTTATCTGCTCCACGTGTCTGTTCGTAATACCCCACGGCAACCCGCATTCTGGTCTTAAAGGTGCCAGAATAGGCTGGCACAATTGTCACATAGTAGTCCTGCTTTTTAATTATCACGTCCTGATATCTTGCCATAGAGCCGCCTATAGGCCAGTACTCAACAGCCCTCCAGACACCTTTGGGGTCCCGGGCTTCGACAATCATCAGGAAACTGCTGCCAATCGTAAGAAACTTCGCGTTTTTACCGGTTCCATTAAATAACACCACCGGAATGCCATTAAAAACATGGCCGCTGAAACCCGCAGACCATTCGCCACTCTGGTTATAAAGAACGTCAACCTTTATAGCAGTATCAGCCGCGCGAAATAATCGTTTTGCACCTTTTTGCTTTTTATACTTTGATAAATCAATGTTGTTTGTAACATATCCTGAAGGAATGGGTCTATGATACGCACAGGCCATATAGTCTATGTTTCTATCTTCTCTACCCCGGGTAGCTACTGACTCATGCCACACAACCTGGCCCCGGGTATTGATATATGAACTTCGCCCACGAATTTCGCAATACAGCAAGCCATGTCTGAAGCCATTGTTACTAACAAAGTCCATTGTGTCGCTGAGAATTTCCCCATCCAACGTTGCCATCCACCACCGGCTGTTATACATGGAATCGGTTTGTGCGTATAGGAAAACGCCATCTTCACAGAAGTTACCGGCAGACACATCACTGTACTGCGGGCTCACTGTATAGTTACCATTGGTATCTATGATTCCCCACTTTAAGATTGTATCACCTATTGCAGCAAAGGCATAGTAACTCCCTGCCCCACACAACTCCACTATTTCCCGATAATACTTCGTCCCTACCCTATTCCCATTCATATCCCGCATATAGTATCTGTATAACGAATCCTGCAGTACCACTCTCCTGCCCAATACAGATACCACCCTCAGGCAGACTGAATCGTTGACAACCAGTTTCCCCTGTGTATCCGCGACTGCCTCGTATTCCACCCAACTATCATTACGGCCAAAGTGTGAGAATTCCTGAAAAATATCACGCCGCTGCAACCTCACCTTTTTTAATGCAGGCGTAAGCCACTCGCTTTCGGTAGGGCGCTCAGATAAATAATTCCCGTTGCTGTCAACAAATTCGGTGTAACTGGTATCTCCGGAAAAGACAGACAAAAAATAATACATTTTATCCCCCTTGAAAAATATTCTATCATATTTTCCTTCAGGGAACAATTGTTTGCCATTTGTATCAATGAGGTTTGTACTCATCAGGCTACTTCCCTTTGCATTATAAATATTTCTGATTGCAAGTCCGTTCCGGAAATCTGTTATGTGACCATGAGCAAACGGAACTATTAACTCACCCTGGGTGTTAATGACACCACATTTTTCACCATCGTACACCACGGCACGACCACATCTGAACGGATGAACCTCTGTGTAACGGTCAGGAAATAATCTCTGTCCTGCTTTGTTTATATAAAATGGGAGTCCATCCAGATAAGCAATTGCGATGCCATCATGAAATGCACCGACAAAATCGAACTGTGGCGCAATGGCCCAGGCCCCGGAACCATCTATGAATCCATATAACCCATCCTTCCTTGCAGCTGCATATCCTTCACTGAATTGGAACAATGCCCGGAATATGCATGGAACTGCTACACGACCTGTCGTATCAATAAACCCAAACAGTTGCCCTTCGCTGATGCGAATCAGCACCGGGTTGTCAACAGGTACTGATAAGTGCTGCGCATAGCAATGACTGCCGTGAAACCCCACAAACAAAAAAACAATCAATGCAATACGATAGTAATAAAGCCTTGCCATCACCCCATACACTTTATTACACTAAAGATAAAGCAAAACGGATAGCCTATACCGGCATCACTACCCTATCTTCTCCTCCAGCTCCATGAGTGCTTCAAAAGCCTTGTCGTAGTCACGATTCAGGGCTTCCAGCTTGGCTGTATGGCTGCGGTATTCCTCATCCACTTTCAGAAACTCAGTCTTGTTGGAATAGAAAGAAGGGTCAGCCAGTTTGGCTTCCAGTGCTGCCGTCTGAGTCTTCAGCTTATTGATTTCTTCTTCCAGCTTCTGAAATGCTTTCTGCTGTTTCTGATATTCCTTTTTCAGCGTATTCAGCTGGTCATTACTTACATTATTCTTAGGCGCGGCAGGCTTTTCTTCCTTCTTTACCGCAGGCGCCTGCTTTGCGGTCTGCCCCTGCTCACGTTTCAGCTTGTCTTTATGCCATACGTCCCACTCTTCATATGAGCCATTGAACTGATTAATCTTTCCGTCTTCTATGTTCCATATCTTATTGGCCGTGCGGCTGATAAAATAACGGTCGTGCGATACGATGATGAGTGTACCCTTATATTTATTAAGGGCATCTATGAGCATCTCTACCGACTGCATATCCAGGTGGTTGGTAGGTTCATCCAGCAGCAGGAAGTTGCCTTTGGCGGCTATTACTTTTGCCAGCGCTACCCTTGCCTTCTCCCCGCCCGATAGTACCTTAATCTTCTTGAACACATCATCGCCGCTGAAGAGGAAGCAGCCCAGTAGCTGACGCAGCTCCAGCTCCGTTTTACCGCTACCACAGCGCTTCATTTCTTCCAGTATTTCCAGCTCTACATTCAGCGATTCCAGCTGATGCTGTGCATAAAAACTCTCCTCTACATTATGCCCCCACTTACGCTCGCCCTCTATAGACTCCTGCCCTGTTATTATGCGCAGCAGTGTAGACTTACCCTTGCCGTTGGCACCTATGAGCGCTATTTTATCGCCACGGTCTATTTCGGCATCCGCATTGTCCAGTATCGTAAGCGGACCATAACGCTTGCTTACTCCCGCCAGGGTACAGATAATTTTACCCGGCTGTATGGCTACATCAAAGTTGATGTTCATAACAGGGATAGAAGTATCCGGCGCCTCAATGATATCCAGTTTGTCCAGCCGCTTGATGGCGCTCTGTGCTGCGGCTGCCTTGGTTGCCTTTGCTCTGAAACGCTCTATGAAACGCTCCTGCTGACGTATATAATCCTGCTGATTTTCAAAGGCACGCTGCTGCAGCTCCATCCGCTCGGCCTTCTCCTGCTGATAAAAAGTATAGTTACCGGTGTACTGATGCAAATCGCGCTGCCACACCTCTACTATTTTGGTTACCATACGGTCCAGAAAGTAACGGTCGTGCGATACAATTACCACACTGCCCGGATAGCCAATCAGGTAACGCTCCAGCCATTCTATTGACGGAAGGTCAAGGTGGTTGGTAGGCTCATCCAGCAGCAACAGCTCCGGCTGCTGCAGCATCATTTTGGCCAGCAGCACACGCATACGCCAGCCACCGCTGAACTGGTCATATGGTCGCTGGAGGTCGGTAGTGGAAAAACCGAGTCCCTCCAGCACTTCGGCAGAGCGGTGCTCCATCTCATAACCGCCTGCCACTTCAAAGTCGTGCAGGGCATGACTGTATGCATCCAGCAATGCAGCATCATCGGGTTTGGTTTCCAGCTCCTTTATCAGGCGGTCCATTTCCTGCTCTATCTCATGCGCCCGCTCAAATGCCTGCATCCCCACTTTTAAAATAGATTCGCTGGTAGAGAAGCTAAGCAGGTCCTGATTGAAAAAACCCAGGTTTACATCTTTAGGTTTATTGATACTGCCCGCATCTGGTGTATATGCCCCGGTCATAAGGCGCAGTAGTGTACTCTTACCGGCACCATTAGGCCCTACAAGGCCTATACGCTCTCCGGTATGTATCTGCCAGTTGGCATCTTTTAATATCTCTCTTGCACCAAATGAAAAGGTAATATTCTGTAATGAGATAAGCATAGGGCCGCAAAATTACAAGTAATGACGGAATGAAAAGCCCGTAAAACAGGAAGATAGCATGAGCTGTCTAAGTTTTTCGGGCGGCTAAACCTTATTGAGATGTTATTGCCTCTTAATTGAGATGTTATTGCCCGTTGCAGGCATATTCCCGACAATACTTACGGGTACCTTTATAATGCGTAAATTCCATTTGCATGAAATATATTTTACATATTGCGGCTTCACTCACACTTGCAGCATTAGCTCCTACCGCTGTTTTTGCACAGTGCTCCACTGCCACAAACATAATGACGGTAGCCGGCAACCATACTCCGGGCTATTCCGGCGATGGAGGCCCGGGTACTGAGGCGCAAATGGGGAGTCCATATGCAGTAGTCTCTGATGCTGCAGGTAATGTGTTCATTGCAGATTATACCAACAATGTGGTGCGCAAACTGAATATATATGGCATTATGAGTACGGTAGCCGGTACCGGTGAGCCTGGATATAATGGAGAGAATCATTATGCAACTGAATCGCGCCTTAACGGCCCTTCCGGCCTGGCAGTAGATGCTATAGGCAACTTATACATTGCAGACAAGTTTAATGAAAGAATACGTAAGGTAGATTACCATACCGGCAGAATGACCACTGTAGCCGGCAACGGCCTGCATGGCGGCTGGCTGGGAGCGGCCTTCGGTAACGGAGGACCTGCAACAGCTGCTGCACTTACCTATCCCGTATCCGTAGCGCTGGACTGCAGCGGGAATATGTATATAGCAGACAATGGCAGCCAGACAGTACGTAAAATAGATACAGCAGGTGTCATCACCCGTTTTGCCGGTACACATGCCGGTGGCTATAACGGCGATGGCATTGCCGCTACAACAGCCCGGCTTAACAGTCCGAGAGGATTAGCTACCGACTGTGCCGGAAATGTATATATAGCTGATGCATGGAATAACCGTGTACGTAAAGTAGATGCCGGAGGTATCATCTCCACATTTGCCGGCAATGGCACAGCCGGATATAGCGGCGATGGCGCACCTGCGGGTTCTGCTTCACTATGGATACCATGGGGGCTGACACTCGATGCCTGCGGCAATTTGTACATATGCGATTACAATAACAATGCTGTACGTAAAGTAAGTGGCGGATACATCACCACATTTGCCGGCAGAAATGAGCGCGGCTATACCGGCGACGGAGCGCAGGCCGACTCTGCACGTATATATCTACCCAGTGGTGTGGCTATTGATGGCAGCAACAATATTTTCGTAGCAGATTTTGGCAACCTTGTAGTACGCTACATAGGTACTTCATTAACTGCTGCCAGGTCTTTTGCCGGAGGAACCACTCAAAGTATTTACACCTGCCGCAATGCTGCCCCCGTATCCGTAGATGCAGTGATGACCATACCAGATGCACAGGAAGGCAAAACCAATACATGGACAGTAGCTATACAGCCTGCACATGGAACACTGACCGGATTTGAGCAGGCATCGGTAACGGCACAGAAAGGCGCTGCGAACCCTCAGGGACTGGCATATCAGCCTGAAGAAGGCTTTACCGGAATGGACGAGTTTACAGTAAAGGTTACAGACGGAAGCACATCAGCTTATTCTACTATAACTGTGTTTGTAAGAGATGCGCCAGATGCGGGAACAATAACCGGCAATGCCATATCTGCTACCAGTACTCAGATGGTCAATACTACCGGTACTCCGGGCGGCGTATGGAGCAGCAGCGATAATAACATTGCCACTGTTACCAATGATGGTAAAGTAACCGCTGTAGCCAATGGGGTAGTAACCATATCGTACACACTGGAAACCAGCTGCGGCCAGCGCGCGGCAACTACAACTTATATAGCACAGACCCGTGAACTGAATAATGCGGAATTAATGGTATTCCCTAACCCTAACAAGGGCGCATTCAGAATTAACTTCACAGCGGCACAGGCCGGAAACATGCAGCTGTCTGCTACTGACGTATCCGGCCGGGTAGTATACCGCCAGCAGATAACTGCTAATGAAGGGGTAAATACTGTGGAAATAAATATGCCTGAAAATGCCTGCCGTCCCGGACTGCTGCGTTTTGTACTGGCAGATGATAAAGCACATACACATGATGCAGCTACTGTGCTGATTGTAGAATAATGTTATCTTTACCATACCACAAAACAGACAGGTCTGGGGTGCATACTCCAGACCTGCCTGTTTTGAGCGAGTAATATAATTTTTGATTAGATTTTCTTTGACTAAAATATACCCCTTATGCGTAGAAACATACTCTTGTGTGTACTCCCGGTATTGCTATACAGCTGTAATGAACAGACGGAAACAAATGAGGCCCGGCTGCACCGCTTCTATACCTGGTATGTAAAAAATGCAGCTACCGCCCCCAACAGATGGGAACTTAACCAGGACACACTGAAAGAATACTGCAGCCCAGGTTTTCTGAAGAATATATTCAGTGATTCCACTCTTGACTATGACCCGGTATTATCTGCCGATAAGTTCAACGAACGCTGGGCAGAGTCTATAACCATAGCTAATGGTGCAAAAGGAAGCGCTAAAGTGTACAGGGTTCACTTCATCAAAGACAAAGCCCACCACAGCCACAATATACTGGCTACTATGAGTAAAGAGCGCGGCTTCTGGAAGATAGATTATGTAGAGGATATAAAGTAAGAGGTGCCTCTTTCATCTGGCATTAATTTCTTCTATCTTCGTTAGGGAAAATATTCCATGACTACGCAGAAGGTAATACTATATGTAAGACTATACTATACCACAGTGTTGCCTATCACAGCCCTGATTCTGGCTCTGCTACCTTTATATGCTGGTCAGCAGTTTCAATGGCATTTGTATGTAACTGTCCCCGTGTGTGTACTATCCCCGATAGCCGTATTAATATCCGGCATTATAATCTCGGACAAGTGGTTGATACCGTGGGCATACCTGAATGTAAATGATGTGGCTGAACTGAAAAAAGCGAGAGGCATTACCGGCAATGATACATTTCAGCCTGAACGTGTGAGTAATGAGCAGATAAAAGCTGCCATTATGAAACGGCTTAGTGAATATACATTTGAAGATGACCCTGAGGTATTGCCAGAAACAGTACTCTATAACAAACTACCGTATAAGCAACAGGCAGTAATTATGAGTATTATTATGCTGCTGCTATCGCTGATACCACTGTTTATGTATCCATCAGAAACTGTACTGCTTCTCTTACCCATAATACCAGCCATAGTTACCGCATACCTATACTTCCGGTACACTGATAGCAGTCCGTTACTTACATTATCAGAAAAAGGCATTGCTACGAAAAGCATCTTTATTCCCTGGCAAAGCATTAGTGAGTGTAGAATAATACGCAACAAACAGATGCGGCTGTATGTGTATTATGAATCACAGAGCCGGAGCATAACAATAGATAACCTGAACAGCAGTGCTGCCGCAATCAATCACATGCTGCATGTATATGAGCAAAGATATAAGGCAAAAGGTGAGTAGAGCTCTCTGCACATACCACACCATAACATAGCACCTGCCTACCCTACATGCTTCTTCAGCTTAATGATTACCATCTTTGACGTAGGTGTATTGCTCTTATCGGCCGTACTGTCTATAGGTACCAGTACATTGGTCTCCGGGAAATAGGTAGCAGTACATTGCTCTGTAGTGTTGAACGGCACAATGATAAAATTGTGTGCTACACGCTCCACACCACCATGATTGTTATACAAGTCTACCCTATCCCCACCTTTAAAGCCCAGACGGCTTATATCCTTCTCATTCATAAAGATGACCCTGCGCTCATTGAACACGCCACGATAGCGGTCGTTAAGGCCATAAATAGTGGTATTGAACTGGTCATGGCTACGCAGCGTCTGCATCATCAGTTCGTCCGGCGCCAGCCTGGTAAAGAGTACATCAGACCGGGTAAAGTTGGCCTTACTCGTCTTTGTATTGAACTTCCCTTCCCGGGCACCATTAGGCAGATAAAAGCCGCCTAGTATGCGGGCACGTTTATTATAATCCTGAAAGCCAGGAATAGTAAGCTCTATATCATTACGTATGTAGTCATAGTGCTGCATATACAGGTCCCAGTTTACCTTAGAGCGGCTACCCAGAGTAGCTTTTGCCAGCCGGGCCACTATAAGCGGCTCTCCCAGCAGATGCTCAGATATGGGCTTCAGCTTCCCTTTAGACATCTGCACCACACCCATAGAGTTTTCGCAGGTGATGAACTGAGCTTCGCCATTCATCATATCCAGATCGGTATGCCCGCAGCAGGGCAGTATCATAGCCTCGCGCCCATGTACCAGATGGCTGCGGTTCAGCTTGGTAGACACATGTACCGTAAGGTCGGCACGGCGTAGTGCTTCAGCGGTATATACCGTGTCGGGCGTAGCGCTGAGGAAGTTACCTCCCATGGCAAAGAACACCTTTGCCTTACCCTCATGCATGGCATGTATGGCCTCTACCACATCATACCCATGCTCCTGCGGCGGGCGGAAGCCATATACACGTTCTATATCGTCCAGCAGCTTCTGTGGCGGCTTTTCGTTAATGCCCATGGTACGGTCGCCCTGTACATTACTATGACCACGTACGGGGCAGGTACCAGCACCGGGCTTGCCTATGCTACCCTTCAGCAGCAGCAGGTTTACTACCTCCTTAATGGTATCTACCGCATTTTTATGCTGTGTGAGTCCCATAGCCCAGCAGGCTATGATACGTTTCTTAGTACGGAATACTTCGGCCGTTTGCTTTATCAGCTCCAGTGACACGCCCGATGCTTCTGCCAGCTGCGTTACATCATAACGGCGTATGCCTGATATAAAATCATCGTATCCGGTAGTGTTTGCTTTGATAAACTCATGGTCGAACACGGTACCGGGGGCCTGCTCTTCTGCAGCCAGCAGCAGCAGCTCTATGGCTTTGAGCAGCGCCATGTCTCCATTCAGGCGCACCTGCAGGAAGATGTCTGTAAGGCGGGCTTTAATACCCAGCGCACCTTTTACCGTCTGCGGATTATTAAAGCTGATAAGTCCTGTTTCCGGCAGCGGATTTACAGATATAATCGTAGCGCCATTCTCCTTTGCCTCCTGCAGCGCACTCAGCATACGGGGGTGATTCGTACCCGGGTTCTGCCCCAGAATGAAGATAACTTCAGCCTTGCCAAAATCCTCCAGCTTTACAGAACCCTTACCTATACCTACCGACTCTATGAGGGCCACGCCACTGGACTCATGACACATATTGGAGCAGTCGGGCAGATTGTTGGTGCCATACTCACGGGCAAACAACTGGTAAATAAATGCCGCCTCATTGCCGGTACGGCCTGATGTGTAAAATATAGCTTCATCTGGCGACGCCAGCGAATTCAGCTTTTGCGCTATTTTAGTAAAGGCATCATCCCACGATATGGGCTGATAATGCGTAGCACCCTCAGGCAGGTACATAGGCTGTGCTATACGGCCTTTCTTCCCAATCTGATAATCATTGAGCTGCGCCAGTTCATATACAGAGTTGTCGCGAAAGAAGTCGGCAGTGAGCTTTTTGGTAGTAGCTTCCTCTGCAATGGCTTTTGCGCCATTTTCGCAATATTCAGCCACCTTAGAGCGGTGACCGTCAGGGTCGGGCCAGGCACAGCCGGGACAGTCAAATCCATCTTTCTGGTTAAGGGCCAGCAGTGCCTTCATACCCCGTGCCACATCCATCTCACCAAAGACATGCTTTGCAGAGGATATAACCGCAGGAAAACCCGCAGCCGTGGTTTTGGCTTCTGTAAGATGAAGGTCGAGAAGGGATTCCGGGTTCTCGGCATTAGGCAGCTTATCGTTAATCTGGTCCATAATCTGGTATTGCAAAAAACAACTCCAAATATACCCAACATTTGGCAATCAGTGGTATAAGCTATAACAGTATCCGGCCTGCGCCCTCTATTTATACGCCAAAGCTGCAAGTACAGGAAAGTGATCGGAAGGATACTTACCATGATAGCTGTCGCTGAGTATGCCCCAGCGGCTTACAGTAAAATGCCCTGAAATGAAGATGTGGTCTATTATCTCATTCCCCTGTAGCTGCCTGCCAAATGCCTGAAAGGTAGGATTGTGTGCATAGGGATGTGCCGCCAGTGTATAAGTATCTTTCAGCAGCCCCGATGCAGCAATGCTTTTGTACCATGTACTGGTATGCCCGCCATTAAGGTCGCCCATAAAGAGTACCATACCATCTCCGGCAATAGCCTTTATCTGTTTTAATATCAGCCGGCTGCTCTCGTCCCGGGCCTGCACGCCCTGATGGTCATAATGTGCATTAAACACCCACACATCCTTTGCCGACAGCCTGTCGTGCAGCTTTACCCATGAGCATATGCGTTTGCAGCATGTTGCATCCCAGCCTTTTGATGGCTTGCGGGGCGTCTCAGACAGCCAGAAATCGCCCTTATCCTCTAAGGTAAATCGCTCCTTTCTGAAAAACAGCGCAGCATGCTCTCCCGCCTCCTTACCATCATCCCGCCCCACCCCATAACGGGCATACTCAGGTAGCGCAGCAGTCATATCATTAAGCTGTGACTCAAGACCTTCCTGTGTCCCCAGTATATCGAACTGATGAAAACGTATAAGCCCTGCTACAACAGGCGCTCTGTCTGCCCACAGATTACCGGTATCTGCACTGTTATTATACCGCAGATTAAACGTACCCACTATCAGTGACTGCCCCTGCACGCTATAGGACAGCAGGCATATAAGGATGAGACACAGAATGCGCATAAGTGAAGGAAATATTGTCTGTCAAAGATAGAGAATGTTACCACTGCTTACAGGGTTTGCAGCCTGGCGTATGGAGTATCATCTACAATGTACGCATGCGCACAAACTCAGCTTCTTTTCCTTGATTTCTGTCTACAATATATTCCATATTGCCATAAACATAGTTAAACGAGAGTTTTCGTTCCCTACTCGGAAACTCTTCGAAAATAAGGGTGTTGTCCGCAGCAACCACACGGGTCAGTATAAAACGTCTGGTCCTATCCGGGAAGCGCAATGAAACACGGGCATCGTTGTCCACAATTACGGGCACATCTATCTCAAATGTGGTGTCACTGGGTGTACGCGACGTAATAAATGGAAAATCCAGTACGGAGCCATGAACGGCCTCTACCTTCCACATCTGAGAGCTTCTGGCAGCCAAAGCAGTATAAGAAGAAGTGGGCCATGCTATAACATGCCGTTCTATATAAGCCGTATCATTATCGGCGCGCACCATTACCTTGTAGTCGCCGGGTTGGGTATATGTATGATACTCCTCTTTTTTACCTTGTACCGTTGTCCCATCTCCAAAATCCCAGATAACAACGGGAACATATGAGGTATCAAATCTATTTTCGGTGGTTATATAAAAAAAGGTACTCAGGTCTGTAAACTCATCACCGTAATACCCTGCAGTAAGTATCCTTGTGGACTTCTTAGCCAGCTCATCATAGCTGGGCTGTTTTTGTTTGGAGCATGAGAGTACAGACACAAATAGCGCTGCTGTAATAAGTGCGTAATAAACTGGCTTCATAAGCGTGTATATCGGGTATTGGATAAAATAATGCTATTAGTCCTGCAAATATTGTACCAAAAGAGCCGGAGACAATTTAGCAAACTATACAGCATTGTCTGTCTCGCGCTTCAAAATATCACACGCAGAATGCTACCCATGAAACCCGAGACACAGCTATGCAACGAAATATTGTATCGCACCCCAATACAAGGGCAAGCCCAGCGTAATATTCAAAGGGAAAGTAATACCCAGTGCCATGGGTATGTATAATCCGGCATCTGCCTCGGGTGCGGCCTGCTTCATGGCCGCCGGCACAGCTATATAAGAGGCACTGGATGCCAGTACTGCTATCAGCAACCTTTCTCCATCCGGCAGCCCCAGCCAGCCGGTGATGCATACACTCAGCAGCCCGTTAACCAGAGGAATAATTACTGCAAATGCTGTCATAAACAAACCATACTTCCTGAATGCAGCAAAACGCTTTGCAGCAATCATGCCCATTTCCAGAAGAAATATTGAAAGGAAGCCTTTGAAAATATCGGTAGTGAAGGGCCTTATACCTTCTGCCCCTTTGGCATCAGATATCAGCCCGATAATAAGGCTGCCGGTTATAATAAAAACAGAGCCATTGGTAAGTGATTCATGCAGTATTTTTTTCAGGTCAGTCTTTGCGCCTGATGTGCCATACCGCCTCATAAGCACTACCCCTATCATAATGGCAGGAGCCTCCATCAATGCCATGGCAGCTACCATATGACCTCCGTAATGCACATTCATACTATCCAGAAAAATGGATGCGGTAACAAATGTCACTGCACTTACAGAGCCATAGGTGGCGGCAATAGCGCCGGCATTTTCTGCAGTCAGCTTACGCTTCAGTATGAAAAAGGTATATACCGGCACAGCTGCAGCAAATATCATGCACACCGCCAGCGCAACTATTATATCCTTATCAAAAGTACTGTGCGTAAGCTCCTGCCCACCCTTAAAGCCGATGGAAAACAGCAGATAAATAGAAATGAATTTTGAAGAAGACTTAGGTATTTCCAGATCACTTTTTAACAGGCTGGCAAGGATACCGAGGACAAAGAATAGTAGTGTAGGGTTGGTAATGTTACTGATAAGCAGATTGCTGTTCATAAATAAACTGGTATTGAAAATGAGAAGCAGGTAGCCATGCCGGATAATTGCACAGCTACCTGCCGGCATACTATCCCGGAAGCAATATGACATGGTACACTCCGGAAGTAAAATATGATGCCTTGTACAATGGTAGCACTATGGTGTTACTGCCCCTGCCCTGCACTAAAAGCCGGCTTGCCATCCATCAGGTACAAATGCTCAGTCTTTATCACCTCAAGTCTTCTGTTGTGTATCTTCTGCATCAGATCTATTACCGCCTGATTACTTACTCCCTGCTGCGGTGTTCTTATAAACCGGCATCGCCAGTGGTCGGTGCAGTATGTTTCAGGAAACCCGTTAGGCCATACTTTAGTACCTCTGTTGGTAATCATCTGCAGCTGCATGCCACTTACATTGATATCTTTGAGGAGAGATGCCAGCACCTCAGGGTCTTTTTCTTTAAAGCAGAGGAATATATCTGCACCTACCAGCTCCCTTACGGCCGGTGCTATATCGCGGGGTTTTATGTCGAATGATTTGCTGCCATTCATATAACTCACAGCAGGCAGCTGCTGTGGCTTCAGCCCAAGACGTACAATAACTGCATTGGCAAACTCCTGTGTTCCTACACGCTCCATTGATACAGCTTCGTTGTAGACATCTCCGGTATGCACACCATCTTCTATTGTTCTGAGCCAGGCATTGTGTATTTTTTCTGCCACATCGGCCTGCCCTATATATACCAGCATCTGCACTGCTGCCAGTATCAGCCCTGAAGGGTTGGCCTTATTCATACCAGCAATATCAGGTGCAGAACCATGTATAGCCTCAAACATGGCAAACCCGGCCCCTATATTGGCACTACCTGCCAGCCCCACAGAGCCGGTAATCTGTGCTGCTACATCACTCAGTATGTCCCCATAAAGGTTGGGCATTACTATTACATCAAACACCTCCGGTGTTTCTGCTAGTTTAGCAGCACCTATATCTACTATCCAGTGTTCTTTTCCTATTTCAGGATACTCCTTACCTATTTCATCAAATATTTTGTGGAAAATACCATCCGTCATCTTCATGATATTATCCTTTGTGAAGCAGGTCACCTTTCTGCGTCCGTAAGCCCGGGCATACTCAAAGGCATACCTTACTATTTTCTCAGTGCCGGGTCTTGATATGAGTTTCAGGCATTGTACTACCTCATCAGTCTGCTGGTGCTCTATACCTGCATACAGATCTTCCTCATTTTCTCTGATAATCACCACATCCATTACAGGATGCTTTGTATGAACAAAGGGATGATAGGAAACACAGGGTCGTACATTGGCATACAACCCCAGCACCTTTCTGGCAGTCACATTAAGGCTCTTGTATCCACCACCCTGAGGAGTAGTGATAGGCGCTTTCAGAAATACTCTTGTATTTCTCAGTGATGCCCATGCCTGATTGCCGATACCTGAAGTATTGCCACTCAGATACACCTTCTCCCCTATTTCTATTTCTTCTGTCTCCAGCCTGGCACCAGACGCATGAAGTATGCGCAGTGTAGCATCCATTATTTCAGGGCCTATGCCATCGCCATGTGCTACTGTAATCTTTGTTACAGTTGAAATCTTAGTGTCAGCATGCTGCTTCTGTGATAATGTTACCTGATCGTTCATCGTTTGTTTTTTATGGTTAAATCAATGTTTTGCTGTTTTACTTTTTGTCTGTTTGCCTCCTTTAGTTCATTAAGTTTCTTCTTTATCTGCTCGTTAGAAACTGCCAGTATCTGCGCTGCCAGTATACCGGCATTATGTGCAGCATTCACCGCTACTGTAGCTACAGGTACATCATTCGGCATCTGTACTATAGAGAGCAGTGAATCCCATCCGTCTATAGAGTTTGAAGACTTTACAGGAACGCCTATTACAGGTACTGTAGTGAGCGCGGCCATCATTCCCGGCAGGTGCGCTGCACCACCTGCGCCTGCTATTATGATGCTTATGTTCCGCTCCTCCAGCGCGCGGGCGTATTCATACATATAGTCAGGACTGCGGTGTGCAGATACTACTACAAATTCATACTCAATTCCCATTTGTTCCAGCACTATAGCTGCGGGACTCATTATGAGCGCATCAGAGCTGCTGCCCATTATTATACCTACCTTTTTATGCATAGCTTTCTTTTAAAAGATGTTTGATTATTACTGACTTTGAAATTGCTTCTTCCCGCTGAATATCTGTAATGGTTATATGCCCCATCTTGCGCCCTTCCATGCCTCCTTTTTTACCATACCAGTGCAGGTGCACATCATTGGTGCATAGTATTGTTTTCAGTGCTTCTGTTATTGCATGCTTTCTGTGAGCAGCCGGCTCCAGTATATTCATCATCACAGATGCAGATACGGTCTGTGCACTGCCCATTGGCAATCCAAGAATTACCCGCAGCTGCTGTTCGAACTGGGATGTTTTAGCGGCCTCTATTGTATGGTGCCCACTGTTATGCGGCCGTGGCGCCAGTTCATTGACATATATTTTGCCATTACCTGCTATAAACATTTCTACAGCCATGATGCCGGTGAGGTCTACCGCTTCTGCTACTCTGGTAGCAAGACTGCATACTCTTATAGCCGTCTCCTCGTCCAGCCCTGCCGGGCATATCTGAAAATCCAGCAGCATTCTCTGCTTATCAAATATCATCAGCACAGGGTCATAACACTCTATTACACCACTCTCATTTCTTGATACGATTACGGATATCTCCTGCTTTACATCTACTATCTCTTCCAGCACACATGGTTCATCAAATGCCGTCGAAAGATCCTCTACTGTTCTTAGCATCAACACCCCTTTCCCATCATATCCCTGCGTACATTTTTTAAGCACTACCGGTAGCTTATCTGCATGACTCATGAGCTCCTGCCTGTCGGCTACCAGCCATCCCATGGCTACAGGTATGTTATGCTCTTTCAGAAACTCTTTCTGTACATATTTGTCCTGTATGATCTCCAGTGTTTCGGGCGATGGATAAACTTTTACACCCATATCCCTGAGCCTGCGTAACCCATCAATGTTTACAGCCTCCTTTTCTATAGTAACAATATCCAGCTCCTTACCAAACCTTACCACATCATCAAAACTCATTGGGTCGCCACACGTAAATGAGGCGCTATACCTGGCACAGGGAGAGTATGTGCTCTTATCCATCACAGCTACATCAAGACCGAAATCAATAGCATACCTCAGTAACATGGCTCCCAGCTGGCCGCCTCCCAGAATTCCTATTTTAAGATTTTCGAACATATACTGCTTTGTTTGTTGATGGTGCAAATGTCTATTGACAGACTCATAAATTTTTATTTAACTTTAATATACAAACCATAAACATTATTTATGAATTACACACTGCACCAGCTGAAGATATTTCTGAAAGTGACGCAGACAGGAAGCATAACCAAGGCAGCAGAAGAGTTGCATCTTACCCAGCCGGCAGTTTCCATACAGCTGAAAAATTTTCAGGACCAGTTTGAAATACCTATTACTGAAGTAGTAGGCAGGCAGCTGTACATCACCGACTTCGGCTGGGAAATAGCAGCAACTGCCGAGCAGATACTGGAAGGTGTAAATACGCTCAACTACAAGACACATGCACATCTGGGGCAGCTAACCGGCAGAATAAAAATCTCTATAGTATCTACCGGCAAATATGTGATGCCCTACTTTCTTACTGACTTTCTGAAACTGCATCCCGGTGTGGAGTTACTAATGGATGTTACCAACAAAGCAAAAGTCATTGAAAGCCTGGAGCGGAATGAGGTTGACTTTTCTCTTGTTTCCGTACTGCCTGATACACTTGCCGTGAACTATATAAAGCTCATGCAGAACAAACTCTTCCTGGTGGCTAACCGCGAAAATGAATTCAGGAAAAAAGCCTACGACAACACGATTTTTGATAAGCTGCCGCTTATATACCGGGAGCAGGGATCTGCCACAAGAATGGTGATGGAACGATTTGTACAGGAGAATAAAATACCCGTTCTGAAAAAGATGGAGCTTACCTCCAATGAAGCGGTGAAACAGGCTGTAATAGCAGGTCTGGGTTCTTCTATAATGCCGCTCATAGGCATTAAGAATGAACTCAGTAATAACGAGCTGCAGATAATACCGGTAAAGAAATTCCCCATACGCACCCACTGGCATCTTATATGGCAGAAGAACAAAAAATTCTCAGCTGCTGCGGGCCTCTATCTGGAATACCTGAAGAAAGAGAAAGACAACATTATACACAATAAGTTCGACTGGTTTGAACAGTACTAGCATACACCTGGTGCGTTTGTGCAGCCCCGCAGGCATTATTACATTTTACAGGAGATACCAGCAACATATTTTACACTATACAATCCATACTGAAATCATTAACTTGCAGTAACAAAAAAACGCTGTTATGAGAAAAAAGTCTCCGGTAATAGTACTGATAGTACTGGCAATGCTTACTGCTATTATGGCTACAGACTCCTGCGTACACCAGCCCTATGTACTGCCGGAAGACCAGCGTACCGGCGACCCTGACATATGTTTTGAACGGGATATACTCCCCATATTTCAGAGTAACTGTGCTAAAAGTGGCTGCCACGATGCGGCATCTCATGAAGAGGGTTATGTACTGGACAATTATGCCAACATTGTAAAGAAAGGAATATACCCCGGCAACCCCGCCGCCAGCGATATCTACAAATCCATTACCACAGCTACGGGTGAAGATTTCATGCCACGCGATGCACCCGCCCTGTCTGCGGCATCGGTAAGCCTTATAAAGCGCTGGATACTGGGCGGCGCTATAGATGGGGGTACTGCCTGCAGCACTAACACATGCGATACCAACAACTATACCTATAGCGGCGCCATAGCGCCACTGATGCAATCGTACTGCGTGGGCTGCCACTTTGCAGCCACCGAACCCGGCGGCTCGCTTAACGACTACAGCAGCGTAAAGGACGCTGCTGTCAACGGCAATCTGATAGGCGACATATCGCACGCGGCAGGCTACAACCCCATGCCAAAGGGCGGCACCAAACTATCTGACTGCCAGATAACACAGGTGAAAAAATGGGTAGCCGCAGGCGCACTGAATAACTGATGTGTTGTATAATCACCACACATGCCGGATGGTTTTAGTATAATGGTGTATTAGGTTAAAGGATAATTTCGTTTATTGTATCAGTGAAGACAGCCATAAAAAATGAAACTGTTACTAAAACATACGCTCCTTCCAGACTCAAACCACTATGAAAAAACTACTCACAATTTTGTGCATTGCCTTATGTCTTACCGGTATAGCCAAAACCCGGCATGGCACAAGCAGCAAACAGCAATTGAATAACACTGTAGCGATATCGCTTACCTTCACAGAATTCCCTTTTTCATACAATCACTAACTGCATGTCAACATGAAAACTTAAAAATACGACGCAATTCAACAATTAAAGAGACAGTATTTGTACACTTATGAGCTTTATGTTTTTTATTTTATCTATATTTATTAGTGTATATTTCGGTTAACTGTATTTTCTATTAATATTATGCGATATGCATCCCGACAAATTTGAAAAGGCCCTTCTTAAAAATGCGACACCAGATTTCAAAAAATTTGAAAGCTTGCCAATGTCTGTGTTTATCAGTTCAAGCGAAGGAGTCATTGTCAGAGCCAACCAAAAAGCAAACAATCTGTTCTCCATAAATCCGAATGTAAATAGAACATCCATCAAAGAATTTTATTTAGACAAAAACGAACGTGGAATTGTCATTAAAAAACTAAACAATACAAAACATGGTGATTGGCAGTATAATCAAACACTAGAGTTCTTAATCGAAAACAGAAAAATAAGTGTAAGGTATTTCGCCAAGCCATATTTCAACAAAGCAGGATTGTATTTGGGATGTCTATGCTTGATGTTTGAAATTACCGAATTTGAACGTTTCAGAGAGATTGAAGAATTGATTCCGTCTTGTATTTTTGAAATCAATTCATTTGGACGGATTTCCTATAATAACAAAAAATTCCGAGATCAGTTCAATTATGTTGATTCTGAAGAAATTATAGCAGAGTCAATTTTCTATTATAAAGATGACTATCACAATATCTTGCATGAGCTTCGTGAAAAAGAAAGTATACTGAATAGAGAGGTAAAGTTTATCAGAAAGAATAAATCTCCATTCATTGGCAATCTTAATATATTTAGAGAGCTCTTTGAGGAAGACAATATTATCAGATGTAAAGCTAGCATTGAGGATATAACTTTTGACAGCATTCTTTCAGACGTTCCAATTGGTCTATATTATGTTATTAGTGAGGGACAAAGCGACAAAATTCTTAGTGCCAACAGAGCATTTGCAGAAATTATCGGATTGAAAGATTCTTCTGAGTGCGAAGGAATAAACATGAAAGACTTACATGTTGACATAAACTCATACACAGATTTTCGCAAGAAGCTTATCGAAGCGAACCATAACAAGTCTATACTAAAGAACTACATGATTCAAATTAAAACAGTAGATAATGACATTAAGGATATTATTGTAAATGTTAAATCTATTGAAGAACAACGAAGCAATGAGCGCGTTGTAATAGGTAGAGTAGGTGCTATTTATGATGTTACGAATGACATCCAACGAAAATTTTCGCAATGGGAAAAGGACTTCGCAAGCTTTTTACATTCATATTCTGCACAGTCAGTTACTATAAGGGATAGCCTTCAGGCAATTATGAGTGAACAATGCGGTGAGTTAGAAGCAGAAAATAAAAATCTAATTAATGACACGGCTAACAAACTAGCCAATGCGATTACTGGCTTAAAAAGTTCATTGAGTACTTTTTTTAAAATTGGACTCGAAAAGAGAGTATTAAATCAAACAACGATAGATTCTGTAATGAATAGAATTGACAAATGTGGTGAAATGAAGAATAGAGGAATAAAAACAGCCTCCGCTTTTTATCGTGAGCAAACCCTACTCATTAAAGATACCATTTACAGAGAGGTCAAAACAGATCTTTTATCAAGAGAGACAATGCGAATTGTCACTAGTGAGATCGACCAAATATTGAAATTAACCCGCATATTGACATTAACATCAGTTGCAAATGAGCTAGACGAAATGTTGCTTGATACAGACATGTTAAAAGAAGCTCTGTCTTTAGGCCTCAATGAGAAAACAAATAGCAATAAAGATAATTATAGCGTCAACGTTGTTGATATCATTCGATCAATAATAAGATCATTGGACAGCCTAACAAAAACTAGAAAAATTGTTATTCAAATGAATAACAGTATAGACAGCATAACATACATGGCAAATGAACGGCTTCTATATGGGGCCTTATATAATGTCATTCATAATGCGGTAAAGTATTCGTGGGTAAAAGCAGAAGACAAAGCGTCATGGGTTGATATAAGATTATACCAAAATGCTAAAGAAATACTTATTGAGATTGAAAATAGAGGTGTTCCTATTACAAAAATCGAACTTGAAAATGATCTTATATTTAATTTTGGTTATAGGGGACGCAAATCGTCTGACCGAGCTAGACCAGGTTCTGGGATTGGGTTGTGGTACACCAAAAAAATTGTTCAGCAATACGGAGGTGAAATAAAAGTAACTTCAGTTCCAATGAATTTTAATGCGAATGATGATTTTTCAAAAGCTTTTATAACTACAGTTAAAATTAAATTAAAAAAAACAAACTATGAAAACAATTAGACTCTTATGGATAGAAGAAGAAACAGAAGATATGTTACCTGACAGATTAAGTTGTTTAATTGCATGCAACAAATATGAAGTAAAGATAGTCGACAATATATGCGATGCTACTGCTGAAATCTTATATCCAGAAATTGAATATGACGTATTCATCATTGATATTCGGATAAAAGATTGTGACGACTTTATCCCAAATGAAAAGTATATCAACAGATTGGGATTACAGTTAATAGAGTTGATATATGAAACGAAACAAGCAAAGATGCCCAAGGTCGCAATATATACAAATGAGAGGTGGACTGATATAAACGAAATTATAGAAACATTTGGGGTAACACAAAAACAATTTCGGCAAAAAAGGGAAGTGAAGACTAACCGTCAATTCAAAAGTTTTATAGAACAGTTTCATGCATAGCAGCTGCGATTACGTAAGCATTCTTGATCCGAATTGGATATCTACTTTATTAAGTGTGATTTCTACTCTTTTTATTTTTTTATTGAGTATTCCAATTCTCTTTTTTCAAACGTTTCTACCAGAAGATATCCGAGAACTATATGGAAAATATAGTAGCACACAACATTTACGGAAATTCTCACTTTTTAAAAATTTACTATTAGTCTGCTTGGTAATATTTGGCAATCATGGAATAATATTCATTATAAAAAATTTCATTGTTGATTCATATTGCTATAAAAATACTATAATAATAATTTATTACTTTATTTGCTTATTTTTTCTAGTATACTATTGTGTTTACACCTACCGATATTTTATCGATTTTGTCTTTAAAAAAGAAGATGTAAGAAAGGAAGTTGTAAGAATATTAGTAAAATTAGTTATTGAAAAATATGATAAGGTTAAAAAAATTGACAATTGTATTATAGAAGAATTTTCTGAGTTGGGACGTTCCTTTTCCTCCGGAGGAAACAAAGCAATTTTGTTAGATGGTATCACTCAAATAGTCAAACATGTTACAAAAAATATGAATGAACATTATGATGGAGAACAGTTGTCAAAACTACTTGACAGTGTACTTATACAATCAATTACTGAGGATGGCACTCTAAGCGAATATAATACAATTCAAATATTTTCCATATGCGATATTATACAGAGGGCATATTCAAAAAAGCTACTTAAAGATTATGATTCGAGTTGCACTGTAAAGCTCCTCAACAACCTAATTCCCAATGTGTTACGATATGAAAGAGTATCAATGATAAGGCGAATAATTGAAGTTTTACGAAAATTTGATGCTACACATGATAATATATACTCGATATGCAAGAGATGTTTTACTAGCCAGATCCATTCAATTGTTTGTCTTGAAATAAGCTATTTGATATCCTTAATAAGAAATCAAAAAGAAAAAAGAGACAACTATGAAGATAACCTTATGTACGTTTGCGCCTTTATATCGTGGCATCATACGAGTAATAATAAATTTATGGTTCAATATGCCAACGCTAACTTTACAAAATTGATAAATGAAGGCATATTAAGCCGCGAAGAATTATCAAATATTGCATTCAATTTTGGTGAGATTTTTGAGTTTGAAACTGCAAACTCTATTGAATCATATCTAACAGCAGGCAACTAAATTCACTATGAGCCCTGCTAATCGTATTTCCCTACTAAACACACAGACATAGTGTACGTCCTCTATTGTGGGGTAGTCTCCATATCACGGCTCCCGGTCTCCTGAGCGGCGTATAACAATTACCCTTCGTGTTTAAGATATATAGGCCAAAAATGGTTGGTAAAATCTGCTGTAACCCTTTACTGCATTGATTTTGGAAGAAGTTTATTGAAATTAGTTTCAATAAACTTCTTTGCTTTATGGTTACTTCAAAAAAAAGCGA
>JAUIBA010000042.1 GCA_030427635.1 Bacteroidia bacterium
GTGGCCCCGATACGTTATGTGATAGGCGCTACGGGCTGTGAGGTCAGTGCGCTGGTAACGGTGAACCCGACCCCGGCCCCTATTATGGGTAATCCGCACATCTGTGAGGGCGCCCCTGTGGCCTATATGACAGCCTCACATGGCGGTACATGGAGTGTAAGCAACCCATCGGTAGTGACACTGGCAGGTATCACCGACAGCACCGTGACCGGTATGCCGGTATCTCTGGGTGTGGCAACGATCACGTATCAGTATCCGATGAGCATCGGAGGTTGTATAACGACGAAGTCGGTAACGGTACAACCGCTGCCGGTGGTATATAATGTAACGGGCGGCGGCAGTATGTGTGCCGGAGATGCGGGGGTACCGGTAGGACTGGACGGCTCACAGCCGGGTGTAAGCTATGTGCTGTACCGCGGCGCTACGGCTACGGGCTATCTGGCGGGCAGCGGCTTTGCGCTGGACTTCGGCGGTATGACGGTGAGCGGTATGTATACGGTACAGGCTACGAATGCCACGAGCGGCTGCCAGCGCAATATGGCGGGCAGTGCGACAGTGATTGTGAACAGCCCTGCGCTGCCATCGGTAACGATAGGCGCGGCCCCTGCGGACAGTGTCTGTCCGGGAGAGGTAGTGACCCTGACCCCGGTACCGGTACATGGCGGCACAGCGCCGACCTATGTATGGCGTGTGAACGGTGTGACGGTAGCCGTGGGTGGTACGTACAGCTTCATCCCTGCGGATGGGGATGTGGCCTCGGTGACGATGACCAGCGATGAGCACTGTGTGACAACAGCAACAGCAACGGGCAGTAAGACCCTGACGGTACTGCCACAGGCGGTACCGTATGCAGGAGTGAGCATCAGCCCCAATGATACGGTATGTGAATCGACCCCGGTAACGCTGACGGCAGTACCTGAGTATGGCGGTAATGCACCGGCCTATGAGTGGTACCTGAACGGCAGCATGGTGAGTACGGGCGTAAGCTATACGTACAGCCCTGATGACGGGGATGTGCTGGGCTACAGGCTGGTGAGCGACTACCGCTGCCGCCTGACGGATACGGCATGGAGTGCGGATGTGACGCTGAGCGTGGATGCGCTGCTGCTGCCACATGTGACGATATATCCGGAGCCGGGACTGTCGGTAACGGCAGGTATGCCGGTGACGCTGATAGCGGTAGCTACGGATGCAGGACCATCACCGATGTATCAGTGGAAGGTGAACGGTTATCCGGTATCGGGCGCTACGAGCAATACGTTCACATATATCTTCAACGACTACGACTCTGTGACGTGTATGGTAACGAGCAGTGGTGTCTGTCATAACATAGGCACGCACGACTGGGTGTTCATAACCACTACGGCACTGAGTGCGGGCAGCACGGCTACGGATGTTGCGGACCTGCGGTTGCTTCCGAACCCGAACCGTGGCCGGTTCACGGTACGGGGCAGTGTGGGCGGCAAAGTGAGCGGCGATGTACAGGTAGACATCACGAACATGCTGGGACAGGTGGTATACCGTGGCAGCCTGCATGTGAGCAATGGCATGGTGGATGCACAGGTGCTGATGGACGGCAGCCTTGCCAATGGCATGTACATGCTGACCCTGCACCTGAGTGAGGGTAAGCAGACGCTGCATTTTGTGATGGAGCAGTAATAGATATTCGAAAAAGTCAATTGCATCGGCGGCCATACTTAAAATGGTCGCCGATGTTTATTCAGGGTGATGTGTAAGGATATTGGCAGGAATAATAAGATGTTGTATAATTCATACTTTTTTGGTTGAGAGGGTTACAGTCATTACTTTTAGGATTGCAGTGATTTAATATATGGATAGCAAGCCGTTGGTTCCCTCTGTTGTGTATGATAAGACTGAGGAAGAGGAAAAGAAACTGATTCTGCGCGAGTACCGGGCACTTCTCCGCGCACTGAAGTCCAATATCAAAAAAGGAGATAAGGCACTTCTTCGTCATGCATTTGAGATGGCGGTAGAGGCTCACAAGAATACCCGGAGGAAATCGGGGGAGCCATATATCCTGCACCCCATAGCAGTGGCAAGGATAGCAGTAGAAATGATAGGGCTGGGGGTTACATCAGCCATATGTGCACTGCTACATGATACTGTAGAAGATACCGAGATAACTCTTGAGGATATAGGGCGGGAGTTCAATAATAATGTTGCAAGAATAATAGACGGGCTTACCAAAATATCCAACGTAGTGGATATGCATGGTGATACTACAGAGCAGGCAGAAAACTTCAGGAAGATATTACTGACACTTGCCGAGGACCCACGGGTGATACTGATAAAGCTGGCAGACAGGCTGCACAATATGCGTACGCTTGAAAGCATGAGCAGGGAAAAGCAGTTGAAAGTTTCCTCTGAAACCACTTATATCTATGCTCCTTTGGCTCACCGACTGGGGCTGTATGAGATAAAGTCTGAGATGGAGGACCTTGCACTTAAGTACACGCAACCGGAAATTTATCAGGATATTGTAAGAGGTCTTAAAGAAACACAGCGTGAACGTACCCGATATATTAACGAGTTTATAAAGCCCATAAAAGAGGAACTTTCTAACCTGGGATTCGACTTTACGATATTTGGCAGGCCGAAGGCCATACACTCTATATGGAATAAGATGCGTACCAAACAGGTGGCATTTGAGGAAGTGTATGACATATTTGCAATCCGCATTATTCTGAAGTCGCCACAGGAGCGGGAAAAGGAAGATTGCTGGAAAATATACTCCATTATAACAAACATATATCATCCGAATCCTGAACGGCTGCGCGACTGGCTGAGTCGTCCCAAAGGGAACGGATATGAAGCGTTGCATACTACTGTTATGGGCCATGGCGGCAGATGGGTGGAAGTACAGATACGTACAGCCAGAATGAATGAGATAGCAGAGAAAGGTCTTGCAGCACACTGGAAATACAAAGAGGGCACATCATCCAGTCAGGAAAGCAAGCTGGATAGCTTCCTGGAGCATTTGAGGGAAGTACTTACCGACCCTAATACTGATACACTGGATTTTATTGAAGATTTTAAACTTGATCTTTTCACAGAAGAAATCTACGTATATACCCCCAAAGGAGAAATGCGGGTACTGCCCAAAGCTGCAACGGCACTTGACTTTGCCTTTGATATTCATACCCAGCTGGGAATGCGGTGTATAGGAGCAAAAGTGAATCACCGCCTTGTGCCGTTGAGTCATCAGCTGAAAAGCGGAGACCAGGTAGAAGTAATCACATCAATGAAACAACACCCTTCGGAAGACTGGCTGAAGTTTGTAATAACAGCTAAGGCAAGGTCGGGTGTAAAGAACCATCTGAAGGAAGCAAAGCGTAAAAAGGCAGAAGAAGGTAAAGCACAGCTGAAGCGTAAGCTGGAAACGCTTAATACTTCCATGTCACAGCACAATGTCAATGAGCTGGTGCAACACTTCAGGAAGTCGTCTCCGCTGGACCTGTATTATGCGATAGCTGTAGGTAATGTAGACCTTGATGAGCTGAAGGGCTTCTCTGTATATGGAGATAAACTGCAGCACCCATCCCGAGAGATAAGAAATGATACTAAAGAGCTGGCAGATGAAGAACTGCTGAAGAAAAAGCATGGTAAAGGAGTAGAGCTTATTATATTTGGTGAGAGTTCAGACAAGATACTTTATAAGCTTGCAAACTGCTGCCAGCCAATACCCGGTGATGATGTGTTTGGTTTTGTGACGTCGGGAGAAGGACTGAAAATACACAGGACAGACTGCCCTAACGCATCGCGACTGCTGGCGAATTATGGACACCGTGTGGTGAAAACCAAATGGGCTAAAAATAAAGAGATATCATTCCTTACCGGTGTGCGCATTACAGGGCTGGATGATGTAGGGGTGATACAGAAGATAACCAATGTAATATCGGGTGAGTTGCGGCTGAACATGAGATCTATAAGCATAGATTCTAAAGATGGCTTTTTTGAGGGTACAATTATGGTGTATGTACATGACCGCGAGGAGCTTAATGTGTTCTGCAATAAACTGGGGGCTCTGGAAGGAATATCCAAAGTGGAGCGGATAGATGTAGCAGGACCATAAGTATATATGCCAGGTATAACATATGACTGATGGTGAGGCTTGTTTTGGTGTCACCTGCAATGATTGTATATTCGCATCCGGGTATAGTTTTGTTAAACAAATTGAGGATTAATAGCATTATGAAGAAGAAATTTTTGTCACTTGCAGTTCTGATATGTTCCAGTCTAGCTTACGGACAAACCAGTACGCTTAATATGCCAATGGTGTATATAAAGGGAGGCAACTTCTTCAGAGGGTCCGACGACAGTAAATATAACGACCCGGAGTTTGACAACGAAAAGCCGGTTCACAGAGTGAACGTTTCCAGTTTCTCAATAAGTAAATATGAGGTAACCCAGGGGCAATGGAAGCTCCTGATGGGTATGTTGCCGGAAGCGTATGTGGGTGTGGACTATGCAAATAAAGATTGTAATGACTGCCCTGTGGTAAAGGTGAGCTATGAGGAAGTGCTGGAATTTATACGCCGCCTGAACGAAAAAACGGGAAAAAGCTACAGACTGCCTACTGAACTTGAGTGGGAGTTTGCAGCCAGGGGCGGAAAATATTCCGGCAATTACCGCTATGCAGGGAGCAACAAGCTTGTAACCGTAGGTTGGTATGGTAAATCGAGGGGAGCAACGCATCCCGTAGGGCAGAAAGAGCCTAATGAGCTGGGATTATATGATATGTCGGGTAACGTAATGGAGTGGTGTACTGACTGGTATGACCCTGAATATTACCGTACTACGATTGATGCTGTAGACCCTAAGGGGCCAGAGACAGGAGAGGAAAAGGTGGTACGTGGTGGTTCCTTCTTCACAGATGATAAAGTTTGCCGTACCGTATACCGTAGCCATTATGCTCCCGGGGTGAGCCGCTGGGATATAGGGTTTAGGCTGGCTATGGATAACTAAAGTGACTACATAGATTTTAATAATAACTCTGCGGCCATAACAGGAGACGCAGCCTGCCATACATATCCCAGTACAGCAGCGCCGTCAAATCCATTTTCTTTTACCTGCCTGATGTTTGCAGGTGTTATGCCTCCCAATGCAGTGATTTGTATATTTCCATGGTCATTCTTCAGTAGTCTGCTTTTTACAGAGGCCAACTGCGTACCATCTATTATACCCTTATAACCAGCTTTTGATACGCTATCATATATAGGGCTGATGAAGCAATGGTTAAATGGCATAGCATTGTCCAGTAATTCATGCCATGAGTGAAATGATGTGGACAAAAACGCTTGAGGGTAGGACAGACGTATATTGTTGACAGTATCATCAGTACGTAATGTGGCAGACAGATGAAGCCCCTTTACGGAAAACTGCCCCGCAATATTTGTATGTGCAGTATGAACCAGGATGTGCCGGTGGTAAATGGGGTTAATACGATTAAGATAGCTCACAAGAGCTTGCAGGTCGTATCCGGGTTTTCGTAAATGAATATAATCAACTCCGGTTTGCAGCAATTCGGTCACTATTGTGCATTCATTGACAATATCATGTTCGGGAGTAATAATGGATAATTTCATATGTAGTCAAAGTGGAATGATGTCAGTAATGCAGTACTTATGGCGAACGTATATAGATAATTTAATTGTACGTTAATGTTTGGCTCTTTACCCCAAACCTTGTCGGAAGCGCTGCAAACAACGATATCTTTGTTGCTATTGCAAGATTAAACCGAGGTAATGAGACAAAGTTCAGGCTTATCGATATTTTTTTTATCCTGTTTACTTAGTACGGCAGGACTAGTGTCGTGTAACGGTAACAAAGGTACAGCTCCCGTAAAGAATAAAGGCCCTAGAATACTGAATGCAGAGGGGATAATAGTAATGCCGCAGATTTTTCAGACAGACTATGCTGCAACCGGTACTTTGCTGCCCAATGAGGAGGTGAGTGTGATGCCTGAGGTGCAGGGGCGGATTACGAAAATATCCTTCAAGGAAGGCTCTATAGTAAAACAGGGCCAGGTGCTGGTAAATCTGTATAATGAAGATATAAAAGCACAGCTGCAGAAGCTGCGTGCACAAAGGGATTTACAGATAAAAATCAGAGACAGGCAGGCAGAGCTGCTGAATATAGGTGGTATCAGCAGGCAGGATTATGAGACTACGGTAACCACCATAGCCGGCATAGATGCAGATATAGAGTATGCAGGGACGCAGCTACGCAAAACAACAATAGTAGCTCCATTTACCGGAAGGGCTGGAATCAGAAATGTAAGCATGGGGGCTGTGGTAACACCTGCTACTGTGATAACAACCTTGCAGCAGCTGCACTTGCTGAAAATGGACTTTAACGTGCCGGAGCAATACAGGTCTGAACTGAGCACAGGGAAGGATGTACAGTTCACCGTGTCTGGTAGTCAGGATACATTTCTGGCAAAAATATCGGCAGTAGAGCCAATGGCCAATGCAAGCACCAGAACTGTACGGGTGCGCGCAATAGTAGAAAACGGGCAAAATGTATTGGCTCCCGGAGCATTTACTCATATAATAGTTCCTTTTGATGAAAATGCTGATGCGCTGCTGGTGCCTTCTCAGTCTGTAATACCTACAAACAGGGAGAAAGTAGTAGCAGTGATACGGGGTGGAAAAGCACAGATGATACCGGTGAGGACCGGAGCCCGTACCAGTGATAAAGTAGAAATTATTAGTGGACTGAGCAAGGGCGATACAATACTTACCACCGGTATTATGCAGGTGAAGCCAGGTATGGATGTACAGGTAACTGTGATGTGATATATTATTCGTTTGATAAAGAATCAGGTTTTTTTATTTTTGTGAAATAAAAACTCCCTGATATGAAGCGAATTGTATTTTACCTTGTCCTTTTGCTATTGCCTACACTTGTTAATGCCCAAAACTATAAGCTTGGCAGGTCTGATGATGGAATAGAGGAATGGTACATTATGTCTGTAACAAACAGCCCCAGTACTCAGACGATGACCGCTGTGGACCGCCTGAAACCTCTGCTGGGTAAACTGGATGATTTCCGGGAAAAGTTCAAAGCATCTGCCCCCCGCACTGTAAATAAGAAAGAACTGGATAAGCTGGCATTCTGTAAACGTAAGGTACAGTTCAGTACTAAAAGAAAAGCTTACCGTATACTGGAGATAAGCTATTACAAGACAGGGGGCGAGCAGATAGATAAAGTGAAGTTTGATGAAGATGAGACGAAATGGCATGCAGTACCTGCCAACACAATACTTGACGCTGAGTACAAAAAAGTTACCGGAAAGTAATCAGATTAAATAATCAGCTACGTCTGTGAATGGCAAAACTATTGCTGTTTACAGACGTATGTTCAATGGGTAAATTATATAAAACGAACAAAACACACATGCGCAGGCAAATAGTAGCAGCAAACTGGAAAATGAATCTAACCTTGCAGGAAGGGGAAGTACTTGTAAAGGAAATATGTGGCGGCATGCCGGCTCTGGCACCGCATAATACGGTAGTGATAGCACCCCCGTTTACTCATATTGCAATGGTATCTGCCGGTATAGCAGGTAAGGAGCAGGTAGCATCAGGAGCGCAAAACTGCCATCATGAGGCTGCCGGCGCTTATACCGGAGAAGTATCTGCTGCTATGCTGAATAGTGCGGGAGTGGCATATGTGATAATAGGGCACTCAGAGCGCCGGCAATACTGTGGAGAGACCGACGCTATGCTGGCGGAAAAAGTAAATCTGGCACTGGCAAACGGACTGGAGGTGATTTTCTGCTGTGGAGAACCACTTGAGGTAAGGGATGAACAGACGCAGAACCAGTATGTGGAAGCACAGCTGAAAGCAGGACTGTATCACCTTACGGCAGAGCAGATGAAACATGTGGTGATTGCTTATGAGCCAATATGGGCTATAGGTACCGGACGTACTGCCAGTACAGAGCAGGCGCAGGACATGCATGCTCACATACGGCAAACCCTCAATGCTGCGTATGGCGATGCAACAGCCACAGCGACACCAATACTGTATGGCGGAAGCTGTAAGCCATCTAACGCAGCAGAACTGTTTGGATGTGCTGATGTGGATGGCGGATTGATAGGCGGTGCCTCACTGAAGGCTGCTGAGTTTCTTGGAATCATATCTGCGATGGTGGGTAAATAAAAATATGTGAGAAAGAATTTGGTGTGAATGAAAACACGCGTATATTTGCACTCCAATTCCACGGATGGCGCGTTGGTCAATCGGCTAAGACGCCTCCCTTTCACGGAGGAATGACGGGTTCGATTCCCGTACGTGCTACAAGCCCAGCAAGGGCAACACTTTACTGGCTGTCATTAAAAACATGGACAAAAACATGGACATAATGACACTAAAGCCGAAAAGTTACCAGAACGCCACATTGTCGATTGAAAAGACAATGTGGCGTATCTCTTGGTGCAATATCAATCCTCAAACCGGGCAACTGGAGCGCATACGGCGTACATTCAGGGTCAAGCTGAATAATTGGGGGAAGAGATATATCAGGCATAAATGTTAGCCAGCCTGAAAAGGAAGAAAGTAACATCCCGTACGCCTCTGGAAGTAGCCCTGAAAGCTTTGACTTTAGCATTGAAA
>JAUIBA010000029.1 GCA_030427635.1 Bacteroidia bacterium
CGTCTAAGCATCAGTCTTATTGCTGGCAGGTTGCTCTCCAGCAGAGCCCGCTTCCTCTTCAAACTGACAGCCGTATATTAAATATATTTTCGCTAAAATTCACCAACCATTTTTGGCCTCATTACCTATTTTTACACCTGTATTGGTCGTGTTACATTACCATCCCCATGCACCTACATGCATCAGCTTCAGGGCAAATATTTTCTTTTCTTCTTCTGTTAGCTCAGGAATAATAAGTTCTTTATTATCGCAGGCATGATTTACAACGCTATGCTCTGAGCGGGTTACCATTTCATGCATATACTCATGTATCTGCTTCATGTTATAATGCAATATATAGGCCGACACATGCTGAGCACCCAGCTGAGAAAGGAAATCTACACTTTTTCCATCCAGAATACTTAATAGCTTGCTCATCCACTTCTGCTTGCTTTCATCTATATTCACATAAATAGTCCCGTTACTTCCGGCACCCATAAAGGATGTGCCGCGGTCACAGATGTATTGGTAGGTAACACCAGCCCGGTTTGCTGCAATCATAGCAAGATTCACCGCAACTTTTATAGCATCTGGTGTCTCAATAGGTGTAAAAGGTATGGTATTGCGCATATGGGTATCTTTAGCACACTTGCATATATAAATGGAGTCAAATGCCACACTGCTGCCTGAGGCAGAGTATAGTCCCCCACCGCCTTGTCCGTCTTTTATTGCTGTCATCAGATCTCTGTCCCATCCGCGTGGCACTACATCCAGAAAGTTCCACACACGTACTGAGTTCTTTAATAGTTTACTATTGTAATAGGCGGCAAAAGCATCATCTCCCGGCGTAGCCCCGGCAGTGGACATACAATATACATTTGCGTTAGCTGTAGCATTAGCCGTCTCTACATGGTCCTGCATATATAATGCAAATACAGGCGACAGTGCACCTCCCAGACTATGCCCTGTTACTACAATATTCACCTGTTTATTATTGTTTTTAGCATCGGCTATAATGTTATCCAGAAACGCGACTCCCGATTTTTGCTCATCCAGTACACTGTTAAGATTTATTAGTGTGTTGAGTCCCAGATAGGTGCCATGAGATAGTACACCGGATGTCTCTCCGGCATCAGGGCATATCTCCGTCCATTTATTTGTTGTTGCCACATTAAAGTCCAGAGTCCTCCAGTCATAATAGCTGTACTCATTTGTAGCTTCTATACCCACTACATAGTTATCTGTGCCCTGTTGCTGAAAAATTGTATAAGATGCCGACGCTACATAAGGATTGCCTTTTATCATGTCCGACCGCCTTATGGTTACCGCAGGCCCCCATACGCGTTTCCAGTCCGATAGTTTCAGGTCCTGCCCTCCCGTATTATCAGTAGCATACAGTAGTGTAGAGTCCATAATGGGCACTGTGTATGAGATAATGTAGTTAGAGCAGGAGTCAGAGTCGTGCTTGCCATAGTTCACATATGCCGATGCTGGCAGGTTTGATATCATTGACAAACAGAAAACGACTTGCGAGTCAACGGGCAGGATACTGTTACTACTACCCATACTGGTTGGCATTTCGGTGCCCTCACCGGTTTTGTTTTGTTCGCCACAGGACAGCATTCCGGTCAGCGCTGCACATAGCAATAAATTTCTTTTCATAGTATTTGTTTTTATGTTAAATGAATAATACTCAGCAGAGGGTATATAGTCAATGCAGGTGTATAGAGAAGAGATGCAAAAATGTCCCCTGTATACTGTTACAATTATATAATAGTGTATGAGTGCGTTTTTTTTGAGTTTGATTGCCGTAGAATTGAGTTCGAATTATTACTTTGGCATTTCTAACACTCGGTGCACTATGGAAAAGTCAATTTCAGTATTAATAGTAGAAGATGAAGAAATCTGGGTTCAGAATCTGCAGTCTATTCTGGAAGATTTGGGTTATACAGTAGCGGGTACAGCCAGCACTCTGGAGGCAGCACTCAAAGCAATTGATACGGTCAGCTTTGATATAGCACTGCTCGATATTCATCTTAATGGCCAGGATACGGGTATTGCTCTTGGCTCTATTCTCCGTCGGCTGCATGCCCGACCTTTTATTTTCATTACTGCCGCCAGCAAAGATCACTCTATGCAGGATGCTGTAGAGGCCGGACCATCAGCATATCTCATTAAGCCGGTTAATGAATCATCTCTCTTTATTGCCATTCAGAATGCTATCCACAACTTTAGCAATGATGTCATTGCTACACCCAACCGTGAGAATCAGGATCTCTCCTGCTTCTTTGTAAAGCATGGCAATAGGTACAAGAAAGTAGAGTGGAAAGATATAGTGTACCTCTCTGCCGGGAAGAACTATATCACAGCATTCAATGCTGCCGATAAATGCGAGTACTATATAAGAGGCTCCTTGCAGAGTATCCTGCGAGATACCGTTCCTGATGCTCTGAGAAGTGATTTTGTACAGGTCAACAGAGCCGATGTCGTTCAGTTCTCTTTCATACAGGAGGTAATGCCCGATGAGGTGAGAACCGAGTTCCGTACATTTCCATTGTCAGAGACGCTCAACAGGGAACTGCGTAAGCGCATGAAAATAGTATAATACTATACTTTACTATCAGAGCCCGCTGCCAGCCTGCTATGTTTTGACCCATATACAAAGTATATGATAAGTCCTATTATCAGCCATACCAGAAAGCGCTCCCAGTTACTTACGCCCGACTCACATAAAAGATAGGCACAACTTAAAAACCCCAGTACAGGTATGAGAGAGTAATTTCTCACAAAAGATAGGACTGCTGTTATAGCAAATACTACACTGAATAGCCAGAACGGAACCCGTGGGCTTATCACCTCCCATGTAAGAGGTGCATCTCCCCCACCCAGAAACATACCTTGCACCCCACCGGGATACCAGGCTATCACACCTGCTACTGACGCTATGAACAGAACGGGCACTATCCATTTCCCGTTTACATACGGGGTCTTAAATTTGCTTTGCAGCCTGTTAGGGTCGTTCTGTAACTTCAGTATACCACCACACACCAGCACAAACGCAAACAAGGTACCCACACTGGTAAGGTCCACCACCACGGTCAGGTTCATAAACAGTGCGGGAATACCCACCACTAGGCCTGTAAGAATTGTAGAGAAAGACGGGGTTTTATATTTAGGATGTATACGGGCAAAAACAGGCGGCAGCAGTCCGTCCCGGCTCATGCTCATCCATATGCGTGGCTGTCCCAGCTGAAACACCAGCAGCACACTGGCCGTAGCTATTACCGCACTTACCGATACTATTCCGGCTATCCTGCTGGCCCATGAGCTGCCTATGGTTGTAAAAACATACGCAAGCGGGTCGCCTACATTCAGGTTTTTATAGCTGGTCATACCGGTAAGCACCAGTGCCACCAGTATATATACTACCGTGCATATTATCAGCGATAGAAACATAGCCTTTGGTAGGTCGCGCTGTGGGTTGCGGCATTCTTCAGCCGTAGTAGATATAGCATCAAACCCTATATAGGAAAAGAATACAGCCGATGTTCCCGCCAGTACACCACCTATGCCATTGGGCAGAAAAGGAGTCCAGTTTTCTGTATTTACATAAAAGCACCCGGCCACCATCACCAGCAGTATTATGGCCAGCTTCAGTATCACCATTATATTGGTACTCCTGCGGGACTCTTTTATACCTATGTAGATGATCCAGGTTATAAGTGCCGTTATCAGGAATGCCGGAATATTACATATAAACCGTACGCCTCCTAATACAGGAGCATGCTCCCATGCCAGTTTCGCTGCTTCCGATAGCCCATCCTTTGCTGTCCAGTAGTCTGTGGCAAGGTATTCGGGTATGTGCAGTTGCACACTCCCTATTTTTATGCTGTTTACCAGAGAGGTAAAGTAACTGCTCCATGATATGGCTACAGCTATATTGCCTATGGCATATTCCATCAGCAGGTCCCACCCTATTATCCATGCCACCACTTCCCCGAATGCTACATAGGAGTAGGTATATGCACTGCCCGATACCGGCACCATACTGGCAAACTCGGCATAGCATATTGCCGAAAAACCACAGGCTACAGATACAAACAGGAACAGGAGTATGATACCCGGCCCACCATCAAAGCTGGCCTTGCCTATTGTGGAAAAAATGCCGGCGCCTACTATGGCAGCTATGCCCATAAAGGTCAGGTCCCGCACACCCAGCACCTTCTGCATAGATGTACCATGCCCGTCGGTAATGCCTGCCGCTACCTCTCTGTTTATGTGCTCCGGTGTCTTTTTCCGGAATATCCCCTCATTCATCTAAAAACAATCGGTGTTTTAAAATAGCAGGTATCCTCAGCCTGCATATTGGTTACTTCTGAGGTTGCTGCTGTTGTGCTGCCTGTATTTGTTGCTGCTGTAGTTGCATAACGGCAGTATTAATGCTCTGTTGAGCCAGCACATATTGTGGGTTCATTTTTACTACCTCACGCCATACATTAATAGCATCAGGTAGTCGTCCCGACAGGTAATAGCATACACCCAGATTATAATACACCTCATATAGCTTTGGATAGTTAGGATATAGCTTGCGTGCCATATCATAGTTTGCCTTCGCACTGTCAGGTATATTCAGTTTCAGATACGCTACACCCCTGTTCATGAATCCCGATACGAACGTAGGATGTATCTCCAGCACCTTGTTATAGTACTTCACACCATTGCGTAGTGCTTCATATTTTTTTACCGTATCCGGCTCTGCTTCTGCCATGTTTATGTAGGACGATGCCACATTTGAGTTTACAAGTACACTGTTAGGTGTGGTTTTGATATCTTCAAAGAAAAGCGTTTCGTCATTTTTCCAGGCGGTATTACGGTCTATGGTCTTAAAACCATACAGTGTAGATATCAGAACCACACAGCCGGCCAGGGCCAGTCGTCCTGCTTTGGCAGGCTTTATAAGCTCCATACCTTTGTAAAGGAAGTAAGCTGCAGCTATACAGAAGCCTACCGATGAGTGAAATATAAGACGCTCACCCATTGTACCGCCTATGTTAAATATCAGGTTACATACTATCAGCAGGTTCAGCAGATATATAGCCAGCGCAAAGCACAGTACATGTTTTTGTTTAAAGTACCGGAACATCTGGCGGAATAAAGCACCATGTATGAGCAGAGAAGCCCACACCTGCGGATGCCTGAAGTCCTTATATGGTATCGTGTTATAAGAGTAGTCTGATGATAATGGGTGTGGAAACAGTAACAGCTTTATGTAGTTTAGGCTGGTAGATATCTTGGTGGCAAGTTGCTGCTGCTTGTCGGCATTGGCATATGGGTTATTCAGCAGGTCATTGTCAGAGCTTGCATTCATAGGTGCCACTATACTAAAGCGCATCATCAGGTACAGCCCTACCACACCAAAGTAAGGCAGGCTGGCTGTAAAGCATTTACTTATAGAGAAGTCTCTGAACAGATAGAATGCCAGCGGAATGAGCAGTATCATGGTAATTGCATACTCCTTTGCCAGAAAGGCCAGAAACAGGCTCACCATTGCTGCTATAAGCATGGATAGTTTCTTCTGGTCATAATACTTGAATGAGAAAATGAATGTAGAGCAGATTAGGATCAGAGACATTATCTCATCGCGGCTTTTTACATTGGCTACTACTTCGGTATGTATCGGGTGTGCCGTAAAAAGTATAGTGGCTATCAATGCCATTATATAATTGTCTCTGAACACTATATAGCGCAGAAAGTAAAGCAGCACTACCACACATGCCATATACCATAACACATTGAAAACGTGTCGTATATGCATATTATGCAGGAATTGCTGCTCTGCCTTCGACTTCATTTCATAAGACATGCCCCGCTCCAGTACGCTGTCTACCTTTTCAGGCTCCACAGCGCCAAAGAACTGCTGCTCTATGGCAAAAGTGACAATAGACAGCGGACGGTATCGGCCACCGGATAGCTGATTGGATGAGTTGAATTGACGATAGTAGCTGTCAAACGCATCCTTAGTCATTATATCGTCTATACCCTTGAATCCCTCATGCACATACTCATTCTTAACTATCACAATAGTATCGTCCAGTGCATACTCATGCTCAAAAGTATTGCAGTATAGTACCAGTGCCAGTAGCGCTACTATAATAGCCTGAAACTTAAAGTCATACAGCCAGGATGGAATAAATGAGTCCCTTACCGGCTCAGTATTGATAACAGCCTCCTGTTTTTTAGGTGCAGCAGGTTGCGGAGTGGGCTTTTTTTGAGGATTTTTCGTCTTTTTTGCCATGGTAACTTATGATAGCCAAATGTAAAAATTTATCCTGGCCTGGCATAACAGATACATGCAAAATTGACATTACCTGACCCTGAAAGTCAGCTAATAGCGAAACAATAGAAAAGAGATGTGAAGCTTTAACTGAAATTACTTACTGTGCAGGTACCGACTTTACACTATCTACCCTGCCATTATGTATATATTGTATCGTCCTTACTCTGGCCGATGGGTGTGTTACCTCCAGTGGCAGCATATCATCGTTAGCCATTACATCAGGCAGTGGAGATATCTTTTTATTGAGCCAGTAGCCGCGGGCCAGATACTTCTTATCGGGATAGTATATGAAAAGGCAGGTGCCCTCACTTATAGTATTAATAATAGGTACTGCCAGCTTTTCAGGCACTGCCGGGCACCCCCAGCTGCGGCCCAGCCTTTCATTCTCTTTTATGTACTTATCACTTACATAGTCAGCGCCATGTATTACTATATCTCTGTCATATGCAGCATCATTGAAGCCATTATCCATGCCTTCCAGCCGCATAGACGTACCATGCTCACCGGTATATATTTCAGACGTCACATAAAAACCCAGACTGCTCTGGTGGGAGTTTTTCCGGTTAGAGAATTTCATAGCACAGTCCTCGCCGGTAGCCTGACCATGTGCCACATAATTATTATACAGTATTTTCCGTAGTCCCAGGTCTATTACCCACATACGGGCAAATGTTGAAGGCTGATTAAAGTCACATATAGTCAGTATCTGCTTCTCCTGCGATACTTTACCGGCATTGCGCAGGTTCAGATACCCCCTCATTGCCGTACTGAAAACCTCATACGACAGTTTTTCACTGTTTCGGAAACTGATGTTGTTGTAAAGGGAAGTTATATAACGCTCTATTCTTGCCGATTCGCTCACGGCATTGGCGTCACTGGCAGATACAATATTGAATGATAGCGCCACTATCACATAACTACACACACATACCAGAAACTTTCTCAGACGCATCATCACATAACTTCATTAAAAAACCAGAGTGCGGCAAAGTTAAATATTATTGTCATGTGGGATGATGGCAAATGCTAAATTTTGTTTAAACGTTCTCCACATATCATGCACAATCTATCTGGCACATAATAAAGACTGGTATTGACTCCAATACCAGCCTTTAACTCTGATATACTTATTACTATAGTTTGGCACTCTGTATGCGCAGCACCTTGCGGTTCTTTTTCTGTACACGCATTTTTTCAGGTACCAGCTTCAGTATCTCATCTGTCAGGCTCTGAAGCACACTGTCTTTTACAAAGTGTATGGAAGTCACAAGGCTTATTTCACGCACGGGTTCCGGCATTTCAAAGTACCTGATGTTCTCTACCTGGTCCTCGGTAAATTCCAGTGTTGCCAGTTCAGGCAGCACCGCCATGCCACCATTCTTTTCCACCATTTTACGCAGTGTCTCCACATTGCTGGACTCATACCTGTACGGCCTTTCGGCCTGCAGGCGCTGTATCTGGTCGCTACATAGGTTTATTATCTGATTACGCATACAGTGTCCTTCGTTCAGTAGCCATATACGGTCCAGAGCTATGTCTTCCGGTACTATCATGCGCTTTTTCAATGCAGGCTCTCCCTCGCTGAAATAACCTACAAACGGCTCATAAAAAAGTGGGTACTCTCTTATCCCATTTTCCTCAAGAGGTGTACTCAGCAGCGCCGCATCTATTTCATTATTTCTCAGTGCAGAAAGTATCTGATGCGTTTCCATTTCCTTCACCTGCAGCTTCACATCAGGATAATTCTTAGGGTAGGACTCCAGCAGTGAAGGCAGAATATTGGGGGCTACCGTAGGTATGGCCGCAAACCTGAAATTACCGGACAGTGTTTTTTGCTGCACATTTATCAGCTCATGTACGCGCTCACATTCAGCCAGTATGGTTTGTGCCTGTGCTACTATTACCACACCCATTTCTGTTACGCCTATCGGGTGCTTGTTACGGTCAAAAATTTTAATACCCAGTTCGTCTTCCAGCTTCTGTATCTGCATACTCAGAGTAGGCTGGGTAACAAAACATTTTTCAGCAGCAGCTACAAAACTTTTGTAGGTAGCAACCGCTACAACATATTCTAATTGTGTGATTGTCATATGAAAGGAGATATGATACAAACATACGACATCCCACACTATAATCAAAATCTATAGTTGCTACAAAATGTCTCAGCCATAGCTGATTATGCCAGTACACTACCAGCTACCCCATCAAGAAAAACAGGTTTCATACCCGATAACCATAGCTGTCGTTTTAATTCCGGCTGTTGCTCCAGTGCTGCTATGCCGGGTGCAGGCAGCCATATTGCACCGTCAAACCGGTTCATTTCGCATAGCCGAAACAATGAGGAAATACCAAGCTGCACTGGCATTATACCAAACAGAAACACTACACGGGGCTGTAACAGATGGTTTAATTTATGCCATGCTATCTGCTCTTCGGGCATCAGTGATATTGTATTTACAGCATCAGCGGTTATCTTGCATGCATCCAGCATTTTCTGTAGCTGAGCCCTTTCTTCCGCACTATTCAGCTCACTGGTAATAACAAGCACCGGTGCAGGTATCATATTTTTAACTTTTACAGTCGGCTCGCTCCAAAGTTCATCATATTTACTTGTCAGTACATCTGAGTCTATGATATTCATCAATTTATAGTTTGTGAATGATTTGTATTAAAAATAATAAATAAGTATAAGTATATTTATATCTACATATACGTATGGTATTCATTGGGTATTTAGGCGGAAAAATTGTTTCTTTGCGCAAAAATAAGGATTGTTAAATTAATTAAATTTTCATTTTATGAGCGTAGCCACATTGGATATTAAAATTACAAAAGTTGAAAAAAGCAGGATTGATCAGGTCGATCAGTCTAATATCCAGTTTGGTAAGGTATACTCAGACCACATGTTTATTGCCATATACGAAAATGGCGTATGGCAGCAGCCAGAGATTAAGCCTTATGCAAATCTAAGCCTTAGCCCTGCTACTACATTCATGCACTATGGTCAGGCTATATTTGAAGGTGTTAAAGCATATAAAGACCCTCAGGGCAACCCAATAGTTTTCCGACCGTACGACAACTGGCGCAGGTTCAACCGTTCGGCTGAGCGTATGGCTATGCCTTCTGTTCCTGAAGATATTTTCATAGAAGGCATCAGGCAGCTTGTTGATCTGGACAGAGCATGGGTACCCGGTGCCGAGCAGACATCGCTATATATAAGACCATTCATGGTAGCTTTGGATGAGTTCATTGGTGTTCGTCCTGCTGAAAGGTTCATGTTTATGATTATTACAAGCCCGGCAGGTCCTTACTACAGCAAGCCTGTTTCTATTTATGTACATGACAAATATGTAAGGGCATTCCCTGGAGGCATTGGCTTTACAAAGGCTGCAGGCAACTACGGTATGAGCATGTACCCTACTCAGAAGGTAAAGGAAATGGGGTATGATCAGATTCTCTGGACAGACGGTTTTGAGCACAAATACGTTCAGGAAATCGGCACAATGAATGTATTCTTTGTACTTGGTGATACCGTTATTACTCCGGACCTGACCCGTGAAACGATTCTTGAAGGAGTAACACGCGACAGCGTTATTACACTGCTTCGTGAAAAAGGAGTAAAAGTAGAAGAGCGCAGACTTAGCATTGATGAGATATCTGCAGCTTACGATAATGGTCAGCTGAAAGAAGCATTTGGTACAGGTACCGCTGCATCTATTGCACCTATTCGCTCGCTTACTTATCATGACAAGACTATGGAGCTGCCTCCGGTAGAGCAGTGGGAAAATGCTACCTGGCTGAAAAAAGAACTGGCAGAGATTCGCTACGGCAGAAAAGCAGACACACACAACTGGATACTGCACGTATAATATCCGGTATACTATACATATAGAATACGGTGCTCATCAGAGTGCCGTATTTTTTTGCGCTTATATGTCCCCATAAAAAAGCGGTGCAATGTCATTAAAATCGCATTGCACCGCTTCCCTCATTTATTGTGTTTACAGTCCGTCTCCGTCCAGCAGGTTGCCCAAACCTCCCAGTATACTACCCTCTTCCTTCCTGCGCGAAGAACCATAGCTGAGTATCCTGCTTGCCAGTCGGCTTATGGGTAACGTTTGTATCCATACGGTACCTGGTCCGCGCAGTGTTGCAAAAAATACACCTTCGCCGCCAAACAAGGTATTCTTGATTCCACCTACAAACTGTATGTCATAGTGTACACCTCCGGTAAACCCTACTATACAGCCGGTATCTACTTTTAGTAACTCTCCTGGCTGCAGGTGGCGTTCCAGTACATGCCCGCCGGCATGTACAAATGCCATACCATCACCTTCCAGTTTTTCCATAATGAAACCTTCTCCGCCAAACAGGCCTGTGCCTAACTTGCGCTGAAACTCTATACCTACCGATACTCCTTTTGCCGCACACAGAAATGCATCCTTCTGGCATATTACACGCCCACCCAGGCGCATCAGATCCAGCGGTATTATTTTACCTGGGTATGGCGATGCAAATGATACATGCTTCTTGCCGGTACCCACATTGGTATATGCTGTCATAAACAGGTTCTCACCCACTATCAGGCGCTTACCTGCCGAGAAAAGCTTGTTTAAAATGCCTCCCTGCTGCTGGCTGCCATCGCCGAACAGGGTTTCCATGGATATGCCTTCATCCATCATCATAAAGCTGCCCGGCTCAGCAACTGCGGTTTCCATGGGGTCTAGTTCCACCTCCACATACTGCATTTCTTCGCCGTGTATTACATAGTCAATTTCGTGGTTCTGCATAGTAGTAATTATTTGTTGATGTAAAAGTACAGGTAACTGCACCGCTAAAAAAAGCAAAGGCCGATAAAAAACGGGCATTTACCGAATATTCCCCGATGTATTATTTAAGACCCGTATGCGGTGCTACACTGCATTTCTGCTTATACCTGCATGATTATTTGTTATGGCGCTTTACTGGCAGTCCTGAAGCATTTAGCGTAACTTTGATGTCATAAAAACTAAAACGACTTTAACTATGGCACACACACTTCCTGCCCTGCCTTACGGCTTTGACGCACTGGAACCACACATTGACGCTCAGACAATGCAGATACATCACGGCAAACACCATCAGGCTTATGTTGACAACCTGAACAAGGCGCTTGCCGGTACCGATGGTGAGAATAAATCACTGGAAGAGCTCATGGCGGGTATATCATCATATCCTATGGCAGTGCGTAACAATGGTGGCGGACATTACAATCACTCTCTTTTCTGGACTATCCTGGGCGGCGATGGCTCCCTGCCTGCCGGTAAACTGGCTGATGCCGTTAATGCAGCTTTCGGCTCACTGGATGGCCTGAAAGAAAAGATGAATGCAGCAGGCGCTACACGCTTTGGCAGTGGCTGGGCATGGCTCATTGTCAGCAATGGTACGCTACAGGTAACATCTACTCCTAATCAGGACAATCCACTTATGGATATTGCTGAAGTAAAAGGCACTCCGATACTGGGTATAGACGTATGGGAGCACGCTTACTATCTTAAATATCAGAATAAGCGCCCTGACTATCTGAGCGCTGTATGGAATGTTATCAACTGGGCCGAAGTAGCAAAACGCTTCGAAGCTGCACTGTAATCACATTCTTTTTTCTGTATCAATAAACAGGGGCTGTAGTGATACAGCCCCTGTTTTTATGTTTAGTACCAGTCAGTTTATACTATGAGCTACAGGTAATGCAGCCTTCCTGCATAGTACATACTGCACCTGTAGTATATTCTGTAGTTATATCATCTATTTCCTCTGCAGCTTTTGTTTTGTCCGCCTGTGGTATTATTGGCGCTATGTCATTATTGCCTTGCTTTTCCACGGTAAACTGTACAGCCTGTGTTGCGGCCTGTGTACGCAGGTAGTACATGCCTGTTTTCAGTCCTCGCTTCCATGCATAGAAGTGCATAGATGTCATCTTAGCCATTGACGGGGTATCTACAAACAGGTTCAGTGATTGCGACTGGCATATGAATGCACCACGGTCGGCAGCCATATCTATCAGGTTACGCTGCTTTATTTCCCATACGGTTTTATACAGCTCCTTGATGTTCGATGGTATCTCTGTTATATGCTGTATAGAGCCATTCGCAGCTATGATTTTATTCTTCATAGTGTTGTTCCACAGTCCCAACTCTGCCAGGTCACGCAGCAGGTGTTTGTTCACTATGATGAATTCGCCACTCAGCACTCTGCGCGTATAGATGTTAGAGGTATATGGCTCAAAGCATTCATTATTACCCAGTATCTGCGATGTAGATGCCGTAGGCATAGGAGCTACAAGCAGAGAGTTACGTGCACCATGCTCCATTACTTCTGCCCTCAGTGTTTCCCAGTCATATCTGTCAGATGGTTGTACACCCCATAGGTCAAACTGGAACTTGCCATTTGATAATGGAGAGCCTTTGAATGTTTCATAAGCGCCATGTTTCTTAGCCAGATCCTTGCTCGCTGTCATAGCCGCAAAGTATATGGTCTCAAAAATGTTCTTATTCAGCAGCTTGGCCATATCACTCTCAAAAGGCAGGCGCATCAGTATAAATACATCAGCCAGCCCCTGTACACCAAGTCCCACAGGACGATGACGTGTATTAGAATTTTTAGCCTCCTCTACAGGGTAGTAGTTGCCGTCTATTATTTTATTAAGGTTGCAGGTTACATGGTAAGTCACCTCATACAGCTTGTCAAAGTTAAATTTGCCGTCCTGTACAAACCTTGGCAGTGCCAGCGATGCCAGATTACATACAGCCACCTCATCAGGACTTGTATATTCTATTATCTCTGTACACAGGTTACTGCTCTTTATAGTACCCAGGTTCTGCTGATTGCTTTTCAGGTTAGCAGCATCCTTATACAGCAGGTAAGGTGTTCCTGTTTCTATCTGTGCTTCCAGTATGGCAAACCAAAGTTCCTGCGCCCTGATAGTTTTGCGCTGGCGGCCTTCTTCTTCATACTTCAGGTACAGTGCCTCAAACTCTGCTCCATGACATTCTGATAGTCCCGGTGCTTCATTGGGGCAGAAAAGGCTCCACTGTCCGTCACCTTCCACACGCTTCATAAACAGGTCTGGTATCCACAGTGCATTGAAGAGATCCCTTGCACGCAGCTCTTCCTTACCATGGTTCTTGCGTATATCCAGAAACTCAAACACATCTGCATGCCACGGCTCCAGATATATGGCAAATGCCCCTTTGCGCTTACCGCCACCCTGGTCTACATAGCGGGCAGTATCGTTAAACACACGCAGCATGGGTATCAGACCATTGCTGGTGCCATTTGTACCACCTATGTAGCTGCCGGTAGCACGTACATTATGTATAGCCAGCCCTATGCCACCTGCGCTCTGCGATATTTTTGCAGTCTGCTTCAGCGTGTCATAAATGCCATCTATGCTGTCATCCTTCATCGTCAGCAGAAAGCATGAAGACATCTGAGGCTTTGGTGTACCTGCATTGAACAGCGTAGGCGTAGCATGTGTAAACCACCGCTCACTCATCAGGTTATAAGTCTCTATCGCACTCTGTATATCATTCTTATGTATCCCCACTGCCACACGCATATACATATGCTGCGGGCGCTCCACTACTTTGCCATTCAGGCGCAGCAGATATGATTTCTCCAGCGTCTTGAAGCCAAAGTAATCAAAGGCAAAATCTCTGTCATAGATAATAGAGCTGTCCAGCAGTTCTGCATTCTCTTCTATTACCTTATATACATCGTCAGCCAAAAGTGGCATCTTACGGCCATTGGTCTTGTCTGTATAGTTATACAACTGTTTCATCGTCTGCGAAAACGATTTTGTTGTATTCTTATGCAGATTGCTGATAGCTATACGGCTTGCCAGCAGGGCATAATCCGGATGCTTTATCGTCAGTGATGCAGCTGTTTCTGCTGCCAGGTTATCCAGCTCCGTGGTGGATACGCCATCATAAAGTCCTTCTATTACTTTTTTTGCTACATCTATCACATTCACAACTGGGTCCAGGCTGTATGACAGCTTCTCTATACGTGCAGTTATCTTGTCAAACTTCACGCTCTCTCTCTTTCCGTTTCTTTTTATTACGTACATATGATAGTATTATATAAATGTTAGTAAGTTTTGTGTATGTGTGCTAATTCCAACTAGAAATCCTCATCCAGAGAAAAACTCTGATCTGTCTGGCTACCCAGCACTCCTGCTTTCTGGTAATCACCTACCCTTTTCTCAAAGAAGTTGGTTTTACCCTGCAGTGATATCATTTCCATAAAATCAAACGGATTCGTAGCATTATACACCTTTGGGTATCCCAGTTCTGCTATCCACCTGTCTGCCACAAACTCTATATACTGTTGCATCAGTCGGGCATTCATACCTATCAGGTCCACAGGTATTGCCTCGCTTATAAACTGCTTCTCTATTTCTACCGCATCACATATGATGTCATACACCTGCTGCTGTGTCAGCTTATTGCTCAGCATGCTATACAGCAGGCAGGCAAACTCACAATGCAGCCCCTCGTCACGGCTTATCAGCTCATTACTGAAGGTAAGTCCCGGCATCAGTCCGCGTTTCTTCAGCCAGAATATAGAGCAGAAACTACCACTGAAAAATATACCCTCTACCGCTGCAAACGCTACCAGCCTTTCTGCAAATGAGCCGTTTTCTATCCAGCGCAGTGCCCACTCAGCTTTGCGTCCTACACCCGGCACGGTCTCTATGGCATGAAACAGTTTGTTCTTTTCTTTTGGGTCTTTAATGTAAGTATCTATCAGCAGAGCATAGGTCTCAGAGTGTATGTTTTCCATCATTATCTGAAAACCATAAAAACACCTTGCTTCAGGCAGCTGCACTTCACTCATAAAGTTCACCGCCAGGTTCTCATTTACAATACCGTCGCTGGCCGCAAAAAATGCCAGTACATGCGATATGAAATGACGCTCACCATCATTCAGATTAGCCCAGTCCTTGAGGTCATCCCCAAGGTCTATCTCCTCAGCCGTCCAGAAACTCGCCTCATGTTTCTTGTACATCTCCCACACCTTTGGGTAGTTGATGGGCAATATCACAAAACGGTCTTTGTTTTCTTTTAAAAGTATCTCCTCCTGCATATCTCTGTCAGTTTGTTGCTCTGTTGCTGCTCCGGCAAAATGGACGGGACTCCGTTGCCCTTCCGGGCGTAGATATCACCATTACTTTTCCACCGAAAGCCGGGCGGTATGTTATCTGGCAGGTCTTCTGGCTCTCCTGTGTTTTCAGACAGTCTTCCCGTCATCCATATAATCAGGATATTGACAGTGACTATACTTGCTCCGAAAACTGAACTTTACCTCTTCAGGATTACAGCTACGGGGATAGCGCCAGACTATGCACCGGCTTCCCTTTTAATTACAACAGCCATCATAAAAATGCGCTGTAAAGCAAACCCGATAACAAAACAAATGTAGACACATCCCCCTACCCTCCCGTAAAATGATTTGCACACCTGTGGATAACATAAAAGCATTAAAACGCTACTTTTTCAATGTTGTTTTCAGCTCTTTTTTACACCTCATTTATTCAGCTTTTTATACGTTATAGCCGTATAGATGTACGCAGCAGACACCCGGCAACACATGCATTTGCCCGCAGTTATTGTGCAGCTATCCCTAATGGAAAAGCCTGTACCAATAAGGCACAGGCTTGAAACAATTGTTTATTGACAACGCTATTTGTAGGCTGCTGCTATAATCTTATATCTGGTGCAGGCCTTGCCGGTACTTTTGTTCACACAGCCGGTACAGCCCAGTGTACGCACCTCTCCGGGGCTAAGATTATCCACCAGTGTCGATTTCTGGCTCATACGCCCGCGGTATGTAACTGAAATGTCTACACGTGCCATCAGTATTCTGGTAGCAGACCTGTTGGTAATAGCTATCCCCTGTAGCTCGCCACATGCCGACTTTACAGCAAGCAGTGCTACATCTTTTCCGGCATTACCTTTTATGGTATCCGGTGGAGGCGCTTTCCTTACTGTGGCAGCACGTAATGGCTTGTTATCATTTGTAGCTGGTGCAGGTGTTTCTGTTCCGGCAGGCATGTCATCTACAGGCACAGCATCAGGGAGGTCCCCCATATCTGGTAGCTCGGTAGGGGGCATGGTGGAGTCTTCCACCTGGGCCATAAGCCCACCACTACTCAGCAGTAAAAATGCAGCCAGTAAAAAAAGTACACGCTTCATAGACAAGAGATGATATTGGCAAATTTAAAAATAAACTTCCGGAATGTAATAGCATCACTGCCATTATCCGGTATAGCAAAAAGCTGCCCTCCGCAGGACAGCTTTTTATCATATTATCATTTGCGGTTAGCCTATTGCTACCAGTTCTATATCAAATATCAGATCCTGTCCGGCCAGTGGATGATTAGCGTCCAGTACTACAGTTTCTTCTTTTACTTCTGTAATAACTACAGGAAACACATTGCCCTGATTATCACCCATCTGCAGTTCCATACCTACCTGCGGTGTCATATCAGCAGGAAAGTCGCTTACAGGATATTCCATTACCATATCATCATTTCTGTGGCCATATGCCTCACCTACAGGAATATGTACTGTTTTTTTATCACCGATGACCATACTTAATACAGCATCATCAAAACCCTTTATCACCTGTCCCTGACCAGCTGTGAAGCTAAGCGGCTCACGCCCTTCTGAGCTGTCAAATGTAGTTCCGTCGGTGAGTTTTCCATGATAGTGTACCTGTACTTTATCTCCTTTTTGTACCATTTTTTTGATTTGAAATGTCAGTAAAATGCAAATGTACAACAATATATCCGCAGGATTGAATTTGTCCCCGTCCTACTCATACACCCCATCTCACAGCCACCTTCCTCCATTGTTGTTCATATCTGTACCAACTTTTTTGATATACTGTACATAATTATCATTTACACGTGACAGATTAATAGATTTATTTATTAAAAATGTGATTAATGTAGCCTAATTAGGTTACCTTTAGTGAAATCAGTCTTATTCCCACCATCATGATCTTAACATCAGATTTAAAGTATCGGTTTGAAGTTTCTTTTTCCAGAATTATCCGGTCCGCTTCTCCCGAAATTTATAAAAAATGGAATGGTGTTATTACGTGGAAAGATGACAACTCATATCCTGAGATACAGCCTGAGATAATACGCTTGCTTCCCCCTGCAGCAAAAGCCGCGTACGTTACATTACTTAACAAACTTAGCAGGGGTAATATTTAGGGTCTCCCATTCATATCATGTCTATAGAAAATTTAGTATTCAGAAAGATTAAGGAAATCAGCGCACGCAGTACTACTCCCAGGCCTCCTGTCGCTACATTACAGATTGCTACAGAACTGTCTCTGGCCTCAGATATACTGTTATCTACACTTAATCAGTTGAAACAACTACGTCTGGTTTCTTTTTGTGATGGTAAAACTGCTGCAATAAAACTTACACTACTTGGCACAGTAGTCAAACGGGAAAAATAAAGACATTGAAAGTCATTGCCACATATCCGGGCAATTATCACTGTGACTGCAGCTTTTATTTTTCCCATCTAAATAAAAAGACATGCACAAAATTATAAAATTATCATACCCAGACGACAAGTCACAACAATTCACTATTAGCTACAGCATTGTCACATCCCCTGACATGCAAGAAATATCCTGTAGCATAGATAGTCCGGGTATTCCGGTATGGCTTCAGCTTAGAAAGTTCAGCTTTGAATCCAGAATGCAGAATGGCAACATGGTACTGATGTTCAATGAAACTAATAACAGCAGAAATCTGGACACTACACTTTTTATCGACACTGTTTATTCTCGCATCATAGAAACAGAAAGGAAAAAATCCGGTCAGCTCAGTTCTAAGCTCAGATAATCTTTTCATATCTCTTCTGCCACAATCATCATTTACAGCAAAATTAAAAAAGCACCCCGTTTTACCGGGATGCCCATTACTTCTTTACTACTGTATTGTATACTTAAGCTATACGCACGTTTACTGCGTTCAGTCCTTTTTTACCGTTCTGTACTTCATAAACGACCTTGTCGTTATCACGGATTTCGTCATACAGGCCTGATACGTGTACGAATACATCCTCACTGCCGTTTTCTGGTGTGATGAAGCCAAAGCCCTTTGTCGGGTTAAAGAATTTTACTGTTCCTTGTTGCATTGTTTGTTGTTTTTAATTGTTACTACTTGTTTTACTACTTATAATAGATTGCTGATGTTTCAGCGCACTTTCTTTTGTTATATGTACATATGCCGCTGTGGCAGTTAATACATATTTATTTTTTAATTAGCCTTTCCCACCGGTACATTAAAGCCTATCAGCTTCTGAATGCTTCTCAGGTCTGCCATTTCATCCGCATCACAAAAAGATACTGCCGTGCCAGACAGTCCTGCCCTTCCTGTTCTTCCTATCCGGTGCACATATGTTTCCGGCACATTGGGTAGTTCATAGTTCACCACATGCTGCAGATCATCTATATCTATTCCTCTTGCTGCAATATCTGTAGCTACCAGCACCCTCACACGGCAGTCTCTGAAGTCTGCCAGGGCTTTTTGCCTTGCATTCTGCGACTTATTGCCATGTATTGCCGCTGCATATATTCCGGTTTTACTTAGTTGGTTCACAAGCTTGTCTGCACCATGCTTCGTTCTTGTAAATACCAGTGAGCGTACTATGGTCTCATCTTCCAGTAGATGCACCAGCAGATCTGTTTTCTCGCGCTTATTTACAAAATGTACCATTTGGCTTATCTTTTTGGCGGTAGATGATACAGGGGTTACAGTTACCGCTACAGGATTGTTCAGAATGGCATTCGCCAGCTTCTTTATAGCTACAGGCATTGTTGCAGAGAAGAATAGGGTTTGTCGTTTTACCGGCACTTTTGCTATTACTTTCTTTACATCATGTACAAAACCCATATCCAGCATTCTGTCTGCCTCATCCAGTACCAGTACCTCCAGCTGTGCCAGGTTTACGTAGCCTTGTTGCATCAGATCCAGCAGTCGGCCGGGCGTTGCTATCAGTATATCTACACCTGAGTTCAGGCTCGTTACCTGCTTCCCCTGCGATACGCCACCAAATAGTACCGTCTGTCGCAGGCCTGTATATTTACCGTAATCTGCAAAGCTCTGCGATACCTGTATTGCCAGTTCTCTGGTAGGTGTCAGTACCAGCGCACGTATTGCCCGCTTTCCTTTACGCATAGCTGCAGTACTCAGCCTCTGTATTATAGGAATGGCAAATGCAGCTGTTTTTCCTGTCCCGGTTTGTGCGCAGCCCAGTATATCCTTTCCTGCCAGTATAGATGGTATTGATTGAGATTGAATTTCAGTTGGGTGGTTATAGCCGTTTTCTGTCAGAGACCGCTGTATGGGTTCTGTCAGGTTTAATTCTTTAAATGTCATTTGTTCTGTTTTAATAATTTGATTTGTTTTTGCCGGCCATCTCTGTTTGGAGAGGTTCGTTATTATATGCTTGCCGGCAAATTCTGTATAGTACACAGCCATTTGTGTTGGTGTCAGTTGCACATTCATCATCGCCACATCACGTGACATTGGTTTATGAATGGTTGCAATCAGGTAACTATTGGCTGAGTATCAGGATGGAAAAATGCTAATAAGCTTGTCCTGTGTCCGTATATTACGGGGGACTGGCATTTAATTTTGCGTGAATTTATTATATTACGAAAGGGTATTTAATGCTTGCGGATGCCACTGTGATGAGCTTCTTCAGGCCTTGCCTGATTCACGTTCAGCGATCTTGAATCCAAAATAGTATTATTAAGGTTTTTTATGGCTAGTTCAGCACTTGTGCTTACGGGCATATCCACAAAGCCAAAACCACGTGAGCGACCGGAATAACTATCACTAATAATCTTTACTGATGCTACCACCCCAAATGGTGTAAACATTTTCTCCAGCTCTTCTTCACTAATATGGTTGGGCAAATTGCCAACGAATATTTTCATGACATAATTTATTTGAGAGTAATAAAATGGCGGCTGAGAAAGCAGAGACTGAAAAGAAGAGAATTACTCCAAACTACGTCAGAAAGGCAAAAGCAGAGGCCTGTAACAATGCAAAGATAACAACAATTATCTTATGAATTGTTAAAATTCAAAAAATAAATAATTTCAGTGCTATTTATCCAGCTCATTACAGGTCTTTCCTGAAGCATACACTGTTATTCACTCCTGCATATTGCCCAAAGTTGGGTATCTCCTTATAGCCACATTTACGATACAAGGCTATGGCTTCTGGCTGTTTTAGCCCGGTTTCCAGTACAAAGGCTATATTACTCAGTTCTGCAGCCCATTGTTCCAGCTCCCGCAATACTATTGCTGCTATACCCTGCCCCCGCCTGTGAGGTGGCACATACATACGTTTCACTTCCACTATCCCGGGTTCATATGATTTCACAGCGCCACACCCTACAGCCTCATTGCCATCATATGCTACTACTACATGCCTTATCATATCTATCTTGTTATACTGTGCATAGAATGCATGTTCATCACCATCCCGCACTGCAAGATCTTTGTCCAGTGCAGACACCAGCATTCTGAAATCAGTATCATCCGAGTCCGTTCTTTTTATTCGTATCATAGTCACTATAGTATATTATGGATAGCATATAGCACACTACCCGGATTGCATTTACCATTTGTACATACAATCGAAAAAAAACATCAACCGTTTATCGTATTCCATTCTTCGCGGGTTATCCGGTATATATGTACTGGCATTCCTTTATAGTCAGGTAGTGCACGCCACATATGCATCCCATTATGTACTGCTACCTTTATAGACCCTTGGTTTTCTATATGAATTATAGAATGCAGTACATCTGCATATCCATTTATGAATGCATAGTCACGGCATTTCCTTGCCGACTCTGATGCATAGCCTTTTCCTTGATACTGTGGCAGTATGGAATACCCTATTTCCATTATTATGTCAGTATTCACTTCCTGTACCAGTAGTCCACACTGGCCTATCATCTTTCCCGTCTGCTTATCGGTAAGTACATTCATGCCTCCGGTATCATCTTTATACCGTGCCAGACATTTTTCAAACCATAAATCACATTTTTCCTGAGAGGTAGTGAGGTGACTCATCCCTAGAAACTTACTGGTTTCTATATCATCAAAAAGTGGCAGCCATGCATCATAGTCGCTTAGCTCCAGCGGTCTGAAGAGTAATCGCTCGGTTTCTTCACCGGTTAGTATGTATTTCATAGATATGCTACAGGTATTTATAATGCCATACAGGGCATTCCCCATATCGGCCTATACCATATCAAAGATAAAGGACAACTGTTGTAGCGACCTTACCTTTTTGTTTGGTTCAGTGTTTCTTCCCAAATTTTATTTGCGTAGCCAGATAACTACACATATATTTGTAGTCAAATAGCTACACAATGAATCTGAGAAGGGACGTATTTCAGGCAATAGCAGACCCTACCCGGCGCGCCATACTGATGCTGGTAGCATCACAGGCCATGACAGCAGGGGCCATAGCTGCCAACTTCAATACGGCAAGACCTACCGTATCGCGCCACCTGCACATACTTACAGAATGTGAGTTGCTGCAGCAGGAGCAGACAGGCAGGGAAATATACTACCACCTCAACCCTGCTAAAATGAAAGAAATAGCCGACTTCATAGAGCCATTCCGCAGAATGTGGGACGACCGCTTCAGCAAACTGGAATCAATAATGCAACAATACAAAGACAAATAACATGGAAATAAAAACAAAGATTCATGCCGCAGATGGCGCACAGGAACTCACCATCACCCGTGATTTTGAGCTACCAGTACACCTCCTGTTCAGAGCCTATACCGAGGCCTCACTTGTAGAGCAGTGGATGGGTACAAAAGTGCTGAAGCTGGATAGTGAGCCACATGGTAGCTACCGGTTTGAGACCACCGACCCCAAAGGGAACAAACATGGCTTTCACGGCACTATACACGCATTTGTGCAGGATAGCAGTATCATCCGCACCTTCGAAATGGAGAATGCTCCCTTTGGCCCTCAACTGGAGTTTCTGGACTTTGAACCGCTTACCGGTGATACTTGCAGGCTCACAATGCATGTGGTTTACCGCACTGCCGCCATACGCGACCAGATACTGAAGCTGCCATTTGCACAGGGTATCAACATGGCACATAACCGTATTCAGGAACTATTAGACACAAAAAGTAACCCATGAAAAAGAGCAGAAAAATAGCTTACTGGATATTCACGGTCTGGATGTGTCTGGGCATGACCTCCAGTGCCATAGTACAGCTTGTAGGCATTAAAGACGAGGTAACCATGTTCACCCATCTGGGCTTCCCGTTGTACATGATGAAACTGATAGGCATATGGAAGCTGGCAGGTGTGGTCGCAATACTGGCGCCACGCTTTCCGGTATTGAAGGAGTGGGCATATGCAGGCTTTGTATTTGTAATGTCCGGCGCTGTCGCCGCTCACCTCATCATGCACGACCCCTTTGGCGAAACATTTCCATCCATCTTTTTGCTCACACTCACCCTACTGTCATGGCATCTGAGACCCACAAGCCGTAAGATGGTTATGGTAACACAATAACCATTCATAACTTTATAGAAAAGTAAAAGACTGTGAACGGAACAAATCCTGATGTTGACTTCTTCTTTGACAAAGAGGGACAGTGGCAGAAAGCATATGCGCTGCTGCGTAGCATAGTACTCAGCAGCGGCCTCACCGAAAAACTGAAATGGGGAGTGCCCTGCTATACACGGGACAATGCCAATATATGCCTCATTCACGGCTTCAAAGAATACTGTGCTGTACTATTCCCCAAAGGAGCACTGCTGCAGAACATAGATGGGAAAATGATACAGCAGACAGAAAATGTACAGGCAGCCCGGCAGATGCGATTTACCAGCCATCAGCAGGTAAAGGCGGAAAAGGACATACTGAAAGCGTTTATCATGGCTGCCATAGAAGTAGAAAAGGCAGGGCTGAAAGTACCCATGAAAAAGACCCGTGAGTTCTCAATGCCCGCTGAGTTTAAAACGCAACTGGATGCACAACCTTTATTAAAAAAGGCATTTGAAGCCCTTACCCCCGGACGCCAGCGTGCATATCTGCTGCACTTCTCCTCCGCTAAGCAGTCTGCCACACGTACAGCAAGAGTGGCAAAATACATACCTCAGATACTGGAAGGCCGTGGTATAGACGATTAACAACAAAAAACAACCAACATGAAGAAACAACTACCGGATACACAAAAGAAAGAACTACTGGACATCCTTAAAGCACGTTTTGAGAAAAACATGCCGCGCCATAAATCCATCACATGGAACAATGTAGCAGCCAAACTACAGGCTGAAGATAGTGCTATGTGGTCGCTGAATGAGATGGAGATAACAGGTGGCGAACCGGATGTTATAGCCTACGACAAAAAAGCAGACCAATACATTTTCTGCGACTGTAGTCCCGAAAGCCCTAAAGGTCGCCGTAGCTGCTGTTACGACCACGAAGCACTGGAAGCCCGTAAAGAACATAAGCCTGCCAACAGCGCTATAAATATGGCAGCAGAAATGGGTATAGAAATACTTACAGAAGAGCAGTACCGCCAGCTGCAGCTACTGGACACCTTCGACTTGAAAACATCCAGCTGGGTGCACACTCCCACTGCCATCAGAGCGCTGGGCGGTGCCGTTTTCTGCGACCGCAGATACAATACCGTTTTTCTATACCACAATGGTGCAGAGTCCTACTATGCAGCCAGAGGATTCCGGGGCATGCTGGCTGTGTAATAGCAGCCATAACATTTTCCCTACTCTTCCCTTTTGTACATATACTTTGCAGCCTGCTGTATCAGGTACATATTGTCAAATGCCCTCTTGCCGGTAAACCCTGCAGGCATAGCATCGCCCAGGTAGCGTGCCACTGCTGGCTGGTAACAGGTATATATGTACCCCCTGTACACTACAGGCAGCGGCAGCATCCATGGCTTTGGCTCTTGTGAGAATGACTTGTTTATATGCACTGTATCATCACTGGCATTAATGATGTCTATCTGTAGCCAGCCGGCACCGGTATTCCATATCACATCAGGCTCACGCAGCATTGCTTTTATCCCTTCGGGGCCCAGCGTGTCCACCAGCGTTAGTGCCGTATGGCTTTGTGTGCGGGTAAGCCAGCCTGCACCCTTATATGCCGGCTCTTCATCTTCGCCGTACTGCCTGTCCAGTTCATCTATATAGCGCACCCGGTCATATTCGGTTATGGCAAAATCACTTATGCCGGGCATTGAATCCGGATGTGCATATAATACAGTCAGTAACCGCCTGAGTTCCTCACCATTAATTGTTTTATCAAATGGAATGTGCGCTGTCTCCGCCTCACTTACCACCGTCATACTCACAGCGGTAAGCATACTGTCGCCAGTGGCTATATAGTCTACGGCTCTGGCATTACCGCCGGCACTACCCATAGTCCCACTCACTATACGCAGCATCCTTACCGGCTTTTCCAGAAATGCCCGCATAGGTGTAGCGGCATTGCCCGTATCCTGCTGCGCATAAACATCTGTAGTGCAGAGCAGTAGCGCAATGGGCATTATGTATCGTAACATATATTACAAGGTAGTGAAAATACCATTTGCAGCTGCACAGCATTGCTGCTCATTGACTTTCCCTATCCACATATAAAGTATTACTTATCACAATCCCGGAAAATATTTGCAACTTAGGGAACATTACAAAGCTACAACACCGCATTTTTAAACCGATAAATACAATAAAACACATGGAACACGATCACACAGCAGGACACCCAACTTCGGGTAAGTGCCCTTTCACAGGCGCAATGGCAAAAAGTACAGCAGGAGCAGGTACCCGTAACAGTGACTGGTGGCCTAATCAGCTACCGCTTAACATTCTGCGGCAGCATTCTTCACTCTCCGACCCTATGGGCAGTGATTTTAACTATGCAAAGGAATTCCGCACCCTTGACCTCAAAGCGGTAAAACAGGATATTTTCGACCTCATGACCAATTCTCAGGACTGGTGGCCTGCCGACTATGGTCATTATGGCCCGTTCTTCATACGTATGGCATGGCATAGTGCAGGTACCTACCGCATCTCCGATGGTCGCGGTGGTGCAGGCAGTGGTACACAGCGTTTTGCTCCGCTCAATAGCTGGCCCGATAATGCCAATCTCGACAAAGCCCGACTGCTGCTGTGGCCGGTAAAAAAGAAATATGGCCGCAAGCTGTCCTGGGCCGACCTCATGGTTCTGGCTGGCAACTGCGCTCTGGAATCTATGGGCTTTAAAACATTTGGTTTTGCCGGTGGCCGTGAAGATGTATGGGAGCCGGAAGAAGATGTAAACTGGGGTTCTGAAAGCAAGTGGCTGGACGATAAGCGCTACAAAGGCGACCGCGAACTGGACAATCCGTTAGCGGCCGTGCAGATGGGGCTTATATATGTAAACCCCGAAGGCCCTAACGGCAACCCCGACCCCATAGCCGCCGCCCGCGATATCCGCGAGACATTCAAACGTATGGCTATGAACGATGAGGAAACCGTAGCCCTCATAGCAGGTGGCCACACCTTCGGTAAAACACATGGCGCCGCCGACCCTTCCAAATACGTAAGTAAAGAACCTGCCGCTGCTACAATAGAGGAGCAGAGCCTGGGATGGAAAAACAGCTATGGCACAGGTGCCGGAGGCGACACCATCACCAGCGGACTGGAAGGTGCATGGACCACCACCCCTACCCAATGGAGCAACAACTTTTTTGAGAATCTCTTTGGCTACGAGTGGGAGCTGGGTAAGAGTCCCGCAGGTGCACACCAGTGGCACCCTGCCAATGGCGCAGGAGCAGGTTTAGTGCCGGATGCACATGATGCCGGTAAGCGTCACGCCCCCTTCATGCTCACTACCGACCTCTCCCTCCGTTTCGATCCCGCTTATGAGAAAATATCAAGGCGCTTCTACGAAAACCCCGATCAGTTTGCCGATGCCTTTGCCCGTGCATGGTTCAAGCTCACGCATCGCGATATGGGTCCACTGGCCCGCTATGCTGGTCCCGAGGTGCCACAGGAGGTACTTATATGGCAGGACCCACTGCCCACTGCCGACTACAAGCAGATAGACGCTGCCGATGTAGTCGCCCTGAAGAACACGATACTGGCCTCCGGCCTGTCTATAGCACAGCTGGTAAGCACGGCATGGGCTTCCGCATCCACATTCCGTGGCTCCGACAAGCGCGGTGGTGCCAATGGTGCACGCCTGCGTCTGGCTCCGCAGAAATACTGGGAAGTAAACCAGACCGCAGGTACAGGTGCCGTTATAGACAAGCTGCAAACTATACAGAACGACTTTAACACAGCACAGACAGACGGTAAGAAAGTATCCCTGGCCGACCTTATAGTCCTCGGTGGCTGCGCCGCTGTAGAAAAGGCTGCTAAGAATGCAGGGCATGACATAACCGTGCCATTTACCCCGGGCCGCACCGATGCCACACAGGAGCAGACAGATGTAGAATCATTTGCCGTGCTGGAACCGCTGGCCGATGGCTTCCGCAACTACAAGAAGCGTGGCATAACTGCATCAGCCGAAGAACTGCTTATAGACAAAGCGCAACTGCTTACACTTACCGTACCACAGATGACCGCACTCATAGGTGGCATGCGTGTACTGGGCACTAACTACGACCACTCAAAACACGGTGTATTTACCCATAACACAGATGCACTCAGCAATGACTACTTTGCCAATCTGCTGGACTATGGCACCACATGGAAAGCCGCCTCACCGGAGTCAGACCTCTTTGAAGGCCGCGACCGCAAAACCGGAGAAGTAAAATGGACAGGCACCCGTGTAGACCTCATCTTCGGTTCCAATACCGAACTCCGCGCCATTGCCGAAGTCTATGCCTGCGACGACGCAAAAGAGAAGTTCGTCCACGACTTCACCACTGCCTGGGCTAAAGTAATGGATCTGGACAGGTTTGATGCTTAGTAGAAAGTAAATAGTAGATGGTATATAGTAGCCCCACATGGTTTTGACCCTGTGGGGCTTTTTGTTTTGTATTATGCCCGCCCCTCTGGTAATACACAATGAACTATAAACCCGTTACGAAGGCATACACATTTTGCGGCAAGATTAAATTGTAATTTGCACGAATGACTGGTACGCAAACCATGAGGTATACAATCCGTTGAGACACTAAATCGGTTAAATTTGTTAAAACATAGTATAATATGCTGTCTTTTGCTATTGTCCTGCGTTTCCGGCAAGGCCGAATACAGCTATATGCTGCTGCCTGAGTTAGTCTGGAAAGCAGACTATGTTGCTATAGGTACCATTGTAGCTATTAACAACAGTTATTTCTTCTTAAAGGTGGATAGCTATGTCATGGACAGTCTGGCATCTGACACACTGAAAATTCAAAAATTTGAAAACTGGACGTGTGGACGACGCTATGATAAATATGCTGTAGGACAAAAAGAACTGGTTTTCTTTAGAAAAAGCAACTATGTGTTGCCGGACTATGAACTATTGGGGTATGGGTATGGTGGTGAATCTGAACTGCCAATACTCAATGACTCGGTCTACTATCACTTTGGGTACGACGGACTACAGCCATATCAATTGGATCAATTTATTACGATGCTGAGGGACTTCAGTAAAATGCGGTATAAAGCCAGAGCGGCATCAGATAGTGTTTCACAGCGGGCTCAGCAGAGATTTGCTACAAAGTCTACATTACATAAACAGTTGATAGAGTATAAGAACGCCAGATACAGTTTGGGGTACGATATTCCTGACGAAAGTGTTGTCATCAATAAAAAGAAAAACTACATCTATAAGGACTATGAAAACAAGGTTATTATTGCCAATCTGGATAACAGCAAGATATCTTTGTTTGTTGAAGATGCCGAAGTATGGAAGCAAGACGAGTATTTCATTGTTAAGCCTGAGAATGGCAGAAGCAAAAGACGGCTTACCGTATATGCACTGAATGACAGTAACAAGAAAAAACTATTATTTAGTCAGATGCTCAATGTCTATAACTTACCACAACCTCGTCTCTACTTTAGCATTTATGACTGCGATGTTATTCACTATGGCCACTTTGACAATGCAATACCGAGGGTAGCCAATTTTACAGATGCCTGGCATGAAGACAGGCTATTGAAATACGAACTGCTTAACTACACATATCAGATAAACGCTGGCGGTGTTATAAAACGTTATAAGGTCAAATCTGCATATGGCAACAAGGACCTGCGCGACCAAATCAAAAATCTCCTTCCTGGTAATACGGTAACTATTTGTGATGCTTTAGTATTGTATCCCAACAACACGGTAAAGCAACTAAAAGAAAAACAGTAAGCGTAAAATAGCAATGATGTTGTTTCACCCATCAACTAAGAAGGGTTGGCTTCCTGGCTTGGAATCCCAGCGACAATTTCCGCAAAGTGAAATATACTCCCTGTTTTCAATAGCTTGCATAGCTTAAAAACACCCGAAATGACCATAAAAAACAAAGCTGACTGGAAGCGGCTACAGCTGGCCGCAGAAAATGGCAATAGCGAAGCGCAACTGGAAATTGCGCACTACTATGAGACGGGCATTAGCATAAGGGGTAAAGTACTTGTGCATGAAGACTTAAAACTTGCCTGTGAGTGGATAAAAAAAGCTTACGAAAACGGCAATGCCGGTGCCGGAGAGCTGTACGCCTACTATCTGAGCAATGGAATACACTGTGCAAAAAACACAGCACTGGCAATGAAGCTGCATAAAGATGCTGCAAAAAAAGGCTCTGCCAGTGCTGCATATAATCTTGGAATAGAATTCAGAGACCAGCACAACTATGCAAAAGCATTCAGCTATTACAAAAGGGCAGATACAGAAATAGCTGTAGGCTTCTGTCACTACTACGGAATAGGCACACCACAGAACAAGCTGAAAGCATTCCGCTTTTTCAAACGCTTACTGAAGAAAGAAGTTATACTGAGTGATTATGAGGCCAATGAAGTGAACTACATGATGGGGATAATGTATCTGGAAGGAGAAGTTGTAAAACGTTCGCTTCCTAAAGCGAGACATTATCTGATGCTGGCAAATGAAGATGGCAACCATCCTTCTGCCCAGCACATTCTGTGGGTTATTGGTATAGAATAAAGTAACAACTCATATAACTTACCCTCCCTGCATTCACCAGCTCCCGTAATGTGTCTACGGCATTGTCACTTGTTATAATGACTATTCTTTACGAAATGTTCCGGCTGCTTGTCCATTTGCTCTTACTATGTAAAAACCAGGTGGCAACTTTTTTACATTAAGCTGCTTCCTTATTCCTGAGTATGATTCACTAAGCATTACCCTGCCCGAAATATCACATATCTGTATCTGCCCTCTTTCTTTTGGCAGCATCAGTGTAATCGTTTCGGATGCAGGATTGGGAAATACCGGTATAGACACAGGATTGCCTACATGAGCTACATTCATGGTAAAATAGGATGCATTTATATTATCTATCATCCAGCCATCATAGCTAGTTGTGTCAGTATCCGGGATAAAAGTAAACCGGAGCAATACAGTATCGTAATCATAAAAATGCATATCGATTGAATAATTTACCCATCCTGCTGTAGAGTGAGTGAACGTTGTTGTATCAGGATAGTCACTCGCACCGCCGGGACGAACAATATTCCATGTAGTGCCAAGATCTCCGGATAATTCGAGTATGCCCCGTGATCCCGTATCAATGTCCATTTGATACCAAAAATTAATAAAAGCGATGGAATACCAGTAAGATGGCTTCCGGGTATAACAGCGAAACCCAAAAATAAAAACTGAAGTATCTGATGGACTATACACTGAAACTGTATCCGTAACTATAGCATTGGGCAGAGAAAATGCAGAATCGAATACATGTTTATTGGGTTTGCCTACCTGCCAGAGATTGTGTGGGTAATGAACCGTATCAATAGTTAAAGCAAAAGGAAATAATGCATCATCTGTATCAAAGCTGTAATGGGGATTATAGCCCCAGCCCCACGGCTGTGCATGTATACAAACGGGGAACAACAATAGGACAATAAAGAATACTTTGGATATAAATTTTCGCATAGATGTTCATGTTTCATACTCTTGTCACAACAATCATGCCGATAACTACGCCACATAAAACATCCTATAGAAACTTCATTTTGACTGGTTGTATATATTTTCAGTCATAATTCAGGCAGAATATTCTTTTCGGTAGTTACTACTGAAAATGGTCACAAACGTATACGACACAAATAACAGCTGCGTGATAATAAATAATTGTTGTGAAGTATTGTTTCTTAAAAATAATAGGACTGCACGCTTGAAATATCAATTGTCTTAAAGGGTACGTGTATGTAAAAGTCAAACAGCGCATATGTTATTTCTAAAGCAGTAAGGAATATATGTAAATATGCTACAGTTGTGAGGGCTTTGTTTTTTTCTTTGAGTTTTAAATGACAGAAATAAGATGCAGATACACCTACGGCTAATATTAAATATAATTGCAGCAGGTATTTATCCAAACCTGTTCTTCTATTATGAAAAACATCTGCCCATGTGTTCCTGAAAAAAAGATATGTTACTATAGGTATAGTTATCAGTGTAAGTAATAGCACATATCCCACTCTGAAATGACGTCTGGTTTTCTCCCTCATTTTAGATGTATAGATAAAATTAAAACTAACGGCTTTAAATTCATTATAACTCCTTTCTCCCCCACACTGGCCCGATTTTTGCTATATTAAAATGTAAAACATCATCTGCCATCCTGGCTACCATACATATACCTTACAAACCCCATGCACCACACCCCAAGTGCCCGCATTTACTATAACAGAAACACACAACAAAACAACAGAAATAACACACATTAAACATTTCCGGTAATTATCGCTCAGTTGGGATAATCTCTTATTTCAATATGAAACTTGTGGATAAGTCAGCATCTGATTTGTTCTTTGCGGTACAGTGCATTAGTATCTTTATCCCAACAACGCACTAATTTATGTTTGCTCAGTTTGGGTCTCTTGCTCAGTTCTTCGACTACTTCAAAGATGACGACACCTGCCTTCAGTATTGGATATCTGTAAGATGGAATGGCAACATCAGCTGCCCTCACTGTGGATCTGAAAACCCTTATGTTACCAACCGTGGGTATAAGTGTCGTAATGTAGGTTGCCAGAAGAAATTCAGTGCCTTATCCGGTTCTATATTTGAAAACACAAAGGTTGGTCTGCGTACATGGTTTGCTGCTATATACCTGTGTACTGCTCATAAGAAGGGTATATCCTCTTTACAGTTATCCCGGGACTTAGGCATACATCAGAAAAGTGCCTGGTACATGCTCCACAGAATACGGGAAGCCTTCAAAGCAGAGGCGCCCGAGCCCATGGGCGGAGAGGGGACCATAGTAGAGGTAGATGAGACCTACATAGGTGGTAAGTTGAAGAACATGCACAATTCAAAGCGTAGGGAGATGAAGGAGAAGAAGAGGGGCATCTCCGACAACAAGACAGTAGTAATGGGCTATTTAGAGCGTGGGGACAACATTGTACGCTTCCGTGTATTGCCCCGTCAGTACATGATAAAGGATCAGGTACGTGAAAATGTAGATTCTTCTTCTGTTCTTATGACAGACAGTGCCACTACATACACCATCATAGGCAGAGAGTACGCTCACCATGAGATAGTGGACCACTCACGAAAGGAGTATGTAAGAGACAAGGTACTGCACACTAATACCATAGAGGGAGCTTTCTCTTTACTGGACCGTATGATAACCGGCATCTACCACTACGTCTCTCCCAAGCACATGCAGTCCTACCTTAACGAGAACGCCTACCGGTACAACACACGCAAGGCTACGATACCTGTAAGATTTGAGGATGCTATCCAAAAGTTTGAAGGTAAAAGGCTGCTTTACAAGAAGCTGACAGCATAAAAAACGGCCTCATATATGAGGCCGTTTTGTTACATTTAAGGTGTCTAAACTTAAAATGTAAATACTATGAAAATAGAAGAAGCCGTTAATCTGTCACATCAGTACCAATATTTAGTAGGCACTCCGCTCACGTTCTTTAAAGGATCACCAACAATAAAGAAAGTATATGTGGTTTCTGGCGTTTCCCCAGTCACAAAAGAAGATATCTGCGATGTTATGTGTTATGCAGATTACGATTATTACAATGGAGATACAGTCACAATTTCGCTACGCGTATTGTGCTCTGAATTAGGAATTGCATTCCCTGATACAGACAACATCTCGTCGTAATTGTAATTGAATTTGATAGCATCCGTTCCAGTTATCTGGGGAGCATATCCGTATTTCAACTTTAGTGCGGCATATTCTGTGTTGAATTTTAACTTCAACGCACTGAAGTCTTCTATTGCTTGATTTATCATACTTTTTTCCATAAAACATTTTTTGTCATGTTATAGCAAAAGAATATCTTTGCCATAGTCGCCCAGACTAAAAGTATTTTAGGAAAGAGAGAGCAAGGTAGGATGTGCTCTCTCTCTTTTGTTTTATCAAAGATATCCCTCTTTCTGCATATAAGATACACTACCTTTTTCTTTTTGGCAATTTCATATATCCCAGATAGTACAGCGCTGCGGATATAACGTACACCAGGTAAATCCCGTTAAGTGCCCACCATGGCCTGATATAATAGTCAATATATTCTGTTTCTGCAAAGAAAAATTTATCGTCTGGCTCATATGCATATTTCCACGTCTTGTTAAACACCAGCACCAAATGAACGAAGATGCAAAGGCACAGCAGCGCGAACCACAGAATGTCTATGGTGCGAATTCGCTCTTGTTTCTCTATTACTTTATCTGACATAAAAACGTTCATTTACAGGCTATCTACAAACACTCCGAATGGTATTGTTTTGGGGGTATTTGGGTTTAGGGATATGAATTTGCGGCCACCGTTGTAGGAGTATATTCCTATGAATCCGTAGCTGTATCCGCCGTTTGGATTTCGGATAACTATTTGTCTGCGTTGGCCGTAAATGGGCTCTCCATCGCTGTTTTCGGGTGTGACCTCAAATGGGTTTTTCTTCGCCTCTATTTTGTACTGCTGGCCGCGAAAAGCGAAGTACCCATACGTTGAGTCGAAGCCGGTTCCGTATCCTGCAGGAGTTATTGTCTCGCCAGTTGAGTCCGCGAAACTGTAACCGTCCCAATCCGGATACAGCGACCTGAACGTAGTCTCCACCTTTGCCGGCTCTGTAGTGTCGGGCTTTTTGCAGGACAGATACCCTGCACATGTAGCTACTGTAAGTAGCGCTAGAATTGATTTTTTCATTGTCGTAGAATTTTGAGCATTTATAGTGATTAAAAAAACAGCGTAACTGACATTTCTTTCGCTGCTCTGGGCCTACGACAGCCTCCAACACAAAAGACACAGTTACGCCTTACCTGGCGTATCATATCCATAACATTGTGTTGGTGGTGCTTACTTAGAGGTCGTAGTTCAGAGCAGCATCTGCATTATGTTACAATACTAAAATCGGTATGTACTCTCTTTTATTGAGTTATCTTATAAGATTGATTGTTTTAGTGTGATTGATGTGTAAAGATAAAGAATGTAGAAGAGAGGAGGTAGCGTGATAATGCGGGAGTTATAAGATGCTACATTTCATTCGCGTTATAAACAAAAAGGATTAAGAAAATCCTTTTTGTAATAGCCATATTAAAACAAATAAAGGAGGCATTTGCCTCCTTTATTTTATGGTTTTTTAAAAAAATTACCTTCCGTCTGCATCTTTCATTCTTGTGTTCATAATGGTTAATTTTTTACAATTAAGCGCAAGATATCCATTTTTGTGACAAGTCCGTAAAACTCTTCCATATTTTAGGGTTTTGTTTTTGCCTTCTTCTAAATTCAATATAGCCTATATATCTATTATATTCCTGAACAAAAAGTGAGCCAAAAAATCCTTTTATGAAATCCTCATCCATGATACCTTGATTTACGGCAAGAGATACAGATTCTAAAAAGTTAATAACCGCAATCAATGCAACATAAGCTTTCTCATTTTCATCTTTATCTAATTCATCTTGAAACTTTCTAGGCATCCCGTCTTCTAACAGTTGCTTATGCGCCCTGTAAAAACGCCCTAATTCGTTTGCCTTGTCAGTCATGTACTCTTTTTGCCACTCCATAGCAATATTGAACGAAGCAATATCCCTTCCAGTCTTAACGTCATGTTTGAATTTGCGTTGCGCGTACTCATAGTTGATGAAGGCATAAAACACAGAAATGACCACACACCCTCCTGTAAAAACGGAAACAGTGTCCCTTATTTGACTCTCTTTAAGATGAGCAACATAATAAGTAAGATATCCTAACCCACCCATTAATATTAGGATGACCCAGTATCTGACGATAAACACTATTTCTATTACTTTCCTTACTATTTTTTCTTTAGTCATAGGGGTATAAATAACAATTGGCAAATATAAAAAATAATGCAGTTTGAGCCGTTTAATTAGATGTTATTGGTGCTTTATTCTGTAATTATCAGGTACATAAACAGTTATTAGCTGCAATATGTATAATTGCTATTAAACATACTTAGTAAATAAAATTTACATTTCCCCTAACTTTGTGTCAGTATGCCACAAAACACTAAGAAGAAGGTAGTACCCAAGAAGCGTTCTGAGAAGTACGAAGAGAAGGTACATCTTGACATGACCTTTGAGGAGGCTATAAAGGCACTGGCTATTAAATCATCATCAGGAGGTAAGCCAGTATCAGGTAGTGCTATAGTGCCACCTGAAAAGCAAAAGAGATAAGCGAACAAAAAAACACATCCACCCCTAAAAGGTGGATGTGTTGTGTTAGGTATTTTTATTATCCCAACTGAGCGATAGTTACCACATTTCCCGCGAGCAATTTTTGTAACCTTTTTGGCACATTTCGCCCTCGCCACTTAGCACTAAGATGCTAATTATCAATCAATTACAGAAAATTCAGTAGAATCAAAAAATAAATTGCGCAGTGCGCAGTTTTCATCATTACGGGCTATTGCCACTTGCTATAGTTAATGCTACTTAAAAGCCGCTATCATGCGCAGCATTACCTCACAGCTTTTCCCGGAGCATGCATTACAATTAGGTTATCCTGCATATATAATTCCCGTGCTTCCCACATTTACCCGTAACTTCATTTAATAATTTATGACAAAGAATAGTAAGAAAAAGAATAAACAGAAAGATACCTATACCGGCCGGCTCGATATGAGCCGCAGTGGCATAGGTTATGTAGTAGTAGAGGGTCTGGAGCGCGATATCATAGTGCGCCCCGGCTCACTGGCCAATGCCCTTAACGGCGACGAGGTACGTGTAGAGGTAATGACAGATGCCGTTCGTGGCCGCCGCATGGAGGGCGAAATAACACAGATACTACGTCGCAAGCAGTCAGAGTTCAGCGGTCGCATAGAGGTACACCCTCATTTTGCATTCCTCATACCTGATAATGAAAAGATGGGGGTAGATATATATGTACCCCTGCACCTGCTCAATGGCGCTACCGATGGCGACCACGCCATGGCCCGCATCGTAGAGTGGAATGGCAAAACCAAGAACCCCGTTGGCGAGGTAATAAGCGTACTTACTGAGCAGTCAGTAAATGAAATAGCCATGCAGGGTCTGCTGGTAGAGAATGGCTTCCCTCTCACCTTTCCCGACGATGTACTGGAAGAAGCCGCCCGCTACCCCGATGGCGTAAGCAAAGACGAGCTGAACCACCGTAAGGATATGCGCAAGGTACTTACCATGACCATAGACCCGGTTGATGCTAAAGACTTTGACGATGCGCTCTCTATCCGCACCCTGCGTGGGGACTGGTATGAGGTAGGTGTGCATATAGCAGATGTAAGCCACTATATACAGCCCGATTCTGCACTGGACAAAGAAGCATATCGCCGGGCTACCAGTGTTTATCTGCCGGATAGGGTATCACCCATGCTGCCTGAGCGGCTCTCAAACGAGCTCTGCTCCCTCCGTCCCAACGAAGATAAATATACCTTCTCTGCCATATTTACAATCAATAAGCAGGGAAAGGTAAAAGAAACATGGCTGGGCCGTACCGTTATCCACTCCCGCCGCCGCTTCACTTACGAAGATGTGCAGGAAATACTGGAAGGTGCCGATGGCGACCATGCAAAAGAGTTACACCTGCTCAATGGGATGGCCCGCAGCCTGCGTGCCGCCCGCTTTGAGAAGGGTGCTATCAACTTCTCATCACAGGAGGTACGCTTTAAGCTCGATGAGGATGCCCGCCCAATAGGTATTACAGTAAAGGAGAGTAAAGAATCGCATCAGCTCATAGAGGAGTTCATGCTCCTGGCCAACAGGGCCGTGGCAGAGTATGTAGGTGAGCAGCGTCATAAAGACAAAGCGGTCCCCTTCCCCTACCGCGTGCATGATGTCCCCGACCCTGACAAGCTGCGGGCATTCACCTCATTTGCAGCGCACTTTGGGGTACGCTTTAATCTCGGCGACCCCGCCGCTATTGCAGCATCATTTAATGCTATGCTGGCTACCGTGCAGGGCAAGCCGGAGCAGCACGTACTGGAGCAGCTCGGCATCCGCACCATGGCCAAGGCCGTATATACTACAGAGAACATTGGCCACTATGGTCTGGGCTTTGCACACTACTGCCACTTCACATCCCCCATACGCCGCTACCCCGATGTATTGGTACACCGCATACTGCAGGAATGTCTGGATGGTAACATACATCCAATGAAGCACTTGGAGCAGCAGTGCCGCCACTGTTCCGACCAGGAACGCCGCGCTATGGATACCGAGCGTGCTGCCAACAAGTATAAGCAGGTAGAGTACATGCAGCAGTTTCTGGGCGATGAGTTTGAAGCCGTTATCAGTGGCGTTGCCGCCTTCGGTTTCTGGGCAGAGACCGTAGAGCATAAATGTGAGGGAATGATATCTGTTACAGACCTCCAGGATATAGATATCTTTGAGCTTCGGGAAACAGAGTATGCTCTTGTAGGCCGTACTACTGATGTCCGTTTTGCTATGGGCGATCATGTCACTATCAGGGTGGCTGCTACTAACCTCAGCAAACGGCAGATAGACTTTGTACTGGCCAATGCACCACAACCGGTGCATAGAAGGCAGCGCAAAGATACAGGCAGGCCCAAAGCTGGCGCTACCGGTGGCAGAGCTACTCAAAACCGAAAAACACAGAAGAAACAGAAAACGAATAAAAAGCGAAAGTAATGCAGTCATTCTCCGGCCTTGTAGAGCAGTTTGAAAGCCGTTTCACCCATACCCTGCCCTTCCCCTCACAACCTGCCAACCTGTATGAGCCATGCCGCTACCTGCTGGGGCTGGGCGGTAAGCGCATACGTCCTGTGCTGTGTGTGATGGCGGCAGAGCTGTTCGATGCACCTACAGACGATGCCTGGCATGCAGCAGCAGCCATAGAGCTGTTTCACAACTTTACGTTGATACATGACGATATCATGGACAAGGCTCCCCTGCGCCGGGGCCAGCCTACCCTGCACCATAAGTACGGCCTCACTGCGGGCATTCTCTGCGGCGATGTTATGTGCATATATGCTTATGAGCAACTGGCACAGGTAAAACGGAGTCTGCCACAGATAATGCAGCTCTTCAATAAAACTGCCATAGAGGTATGCGAAGGCCAGCAGATGGATATGGACTTTGAAACCCGCAGCGATGTAAGTATAGAAGAGTACATAACCATGATTACCCTGAAGACATCGGTACTACTGGCATGCAGCCTTAAGATAGGTGCGCTCACAGGCGGCGCACTGGGCGATAATGCCCGCAGGCTTTATGAGTTTGGTCGCAACATGGGTATAGCATTTCAGCTTCAGGACGACTATCTCGATGCCTTTGCCGATGCTGCAAAGCTGGGCAAGCAGAACGGTGGCGATATCCGGGCCAACAAGAAAACCTACCTGCTGCTGAAAGCACAGGAAAATGCCAATGCAGCTCAGCGGGAGCAGATAAACAACCTGCTGGCGCAGGATGCATCTGATGAAAAAGTCCGGCAAATGCTGGAGTTGTACCGTGCCACAGGAGCCGATGCTGCCTGTCGTCAGGCAGTAGCCGGCTATTCCGATCTCGCTTTCACTCATCTGAATGAGGTAGCGATACCGTCCTCCCGCAAGCAACCCCTGCTGGAGCTGGCTCAGTATCTGCTGGTTCGCGATAAATAGCAGTCATTGATACTTTTATACCGCATGGCACACAACCCGCAGCACATACACAGCTTCGACATTGTCATATGCGGAGCTGGTCCCGCAGGCACAGCCGCCGCACTGGCGCTGAAAGATAGCGGGCTCCGTATAGCGTTGTTGGATAAAGCCATCTTCCCCCGGGATAAGGTATGTGGCGATGCTATTCCCGGCAGGGCCATCAAAAACCTGCACAGGATAGCCCCTGCCATAGCCGATGATTTCCGCAGTACAGCCCCGGCACTCATCACCCGCAGCACCGCACTCTTTTATAAGGGACGGCGCATTTCGTTCAATTGGGTTGGTGAGGCCTACACCTGCGCCCGTATGAGCTTTGACCATTTCCTGTATGAGCAGGTGGCTGACCGTACAGGTACCCACCTCTTCCCCGGCCATCATATCACTGATGTTCTACGGCAGGGCAATGAGTGGCTGCTGCATACCCGGCAGGGCGTATCATTTACCTGTCGCATGCTCATTGGTGCCGATGGGGCCCAGTCAGTCACCGCAAAAACAATGGCGGGCAGAAAGCTGAACAGGGAAAATCATGTAGGCTCAGTAAGGGCATACTATAGTGGCATCGCCGGTATGGATGCGCACACCACTGAGGTCTGGTTCGACCGCAAGTATCTGCCCAGCTACCTGTGGGTTTTTCCCCTGCCAGGCAATGTAGCCAATGTGGGCTTTGGCATGTTATCATCAGAGATTGCACGCCGCAGGGTCAATCTCCGGGAACTGTTTCATGCATTCATTGCAGACACCCCCGGCCTTAGTGACAGGATGGCAAACGCTACCGCCATCAGCCCTCTGGAAGGTTTTGGCCTGCCACTTGGCGCTACAAAAGAGGTAATTTCCGGGGATAGTTATATACTCACTGGTGATGCCGCCTCACTCATAGACCCCATTTCCGGCGATGGCATTGGTAATGCTGTACTCAGTGGCCGTCTGGCAGCAGAGCAGGCTATTGCATGTTTCCGGCAGAACAATTTCACAGCGCCATTCATTGCCGGCGGGTATGATACCGTATTGCAGCAGGCCATTGGCAGTGAGCTGCGTACGCACTACTATGCCCGTCGCATTCTTGCCCGTTCTCCGTTCCTGCTCGATGCGGTATTTGCCGCATGCCGCATGCCTTTGCTGAAAGGTATAGTGCAGAAAGGGCTTTAGGTATGGCCCCATATTTGCATGCATTGTAAGATATATTGATGTAGAGAAAGCAGGCATTATTGGTTGCAATTACCTGAAGGCCCTGCATACACTGCTACATCACAGTCGGCAGCTTCACGCTGCCTGTAGCAGATAATATGCCAATGGTACTAAGTGTCATCAGATACCTTAATCGCTTTTACTGAAAAGAAATACAAATGCGCACCTTCTTTCAGTTTCTTACTTGAATGAGTAAATTTTTAAACACAAACATTGCTTTTTGTTACAGCATCTTTAAATAGAGCAATAACGCTTACATGAGTAAACTATTAGGCTAAAACAGCGATTTTTAGTGCAATTAATTTGATTATAATCCACTTTTTCCTGTAGGTTTGTATAAGAATATACTAACCACGGATGAAACTAGCCCGAAGATTAAATTCATTTTCGGAACCACAAACGATAATGATGGCCAAATATGGCCGCGAACTGAAAGCCAGAGGGATTAATATAATTGACCTGAGCCTGGGAGAACCTGACTTCGCCACCCCCGAACATATTTGTGAGGCCGCAGTTACTGCGATGAAGGAAGGTTATACCAAGTACTCCCCGGTAGCCGGCATGCCGGAACTCCAGGAAGCTATCTGCATTAAGTTGAAAAGGGATAACAATCTTGACCTTGTCCCTAATCAGATAGTAGTGTCATCAGGAGCCAAACAGTCACTTGCCAATGCGGTACTCTGTCTGGTAGATCCCGGCGACGAGGTCATAATACCTACTCCATTCTGGGTCACTTATGCAGGTCAGGTTCAGTTTGCAGGTGGCATTGTGAAATATGTCAATTGTACTATTGATACAGACTTTAAACTCACACCAGAACAGCTGGAGGCTGCTATAACACCGGCTACAAGACTGTTTATGTTCTCCTCTCCCTGCAATCCCACAGGCTCTGTGTATAGCAGGGAAGAGCTGGCCGGTCTGGTAGAGGTTTTCAAACGCCACCCGCAGATAACCATTATCAGTGATGAGATATATGAGTATATCAACTTTACCGGTGGTCACGAAAGCATAGCACAGTTTACTGAAATAAGTGATCGTGTGGTTGTTATTAATGGTCTGTCAAAAGGCTTTGCAATGACTGGCTGGCGTGTAGGTTATATGGCAGCTCCCAGAGAACTGGCTCAGGCATGCGACAAGCTGCAGGCGCAGTTCACATCGGGTCCCAACTCTATAGCACAGCGTGCATCTATAACAGCTTTACTCAGTGATCTGTCCCCTACCTATAAAATGGTAGAAGCCTATAAGAAGCGTAGGGATTATGTCATAGACCAGCTTATGCAGATGCCCGGCGTACGTGCCAATGTACCCGGCGGTGCTTTTTATGCGTTCCCTAATGTCAGTTCATTCTACGGCATGCGTCACGGCGACCATGTTCTTAATAACGCTAATGACGTAGCTATGTATCTGCTTAACGAAGGGCATGTATCTACAGTAAGTGGCAGTGCCTTTGGCAACCCTAACTGTATACGCCTTTCTTTCGCTACATCTATGAGCAATCTTGAAGAAGCCATGTCACGAATAGGCAATGCGCTCGCAAAGCTTTCGTGAGGCTTTAAGACCACAATCAGTTAACCTTATATACAATATCAGAGGCTACCATGTTATATGGTAGCCTCTGATACTTATAGCAAGCAATATCCTTATTAGTCGCCCAGCTCTATAGCCTCTTCATGCCAGGGGAATGATTCCGCATTACGTCCCAGTTCCCAGAAAAACCGGCTGCGTGGCTTATTATAGTTACCTGTTTCATTCATGGTTTCGGCATCATAGATGCGTCCGTTCACCATTGTGTACCTGATACTTTCCGTATTCCTGATGTCTGCCAGGGGATCTTTATCCAGCACTATAAGGTCGGCCAGCTTTCCCGGCTCCAGCGAACCTATAGACGCATCCAGACCAAGGCTCCGGGCCGGATTCATCGTTGCCGTGCGCAGTGCCTCCAGTGGTGTCATGCCACCCTGTGCCATCATCCATATTTCCCAGTGTGCACCTATACCCTGTATCTGTCCATGAGCGCCCATATTCACCAGCACACCCGCATCTGATAGCTTTTTCAGGCTTTTAGACACTAGTATATGTCCGTTTTCATATTCCTCTTCAGGAGCCATAGTCCTGTGACGGGAGCGGGTATCTATCACCGACCGTGGTGTAAAGCTCAGCAGGCGCTCCTTCTCCCATACGTTTGTATGCTGATACCAGTAGTACTCACCACTCAGCGCACCATAGCTTACTATCAGCGTAGGTGTATTGGCAGTACCTGAGCGTTTCCATAGCTGCACCACATCATCATATAGAGGTGCCACAGGTATATTATGCTCCACCGTAGTATGTCCGTCCATCACCATACTCATATTATGATAAAAGAAAGAACCACCTTCGGGCACCACTTCCATCTTCAGCTCACGTGCAGCTTCTATTACCATCTGTCGCTGCTCTCTGCGTGGCTGGTTATAGCTTTTAACACTGAATGCGCCAAAAGCCTGAGTGCGTCTCAGCGCGCTCTTTGCATCATCCAGACTATTGATAACAGCTTTAAAATCACCGTCAGCGCCATAAAGTATAGTTCCTGTAGAAAAGATTCGGGGCCCTACCATCTGTCCTGCCCTCACTAATTCACTCTGTGCAAAAACCATCTCAGATACAGCCGAAGGGTCATGAGTAGTAGTAACACCATATGCCAGATTGGTATAGTATGGCCAGTGCTTGTCGGGTGTTAGCCCTGTACGAAAATGACCAACATGCGCATGAGCATCCACAAAGCCGGGAAGTATTGTTTTGCCGGAGCAGTCTATAACCTTTGCCCCTGAAGGTATTACCATTTCCTTCCCTATACTTTCTATCTTATTTCCGTTTATTATTATGGTACCGCCGTTAATTATTTCATCCCCTTTCATAGTCACTATTCTGGCATTGGTAAATGCTATAACACCTTCAGGCTTATCTGTATGGCCCATAAGCCCTATAGTAAAACCTTTTTCCGGTGCTTTGTATAAAGAGTCCGGTTTGCCAGATACAAATGTGAACCTATCTCCTAAGTCACATGTATAATATTGGTCGCCAAGTGTATAGTGCACCTTCCTGCTGTCAGCGCTCCAATGCAGGTTTAGCCCGGCATCCTTTGATACTTTTTTGACAGGTATATCCTTTATTTCTTCACCCAGATTTATTGGCTTACCCGTAGCTGGAAAAGCAGCTACATATACAGAGTGCAGATGTGTAAATGCTACCCATTTACCATCAGGCGATACAGTAAACTGACAGCCATACTTACTGGTAAAAAACTTACGATCGTCATTGCCATCTATAGTGCAACTGCTGAATGTTTTATCCAATGCACCGAAGATATTTCCTCCTGTCTGATAAAACACCCTTTTACCGTCTGCAGAAAAACGGGGATATTCACCTTTGTCTGTAACAAATGTTTCATTGCCGCCTGAAGCAGACATATAATAGATGCCGGGCTTTACGGTATAGGTATTACCCATGTAGTTATCACTACCCTCTCTTACATACGCCAGCCACTTACCATCGGCAGAATATACCGGAGCGCGGAACATACCTTTCTTTGTAGTTAATGTCACTGGTTTATCCTTTCCATTAACAGCTATCCGGCTGATACTGCCGGTAAGAGAGTCGTTCCATGTCACATACACTACATATTTACCATCTGGTGAAAATGATGGCTCTGACTCCTGAATATCACTATTGGTGAGCCTTACAGGTTTGCCATCAGGTAGTGACTTTTTATACAAATGTCCCAGTGCATTAAACACCAGCCATTTACCATCTGGTGATGTCACTGCGCCGCGTATCACTTTTACGGTAAAATCATCGGCATTTATATCCTGCTGAAAGCGAACTACGTCTGTAATATGCTGCTGCACATTTGCTTTAAAAGGGATAGATGCGGAGGGTGCTTTACCAGCCACATCCAGCTTCATTATTTTACCACCAGCCCATATGATGATATTTTGATCGTCTGGTGTCCACGCAAAGCCGGGATATATACCAAACGTTGTCCATGCTTCCTGCTGATCTTTTGACAACTTATCATAAACCGGCCATTCTTCCCCAGTCTCCAGATCTCTGAGGAAAAGTACAGAGCTGGTACGCACTCTCTTTACAAATGCAAGCAACTTGCCATTATGTGCCACCTGAGGCCGCACTGCGCCTCCGGGTCCTCCGGTTACCGTTTCTATCTCACCTTTTTCTCTGTCGTAACGTTTTATAACGAATATCTGGTTGTTAGGGTCTTTGTTATACTGAAAGAAGCCCCCGGGATATACATCCTCACTATAATAAACATACTTGCCATCGGGCGATACCGTAGGTTCATTCAAGTCCTGCTGGTCGTTTTTACGCTTGGTAAGCTGCAAGCCTGAACCTCCGGACACATGATATATCCATAACTCACCGGCTCCCAGAGAGCGTGTAGATGTAAAATGCTTGCGGGCAATTATATAATCATTGCCTGCCCATGTACCATTATTCAGCAGCCTGAAATCTTCTTTTGTAACCTGCACAGCATTACTGCCATCCCTGTCCATAATCCAGATGTTATCTCCACCTCCGGCATCAGAGGTAAATAGTATCTTTTTCCCATCCGGACTGAATCTCGGCTGCACTTCCATTGCCATTCCTTTGCGCAGTACTTTGGCATCACCTCCTGCTACCGGCATGATATAGATATCACCCAGCAGGTCAAATACAATTTCTTTTCCATCCGAAGATACATCCAGATTCATCCAGGTGCCTTCATTTACAGAGAATGACACATCTTTACCCGGTCCACCCGGAGCATTAACATCCCACTTTTTCTTCTCCTCTTTTTTGCCCTGAGCAGAAAGATTGTTACCTATACCTATGGCTGCCATTAACAGTAGTCCAAATTTGAGTCCCGGATACATACTAATATATTTGTGTGCTAAGATATAAGCCAGCGATTACAAACTGAAAAACGAACAGGGGGATGTTATGGGGCAGTCGCTACAAGTACATGCTGTTTACTCCCATATTCAGGCACAAACAGCCAGATACATCAGCCGACATAAAACCGGGGGAAGGTATTAGCTTTGCATTCGGAATGAAGAAATTTGAAGAACTCAGAATAGTATTCTTTGGCACACCGGAGTTTGCAGTAGCATCATTGAAAGCCATACTGGAAGCCGGAGCTAATGTCATAGCAGTAGTAACTGCACCTGATAAGCCGGCCGGCAGAGGCAAGCAGATTCAGCAATCGGCAGTGAAGCAGTTTGCAGAGGCGCATAACCTGCCGGTATTACAACCGGCAAACATGAAATCTGCAGAATTCGTGGAAGCCTTACGTGAGCTGAATGCAGACCTGCAGATAGTAGTAGCGTTCAGGATGATGCCGGAAGTGGTATGGAACATGCCTCCTATGGGAACAGTAAATGTTCATGGTTCGCTTTTACCACAATACAGGGGTGCGGCTCCCATTAACCGGGCCATCATTAACGGGGACACAGTAAGCGGTGTCACCACATTCAGACTGAAACATGAAATAGATACCGGTGGTATATTACTACGCAAAGAAGTACCCATCACCCTTGAAGATAATGCCGGCACTATGCATGACAAACTTATGGAAGCGGGCGCAGCATTGCTGGTAGAAACAGTAAAAGGCATTGCAAATGATACTATACAGGAAGTGCCGCAGGCTCACATACCGGCAGAGCAGCTAAGGCATGCTCCCAAACTAACGAAAGAGACGGGTAGTATAGACTGGACAAAGGGAGTAGTGAGTATTCAAAACCTCATTCGCGGCCTATCTCCATACCCATGCGCCCATACCATACTGAAGGATAAAAGCATAAAGGTTTACGCATCTCATTATCATTCAGAAACACCTTCTTTACCTCCCGGGCAGTGGGATACTGATGGCACGTCCTATTTGCGATATGCTGCTAGTGATGGCTGGCTATACATAGACGAATTACAGCAGGAGGGTAAAAAGAGAATGGCTATTGCCGAATTTCTACGTGGATTCAGACCCTGATTCACTGGTATTGTTTCATTCTTTGTTGACAACAAGGGCAGGTTACGTGCCTGGGTTTAAAAAAAATGTCGTAAAATTGCGCACCTCATTAAAAATATTATGGATTTTAAGTACTCTGAATCACAGGAATCTATCGCCTCAATGATTCGCGAATTTGCGAATAAGCATATACGTCCCAACATGATGGAATGGGACGAAACCCAGAAATTTCCAGTCGATCTGTTTCGCCAGATGGGTGAATTAGGTCTGATGGGCGTACTGGTACCCGGCGAGTATGGCGGTTCAGGACTTAGCTACTTTGAGTATGTTACTGTAATATGTGAGGTAGCTAAAGTATGCGGTTCAATAGGTCTTTCTGTTGCGGCGCATAACTCTCTCTGCACTGGTCATATCATGTACTTTGGCAATGAGGAGCAGAAGAAAAAGTACCTTCCCAAACTGGCTACCGGTGAGTGGATAGGTGCATGGGGCCTTACAGAAGCCAATACAGGAAGTGATGCAGGCAATATGCGCTGCGTAGCTACCCGTGATGGTAATGACTGGGTATTGAACGGTACCAAAAACTGGATAACACATGGTATCAGCGGCAATGTAGCTGTAGTACTGGCGCGTACCGGTGAGCCAAGAGCTAAAAACAACGTTACCGCATTTGTGGTAGAGCGTGGCACTCCGGGTTTTGCAGCAGGTAAAAAAGAAAACAAGCTGGGCATGCGTGCCAGCGAAACTGCTGAACTTGTATTTGACAACTGTCGCATATCAGACGCGCAGCGCCTGGGTGAAATAGGTGAAGGTTTCCATCAGGCAATGAAAGTACTGGATGGTGGCCGTATATCTATTGCCGCGCTGTCACTGGGTATAGCAAAGGGTGCTTATGAAGCATCTGTAAAATATGCCAAAGAGCGTCATCAGTTTGACCAGCCTATAGCCAACTTCCAGGCTATTTCTTTCAAACTGGCAGATATGGCAACACAGATAGAAGCAGCAGAAATGCTTATCTATCAGGCTGCTGACCTGAAAAACCGTGGCGAGAAAATGACCAAAGAGTCGGCCATGGCTAAGTATTATGCATCAGAAGTATCAGTAAGGGTAGCTACAGACGCTGTACAGATTTTCGGCGGATATGGATACACCAAGGATTTCCCTGTAGAAAAATACTATCGTGACAGCAAGCTGTGTACAATAGGTGAAGGCACATCGGAAATACAGAAGCTGGTTATCTCCCGCGATATACTGAGAAGCTAGTACAGTAGTAAGTAATTTATACTAAAACCGCTCCGGAGCACATTATTCCGGAGCGGTTTCTTTTTACCCCAACATATCGCACAGAATATTTCTGACAAAAAACTAACGGAATAAAGAAGTGAATATATAGAGTCATTCTCCTTCCTTATTCCGTCAGATATATCTATAATTACAGTACGGTGAAAGCTTACCAACCCAGCAGGTAAGCAAAGATGAGTGGTGCCACTATAGTAGCATCACTTTCTACAATAAACTTAGGAGTGTTGATATCCAGCTTACCCCATGTAATCTTTTCATTAGGCACAGCACCGCTGTATGAGCCATAAGAGGTAGTACTATCACTTATCTGGCAGAAATAGCTCCAGAAAGGAACATCATGCCACTCCAGGTCCTGGTACATCATAGGCACAACACAGATAGGGAAATCACCAGCTATACCGCCACCTATCTGGAAGAAGCCAACGCCTTTTCCTGAAGAGTTGTTACGGTACCAGTCAGACAGCCACACCATATATTCTATACCGCTCTTCATGGTAGAGGCCTGAAGCTCACCTTTGATGCAGTAAGAAGCAAAAATGTTACCCATAGTACTGTCTTCCCATCCCGGTACAACTATTGGCAGATTACGCTCTGCAGCAGCAATCATCCAGCTATGCTTAGGGTCTATTTCATAATCGGACTTCATTACCTCACTCAGGAGCAGTTTGTACATATACTCATGCGGGAAATATCGCTCGCCTTTTTCCTCTGCGTCTTTCCATATCTTGTGTATATGACGCTGTATGCGGCGGAATGCTTCCTCCTCAGGTATACAGGTATCAGTAACACGGTTAAAACCATTTTCCAGCAGGTCCCACTCTTCTTTAGGGCTGAGGTCACGGTAGTTAGGTACTCTCTTATAGTGGGTATGCGCCACCAGATTCATAATATCTTCTTCCAGGTTAGCGCCTGTACATGATATAATATCTACCTTACCGGCACGTATCATTTCGGCAAGTGAAATGCCCAGCTCGGCAGTACTCATGGCACCGGCAAGCGAAATAAGCATTTTACCACCTTCCAGCAAGTGTGTTTCATAACCTTTTGCGGCATCTACCAATGCAGCGGCATTGAAGTGGCGATAGTGGTGCTGAATAAACTGAGAAACAGGTCCTTTGTTCATATAAACTATAAATAGTGTGTTATAAAAAGTGGGGTAAAGATAAGTCAATCGGCTCACAGGCAAATGTGATTTGCCTGTGAGCTGTAGAAACATAATATGCACAGAGAAAACATTACATATTCCAATGTGCAGAAGGTCTTATCCTTTATAAGTGAGCCCCATATTCCACAGCAGGAAAGACCACTTATCGGCCTGCTCTGCAATAATCATATCGGTAGGCTTACCGGCACCATGGCCAGCCTTTGTCTCAATACGTATTAATGTAGGATTACTACCTGTTTGCCCGGCCTGAAGTGCAGCTGCAAACTTGAATGAGTGTGCAGGTACTACCCTGTCATCATGATCACCTGTAGTGACCATAGTAGCCGGATAGTTCTGCTTACTTACATTATGAACAGGTGAATACTTGTACAGATAGCTGAACATCTCTTTGCTATCCTCGGCAGTACCATAGTCATAAGACCAGCCTGCACCTGCTGTAAACTTATTATAGCGCAGCATATCCATTACCCCTACAGCCGGGAAACATACTTTAAACAAATCGGGCCGTTGTGTCATACAGGCACCTACCAGCAAACCGCCATTAGAGCCCCCGGCTATCGCCAGATAATCTTTGGATGTGTATTTCTCTTTTATCAGGTATTCTGCAGCACCTATAAAGTCGTCAAATACATTCTGTTTCTGCATTTTAGTACCCGCATTATGCCATTTGTCGCCATACTCGCCACCACCGCGAAGGTTAGCAACTGCATATATGCCCCCTGTCTCCATAAATACCAGATTGCTCACGCTGAATGACGGTGTGAGACTGATATTAAAGCCACCATAGCCATAAAGGAGTACCGGATTTTTACCATTCGGTTCCATTCCCTTTTTATAGGTGATAATCATAGGCACTTTTGTGCCGTCTTTAGAAGTATAAAATACCTGACGGCTCTCAAACTGTGTGGGGTCAAACAGCACCTGCGACTTTTTATATACTTCCGATTTTCCGGTAGTAAGATCATACCTGAAAATGGTAGGCGGATACACATAAGAAGTGAAGGAATAATACAGCTCTTTGTCATGCATCTTGCCGCCAAAGCCACCTGCACTACCTAACCCCGGTAATGCAATTTCCTTTTCTTTCACTCCTTTCAGGTCATACTGATATACTTTGGAAACTGCATTTTCTATATACTTTGCAAAGATTTTGCCACCACAGGTAGAGATACTAAGCGGAAATTCGGTTTCAGGTATCAGCGTCTTCCAGTTAGCGCTTGCCGGGCTGGAAGCATCTACGGTTACCAGTTTACGATTAGGTGCACCCTGATTGGTAAGGATATATAGTTTGCTGCCCACATTATATGCTACATCCTGCTCATGGTCAAAGCCTGTTACTACCGGCACTATCGGAGCATCTTTTTTAGTAAGGTCCTGAATGTACAGCTCATTGCCATAAGTAGCATTGGCGGCAGAGATAATGAGCATAGTCTCATCTTCAGTAACACCGCCACCTACGTAACGACGGGGAGTAGCCTCACCGCCAAAGATGAGTTTGTCCTGAGCCTGAGGTGTACCCAGCTTATGAAAGAACAGCTTATGTATCTGTGTTTTTTCAGACAGCTGACTCCCTTTAGGCTTATCATAGCTGCTGTAATAAAAACCGGTAGTGCCCAGCCAGGACAAACCGCTGAACTTAACATCGCGCAGCGTATCATCTACCTTCTTACCGGTTTTTGTATCAATAACTATCACCTTGCGCCAGTCACTGCCACCCTCACTTACCTGATAGGCGGCAAGAGTACCATCTTTGCTGAAGCTGATACCCTGTAGCGAGCTGGTACCATCGGCCGAGAATTTATTGGGGTTCAGAAATACTTCAGGGGCATCATTACCCTTCTGCCGGTACAGAATGCTCTGATTCTGCAGGCCATCATTCTTATAGAAGTATGTATAATCCCCCTCACGGAATGGAGCAGAGTATTTCTCATAATTCCACAATGTAGTAAGCCGCTTTTTTATATCCCGGCGAAAAGGGATGCGGTCCAGATACGCATCAGTAACCTTATTCTGCTCTATAACCCATGCTTTCGTATCATCGGCCATATCATTTTCCAGCCAGCGGTATGGGTCAGTTACCTTAACGCCAAAATAGTCGTCTGTCTGCTGAACCGTCTTCGTAGCCGGGTAATGCCCTGTAAAGGCATTCATCTGCGCATTTGCCATAAATCCTGATAATAAAATAGTAGTACAAAGCCCTAATGTTCTCATAAAATATAATATTGAAGACTGCAAATGTAAACAACCCCAACATTATACCCGGCTGGCAATCACAGAAGTCCCCCACAAAATACTCCTGTTTGTATGTAGGCTTGTACACTGAATCTTATTCAGTACACAATTTACTCAGTAAATGGAGCAATAGCTGAGTAGCATCATATCAGTGTCTCCATCTGGCGAAACAGTGGAATAAGCGCACTTCCCTTTTCAGAAAGCACATATTCTATATGCAGTGGCTTTTCACTTATCACGTTTCTGATAAGCAATCCCTGCTCTTCCATTTCCCTGATGGCTACTGAAAGAGATTGTTTATTAGCGCCTGCCAGTTGTCGCAGCAGCATACTAAAGCGTACCGGCCCCTCTGCTGCCAGTCTGAATATCTGTGCTTTCCATTTCCCAGACAGCATTTTCAGCAGTCCTTCTGCCGGGCATCCATCAGGGTCGGTATTGGTTGTGGTGGTCATGTTTTTCTGACTTATTGTATAGCTTATGCCCCCGTCCGACCTTTGTCCTTCAAACTTAGTCACAATACGGCTCATTAGATAATGAATATCTTCAGTAAGTATATTTCTAAACCATTCGCTGTACCCTTCCAATAATACCATCAATTTTATATGCTTCAGATAGTCATCATAGTTTTCTTGTGGTATAATATTCTTCAGCAGTGTCAATAAATTGCTTTGCTTTTCCTCATCACACCAACGTTTTGCGACAGTGAAAAATTCCTCAATTGACTTTGTCTTTGCTTCATTCCACTCAGGAAGCGATATAACATTGAACAGCTGAAAATGGATATGTATAAGAAAATTGTCAGGATATATTATCGACCTAATACCCTTTCCAAAAGAATTGAACAGAAAGCTCAATATGTCTTTAGCCTCCTCATCATACTTTTCAGAAGGAGACTTATCAACTTCATAAACATTCTTATTATTCTCAGATCTCTTTATCAATTTATACTTACTTAACTGAAGAAAAACAGTTGGGAACTGAAGTTTCAGAATCTCCATACATATTAACTCAGCTAAATCCACTTCATCCTTCAGAATAGAATAGCTGATTTGAAAGCTATTTACTAACCGCTTCACATCTCTGATATTATCCAGATATTTTTCAAACACATAGTATGTTTCATGCAAATTTTCGTGCCATGCAAAAGAATTACTGTATAATGCATCTTCTAGCTCCCCTCTATCTTTAGAATCTAAAATGACCGTTTCCATCATCTTTTGAAACTCATTTAAAAGAACCTGTTTCCTTATTGGAGGCAAAGGCAAAACATATTGAAATATCTTCTGAATATATCGTTCAGCATTTGATACAGAGTCAGATTTCGTAAGGGTATTGATTACATACTCATAATCAAATGCACTTACGAAAAAGAGGTTTTCAAAATTGGCTATGTTTCTGATTAACTTTAAAACATCCAGTATTTCTTCTCCTGTCAATCTATCCAAGTCATCAATTATTATTACAAAACGTAAGCCTGTATTTTTAATAATTGAATTAACTATTTCAAAGTTGCTGGATAAATTATTCTCTGTAACCAGTAAATCGCTCGCATTTAATAGTTTTATTAGAGGGTTATCGTCATATGCTGACATTAAGCTTTTTGCATATTTTGTTATTTCTTTTGGAGCATTCTTGCTATATTTTTTTACTGTAACAATGAGTTGTTCAAAAAAACACTCATATATATTAGAAGGACTTCCCGCTTTCCAAGGGTTAAACCAAATCAGAACATTCACATCTTCCTTAGACAGTTCTTTCTTTAGTAATTTTAACATTGTAGTCTTTCCACTTCCCCAATCACCTGTTATTGCAATTGAAAATGCGCTTTTAACCTGCGTATTATTTCTGGTAATGAGGCCAAAAATGGTTGGTGAATTTTAGCGAAAATATATTTAATATACGGCTGTCAGTTTGAAGAGGAAGCGGGCTCTGCTGGAGAGCAACCTGCCAGCAATAAGACTGATGCTTAGACG
>JAUIBA010000030.1 GCA_030427635.1 Bacteroidia bacterium
CGTCTAAGCATCAGTCTTATTGCTGGCAGGTTGCTCTCCAGCAGAGCCCGCTTCCTCTTCAAACTGACAGCCGTATATTAAATATATTTTCGCTAAAATTCACCAACCATTTTTGGCCTCATTACCAACATAAAAAAAGGTGACTATACCCATTTACACCCGCTATTCCGCTAACCTGCTGTTGGCTGCTGTGCTTCTTCTATTTCGGCAGAGTATTCTTCTTTGGGTTCATCTACAAAAAACAAAGTCGGTGCGTCTGCGATGTGTTTTACTCGGTGTCTTGCGATTTCGCAGTATTCATGGCTGATATCAATACCGATATATTGTCGGCCCATTTCACAAGCTACTCTTGCCGTTGTCCCGCTACCACTCATTGGGTCAAACACTAAGTCGCCTTGATTTGTCCAAGATTTTATGTGGTCTCTTACAAGTTCACAAGGAAAAGGCGCAGGATGTCCTTTTGCTTCTTGGTCTTCTTGTTTTTTACCTACAACATATTCCCAAATGTTTCCTTTGATTTTTTTGTCCTTGACTGGCTTTGCTAACTTTTCTCTTGTCTGTTCATTTTTAGAAAAGTTTTTGTAAGTCGTTCCATTGAGTTCCAAACCTGCGTGCAAACAGTCAACCATAATTGGGTTGTGTGTCTTTACAACACCTTTACTAAAAACAAACATAAACTCAAACTCGTTGTTATAGCGTTTGCGATAGATTTGGGGTATTGGGTTTGCCTTACGAAATATCATTGTGTCGTGAAGATTAAAACCAGTTTGTTGAAAGTATAGGGCTTGTTTAAAACTTGTGCCCGTTTCGTTGCCGTTAATTGTTGCGTCATTTACAACCCAAACAACAATGCCACCTTCTTTTGTAACTCTGTAAAGTTCCTTTGCAATATCTTCAAAAGGGAAAACAAACCCTTTGTAGTTTCTCAAATCGTCATAAGGCGGTGAAGTAACCGTAAGGTCAATTACATTATCGTCAAACTGTCGCATTATTTCTACGCAGTTACCTTCTATTATTTTGTTTATGAAATTCTCCATTGTCTTTTATTTAAGTGTAAATAGTCCGTTGTCGGAAATTGCACTGATAGTTTTAATTCTGCTTTCAATTTTGTGAACTTTGATAAGTTCTTTCAATGCTTCTTTGTGGCTCATTCGCATTATCTTTTCTCTTTCTTGAGCCAAGAATGCGAGGGCTTCTTCTTTTGAAATAGCGATACTTTCAGTCGCAACGCCTTTCTCAATACTCCACAAAGGTTCAACTGCTTTAGAAAAGGAAAGAATTGTTTTATTGATTGCTAACCAATAGTCGGTAGCATTTTTTGAAGGATTGAGTGCCTTAACTGTTTCAAATATTTTCTTCAAAAGCTGTTGAGCTTTCGCATGTCCTTCTTTTTCAGAATATGCAAGTAGTAATGCAAGGTGAGAGTATGTGAAAACACAAACATTTTGTGTCGTTGCTTGCTGGTAAATTTGGCTTGAAGAGGTTGGAAGCTGATAAATCGGGCAAACAACCATTGCATAAGGTTTGCCACGTTTCCATCCGTGCATTGCTTGAACTTTAAAGTCCTTTTGATTTTTTGCTGTTCTGCTTAGTCTGAACGCTTTGGCATCTGCAACAAAACTGTAATCTTTTGCAAATGCTTCAACGTCTGCCGCATCTGCTCTCTCTTTAAGCACCAAACTTTTAAGTCCTAATGTTGAATAAGCTAATGAAAGTAAGCAGTCGGTGTATTTTGAATATAATTTTTCTTCGCTTGTGTCGTGTCCGTAACTTTCAGGAATGTTTCCACAAAGTCGCAAATGGTCAATAAGTGATGAAATACCAGTTTTCTTGATTTCAGCGTCTAACTCCTTCTCTAATTTTTCTGTGTCGTTGCCAAAATGTCCGCTAAGCTTTCGGATTTCTTCAATCCAATGTTGTCGAGTTTCAATTGCCTCAGCTGATATTATATTTTTCATTATTCTCAATCAAAATGTTAAATTTCAAAAAACACTTAAGTTTTCAACGGTTACTGCCGGTTGTGCATCCATTCAGCCAACTCGCAAATATGCCAACCTCCTGTTCCTCCAGCAAAAGTAAAGCAAAAGGGCAAAATGGGGCAAATAGGTGTAATTGGGTATAGTTGCCTAAAAAAAAGCCACACTTGTCAGGTGTGGCTTTTGCTTAATTAATATGAGTTCGGTCAGAACATTTTTATCTTGTCCATTACCAGGTCCCTTACGCTGGATAGTGCTATCCGCTCCTGGGTCATACTGTCGCGGTAGCGTATGGTCACTGTCTGGTCTTCCTTCGTTTGGTGGTCTATAGTGATGCAGAATGGTGTACCTATAGCATCCTGCCTGCGGTAGCGCTTCCCTATGCTGTCTTTTTCTTCGTAGTAGCATTTAAAGTAAGGCTTACACTGATCTATCAGTTCTCGGGCCAGCTCAGGCAGACCATCCTTTTTGGTAAGCGGCAGTACCGCCAGTTTTATGGGTGCCAGCATTGGCGGCAGATTCAGCACTACCCTGCTATCCTGCTTTTCGGCAGTGGACAGGTCTTCTTCTTTATATGCCTCGCTCAGCACCATCATCACGGTACGGTCCAGTCCTATTGATGTTTCTACTACATAGGGTACATAATGCTGGTTAATGTCGGTGTCAAAGTAAGTGAGTTTTTTACCGCTGAACTTCTGATGCTGTGACAGGTCAAAGTCAGTACGGCTGTGTATACCCTCTACCTCTTTGAAGCCCATAGGGAAGTCATATTCTATATCACAGGCAGCATCGGCATAGTGTGCCAGCTTCACATGGTCGTGAAACCGGTAATGCTCCTGCGGTATGCCCATACTCAGATGCCATTTCATGCGGGCTTCTTTCCAGTATTCATACCACTCTTTCTGCGTGCCGGGCTTAACGAAAAACTGCATTTCCATCTGCTCAAACTCGCGCATACGGAAAATAAAACCACGTGCTACAATCTCATTGCGGAAAGCCTTACCTGTCTGTGCAATACCAAAAGGTATTTTCATGCGGCCTGTCTTTTGCACGTTCAGGAAGTTTACAAATATACCCTGCGCCGTTTCCGGACGCAGATATATCTCACTGGCCTCCTCTGCCACAGAGCCCAGCTGGGTAGCAAACATGAGGTTGAACTGGCGCACATCTGTCCAGTTGGCAGTACCACTCACACCACATTTTATACCATTGTCCATTATAAGGGTACGCAGTCCGTCAAAGTCGTTGGCGGCAAGTAGCTGCTCCATAGTATCAATGAGCGCTTTCCCGGCTTCTTCACTCAGCGTTTCAGCGTGTGCTTCCAGCAGATGATCTACACGGTAGCGTTTCTTGCTGTCCTTATTGTCTATCATTGGGTCGCTGAAGTTATCCACATGACCGCTTGCCTTCCACACCGTGGGGTGCATGAATATTGCAGCATCTATACCCACAATGTTTTCATGCATCTGGGTCATGCTGCGCCACCAGTAGTCGCGTATGTTACGCTTCAGCTCTGCGCCATACTGGCCATAGTCATATACAGCGCTGAGTCCGTCATATATTTCACTGGACTGAAAAATGTAACCATATTCTTTACAGTGGCCTATGATGGCCTGTAGTTTATTCTCATTTGCCATAGCGCGGCAAAAATAGGTCGAATAGTTGAGATGTTTTATGTGGTAGCCTGTATTGGTATAGTCGTGCTCCGTTCACATTTTTATAACTGATTCTGCTATATAACTGGGTGGAGGGGTGTTGCTATTAATTGGTAATTTTGCAGCAATGAACATGGGCAAGAAAAAAACATCCCTTCCATTCATGTCGGGATATGAGGATAATGCAGTGCTGAAACTGGTGTTTTTCCTGGCTGGAGCCTATATAATGCTGGCGCTTACATGGGCCACATTTATGATAGTAAATACTACCGGCGATAACTTCAATATTTATATTATCCCCTACATATCATTGCCCCACCTGTCACAGATAGGTAGCCACTGGTGGACCGTGTTTGTATATGGGCTGTTTCATGTGCCTAACAGCTTTATGAATATGCTCACCAATATGCTGTGGCTGTACACATTTGGCTCTGTGGTGCAGATGCTTGTAGGCCGGAAGCAGGTAGTTCCGGTATTTCTGTATAGTATGGTAGCTGGAGGTGTTTTTTATATGCTGGCACAGCTGCTGCCGGGCGAGCTGGGTAAATGCCCTCCTTATGTAGTGGGGCCACGTGCCGGGCTTGTGGGTATGTGTGTGGCAGCATATACGCTTTCGCCTAAATACAGGTTCTGGTTTTCAGAAACATTCAGTCTGCCCATAGCTGTGGTAGCCGGTGTTTTTGCGATACTCATGTTGCTGGGTACCGGTTATTGGATGCCCGTTGTGGCTATGATTGCAGGCGGTGGCCTTATGGGTTTTATTTATGTGCGACTGCTGCGTGCCGGATATAGGCCCGGTGCATGGATGTATGATGCCGGCGACTGGATTACGGGGCTGGTAACACCGGGAGGAGGTAATGCCTCCGGCAGGAAAAATATATCCGGCTCAGGATGGCCGGAACAGCAGCTAAATACACGCCGCGAGGCAGAGCAGCGTATAGATGCCATACTGGATAAAATGAATCAGAAAGGCTTTGATGCTCTTACCAGTGAGGAGCGCGAGATATTGAAAAAAGCAGCTCAGGATTAACCAGAAGTTTCACCGGGATTACCCCCTTATCTAAAGGAATGTTAACATCATAAAAAGTTATTGGCAAGCTGAAATCCCTGGCACAGGTTTTGTACGTATATACTTGTAAAACCAGTGCATTATGAAGAAGAGAGCAATCATCTATTTCAGAAAGAACAAAGCCCTTAAGATTCTCGAAAATCCGCTGACAGCAGATTTGAGAACATTACTCAGTGCCACCTTTGCAGTGTCCCGTAGCCATGTGGTGCGTAATCACATAAAGGATACGCTGATACAGCTGAGTGAGCCAGGCTATAAGCTTTCGGCATAGTGGGTATTTTACCCTTACGTAAAAGAATATACATCCGGTAGCTGCGCTGACACAGTCTGATGCAGCAGGCCACCGGAAAGTTATAGATAACACAGTGTGAGTCTTACCACTTATACTGTGTTTTTTATTTATTACGCCCTTTTTTTAACGTTTGTTTTTATGTATATTTGGTTCCCCCTTTTTTCTGGGTTGGGTATTAATTGGGCTGACAAGGTTGTTTTTGTGAAAAATTTAACCGCGTGAGAGAGTTTGGCTTCATTTTTGCTATAGATGAATGAAGGCATTGTGTGGTAGTGCGTCAGATTTGTGAAATATGAAAAAGCTGTTATTATTAGTCATTAGTTGTACGTTGTTTTTCTTTACGGTACAAGCGCAGTCCAATCGTCCGATGGAAGACGTGGTGAATGCGATCAAGTATAACCGTTCAGAAGACCTGTCGCGCTATTTTGATAATATAGTACCCATTACCATTAATAATAACCAGACAATTTATAGCCGCAACCAGGCAGAAGTAGTACTAAAAGATTTCTTTGACAGAAACATTCCCAAAGAGTTTCTGATAATGGACAACGGCTCTCCCAATGCTTCTTCCAAATTTATTATAGGTAGTCTCATAACCCCTTCAGGCATAAAGTATAATGTGTATATACTTATGAAGCAGAAAGACACAAACTTCTATCTGCAGGAAATCCGCCTTAACAAGGAGTAGACATCACATCTGATATTTCCCCCCGTTTTTTACAGAATGTTACTAGGTTATGTACGTAAGTGCAGTAATCAGCTATGTGTATGGCAGGAAGTCTTGAATGGATAATCGCCTGTTACTATTATTGTACAGCGCCTTGCTTACCATTGTCTCCATTGAAGTTAAAAACGTACTGTATAATGTTAGCACCCATCTGCAGGGCAGCAAGGCGTTTTTCAGGGGCATCTTTATGCACATCCTGGTCTTCCCATCCATCTCCCAGATCCGTTTCAAAGCTGTAGAAGCATACCAGACGGCCTTTATATATAAGACCATAACCTTTTGGCGGCTTTTCGTCATGCTCATGCACTTTTGGCAGGCCAGTGGCAAAGTTGAACTTCTGGTGATATACAGGATAAGAAAATGGTAACTCTACGAGTTCCAGTTCCGGAAATATTTTTTTAAGTACAGGGCGTACATATGGGTCCAGACCATAGTTGTCATCTATATGCAGAAATCCGCCACCTTCCATCCAGGTGCGCATATTTTTTGCTTCTGCATCGGATACAATCCAGCGGCCATGGCCGGTAACATGTACGTAGGGGTAATTAAACAGGTCCAGGCTTCCGGCATCTACATGCGCCTCCTGCAGGTCTATATCTGTATGCAGCTGTTCATTACAGAAAGAAGCAAGATTTTTTAGTGCAGTTGGGTTGGCATACCAGTCTCCGCCCCCGTTATATACCAGTAGTCCCAGCTTTATGCCGCCTGCATATATAGGTGCAGTAAGCACAAGGCAGGACGCGGAGGTAAGCAGCAGCTTTTTTAGTACATGCATTATGGCAGTATATTGAAATAGGCAGCAGCAGTGATAGCAGCTGTCTCTGTACGCAGGCGTTGCCTGCCGAGAGACGCGGCAAGGTATCCCTGACTGATACACAAATCTACTTCATCGCGGGTAAAATCCCCTTCCGGTCCTATGAGTATTACTGCATCCATGCGGGGTTTTAACAAATCGTAGAGATTGCATTTATCCGGGGTATCAATGCAGTGCGCCACAAAGCGCTGAGGCACAGACTCATACATACTCAATGCATCGGCCAGCTTTGTTATCTGGTTCAGCTCCGGCAGGTATGCCTGTCTTGACTGGAGTATGGCCGACTGTAGTATTTTTTCCCACCGGTCATGGCGTATATGTGTTTTGTTATAGCGGGCAGTTATAAGCGGAGTGATGGAGGCGGCACCCAGCTCTGTAGCTTTTTCCAGCAGCCACTCATTGCGTCCGTTATTTTTAGTAAAGGCTACACACAGGTGTAGGTTTCCCCCCAGCCTTTGCTCAAATGTAGTATCACTGATGAGCACATTACATTTATGCCTCTCGGCAAGCTGTATTGTTCCCTCTGCCACGGTTCCTTTCCCGTTGGTGAGTGTGAGCTTGTCACCCTCCTCCATACGGAGTACCTGCCAGATGTGTTTTGCGGTATCTGATTCTAATGTTACAACGCTGCCGGCAGACATAGAGCCGGGGTAAAAGAAACGATGCATTTCGGCCATGCCGCAAAAATAAAAAGAAAATTTAACGCAAAACCAATTGTTTTTCAGCGATTAGTTTTCTCATATTTATTAATGCATATCTCATCCGGCCCAAAGCTGTATTAATACTCACTCCTGTAAGCTCAGATATTTCTTTGAAACTGAGGTCGGCATACATGCGTAGCACTATTACTTCACGCTGCTCATACGGTAGTGTTTCCACCAGCTGGCGCACACTCTGGTGTACCTCACGGCGTTCTATTTCATCGGCTACAAGGTCGCTGTGCCCAAATATGGAAGATATATCTGTACCGTCGGGAAGGGTTACTGGCACCTGTACCTTTGTACGGCGAAAATGGTCCATACACAGGTTGCGTGCTACACGCACAGCCCACTGGAGAAACTTGCCCTGCTCATTGTAACGGCCTTCCCGTATGGTTTTTACTATTTTCAGAAAAGTATCCTGAAACAAATCTTCAGCCAGATACTTGTCTTTTACAAGTACGTAAAGCGTTGTATAAACCTTGTCTTTGTGGCGGTTTATAAGTACGGAAAGGGCTTGCTCATGTCCCTGCTGATAAGCAAGAACCAGATCTGCATCTGTAAGGGAGGTAAACTGCATAACTTCTACTGGTTTTAACGTAACGTAAGTATCACGTCATAGGCCGTAAACTGATTTAATGTAGAAGTTTGCTACTATAGGCAATTGCTTTTGTGAGAAATATGTTACTGCAAAAAAGTTAAAAATTATGAAACAGCCAAATTTTTTTAGCAGGCCTTTAAATAAACTTTAACCCCTCGATAATAATAAGACGGCATGAAATGCAAAAGTGTTGGGGAATGCACAATATTTTTTTCCTGTCATGGTGTATTTGAGGTACATCACAAAAAGAGCGCGGCTGTCTTAAGACAGCCGCGCTCCTGTATAGCATAAGCGTTATTTAACGCATCAGTGTTACATTACCTTTATGCGACTCGTGCTGACCATCTTTGAATGTTGCTTCAATGATATACACATATACGCCCTCTGGCTGTTCCTGACCACTGAGGCGGCCATCCCATCCTGAGCCATCAAGTGTCTTTGATTCAAAGATTACCTGTCCCCAGCGGTTATAGATATTCATGCTGAATGATACCAGACCACGTGCCAGTAGCTGACGGGGGAAGAAGTAGTCGTTAATACCATCACCATTAGGAGTAAAGATGTTAGGTATATGTACATAGCAGTCATCCATAACGTCTATGGAGTCTGTAGCATCACAGTTATTGAACGAGGCTGTTACAAAATAAGTACCCGGGGCTACAACGCGTATCTGACGGCTGCGCTCACCGGTATTCCACAGCCATGTTACGCCGGAGCTTGCTGTATTGTAGCTATCTCCTATAGTTATGGCCTCACTGCCTTTACAGATAGAGGTGTCGCGTCCCAGGTTTACTGACGGGCGTGGTACTACAGTTATAGTTTTTGTATTGGTAGCTTCGGGGCATGCACGATAGTGTGCGGTAGCTGTAACTGTGTACACTCCGCCCTTACCGCTGAATGAATGATATACAGGGTTCACGTTTTTCAGGCTGTCACCATCGCCAAAGTCCCAGGTTACACCGGTATTACCCAACTCTGCAAATAAGCCGGTAAGTGTAATATAGGTTCCGGCGCAAAACACAGAGTCGGTAAGAGTAATGTCCATGCCGCTTATAGTATCTACTTCTACAGTAGCCCATGCTGTGTCATAACAGGGTATGAAATTGGAAGCAATAAGCTGTACATTATAAACACCGGCTTTCTTATAAGTTATCGTAGGCATCATAGCCGTGTCTGTAGCTCCGTTACCGAAGGTCCACGCATATTTTGTAGCGCCGGTAGAAGCATTGTTGAACAGGACATTATCTCCCTGGCATACAATAGGAGGGTCTGGCAGGAAACTTGCATTAAGCGGATGCCCCAGTGTAAAAGTCAGCTTCATACTGTCAGAGCAGTAGTGATTGGTAGCCAGTAGTGTTACTGTATAAGTACCGGCACCATATACATGATATGGGCTGGCAGTAGTATCTGTAGTACCGTCACCAAAGGTCCACACATAATGCAGCGGGCCAGCGGATGTAGAATGATTATGGAAGAAAACAGTATCGCCCGAGCAGCCATAGCGGAATGTTGTATCAAATGCAGCCACTATAGGCGGAGCTTCCAGGTTTGCGCTTCCCGATACAAAAACATCACAACTACCAATTTTAATGGAGAAGCCGGAATAAACACCCTCACATAACCCTGGCAGGAATATACTGCTATCCGGGCCTGCAATAGTAACGATAGGTGTCTGGGCCACACCATTGAGCATATAGCTGATGGTATCTGATGAGAATGGCGCTACCGCACGTATGGTGATACTACCATTACAGAAGCCGCACTCAGTAGGGTTTACAATTGATACTATAGATGCCGGTGGCAATGGTGGCCCTACCAGTACATATGGCCCCATAGGAGGCGTAATACAGGTTATCCCATAAGACGCGGTAATATTGGCATAAGTACCTTCACACAATGCCGATATCGTAATGGTACCGGCGGCATCGCTGGTAGTTGTTATCGGCGGCATGGGTGAGCCGTTAAAGGTATAGTTGATAGTGAAAATATGGCTTGGATACAGGCCACTTACAGTAAATGCTCCATCACACGCACCGCATATGGATGGCTGGGTGAGCGTAACTGCATCTATCGCTATAGTTGGGTTAATCAGCGTCACCGGTCCTGCTGGTAGAGATGCGCATAATCCCTGATGGGCAATAAAGTTGTCATATGTACCGGCACACAGACCTGTTATGGTATGAGTACCTGAAGGTGATGCAATTCCAATAATGGGCGGCTGTGGTACTCCACCCAGTGTGTACTCAATAGTATCCGGCAGGTTTGCCAGCAGTCCGCTCACAGTTATTGTGCCATCGCACGACTCACACATAGTAGGGTTGGTAGATGTAAGTGTGATGCTGAAAGATGGAGCAGGAGTAACAGTATAGTAGCCAAAAGAAGTATCAGCACACCCCAGCGCTCCTGCGCGGTAGGTAGTAGGTGTGGTAGGGCATACTACAATGGTAGTGCCGGTACCAAGGTAAGTGCCAATATCGTCATACCAGTACACCAGAGAAGAAGCATAAGGTACTGGTGCATAGGGTATAGAAGCTACCGTATAAGATGTGCCAGAAACGTCTGGTGTAAAGCGCCATGCCTCATTGGTACAGGTGTACACCGATGGGAAGTCGCGTCCGGGGGCTACAGTTGCAGCAGTACCGGTAGCATTCTGTACCCCTATTATGGCATTGCCACCGTTCCAGGTAGCGCATACGGGCTTGGTAGCTATATGTGTTTCAATGATATCTGTGGTTTCATACAGTATTATCTGCATACTGGTGCGCTGTGATGTACAGGAATACATAGCATCATCACAGAAGGTAACTATATACTTGCGGTATGGTGCAATACCGGTAAGTGAATAGGTAATAGTACCACCACCGGCAATAGAGATATCAATATCGCACCAGGGACCACAGATGTTGTTTAGTTTGCTGGTATTGCCCAGCAGTGGTGCTGTGATTGGCCATGGGTCATATGCTCCGGCCAGTGACAGGTCAAAACACAGGGTGCCGTTGGGCCCTATCACAAGCTGTGTATGTGGTGTGCCGTAATAATTAAATGTAAAGCCTATCGGCAGTACAGGCGAATAGCGGTCATCAATAGCTATGCCTGAGGGGGTGGGTGCATCTCCGGTTACAAGAGCCGTAAGAGTAGTACATAATTGAGTACAACTCAGCGAATCACTGCTTACAACTACCACCTGGGCAGATGTTTTGAGGCCGGCGGCCAGAAGTAATAGCAGGGAGAGAGAATAGTGTAAAAATTTCTTTTTCATAATATCAATAGTCCATCTATCACGATTACGTTACATAATCGTTACTTTGTCCATACTTATAGACAGGTTTTCCACATCATTCGTTAGTAAAGTTATGCGTTTTTGTAATGCACGGCAATATCATCAGATAACCTTACTGTAACACTATAGCAACATTATTGTATTGCTTACACATATGCATATGAAATGGTTATATTAGTTTAGTGTTTCTATGAATAAAGTGGCTTGTAGCCAATTTTTAGTTATTTTACGTCTGTAACCATTATTCAGATGATAAGCATACAGAATATTGTAAAGCAATATGCGGGGCACCGTGCGCTGAGCGATGTGAGCATGGATATAAAAAAGGGTCAGGTTTTTGGCCTGCTCGGCCCTAACGGTGCAGGTAAAACATCCCTCATTCGTATATTGAACCTTATCACAGCACCCGATGGCGGGAGTATCACATTTGACGGAGAACCGCTCACCCGCAGACATATAGAACGTATTGGCTATATGCCGGAAGAGCGTGGCCTGTATAAGAAGATGGAGATAGGTGAGCAGGTGCTTTACCTGGCACAGCTTAAAGGCATAGAGCGTCGTGAGGCACTGCGCCGGGCAAAGATGTGGTTTGATAAGCTGGAAATACAGGCATGGTGGCATAAAAAGATAGAAGACCTGTCTAAGGGTATGCAGCAGAAGGCCCAGTTTGTGGCTACTGTATTGCATGAGCCGGAGTTACTGATACTGGACGAACCCTTTTCCGGCTTTGACCCGGTAAATGCCGACATTATAAAAAATGAAATACTGGAGCTGAACCGTAAGGGTACAACTATTATTTTCTCTACCCATCGTATGGAATCTGTTGAGGAGCTCTGCGACTCAATAGCGCTGCTCAACTTATCAAGGAAAATTCTGGATGGTGGTGTAAAACAGATAAAGAACAGTTACAGGAATGGAACGTACATGCTGGAATATGAAGGTAGTGCTGACTGGGATCTGACATTGGCTCCGTTTGAAGTACTTAGTACCGATACGCTGGAGGAAACAAACAGGATGAAGTTGAAAATGAAGCCGGGCAAACCGCAGAACGAAGCACTTCAGTTTGTGTTGCCTAAGGCGTCCATACGGCACTTTGAAGAAGTGGTTCCCACAATGAATGAAATTTTTATCTCCACGGTAAACAAGCAGGTGGTGTCATGAACAAGATATTACTCATTATACAGCGCGAATATCTCTCCCGCGTTAAAAAGAAGTCTTTTATAGTACTCACATTTCTGGTACCTTTTCTTTTTATAGGCATGATAGCCCTTGTGGGTTTCATAGCGCTGAAGAGTAAAGACCTTGAAGATGAGAAGAAAGTACAGGTAATAGATGAGAGCGGGCTGTACAAAAATCAGCTACGGGATACTAAGGTGATAACTTTTGTATACACGGATGCTAATTATGAGCAGGCTAAAACCACCTTTATAAAAGAGGGGTATAATAGTTTACTACATATTCCTGCAGGAGCCGGAGCCATAGAGCTGCTGAGTGAGAAAAAGCCCAGTGCCAGTACTATAGAGACGGTAGAGTCCAGCCTCAGCCATGCCGCAGAAGCAAGACGACTGGCTGCAGCAGGTATTGATACCGGAGTCCTGGCCGCAGCCCAGAAGCGTATAGAAATAAAAGCAAAGCAGATAAAAGATGGTGAAGAGCAGGATGCACAAACGTATACTGCCTATGCCATAGGCTTGCTGTCAGGTCTGCTCATATACATGTGCCTGCTTATATATGGCACGCAGGTAATGCGGGGTGTTATAGAAGAAAAAGTAAGTCGCATCATAGAAGTAGTTATATCATCTGTAAAACCCATGCAGCTGATGCTGGGTAAAATTATAGGTGTTGGGCTTGTTGGTCTTACCCAGTTCATCCTGTGGATAGTTATGTCTGTAGTGCTGTCTGGTGGTGCTGCTATGATTATGGAAAAGAAAGCCATGGATACTGTTCCACAGTTAGAGCAGGTTCAACGTATGGCTGGTAATAAAGAAGAGCTGAAACAGCTGAAGAAGTTACAGCAGCCAGATGGCGCAGCAGCAGAGATAATGAAATCTATTGAGAATATACCGGTAACTTATACTATATGCTGCTTCCTGTTTTATTTCCTGTTTGGCTACTTTATATATAGTGCGTTATTTGCCGCTGTTGGTTCTGCTGTTGATAATGAGACAGAGACACAGCAATTTATATTGCCTATTACATTACCTATCATTTTTACATTCATGCTGTCTCAGAGCTTTATTATCAATAATCCTGATAGCTCCCTCTCGGTATGGTTATCTATGATTCCGCTCACATCTCCTATTGCTATGATGATGCGCATTCCGTTCGGTGTGCCCTGGTGGCAGCTGGCAGCATCTATGATTTTACTGGTACTGGGCTTTGTGTTTACTGCCTGGGCTGCTGCACGCATATACCGCGTGGGTATACTTATGTATGGTAAGAAAGCCAGCTATAAAGAGCTGATAAAGTGGTTTATGTATAAGGACTGATGTGGTTTTACTGACTTTATGGTTGGTTTGTTTTTAACACAATACTATAGCTGTTGCCTGGCTTTTGCACAACAATTATTGTAAATTTGAATAGAACCAAACCACCGGAAAATTATGTTGAGCAAGACACTACAGGAAGTACTGAACAGACAGTTAAAGCATGAGGCAATGTCCTCGCAGATATATCTGGCAATGGCTTCATGGGCCGATATACAACCCGGACTTCAGGGAGTTACAGAGTTTTTTTTCCAGCAGTCAGAGGAGGAGCGCCAGCACATGCTCAAGTTGATGATGTATATCAATGAGCGTGGAGGCTTTGGCATTGTCCCGTCATTGGAGCAGCCCATTATTACTTTTCAGTCACTTAAAAAGGTTTTCGAAGAGTTTCTGAAAAATGAAGTAGGTGTGTCAGAAAGTATCAATGATATTGTGCATCAGGCATTGCAGGAGAAAGATTATGCCACACACAATTTCCTACAGTGGTATGTGGCAGAGCAGATAGAAGAAGAGCGTCTGGCGCGTACACTCAATGACAAGCTGGAAATGATAGGCTCTGATAAAAGCGGTCTGTATCTTTTCGACCGCGATATTGTTGCCTATCGCGATAGCCTTAGTAAAGGCAATGGTGCCAGAAAGTAACAACACAGATATAGTGAAACAGAAAGGCGGATATCAAGATTGATATCCGCCTTTTGTATATAGTAGTTGTTTTTCGTGCTATACCTTGTTCAGGAATAGCTGAGGTGCTATACCCAGCAGTATTACCAGGGCGCAGGTAAGTATCAGCATAAAGCGGTCGCCACCAGTTACAGGGCTGCTCAGCTCCGGAGTGCCCTGCTTGAAGTACATAGCGATTATTACCCTGAAATAGTAATAGACACTTATTGCTGCCATAAGCAGTGCAAATATGATAAGCCACATAAGCTGCCCCTGCTGTGCTACTGCCAGCAGCATATAATACTTGGCTATAAACCCACCAGTAAGTGGTATGCCTGCAAGAGAGAAGATAAATATGCTAGCTGCAAATGCCAGCAGCGGGTCTTTTTTTGCCAGACCATTGAAGCCATCATAAGTATAATCTTTCAGCTTCATCAGTACGGCAAACATACCTATGGTAGCTACACTGTAAGCAATAGCATAAATAAGTATACCCTGCCATGCAAAGTTGTTTACTGCCAGTACCGCAAACAGCATAAAGCCGGCCTGCGCTATGGATGAGTAGGCAAGCATACGCTTCACACTCTGCTGAAATACTGCTGTCACATTGCCTATAAGTAGTGTGGCTGCGGTAATGATAGCCAGTACCAGAGTCCAGTGTCCGCTAAGGTTACTGAATGATGTCTGGAACAGACGGAGGAAAGCCATGAAAGCGGCTGCCTTTACCACCGTAGCCATGAAGGCTGTAAATGGTGTAGGTGCGCCATCATATACGTCTGGTGTCCACATATGCATAGGGGCAGCAGATACTTTAAAGGCAAGAGCTACCATTATGAACATAATGCCGGCAAGAGCCATTGGGTTAAGCCCATCGGCGCTAAGCATGGCCGCAATGTTCATAAGCTCAAAACTACGGGCAGCGCCATACAGCAGTGTTATGCCCATAAGCATGATGCCTGTAGAGAAAGAGCCCATAAGGAAGTACTTCAGTGCCGCCTCACTACTCTTCAGGTTGCGCTTGTCTGAGCCTGCCAGTATATACTGTGGTATAGAGAGTATTTCTATGCCTATGAACATCATAAGCAGGTTGTTATAGCCCGACAAAAGGTACAGCCCGCAGAGAATGAAAAAGATAAGAGCAAAATACTCAGCCACATGTGCACCTACTTTTCTTATTTCCTTGCCCAGTAGCAGCACATATATCAGTGTACATCCGGTCATTACGGTATTGAACCATGTAGAAAAATGGTCAATGCGCAGCATGTCATTAAAGAAAAGGTTCTTTCCGGGATCGTCAACCGATGTGGTGACTAAGTCCCATACATTGATGCCCAGCAGCCCGGCAAAAAGCAGTGCGGCAATGGTGGAGACACTTTTCTTATTGTTCACCATTACGCCGGTAAACATCAGTATTATACCGCAAATAGTAGTAGCAATAATTGCTTTCATATCTCAACCCCCTTATAAAGAGGCTCTTTTTTAATGCCTGCAAACCCGGAGGCCTGCAGAAAGTTGTTTATAATAATAATAATTTCAAAAAACCTGTTGTGCTTACTGCGCTATCACACTTGCTGTAAGATCCAGCAGTGGACGTGGATAAATACCCAGATACAGAATCACACATATTATGATTGCAATACCTGCATACTCATTAATGCTCAGGTCTTTTGCATTATTCATTTCTACTGCATTGCCCCATGTAGTGCGCTGCACCATCTTCAGGGTATAGGCTGCACCCAGTATCACACCCAGGCCACCTATTGCCATTGTAGCAATACGTGGTGCAGTGCCATCACCATAAAACAGGCCGTTAAACAGCATGAACTCACCCACAAAACCATTGGTAAGTGGCAGTGCTATGTTGGCAAATGCTATCAGTACAAATGCTACTGCCATACGTGGTGCCGTTACTGCCATACCACCCAGGCGGCTCATGTCGCGCGTGCCCCAGCGGTCTTCTATCATGCTTACTATAAGCCACATACCGGTGATGTTGATACCGTGGTTAAACATCTGTACCATTACACCGTGCATGCCTACCACACTGTAGTTAAATGCCACAGCACACATAAGCCCCATGTGGGCAATGGATGAATAAGCTATAAGGCGCTTGATGTCTGTCTGCACCATTGCCAGCAGTGATGCATATACAATGCCTATCACAGAAAGTACGATAACAGTATTGCCCCAGTATGCTACGCCCAGTGGCAGTGTAGGCAGTAACCAGCGTAGTACTGCAAACAGACCCATTTTTACCATCAGCGCACTGAGGATGATAGTAACCGGTGTAGGCGACTGTTCGTAAGTGTCTGGCTGCCAGGTATGGAAAGGAAATATTGGCATTTTGATGGCAAATGCTATGAACACCAACCAGAAGAGCCACTGCTGTTGCGATGCCGGGAGCGATGAGCCTGCACGTACTATCTCAGCCCAGGAGTAGCTGCTCATGCCCGGGTTCTGCAGAGAGATGTATATAAGAGCCGCCAGCAGCATAAGGCTGCCTACAAATGTGTAAACAAAGAACTTGAAGGTAACCGGAATGCGCTTTTCTCCTCCCCACTGTGAGCACAGGAAGTATACAGGTATCAGTGCCAGCTCCCAGAAAACGTAGAAAAGAAGCGCATCTACCGACAGAAACACGCCCATAAGGCCTGCCTGTGCCAGCAGCATATGGCCATAGAATGCTCCGGGCCGCTCTACTTCTTTATTCGCATTGGATAGCATTACCACAAGGGTCACAATGCCGGTAAGCAGGCATAGCATGCTGCTCATCCCATCGGCCAGCAGGTCTATACGGGTACCCAGGCGGGGTATCCACTCCTGGCTGTAGGATACGACATCAGAATAGTTGGCACCACTCACCCAGGCCGATAGGATAAGGGTGATCATAGAGCTGATGATAGCAAGCGTTTTTGCACCATTGTTCCCGATGGCAAAAGAGAGCACACCGGAGAGCAGTGGAACGAGTATAAGCAATATCAGGACCATATCGTCAATTCAAAAATATAACCTTTATTTATATAGTGCCACAAGGGCATTTTAACTTCAAATCTTATTACATAGCCGTCAGTCTCAGTGAGTAAACGCTTAGCGTACCCAGAAGAAACTGATGGTAAACAGAATAACCATTCCTATAACCATAATAAAGATATAGGAACCCACCTGACCGCTTTGCAGCAGACGCAGTCTGTCACTGCCCCAGCGTACAGATTTTCCTACGCCATTTACTACAGCATCTATACCACGGCGCTCAGCATACTTATCCATAAATTCAGAAAGCGCATTCAGCGGACGTGTTATTACTGCATCATATAGTTCATCTACATACCATTTGTTTTCCAGCAGCTTCGCAAAGCCTGTGCTTTCTGCAAACTGAGGTTTCTTGTTTACAGACCATGCTACACCTATCATCATTACCGATACTACAACGGAAAGTGTCATCAGTATCCACTCCGTGCTTTCAGCCAGATGATGTACGCCGAAATTTTTAACCACAGGCCCCAGAAATGATGCAAATGCATTGTGATGGCTTATTACTGCGGGCATACCTACATAACCACCTACTACCGATAGCAGGGCAAGTACCATAAGAGGAATGGTCATAGCCGCAGGGCTTTCATGCAGGTGATGGTGCTGCTCTTCAGTACCGCGGAATGTGCCGCTGAACGTAAGGAAGTAAAGGCGGAACATATAGAACGCCGTCATCATGGCTGCCAGCAGGCCAAATATGTACAGAACGGAACTGTGTGCAAATGTGTTGGCCAGTATTTCATCTTTTGAAAAGAACCCGGAAAGACCAGGAAAACCGGATATAGCCAGACATCCTATAAGGAATGTAGTGCGGGTAACAGGCATATGCTTACCCAGTCCGCCCATTTTGCGGATATCCTGCTCACCACCCATAGCATGTATCACACTTCCCGATCCCAGGAACAACAGCGCTTTGAAGAACGCATGTGTCATTACGTGAAATACAGCAGTAGTATAAGCGCCTACACCCAGCGCCAGAAACATGAAGCCCAGCTGGCTTACCGTAGAGTATGCCAGTACCTTTTTGATGTCGTACTGACGGATGGCAATAGTAGCAGCCAGTATAGCTGTAGCCAGCCCTATGAATGCTATCACATGCAGTACACCGGGGGTGAGATTGTAAAGAGCATTGCTGCGGGCTATCATATAGATACCGGCAGTAACCATCGTAGCCGCGTGTATGAGTGCCGATACCGGAGTAGGACCCGCCATCGCATCGGGCAGCCAGGTGTACAGGGGTATCTGAGCGCTCTTACCGGTAGCGCCTATAAAGAAGCAAAGCGCAATCCAGCTGTGAACAGATGACGGAACGGCAGCATTGGCACCGCCCAGTGTGCTGAACAGCTCCTGATAGCCCAGTGTACCATAGTAGTATATCACCAGCATCATACCTACCAGAAAGCCCAGGTCACCTATACGGTTCATAACAAAGGCTTTCTTTGCAGCATTTGTATAGTCGCGCTTTTTAAACCAGAATCCGATAAGGAGGTAAGAGCAGAGACCTACACCTTCCCAGCCTATGAACATTACCAGATAGTTGGCACCCAGTACCAGCAGCAGCATGGAGAACACAAAGAGGTTCAGATAGGCAAAATAGCGCACCATACCCTCGTCTTCATGCATATATGAGGTAGAATACAGGTGAATGAGCGAACCTACACCCGTAATAATGAGTAAAAACAAGGAGGAAAGAGCATCTAACTGAAAGGCAAACGGAATGTTCAGATTGCCAGAGGAGATGAAATCAAACATGTTTACGATAACCGGACCATGAAATGCTGCACTGCGTACTTCAAAGAAGATACCCAGAGATATAATGAATGAGGCCAGAATGGCGAGGGTGCCAATGGCGCCGCCCACAGACTTTGGCATTTTGTTCCAGAAAATACCGTTGATGAGGAAACCTATCAGTGGAAATAACGGTATCAAATAAACTACCTGAGACATACTTTATCTTAATTGCCCTCTGCAGAGCTTTGAGTTATCGTAATTAGTGCTTTAACCTGTTGAGTATATTTATATCTACTGAGTGTACCTTCCTGTACATCATTACAATGACAGCAAGACCTACCGCTACCTCGGCAGCAGCTACAACCATTATGAAGAATACAAATAACTGTGCATTGATATCGACATACATTTTTGAAAACGCTACCAGCAGCAGATTCACAGAGTTGAGCATCAGCTCTATACACATGAATATAATGATGGCATTGCGCCGCATGAGTGCTCCCATAATACCTATTGAGAACAGCAACAGACTAAGGAACAGATAGTGTGTTGAATATACCGGCATAATATATATCTGAATATGGTTAAATGAACTTGTTTCTTTTTCTATATCTGTAATGTGTTATTACTGAGCTTCTCCCTCTGCTGGTAGCGCAGGTTCTTTTTTACCTATCACTACCGCACCTATCATAGCACTCAGGAACAATACACTACTTATCTCAAACGGAAGTACATATTCTTTGAACAGTACCTTTCCCAGATTATTTATAAGGCCAATGTCAATAGACTGTTTGTCTATCGGCATTGGAGATGCTTTATGAATCGCTGCTATCAGCACCAGGAAGAGTACACCTCCCGATATGACCCCCGCTACCTGAATAAGCTGCCCTTTTTGAGGCTCCACATCGGCATTGAGGTTCATAAGCATGATTACAAACAGGAAAAGTACCATAATAGCTCCGGTATATACTACAATATTCACTATAGCCAGAAACTGGGCATTCATGATAAAATAGTGCCCGGATATGGCAAGAAATGTTCCTACAAGAAACAGAACACTGTTTACAGGGTTGCGGCTGAGGATAACTCCAAGCGCACATCCTACAGCAACGGCAGAAAAAAACCAGAAAAGCGTATCGTAAAGATTCATCTTACTTATTATCTTTTTTGTGAGGGTGAGGAATAAGGAGATCTTCCTTCTTATATATAAAGCCCTCGCGCTTGTAGTTAGCAGGCATTACGGATTCTGAGAGGTAAACTGCGTCTTTAGGGCAGGCTTCCTCGCAGTAGCCGCAGAAAATGCAGCGTAGCATGTTTATTTCATAGCGTGCAGCATACTTTTCTTCGCGGTACAGGTTTTCTTCTCCTGCTTTACGCTCTGCTGCCTCCATGGTTATAGCTTCGGCAGGGCATGCCAGTGCACACAGGCCACAAGCTGTGCAGCGTTCTGCCCCGTTCTCGTCACGGTTCAGTACATGCAGCCCGCGAAATACCGGACTGAATGGACGCTTCTGCTCGGGATAGCTTACCGTAGCTTTCTTTTTGAATATATGGCTGGTGGTTGTGCCCAGACCCTTAATGATAGACAACAGGTAGGTACGCTCCGAAAATGTCATCGGACTGCGGTCTATCTGTATGGCTCTGTTCGTTAACTTCTGCATTGTTTCTTCTTGTTTGAAGAATGTCAATAATTATACGCTCTTCAGGGCTGTGCAACCGGGGTTATAATACTACGCCCCACAATGGCACAACTGCCTGTATTAATTTCGTCTGCTACCGGTATTACTTGTTGTTACTCCGGTATATTAGCTTTTAAATACCCACAGCACCAGCATGCCGGTTACCAGCATATTGGCCAGCGCCAGAGGTATCAGTCCTTTCCATCCCAGTTTCATAAGCTGGTCATACCTGAATCGGGGTAGTGTCCAGCGAACGAACATGAAGAATAAAACCATGCCTACGGCTTTGGATATCAATACAAGGATGCAAATAATACTGAATAGTAATGGCCCTGTAGCGGTAGCTACCTGATCCATAAACGGAAAGTTATAGCCACCAAAGTAGAGTGTAACTATAATGGCAGAGCTTATAAAGAGGTTTATATACTCAGCAAAGAGATAAAAACCCAGCTTCATAGATGAATACTCCTGATGATAACCCATGTTCAGCTCGCTTTCACACTCCGGCAGGTCAAAAGGTGCGCGGTTCAGCTCGGCAAATGCACAGGTAAGGAATATGATAAAACCTACAGGCTGCTTGAATACATACCAGGAAAACCAGTTGCCATCCCAGAAGCCATGCTGCTGTGCTACTATATCGCGCAGGCTCAGAGAGCCAGACATCATAATGAGTGCAATAAGGCTGATACCCATAGCCAGCTCGTAAGAGATAGCCTGAGACGCCGCACGAATACTACTGAGCAGGGAAAACTTATTGTTGGAAGCCCAGCCGCCCAGCATTACACCATATACACCCAGGCTCACTACACCAAACACAAACAGGATACCGATATTGATATCTGCTACCTGAAAGGTGATAGTACGGCCCGATGGTGCTATGTAGTCAGGACCCCAGGGTACTACGGCACTGGTCATAAGTGCGGTAAGCATTGCCAGGCAGGGACCCAGAATGAAAATGAAGCGGGTAGAGCGGTCGGGAATGATTTCCTCTTTGAAAAAGAGTTTCAATCCGTCGGCCAGTGGCTGTAAAAGACCCATGGGTCCCGCACGGTTGGGTCCCAGACGGTCCTGCATAATAGCAGCCACCTTACGCTCGCCCCATGTAGCATACATGGCAATACCCAGAGAGCCCATCAGTATCACGGAAATGATAATGAGCTTTTCTATTATCAGCGCTATGTCAACCTGTAGTAACAGCATACCGGCGCAAAAGTAATTTTAGTTGTTTAAAAAAGTAACTACTCTGCAGTGACTACCGCAGACAGTTAATATTCATTTTATTTTTTCTGCAATCCAAAATCGTCAGAATGTGCAGGTCCGTCTATTTTAGACAGCTCCACATTCGGCTTGTTAACATCACTTATGTTGTGAATGTCCAGTGTGTATTTGGGTTGCTTTCCTATCACCTTGTCTATAAGTACAGGGCTGGAATTACAGCCCACATTGCCCTGATAGTGTCCCTGTGCTATAACACTGCTGCGGGAAATTTTAGACGGGCCTTCTATTACCCAGTCTTTGGTTTCCTTCTTGTGGAAGCGGCAGTCGTTACATATCCATTCTTCCACCTCATTCCACTCGTCCTTACGGGCCGTAACACGGAATACCTCTTCGCCGCGCATCCATAGGCGCGCTTTACCACTGCAGGTAGGGCAGTCGCGGTGCGCATCTACCGGTTTGGTAAACCATACACGGTTTTTAAAGCGGAATGTTTTATCTGTAAGTGCACCTACGGGGCATACATCTATCACATTGCCTATGAAGTCATTATCCAGAGCCTTACCCAGCATGGTACTTATCTGTGCATGGTCGCCACGCTCCAGTATACCATGTTCACGACGCTCAGTAAGCTGGTCGGCTGTATATACACACCGGAAACACATGATACAGCGGTTCATGTGCAGCGATATATATGGGCCTATGTCTTCTTTTTCAAACGTGCGACGCTTAAACTCATAGCGTGTAGCTTCAGAGCCATGCTCATAGCTCAGGTTCTGCAGGTCACACTCTCCGGCCTGGTCACACACGGGACAGTCCAGCGGATGATTAAGTAGCAGAAACTCCACCACACCCTTACGGGCGTCAAGCACACGGTCAGATGTGATGTTTTTCACTTCCATACCATCCATAACAGTAGTGCGGCAGCTGGCCATAAGCTTTGGCATCGGGCGAGGGTCTTTTTCAGAGCCCTTGCTCACTTCTACCAGGCAGGTGCGGCACTTACCACCACTGTTCTTTAGCTTGCTGTAGTAGCACATGGCGGGTGGTGTCACATCGCCCCCTATCATACGCGCAGCATTCAGGATAGTGGTACCCGGTGGCACCTCTATGCTGATGTTGTCGATGGTTACTTTAAAATTTGGATTTGGTGTCTGTTCTGACATAACAAATATTCTAAACTATTTTATGCACTGGCAGGTACGTGTATCGGGTCGGCATAGTGTGCCAGACCAAAATTGCGTGTCTGCGATTCTTCAGGATTCTTTACATGCCATTCAAATTCATCGCGGAAGTGGCGGATGGCAGCAGCCACAGGCCATGCAGCAGCATCACCCAGCGGACAGATGGTATTACCTTCTATCTTACGCTGAATGTCCCACAGCAGGTCTATGTCGCTCATCTTACCCTTTCCGTACTCTATGTTCTTCAGTATTTTATACATCCAGCCGGTACCCTCACGGCAAGGGCTGCACTGTCCGCAGCTCTCGTGATTGTAGAAGCGGGCCAGTGTCATAGTATGGCGTACCACACACTGGGCATCATCCAGTACTATGAAGCCGCCGGAACCCATCATGGTACCGGTAGCAAATCCCCCGTCCGACAGGCTTTCGTAGTTCATATACCGGGTTTCGCCTTTTGCTGTTTTCAGCAGCAGGTTGGCCGGTACTATTGGCACCGATGAGCCACCGGGAATACATGCCTTCAGGCTTCTGCCCTTAGGGATACCACCACAATACTCATCACTGTATATAAACTCCTCTACAGAGCAGGTCATATCTATTTCATATACGCCGGGCTTGTTCACATTTCCGCATACAGAAAGCAGTTTTGTTCCTGTAGAGCGGCCCACGCCTATTTTGGCATATTCCTCGCCACCCATCTGTATGATAGGAACCACAGCAGCCAGTGTTTCCACATTGTTTACCACCGTAGGGCGCATCCATACACCCTGTATAGCCGGGAATGGAGGCTTCATACGTGGGTTACCACGTTTACCCTCCAGCGACTCAATCAGGGCTGTTTCTTCCCCGCATATATAAGCCCCGGCTCCGCGGTGCACATATATTTCACAGTCAAAGCCTGAGCCCAGTATGTTCTTGCCCAGCCAGCCTGCATTTTTCGCTTCGGCTATAGCCTGCTCCAGTATGTCTGGTATCCATGCATACTCCCCGCGTATGTATACATAGGTAGCATTGCTGCCCAGTGCGTAACTGCTTATCAGCAGCCCTTCTATGAACAGGTGCGGATGAAACTCCATCAGGTAGCGGTCCTTAAAGGTACCCGGCTCTGACTCATCGGCATTACATACCAGATGGCGGGGTACACCTTCAGGCTTTGCCAGGAAGCTCCATTTCATGCCGGTAGGGAAGCCGGCACCACCACGGCCACGCAGACCGCTCTTTTTCACCTCTTCCACTATATCGGCAGGCGACATTTTAAATGCCTTTTCTGCCGTGGTATAGCCACCATTTTTCCGGTATGTTTCATAATAACGGATACCTTCTATGTGGTCGTTCGCTAACAGTAATTTTATTCCCATAAGTACATCCCCTTACCGGGGGCTTATATTACCAAATATATTTACTTTTCTTTCGCCATGGATACACTCTGTCGTGCAAAGAGTACCCAGTGATTATTTTCCCATTGCCACACCTGCAGTACCTTCAGTCTGAAAGACATCAGCTTTCCATCCAGTGCCGCATCTATGCTGGCTATGTTTCTTACTGCGGCCACTACGCCCGATGTTGTTATTTCCGGCTTCGTGGTCTCAATTTTTTTATAACTCAGCTTCCCGTTATACAGGTCGTTTATTACCTCCTGTTTTGATTCTATCCAGCCGTTGGAGTGCCCGTAACTTACCTTGTCACTCAGCAGCCATTTCAGCGCAGCGCTGTCATGGGTCTCCAATGCATGGTCAAAATCTGAGATAGAATGACTGAGACTGCCATAGTCAGGCTGTTGTGCCTGCACTGTCATTGTTATCAATGCCAGCATTATGGTCAGTAACAATCTCATCTAATCCCTGTTTTCAAAAATCATAATATAATCTTCCAGCGGGTCAAAGAAGAAATCAGTCCAGCCCTCACGGTGGTCTTTCATTGCTTCTTCTGTAGGAAATCCGGTCTGTACAAGACTTACGCGGGTTCCTCCGTTGGTGCCTGATAGTGAAAACACTACTTCGGTCGGTTTTGTTCCTTCAGGCCAGTCGGTAGTAAGCCAGGTTATGGCCAGCTCCTTATCGTCAGCCCTTAATACGGTTCCGGTTGCCCATCCTCCAAACATGGAAAACGCTCCTCCGGTTCTGGTCTCCAGCACAGCATCCTCACCACTCCACTTTCTTATCAGCGCCGGGTCAGTGAGCAGTTGCATCACGGTGCCAGGCGTGGCCGACAGAAAAAACTCAAGTTTCAGGTCGTTTGCCATATCAGTTAGCAGCGGCCCCTCTCAGTTCTTCTATCAGGCTGTCTATTTTTTCCTTTGTCAGGTGCTCCCTGTAGGTTTTGCCCAGCTGCATCATAGGTGCATAGCCACATGCTCCCAGGCATTCAGCGGGTTTCAGGGTAAAAAGACCATCAGGAGTGGTTTCGCCAGGGCCTATACCCAGCTTCTCCTTGATGTAGTCTATAATTTCATCGCTTCCGTTCAGCATGCACGGGCCCGTCTGGCATACCTCCAGCAGGTATTTACCCACAGGCTTCATATTGAACATGGTATAGAATGTAGCCACCTCATATACCTCTATAGGAAGAATATCCAGCAGGCTGGCCACATAATCCATAACCGGTACATCCAGCCATCCGCCAAACTCGTCCTGGGCCAGGTGCAGCAGTGGTATCAGCGCACTTTTCTGCTTTCCTTCCGGGTAGCGGGCTATGATTTCCCGCACCTTGTTCATTTTCTCCTCTGAAAAACGAATTTCCATTTATATTGTTGATTAGCTTACTGGCCTCAGGCCACAATGCGTTATCAATTCTTTTCTTTCTAAATAGCAGCTGTTTTATAAAACAGCAGTACTCTCTTTTTAAGCATCCAGCTCCCCGGCTATTACATTCAGGCTACTCAGTGTTACCACGGCATCACTTAGCAGTCCGTTACGCACTATCTCAGGGTATGCCTGATAGTAGATAAAGCAAGGACGGCGGAAGTGCAGTCGGTAAGGGCTGCGGCCACCATCACTTATCAGATAGTAACCTACTTCACCGTTTCCACCTTCTACCGAGTGATACACCTCTCCTGCAGGAGCGTCTATCTCACCCATTATCATCTTAAAGTGCCATATGAGGGCCTCCATCTTCGTGTACACATCTTCTTTTGGTGGTATGTGATACTTGTCGGCCTCTTTGGCATAAAACACATCCTTCTGCGATGGGTCTTCCTTCTCTATCTTCTCTATTTTATCTATAGCCTGCTGAATGATGCTGTAGCTTTCCCATATTTCGCCGTTGCGCACCATAAAGCGGTCATAAACATCACCCGTAGTGCCAATAGGAATTTTGAATTCAAAATCTTCGTAAGAGCAGTATGGCTGTGCTACGCGCACATCATAGTCCACACCTGCAGCGCGCAGGTTAGGTCCGGTAAAGCTATAGTTAAGGGCACGTTCTGCGCTTATAGGTCCTGCACCTATACAGCGGTCCATGAATATACGGTTTCGGTTCAGCAGAGACTCAAATTCCTCCATTACTTTGGGGAACTGAGCCATAAATGCTTTCAGTTTTGTATGAAATGCTGCTGAGAAGTTACGCTCAAAGCCACCCACACGGCCAATATTGGTAGTAAGGCGGGAGCCACACACCTCTTCAAACAGTTCGTAAATCATCTCACGCTGCTGAAACACATAGGTAAACGGTGTAAGGGCGCCGGTATCCACAGCTATCACCGAGTTACATACCAGGTGGTCGGCAATGCGCGACAGCTCCATGAGTATCACACGCATATAATCTACCCTTTTGGGCAGTTTCAGCTTCAGCAACTTCTCTATGGTCATGTGCCAGCCCATATTATTGATAGGGGCAGAGCAGTAGTTGAGCCGGTCTGTAAGTGTGGTTATCTGATAGTAGGGCCTGCGCTCGGCTATCTTCTCAAATGCACGGTGAATGTAGCCTATTGTGGGTACGGTTTCCAGCACACGCTCTCCGTCTATCTCCATGATGTTCTGAAACACACCATGGGTAGCCGGGTGGGTAGGTCCCAGGTTAAGCGTGGTTGTCTGTTTCTGAAGAGATTCTTCAGAAAGCCGGATATGATTTTGCTGTTGCTGTTGTAGTTCCATAACCCCAAACTCCCGCGGGAGCTTTTTCCTGATTAACGATTTACAAATACTATATAAAACTCACTCAATTTTTTCCAAACAACTGTTCCAGATTCAGCACAAAGCCATTCAGTACTGACGACTTTACAATGTCTCCGGCTACCATAATGCGCGATGCCATATATCTGCCATCTGCCAGTGTATATAACACAAAAGTCTCGTCCTGCGGCGACACTATCCAGTATTCCTTTACCCCTGCCTCCTCATACACCTCATACTTGTTCTTCAGCTCTTTTGTATTATTTCCCGGCGATAGTATCTCTACTACTATATCCGGTGCCCCTATGCAGCCTTTATCATCCAGCTTGGCCGGGTCACATATTACACATACATCTGGCTGCAGTACGGTAATTATGTCATTATCGTCTTTTGATTTGCGGGGTAGCCGTACATCAAAAGGCGCTACATATACTTCACAGTTCTGTCCGGCAAGAAAGCGGCGGATTTCAAAAAAAATATCCCCGGTTAGCTGCTGGTGTCTTCTGTTTGGTGCCGGACTCATCTTAAATATACGCCCGCGGATAAGCTCCACACGCTCTTCAAATTTCCATTTGAAGTAGTCGGCGTAAGTATAAGTTTTATTTATGTCCAGGTCCAGTAGTGTCACCGTTCTGCTGTTTATCTGCCAAACATTTCATCGTCCTTGTCACGACGGGTAGGGTCTTCCATCCGGTATTCCTTACGCATAGGGAAATAGTCCATTTCGTCCACATTCAGGATACGTATCAGATTGGGGTGCCCCACAAAGTTCACACCAAAGAAGTCATACGTTTCACGCTCCATCCAGTTAGCAGCAGAGAATACGCTGGTTGCCGTATACACATCAGGCTGTGCTACAGGAACATATACCTTAAAGCGCAGTCTTACATTAGCTACCAGATTGTGCAGATGATATACTACACACAACTCCTCATCCTTACGGTCAGGGTAGTGAACGGCAGTAAGATCTGTAAGAAAGCGAAATTGCAGTTGCTCATTATCATAGAGAAACTGCAGTACTTTCAGGTTCATCTGTGCCGGTGCCCGGAACGTGAGCATACCATATGGCTCTTCCCATTCGGTGAGTTCATCACCAAACTTATCAGTAAGCTGTTGTTTCAGTATTTCGTTTGTCATATCTGACAGTATCAGCCCCCCTACCGGGACGATGTTTTTAAATTTTTTATTTACAACCCTGCACCTGCTTTCCGCCGGTGAGATTGGTGTTATTCTATGCCGTAGCTGTTCATCAGCTCCTTATATACAGGGCTGTTGCGGCGTCTCAGACTCTCATTATGCACCAGGTCCTGTAGTTTCAGTATGCCATCCAGTATCCCTTCCGGGCGCGGAGGGCATCCGGGCACATACACATCTACCGGTATTACCTGGTCTATACCCTGCAGTACAGAGTAAGAGTCAAATATACCGCCACTGCTGGCGCATGCGCCTATAGCTATTACCCAGCGTGGCTCTGCCATCTGCAGATATACCTGGCGCAGTATCGGAGCCATTTTTTTAGCTATGGTACCTGCCACCAGCAGCATATCGCACTGGCGGGGTGTAAAGCCCATACGCTCAGAGCCAAAACGCGAAAGGTCATAGTTGGCGCCCATCGTAGCCATGAACTCTATACCGCAGCATGATGTGGCAAAAGGCAGTGGCCATAGAGAGTTAGCTCTTGCCAGCCCCACCACTTTGTCAAATGATGTAGCGTGAAAGCCTTCTCCGGAGTAGCCCTCAGGCATCTCCACCATCTTAATGTTTGTATTGTATTGAACCGGACGAGGCATAATATCTGATCCTCCTTATTTTCTTTCCTGAATGCAGGAAGCGTTTTTAAATTTTATTATAAGAACTAAAAACTGCTGTTATCCACTAGTCTTCCCAGTCTAGCGCTCCTTTTTTGACTATATATATGAAGCCACAAAGGAAAAATGCTACAAACAGTACTACCTCAAGAAATCCTTCCGTACCCAGATACCGGAAATTTACCGCATATGGGTAGAAGAAAATTACCTCCACATCAAACAGCACAAAGAGAATAGCTACCAGAAAGTATTTGATACCCATTGGCTGGCGGGCATTGCCCACAGATGGAATACCACTCTCAAAGTTGATGAGCTTATCCTGTGTCTTACGCTTGGGGCCCAGAAGGTGGGTTACGGCCATCATCACGATGACAAATCCTACCGCCACTACCAGCTGAAGTGCGATGGGAAAATAATTGAACGGCGTGTTGGTCGCCTGCAATAACAGATTCATACTCGGATGGTCCTTAGAGCTGTTTATATATTATTAGATATCAGCACAGACAAAGGTACAGTTATGCATCGAAAATACAAGACCATCAGCATTAACAGAAAATCATGCCTGAGACCTGCCTTTCACGCATCAGTTGCCCCACATCAGTGAGAAAAATTTCCATGTTTTTGTGGTCTCATACAAGTGTGCCAGCGGGCTGCTGCTTTTTGTAGATACATTGGCGCCTCTGGGCATGCTGTTCATACCAGCCTGTCCCATACCTCCCTGCCCCATATTATTATTCATAGGCATCCCGGTATTGTCACCGCCTTTGGTCGATGGGCTTTTGAATCCCTTCACAGTATAGCATACAGAAATCAGCTTGCCCGCATCAGCAGCCGTAATCCTGGTTTTGCCATATAGTGTACTCATCGGTATTGCCGCTTCCCATACCAGTTGCTTGTATTCATCTATATTCATAGACACTTTTATGCCGCAGGGGGTAGTTTGCGACACCATATAGCCACCGTTACAATCCCCAAAGCCCTCCAGAGAAAACTGATTGGCGCTTTCAAGGCTTTTCTTCAGTTTTTGGTCAAACTGGCGGCTGAGTCTTGAGGGGCCTCCTTTTTGTCCTTCTGCCTGGGCAAAAAGCTCTGCCAGGTCATCTGTATTCTGTAGGGGAAAGTTGATGGTAAACCCGGTATTCTTAAAACCGGAGGTATCTATTGACAGGGATAATCCCTGTTTCAGTATTTTTATCTGTGTCAATGGGTCACCGGATTGCACCGTTACATAGAGATATGTTGCGTCATTAGAGGTAGCATAGGCCACCATCGCTTTGGAGTCATAGTTAGGATATGGCGATGGCCAGTCGGTGCAGTCTCCGTCTATCACCACCGGTTTTGCCTGCCATGTACCTGCCATACGATTTACTTTCTTTCCGCTCTTACCCAGGCTGCCGCAGGAGAGGGCCATTGGCAGGATTGCTGCAAAGAGAATGTATCTGGAAACAACATTTTTTGACATAGGGCACAAATTTCGGGTTATATCCTGCAAAAAAATGGACCTTTTCTGCAAAATTTCTCAAAGATTATCAGTCTGGCCTTAAATAATTAGTTATCACACATATATGAGAAGAGATATTTCTGCCAGGTTTATTATTTGCCGTCAATTTCTGGCTTCATATTTGCATGATACCAACTGTTTAAGCGTTTTTATCGTCTTCTTATTAATACGCTGTTCTGATTTTAACAGGTGAAAATATTTGGTATTTCGTACTATTAGCTTCAGTTACCCCGAGTATCAGTAGAAACCTAAATACATGAAAATATTATCTCATGAAAAAAACATACCTTATTCAGTACCTCCTTGTTGTCCTCCTCATGGCTGGCCATTCCGGTTATGCCCAGCTCAATATTACCCCCGGTACTACGGGCATTACCGCTACACAGATGATGAATAAGCTGCTGGGGCCGGGTGTTATTGGCATGAATGCTATTATGACCTGCCCCACTATGTCATACGGTACTTTTACCGTTACTACATCGTCTCCCCTCATTTTTGATAGTGGTGTTGTGCTTACTTCCGGCCTTGCAGCTACCGGGCCTACGGGTACGGGTGCAGGCGGCCCCGCAGCAGGCTTTGCTTCTGTAGATAATGGCGCTCCTGGTCACCCCATGCTTACTGCTATAGCAGGCTTCCCGTCACAAAACGCCTGTCTGCTGGATTTTGACTTTCGTCCGGCAGGGGATACCGTTCGTTTTAATTATATATTCGGCTCTGAAGAGTATCCCGGCTTCACCTGCACACAGTATAATGACCCCTTTGCCTTCTTTATTTCCGGGCCGGGTTACGGTGCCCCTACTAATATTGCATTGGTGCCGGGCACCAATATTCCGGTATGTATAAATAGCATCAACTGTGGTCCTACCGGCGGTGGCATCCTGTCAAACTGTACGGCTATGGGGCCGGGCTCTCCCTTCTGTGCCTATTATATCAACAATTCTTCAGGTACACTTATCACCTATAGCGGTATGACCACCAAGCTTACTGCAATAGCTACAGTAAGTCCGTGCGATACCTACCATCTGAAGCTGGGTGTAGCAGATATTAATGACGAGTTTTATGACTCCGGGGTATTTCTGGAGGCTGGTAGCCTCACCTCTACTACTATTGTCGTTGATCCTGTGGGTATCAATCCGCTGGATACTGCCAATGGACAATACTGCGTAAGAGGCTGCTTGCCGGGTAAGTTTGTTTTTAAGCGTCAGGGCAACCTTACCAACCCTTTTACCATTAAATATATTATCGCTGGTACTGCTACAAATGGTGTTGACTATACATGGATACCGGATAGTGTGGTCATACCGGCATCAGATTCTGATGAAACAGTATTTATACATGGCCTTCCTGTTACGCCGCCCACAGGTCCCGAAACCGTCACATTATATATATTGGCACCATACAGCTGTGGCGGGGTACCTACTGTTATAGATACGGTATCGCTCACTATTCTGGATTCCTTCATGCTCAATATTACCACACCCGATACTGCCATTTGTCAGGGTCAGTATGTGACTATTGGTGCTGTGGGCGATACTTTGCTGGATTTTGTATGGTCACCGGCAGGGGCTGTCACCGGCACTGTCATGCCCGGGCCTGTAATAGTCACACCTACGGTCACCACTACATATTCACTTACCGGTACATTCCCGGGATGTCTGCCATCGAGAGACCGTATTACAATTACCGTATATGAGCGCCCCATACCTAATGCCGGGCCCGATGTGCAGATAACCTGCCAGGGTACGCCCCTGCAGCTCAACTGTACCGCTACACCTCCCGGATATCCGTATACCTATAGCTGGTTTCCGGTCACAGACCTTAGTAACCCGGGTATCGCCAACCCTGTTTTTACACCATCAGACAGTGTAGACCGCTGGCAGTATGTTACAGTAAGTGCACCTGTGCCTGATTGTCAGAATACAGACACTATATTCCTGCATGTGTTACCCAATGACTTTCAGCTGCTGAGCCTTGATACTATTGTATGTTATCCTCCCGGCAGTTATCAGATACGAGGTATAGGAGATACAGAGTTTTCATACTTCTGGACCGGCTCTACAGGTAGCACGTCAATATCAGATGTGAATACTTTCCTGCCGGTTATTACACCGCAGTACCCTCCTGCAGAGACGATATATACAGTTACAGCCTCTTACCCCAACTGCCCCGACATACAGCATACTATTAAGTATACCGTATGGGACCCCAGGGTAGATATACATACCATGGACACAACAGTATGCATCGGTATCCCAATGCCACTGTATGTAAGTTTCGGGCCTGATGGGCTTGCTTACAGTCACACCTGGTCTCCTGCTGATAATCTTATCGGTGCCGACACCTTATTGTCTCCGTATTTCTTTACGAATGTACCGGGCACTTATACTTATACCGTTACGGTAAGTACGTCTATGCCGGCCTGTACATGGCAGGATAGTATAAGGATAAATGTAGCGCCACCGGTGCAGCTGGTCATAAAGCCCGGTGCAACAGAAATCCGTTATGGAAGCGAGATACAGCTGGAGGCTATACGTCTCAGTCCAGACCCGCTGTTCTATACATGGGTACCCGCAGATGGCTCTCTGTCCAATAACAATGTCAATAATCCCATGGCACGCCCGCTGGATTCAACTACATATACTGTGTACGGCATGAATGAGTGGGGTTGTATTGACTCTGCAAGCGTAGCTATTGATGTAGATATAGACATGACAGAGTATATACCCACAGCATTTACCCCTAATGGTGATGGGCTTAACGACCTGTTCCGTATCAGAGGCCTGAAGCATCAGCGCATTGTCGACTTTAAGATATACAACCGCTGGGGGCAAATGGTGTACGATTACCGTACCGGCGACCCTCAGGGCTGGGATGGAACATTCAATGGTGTTCCTCAGGAGATGGGAGTGTATAATTACGCTATCATTGTGGCAAAGCCTGCCAGTGTAGATAAAGTTTATAAAGGAGATGTTACACTCATAAGATAGTTGCATGTAGCAGCATATTGCGCCCGGCACAGAATTTGTGCCGGGCATTTTTTGTGGAAAAAAGGGGACAATAAAATGGGGATATTGTGTGTATCAGATGTTTTGTGTCTGATTTTTTAACTAAAAATAAATAAGATTTACTGATAAGGTTTTCTGAATAAATCTATAATACAGTATCAATAAGAATCAAAAAACTTTAACTCTCAATAAAATATACAATGTATTATTCATAATGCATTGTTAAAATATCATTTCGTGGTCACTTCTCTACATTTTCTTATTAGTTCTTCCCAACATTTGGCACAGTTTATGTGTCTATTATATATGAAACGAAGACATTGTTAACCATAAAAAACTGATTTTATGATATTCACCAGAACCAGAAGGTACACTTTGCCGGTGTCAAGGGAAGACTTCATAAACAGACTTGCCGGCAAGCACTTCCGCATACACGACCTCGATTTTGAGGTGTATGATCAGGAGACCTTGCTGAAAATTGCCCCTCATGCCGAAGACCTGAACGAAATAAGAACGCTGCCTATTACTGATGTGGATGTTATAAAAAAAGGAAACGCTAATGAAGTAGTACTTACTTCTCGCATTCGTGTCATAGATTATGGTGGCCCGCTGCTGGTGATGATGTTCTGCGCATTTCTTTTCTGCTCATCACTGGTAATGTTCCTCATGGGAGGGGAGCCATTTATTACTTACCTGCTGCTGGGAGCCAGCCTGCTGGTATTCTCCATCTTCTGGATACGCATGGAGCGTGGTTATTTCGACTATGTGCGTAAGCTGGAAAAGTTTGTAAAGACACACACTTAGTATACATACCTTTGTTGCATCAAACCACGCGGACCGATATTAGCAGATACAAAACCGCATGGCCAATAAAAAGGTCCGTCTCATCCCCCCAGATGTACGGACCTTAACTTTTTTAAAATATTACCCCTCCTTAGTGGCTTATTGCCGTCTGTATAGCATCCCACAGGGCTATTCGTGCCTTCAGGGCATCACATACCGCCGCAGTTGCTTCTGCCCATTTGGCATCATCATCTCCGCACAGCTCGCGTGTCATTTCTATAGCCAGATGAGAGTGGTGGTCTCCGTCCACTTCTATGTGGCGCTCCAGATAATACTGGAAAATAGCGGCACTGGCATCCTGCTGCTGGTTTAGCTCCTTTACAAATGACAGGAACATGCCCGGTATCAGGTCTTCCCTGCCAAAAGTAAATACCGCCGCCTGCACATGTGGCTTATCGCCTGCTATAGTACGGAAGGTGTTGGAAACAAACGACTTAACTGCATCCGGTATATGGGTCGAAGCCAGTGCTGTAGCTACATCTGTACCGGTTGTCAGTTTTTGTACAAATTCATTAATGACAGTTGTATTGGCGCCCGCCTGCTGCATGGCGCTCAGGTATAGCTCATAATGGCTGGCCCTGTTTCCTGCCATATCCACATCGCTCTCCTCTCCCGTCACTATTTCATTAATAAGGTAGCGCGTCGCTGCATTGCCACGGGGTACCCACGGCACAGCTACACAGGTAAGAGCACGCTGCAGGCATTTTAGCAGAGACATAAAGTCCCACACAGCAAATACATGATACTCCATAAAGGTATGCAGGTGCGCTATGCTGCGTACATTGCTGTACAGGCTGTGCGATATCAGTTGCTGGCGTAGTGGGGCAGCTTCCTGCTGCAGTTGCTCTATTCTGTCTTTCATTTTTCTTGCTTGGCGCCGCAAAGATAGCGCTACACAAGCACCATAAGCATTTAATATAGACCACCTATTACCCCCTTTCTGGACCCTATGTGGAAAACTTTCAGGAAAAAAAGATGATTTCATAAATATTTTTCCGGAAAAAACAACTATTTTTCGATTTCTTCCCGGTTGTGTGATTTGCCTGTTAGTTGCATGACGATATGTGTCAGAAACAAGTCAGGATTCTGCTGACAAAAAAATGACATTACAAATATCCGGCAATTGAAAAATCGGCTGAAACCCGCGCCAGGACTGAAAAACATTTTTTGAAAAATGTGTATAATTTTTCCCGATTGTGTTGTAGTTTTGCTGCGCTTTTATATAAAGGAAAGTTAATTTTCAATATTTATTCCTGTGCCAGAATCAATAAAGCCAATGTTAAGAATATGCTATCGTAGCGTACTATCTTTCTTCGTAGTACTGCTGTTAAGCAACGTTTCCGCAATAGCGGCGCCGGACGGCAAAGCAATTTTCAATGCCAACTGTGCTTCATGTCACAACCCTATAAAGGAATCAACAGGTCCTGCCTTGAAGGGTCTTCGTGCCAGCCTCCCTGGCGGAGATTGGGTTTATGATTGGGTCCATAACTCTGCAGCAATGATTGCCAAAGGCGATGCAGAGGCTGTACGGATTTATACTAAGTACAACAAGACAGCAATGACTGCCTTTCCTCAGCTTACCAAAGAGGAGATAGATGCAGTTTTCGCATACGTAGATGCATATGAGGTGCCAGGTCCGAAAGGTCCTGAAGCAGGTGCTGCAACTGCACAGAACACAGAAAGCAACAGCTGGCTGTATACAGTCATCACACTTTCGCTGCTGATACTCGTTGTCATCCTTTGGAAAGCAAACAATGCACTGCGTCGTGCTGCTAACGAAAAAGAAGGTATCCCTAACGAAAAGGAAATTCCTCTGGTACGCAGCAAGCTCTTCATCGCTGTTACAGCTATCGTTGTATTCATCCTTGCAGGTTACTGGATTGTAAACGGCGCTATCAACGAAGGCCGCCAGCAGAATTATCAGCCACTGCAGCCTATATACTATTCGCACAAGGTACACGCCGGTATCAACCAGATTAACTGTCTGTACTGCCACGCAGGTGCAGAGAAGAGCCGTCAGGCTATGATTCCTTCATCTAACGTTTGTATGAACTGTCACAAGCAGATCAACGAATACACTGGTGCAGACGGTCATGAGCTGAAAACTGCAGAAGGTAAAGTAATCAATGGTACGGAGCAGATTCAGCTTCTGTACAAATATGCCGGATGGGATCCTGCTAAGAAAGATTACATTCGCGACGAAGCAGGTAACATCAAAGCTACCCCTATCCAGTGGGTTAAAATTCACAACCTCCCCGACCACGTTTACTTCAACCACTCACAGCACGTGAAGGTAGGTCAGGTACAGTGTCAGCAGTGTCACGGCAACATTGAGGAAATGGACGAAGTTTATCAGTTCGCTCCACTGTCAATGGGCTGGTGTATCAACTGTCACCGTCAGACAGAAGTGAAGTTCACAGAAAACAACTACTACAGCATATTCGAAAAATATCAGGAAGAGCTGAAGTCAGGTAAACGCACTAAAGTGACAGAAGCAGACCTCGGTGGTCTTGAATGTCAGAAGTGCCACTACTAAACCCTCATTGTGAGCAGAGAAAAAAGAAGTTTTTAGAATAAGTATAAAAACAGAACAGTAAAGGCCTCCCGGAAACGGAAGACACTGTTAAGAAACGAATCATACTATATGAGTCAAAAACAATACTGGTCGGACTTACAGGACCTCAGGAATATCGAAACCAAAACGGTAATCGAAGAGAATGAGTTCAAAGAAGAGTTGCCATTCGACCTGAGCGAGGGTGTATTCAACGCTACTACTCCGCGTCGTGACTTTCTGAAGTTCCTGGGCTTCAGTACACTGGCAGCCACTATCGTATCCAGCTGCGAAATGCCGGTACGTAAGGCTATCCCGTATGCTATAAAGCCTGAAGATATTACGCCTGGCGTTCCTAACTACTACGCATCTACCTTCGTTGATGGTGGTGACTATTGCGCAGTAGTTATCAAAACAAGAGAAGGTCGTCCTATCAAGATAGAAGGTAACGAACTGTCTTCAGTTACAAAAGGTGGTACTTCTGCCCGTGTTCAGGCATCAGTTCTGAACCTTTATGATAAGGCTCGTCTCACACATCCTACAGTTGCCGGTAAAGAAGTTACTTTCGATGCACTGGATCGTGAAATAAAAGAAGGTCTTGCTGGTAAGAGCGGTTACCTGGTTACCTGCTCTATCATGAGCCCTACTACAAAAGAGGTTATCACTCAGTTCCTGGCTAAGTATCCGGGCATTAAGCACATCAGCTACGATGCTATATCTTACTCAGGAATGCTGCAGGCAAATGAAGCATGCTACGGCAAGCGCACATTGCCTACTTACCATTTTGAGAAAGCCGCAACTATTGTGAGCCTTGATGCTGATTTCCTGGGTACATGGATGTCACCGGTTGAGTTCTCTAAGGGCTATTCTGCTAATCGTAAGATAAGCGCAAAAAACCCTACGCTTTCTAAACATTATCATGTAGAGGCAATACACACCATCACAGGTGCTGCTGCCGATGAGCGTGCTACCTGCCGTCCTTCAGAAGTAGGCGCAGTAGCTATAGCGCTTTATAACGCAGTAGTGAATGGCACAGCGCCATCACTGCCGGGTGCTAAGCTCAATAAAATGATTACTGCTGCTGCTGCCGACCTTAAGAAAGGTAACGGTATGGTAGTATGTGGTAGCAATGATGCTAACGTACAGGTGATAGTAAATGCTATCAACGACAAAATAGGCGCTAACGGTAATACCGTTAACTGGGCTACTACCAGCAACACATGGCAGGGTATCGATAAAGATATGGTTGACATGGTAGCTGCAATGGAAGGTGGCCAGGTTGGTGTAGTGATGATGCACGGTGTAAACCCGTCTTACAACTATGCCGACGCTAAAAAATTCAATGCTGCTCTTGCTAAGGTCCCAATGACCATCTCGTTTGCAGAGCGCATGGACGAAACTGCTCAGAAGTGCAAATACATAATACCAGACCATCACTACCTGGAAAGCTGGGGTGATGCTGAGCCTAAGGTTGGCTTCTACAGCCTTATGCAGCCAGGTATAGCGCCACTGTTCAAGACCCGCGCATTCCAGGATTCACTGATGTCATGGATGGAAGCTGGTCAGAGCTATGGCGACTACTGGCAGCTGTACTGGACTACGCGTCTTGGCGACCAGGCAACATTCGACCAGGCACTGCAGGACGGTGTTATGGAGCCCGAAGAAATGCCTAACGGTAGCGCATCTTTCAACGGAAACGTAAGCGAAGCGATTGCTGCTGTTCAGGGTAAGAAAGCCGCATCTGGTGTAGAACTGGTTGTTTACCAGAAGGTAGGTATCGGCCATGGTGGCCCATGGAGTAACAACCCATGGCTGCAGGAAATGCCAGACCCTATGACACGTGCCGTATGGGACAACTATCTGTGCGTATCGCCTAAGCGTGCCAAAACGCTGGGTGCAGAAGTAAATACGTTCAATGAAGTTGACTATAACAAGCATGTAGCTAAAATTACCGGAGCTAATGGGGTAGTAACTACACTGCCTATCATAGTAGTACCGGGTATGCATAACGATGTGGTAGCAGTAGCTGCCGGTTATGGTCGCGATGCTAAAGTAGGTCGCGCAGCTGCAAGTGATAATACAAAAGGTGGTAAGAACGCATTCCCATTCGCTACATTCAACGGTACTAACGTTGAATACTACAGCAGTGTGAAACTTGAAAACACCGGCGAAACATATGAAGTAGCGCTGATACAGACACACAGCAGCTATGAAAATCGCCCTGTTGTTCACGAGTTCACCCTCGAAGACTTTAAGAAAGACCCGCACGAGCTTCAGAAAGAGCGCGGCGTGGAAATAGCACACTATTCTCAGGACCCATGGCATGAAGGCCATCATGGTGAGGCAATAGCCACACCGGAAATGGAAGACGCTTTCCGTGAGAAAGGTACACTTTACCCTAACCATCCTTATGAAGGTATCAAGTGGGGTATGTCTATCGACCTTAACACATGTACCGGTTGCGGTGCCTGCGTAGTAGGTTGTGTGGCAGAAAACAATATCTCGGTAGTTGGTAAGTATCACGCACTGCGCAGTCACGAAATGCACTGGATACGTATCGACCGTTACTTCAGCGGTATGCCAGACGATCCGGATACTATCCAGACCATCTTCCAGCCTATGCTGTGCCAGCATTGCGACAATGCTCCTTGTGAGAACGTTTGTCCGGTATCGGCTACCAACCATAGCACTGAAGGTCTGAACCAGATGGCTTATAACCGTTGTATCGGTACTAAATACTGTGCAAATAACTGTCCGTACAAAGTGCGTCACTTTAACTGGATGGACTGGAACGGTGCTGATGCATTCGCTGACAACATCTTTGAAGATGGCCGCCGTGATGATCTCAATGACGACCTCACACGTATGGTACTGAACCCTGATGTTACAGTACGTAGCCGTGGTGTGATGGAAAAATGTTCTTTCTGCGTTCAGCGTCTGCAGGATGCGAAACTGGCAGCTAAGAAAGCTGGCCGTCCTATGAGAGATGGCGAAGTGAAAACTGCATGTCAGCAGAGCTGTCCTTCAGATTGTATCACTTTCGGTAACGTGAACGATAAAGAAAGCGAAATATACAAGATACGTAAGGAAGACCAGAAGGAGCGTACCTTCTACGTTCTGGAGCATATACATGTACTGCCAAACATCAACTATCTTTCTAAAATCCGTAACACAAATGAAATTGTGGCCGGCAATGAAAAGAAAGACGGTATGTATGCAGACCATATATAACAGCAACAGGCTAAGAAGCAGATAGTAACAAAGGGATTAATAAAGTAATAAAAAGAACAGGGCAGGAATAAACCACCGGCTCAGAAAAAATACTAAATACGTGCTATGCATATCAAGTACGAATCGTTTGTAAGAGAACCACTTGTAGATGGGAACAAGGATTATCATCAGGTGTCGGAAGACATTGTAAGTCCTATTGAAGGTAAGCCTGGCCGCATGTGGTATGTTGGCTTTATTTTCTCGGTTATCCTGCTGTGTTTCGGTATTTTCTCCGTTACATGGTCTGTATACTGGGGTCTGGGTACTTGGGGTGTAAACCGTACCATAGGCTGGGGCTGGGATATCACCAACTTCGTATGGTGGATTGGTATCGGTCACGCCGGTACGCTTATCTCTGCCATCCTCCTGCTGTTCCGTCAGGGCTGGCGTACTGGTGTAAACCGTGCAGCTGAGGCCATGACCATATTTGCAGTAATGTGTGCGGGCCAGTTCCCTATATGGCACATGGGTCGTGTATGGGATGGCTTCTGGGTACTGCCGCTGCCTAACAGCCGCGGTCCGCTATGGCCTAACTTTGACTCTCCGCTTCTTTGGGACGTATTTGCGATCTCTACTTACTTCACAGTATCACTCCTGTTCTGGTACTCTGGTCTTCTGCCTGACTTTGCGCTCATCCGCGACAGGGCAAAAACCAAACTCCGCAGAATGCTTTATGGTCTTGCTTCTTTCGGCTGGACCGGTACTGCCAAGAACTGGCAGCGTATGGAAGCCCTGGCGCTCGTACTCGCTGGTCTTTCTACACCACTCGTACTTTCGGTACACACCATCGTATCTTTTGACTTTGCCACTTCAGTAATACCAGGATGGCATACTACCATCTTCCCTCCATACTTCGTGGCAGGTGCGGTATTCTCTGGTTTTGCGATGGTGAACACACTGCTTGTTATCACCCGTAAGATTCTGAAACTCGAAGCATATATCACTATCGGTCACCTTGAGGCAATGAACAAAATCATCGTACTCACAGGTTCTATAGTAGGTGTCGCTTATCTTACTGAGCTCTTCATGTCGTGGTACAGCCAGGCATGGGGCGAAATGGAAGCGTTCAAATGGCGTATTGTTGGTCCTTACTGGTGGAGCTACTGGGCAATGATGACCTGTAACGTGGTATCGCCTCAGCTCTTCTGGATTAAGAAACTGCGTCGTAACATTCCGTTTACTTTCGTAATGTCTATCGTGGTGAACATCGGTATGTGGTTCGAGCGTTTCGTTATCATCGCTACCTCTACTTACCGCGACTGGATTCCTGGTAGCTGGGCATACTACAGCCCTGAGTGGCCTGAAGTTGGCTTCTACCTCGGTACTTTCGGTCTGTTCTTTACACTGTACTTCCTCTTCGCTAAATACTTCCCTGTAGTAGCCGTACATGAAATCAAGTTTGTACTGAAAACATCAGGTGAAAATTACAAACGCGATATGCTGCGTCATGAAGAGCAGACACTTGAAGAGTTTGTACACGAAGCAGAGTCTCACCATCACGAAGAGGAGCACGCAGTGGCTCACCACTAATATCGGGATGCTGAATAGCTGAATGGAAGTAAAAACAAAAACTGAATTCTGACTTTTTGAATATTAAGATAAAATGGCAATAAAAAAATTTGCGGTAGCAGCATACGACGATGAAGCAGTTCTGTTTCCTGCTGTGAGCAAGGTGCGTAAGAGCGGATACAAGCTTCACGATATATACACACCATTTGCCGTGCATGGTCTGGATGTGGCTATGGGCCACAAAGAGACAGATCTGCACATTGCGGGTTTCATTTATGGTCTTTGCGGTACATCTACAGCCGTAGGCTTCATATCATGGATATTTACTTCCGATTGGCCTATCGTTTATGGTGGTAAACCACACTTCGCACTGCCGGCATGGGTTCCTATTACCTTTGAGCTTACGGTACTTTTCGCTGCAGTAGGTATGACACTTACTTTCTGCTATCTCAATCAGATAATGCCTGGTGTTAAGAAGCACGTCTTCCACCCCCGTCAGAGCGATGACCTGTTTGTAATGGCTATAGAGCTTAATGAGCACACTCCCGAAGGGGAAGTGCTTGAGTTCCTTAAGTCTACCGGTGCAGTAGAAACAAATGTACAGGTAGCTGAAGACAGCTGGTGGTACGGTCGCTGGGACAAAAAAGAAGAATACGAAGCGCTCAATGCGGGCTAATGCGCCGCATGTTGCAGGAAGCAGATTTTATTTTGACTTTTTGAATTTTGAAAATATATATGAACAAGATAAAAAGCATAGTGATCGCAGGTCTTACGGTAACCGTTGGCCTCGTGTCGTGCGATTCAGGTAACGTACGCCGTACTCCCGGCCACATATACGTACCTGACATGACCTATTCGCGTGCGTATGATGCTTACACATCCAACCCCAATTTTGAAGATGGGCTTACCAGCCGCCGTCCGGTATCGGGTACTGTAGCCCGTGGTCATGAGCTGCCCGATCATCTTGCTGAGGGTGACACCAATGCTTACAAAACCTTCAATACAGAACTGCGTTTTAATGATGCTAAGCTGGCTGAAGGCAAGCGTCTGTTCAATATTTATTGCGGTATCTGCCACGGTACGGCATTGGATGGTCAGGGGCCTCTGTTTACATTGGGTAAGTTTGCCTCAATGCCTGCCAACCTGAAAGATGCCAAGTATCTGCACATGCCTGCCGGTCAGATGTATGCTGCAATCAAGTATGGTAAAAACATGATGGGCTCTTACGCATCACAGCTCGATATCAGACAGCGTTGGATGGTGATAGCTTACATAAAGAAAGTTCAGTCTGAAAATGGTGGTGCACCATATACCTATGCAGCAGCAGCTGAAGTAGCAGCCGCGCCTGCAGAGGCAGCTCACGCTGAATAATAGTAATACAGAACTACGGAAAGCAAGAATAAATAAGTAAAGAACTTCTATAAAAGTAGTAACAATGAATGATCGTTTTGTGATACCCGCACGATTGAGGAATACCAGCCTGGCGCTTATTCTTATAGGCGTAATTACGCTGATTGCGGGAGCTGCATCACTGCTCACCAGCCATGCCGATACCGATAAGACCCGCTTTTGGTTGGTATTGTTGCAGGACAGTATTTTCTTCACCCTTATCACTACGGTAAGTGTGTTTATTCAGGCGGCAGTATCACTGGCACAGGGTGCGTGGATTGTTTCCTTCCGTCGTATACCCGAGGCTATTGGTGCCAATGTTTGGGTATTTGGCCTTATTGCCGTTATCGTCCTTTTTGCAGTCGCTTTCGGTTTTACCGATTCTCATGGTATCAACACTATTTATCAGTGGACTACCGCTAAAGGAGATAAGATAATCGAAGGTAAGTCTGCATTCCTTAACAAAGGCATGTTTGCCTTCTTCACACTTACTGCTATCGGTCTGTGGTCGTTCTTCGGTATTAAGTTCCGCACTATGTCCCTTAATCAGGACAATGCGCCTAAGAACGACACAAAACTCTACTGGAAAGTTTTCCGTCTGTCTGGCGTTTTCCTGCTGGTATATGCACTTACTCAGATGAGTACTATTCCATGGTTGTGGATTATGAGTATTGATGCTCACTGGTTCTCTACCCTGTTTAGCTGGTACACATTTGCCAGTGCATTCGTTAGCGGTATGTCTCTTATAATGCTGTGGATGGTTTATCTGAAAAATCAGGGCAATCTTGTACTGGTTACTACAGAGCACATGCATGATGTTGGTAAGTTCATGTTTGCATTCAGCATATTCTGGACATACCTCTGGTTCTCTCAGTATATGCTTATATGGTATGCAAACGTTCCTGAAGAAACTACTTACTTCGTTATGCGTCAGCATGGCCCATACAGCATCATTTTCTATGCAAACTTTATTATCAACTTCGTAATGCCAATTCTGATTCTGATGGCACGCCCCAGCAAGCGCAACTACTTTACAGTTACGTTTATGGCGCTCGTTATCATCTTCGGTCACTGGCTGGATTACTATCAGATGATGATGCCTGGTCCGCTGAAGGCAAACTGGCATATCAACTGGTATGAGATTGGAGTATTCATGGGCTTTGCCGGTCTGCTGATATTTGTTGTGTCTCGTACGCTTGCTAAGTCATCGCTTATAGCGCACAACAATATACTGGTGAAGGAAACTTCAATACACATTGCGTAATTAGAAGATTGTATAAGTAGAACAGAAAATAATTTAATAAGTAAATATAAGCTGAACGACCATGTCGGGATTTATTATAACAACGTTGATAATTCTGGTATTTATTATCATCTACCAGATAGGTAAGGCAAGCGAGCATGCTGCGATTCTGCGCGGAGAGAAAAAAGTAAACGGGCAGGTAAACAGGGCTATTGCCTTGCTGCTTGTTGCAGTTTTCCTTTTCGGTATGTGGGGTATATGGGCCTGCCACAATTACTTTAAGGATATGATGCTGCCAGTGGCTGCATGTAATACAGGTGTCAGCTACGACAAAATGTTCAACGTTACCACTGCTGTTACCGGTATCGTGTTCTTTCTTACACAGGCTACACTTTTCTGGTTCTGCTATAAGTATCAGGCATCAGATAAGAGATCTTCTTTCTACTTCGCACACAGCAATAAACTGGAGCTTATCTGGACCACTATTCCTGCCATCGCAATGGCTGTGCTGGTTGCTATTGGTCTGAAAAACTGGTTCACAGTTACATCTGATGCACCTGCTGAAGCTACAGTAGTAGAAATCGTAGGTAAGCAGTTCAACTGGCTTATTCGTTACCCTGGTGCTGATAATGTACTCGGTACAAGAACTTTCCGCAAAATCAATGATGCAAATAACGTATTAGGTCTTGACTGGGCTGATCCACGTACACATGATGATATCATTGCTCAGAATGGTGAAATGCATGTGGTGGTGAATAAGCCTGTAAAACTTATCATCAACTCCCGCGATGTGATTCATGACGTAGGTCTGCCACACTTCCGTATGAAAATGGATGCTGTGCCCGGTATCACCACTACACTGTGGTTTACCCCTACCATCACATCCGACTCGATGAAGACAATCACAAAGAACCCCGACTTTGTTTATGAAATTGCGTGCGACCAGCTTTGTGGTAAAGGTCACTACGCGATGCGCGGTACCATCATAGTTGAAACTCAGGAAGAGTACAACAAATGGTTGGCGAAACAGCAGTCTTACTATGCAGGCAATAACCCTGAAGCTGCAGCGCCTGCTGCTGCTGCAGAAACTCAGCCTGAAGGTGAAGCTGCAAACATGGACAAAAAAATATCGATGAATTAATAAAGCTATTCTGGCTTAAAAAGTGCAAAAATGAATCAGGAAGGAATCATACACGCAGACGCTCATGCAGCACACGGACACGATACTGCAGGTGGACACGGACATCACGATCACGGGCATGAGCATCATGAGCAGCATTTTATATGGAAGTACGTCTTCAGTATGGACCATAAAATTATCGGTAAGCAGTTTCTGATTACCGGTATTGTATGGGCTATCATTGGTGCCTTGTTCTCCGTACTTTTCCGTTTACAGCTCGGTTTCCCCGACAGCACATTCCCTTTCATGGAGAAAATGCTGGGCGAGTGGGCAAAAGGCGGTAAACTGTCTCCCGAATTTTATTACGCTTTGGTTACCATGCATGGTACCATCCTCGTATTCTTCGTGCTTACAGCTGGTCTGAGCGGTACATTTGCCAACCTCCTCATTCCTCTGCAGATAGGTGCTCGTGATATGGCTTCGCCTTTCATGAACATGCTGTCCTACTGGTTTTTCTTCCTTGCCAGTGTGGTAATGATGGTTTCTCTGTTTGTAGAAACAGGTCCTGCATCTGGTGGTTGGACTACTTACCCTCCGCTTAGTGCACTTAAAGAAGCTTCTCTCGGTTCCGGCGTAGGTATGGACCTGTGGCTGCTGGGTATGGCTTTCTTTGTGGTATCCTCACTGCTGGGTGGTCTTAACTATATCTCTACAGTACTTAACATGCGTACTAAGGGTATGACTATGACCCGCATGCCGCTTACTGTATGGGCGCTGTTGTTCACTGCGGTTCTGGGTGTACTTTCTTTCCCTGTACTTTTCTCAGGTGTTGTACTCCTGATATTTGACCGTAACCTCGGCACCAGCTTCTATCTGTCTGAAATATTTATCGGTGGTAAAGCGCTGCCACACATCGGCGGTTCTGCTATCCTTTATCAGCACCTTTTCTGGTTCCTTGGTCACCCAGAGGTGTACATCATCATGCTTCCGGGCATGGGTATGGCATCAGAGGTATTATCTACACACAGCCGCAAGCCTATCTTTGGTTACTTCGCCATGGTTATCTCTATGGTGGGTATCACATTGCTGGCCTTCGTGGTATGGGCACACCACATGTTCGTTACCGGTATGAGTCCGTTCCTTGGTTCTATATTCGTACTGTTAACGCTCCTCATCGCTGTACCATCTGCGGTTAAAGTGTTTAACTGGCTCACAACCATCTGGCGTGGTAACATCCGTTTCAATCCGCCAATGCTGTTTGCTCTTGGTTTCGTATCTCTGTTCATCTCTGGTGGTCTTACAGGTATCTTCCTGGGTAACTCAGCGCTGGATATTCACCTGCACGATACTTACTTCGTTATCGCTCACTTCCACATTGTAATGGGTGTGTCTGCGTTCTTCGGTATGTTCGCTGGTGTTTACCACTGGTTCCCTAAGATGTTCGGTCGCTTCATGAACAATACACTGGGTTATATCCACTTCTTCGTTACGTTCATCGGTGCTTACCTCATCTTCTGGCCTATGCACTATGAAGGTATCGCTGGTATGCCACGTCGTTACTATGACTATTCTGCATGGGAGTCTTTCAGGCAGTTCCAGAGCATCAATGGTTTCATCAGTATCGCAGCTACTGTAGTATTCCTTGCACAGATTCTGTTTGTGTTCAACTTCATATTCAGCATCTTCAGAGGTCGTAAGATGACCACACTCAATCCATGGGGTTCTACTACACTGGAGTGGACTACACCTATCAAGCCTGGTCATGGTAACTGGGAAGGTGAGATTCCTGAAGTTCACCGCTGGCCTTATGATTATAAGGATGATGGAAACGGAAACGATTTCATACCTCAGACAGTTCCACTGAAGCCCGGAGAAGAGGCTCATTAATGTCTGACAATACATATTCAGAAAAGCCGTCCCACAAGGATGGCTTTTCTGTTTTAAGTCGATGGTGTATAAAGGTAATGAGGCCAAAAATGGTTGGTGAATTTTAGCGAAAATATATTTAATATACGGCTGTCAGTTTGAAGAGGAAGCGGGCTCTGCTGGAGAGCAACCTGCCAGCAATAAGACTGATGCTTAGAC
>JAUIBA010000031.1 GCA_030427635.1 Bacteroidia bacterium
ATACCTGCCTGCCGGCAGGCAGGTTCTTTTAAGAGCCTCACACACGTGAGGCTCTTTTTTTGTGCTTATACTATTGCTGAATATACTGCACCACAATGCGGGAGCGCAGGTAGCTGCCATACCTGCCTGCCTGCCGGCAGGTTCTTTTAAGAGCCTCACACATGTGAGGCTCTTTTTTTGTGCTTATACTATTGCTGAATATACTGCACCACAATGCGGGAAAGCAGGTAGCTGCCATACCTGCTTGCCGGCAGGCAGGTTCTTTTAAGAGCCTCACATATGTGAGGCTCTTTTTTTGTGCTTATACTATTGCTGAATATACTGCACCACAATGCGGGAGCGCAGGTAGCTGCCATACCTGCCTGCCGGCAGGCAGGTTCTTTTAAGAGCCTCACACATGTGAGGCTCTTTTTTTGTGCTAATACTATTGCTGAATATACTGCACCCCACTGCGGGAAAGCAGGTAGCTGTCATACCTGCCTGCCGGCAGGCAGGTTCTTTTAAGAGCCTCACACACGTGAGGCTCTTTTTTGTGCTTATACTATTGCTGAATATACTGCATCACACTGCGGGAGTGCAGCTAGGTTCTTTTAAGGAAATTTTAGCATTATTTTGCACACCCATATTACATCTTATGTCCTATCTGATGGCTCTTGTTTTCCCGATTACATTGCTTATCATGCATTTTGTAAATGGAAAACACAAAAACATCCCTGAAATTATTGCGGTTACAGATACCGCAGACTTTGCCGACCTGAAGTTTGCAATAGTGAAGCAGCAGCGGGTAGGTGATATATATGAGTATCACCTGCGTGGAACATACAGGAATACTGTAGTCGGCTTCTGTATTCAGGTAAAGGATGCAATGAGTGCTGGTATCAGTATAGATGGGCACTTAGTTACACCGTTATCTATAGAGCAATCTGGTGTGTGTTTTGTAAGTACCGGTAAGGAGAGCAACCTGTTTCTGAATGCTTTGTCCGAGTTATATGGTATGTTGAACTTCAAGACTTTTTCTAAAAGCAGGGTTGTCGCTGCATGTTTTTCTATGAATGCGTGTGTGGCTGATTTAAGTGCTAAGAAGCCGTATAATTTCAAACTATTTCTTCCTGCTTATAATGATGGGGAAGAGCAGCCAGAATTATTCCTGCATCTGAAGCTGGATGAAGGAATAGTAGAATTGCACGAAAAGGATATGGGCTACAGAAAGGGTGTAATGGCAGCCTTTACTCATTAGTAGCTATAGTGCTCCATTTTATTACGTTGCCTTGCACATTAGTAGCTGAGTAATTTTATATGGCTATACCCTTGTTTTCCCGCTATGGTAAGCAGATATATACCATGAGGCAGGATATTTTTCGGGTATAAGGATAGGGGGATGCCTACAGCTATATTTTTATGTTCCCATACTGCTACGGTATGCCCTGTTATATCTGTAAGCATAATGTTTATATCAGTCAGTTCTATTGCAGATGTGAGTACTATAGTTTCGCTGAAAGGGTTATTGGTAGTAATTTTCAAATCAGCATTTTGTTGTACCAGATTACTGGCAGTGGTACTGCAGAGGTCTTCAGCCAGCGGACTTAATTCTATAGGAGCGCCAGGTGTTAATGTATGTCCGGAAAAGCCGGGATAGCTGGCATCATAATGAAGACACCGGAATACCAGGTTTTGTGTGGGTGTTGTGCCCTGCGTCATAGGCCCTGCATTGTTTACAGGATTTATATATTCCCACACAATGTTTTTACTGGCATCTATCTCAAAGAATTTTCCGGCAGGACCATTACATATCAGCGTATTTCCGTTGGATAGACGCTGGACGCCGGAAATATTCATGGCATAGAAGTCCCCGGGTGTAGTGGCAGAATAGCTCCATGTTGCTGTAACCGGCAGATAAGGGCTGCCGGGAGTGTATGAATAGTCACCGGCACCATCTACGGGAGGTGTCAGCATATCAATAGATGAATAGTTGCCACCCGGTCTTCCTTGTCCATTGTTAAAAACAATTATTTTCCCGGTATCAGCTCCGGTAGTTATCCAGTGTGCATTATGCTGGCCAAATAGTTTTTTGTCGGCTGGTGTGCCGGCATCGTAGGCTGCAGGATTGCCCCACCGGTACAGCAGGTCGCCACCTTTATGACGCACACCTCCGGTATGGCCTGCTGCTTCTGCTATAGATGTACTGTGATCAATGATCCATATTTCATTAAAGTTGTGTACACTCAGCATTATCTCATCCCGGGCAGGATTGTAGGCTACTGAGTTTATATGCAGCCAATCGCTGCCGGTGGGCATTCCTGAATAGTGATTGATATTAATGAGTTCGGGATGATTGCTTATAGTGTCGTATGATGGCAATGAAGAGGAATAGTCCTGGTTCAGATGATCCCATGCATGCCACTCCCATACTATAGTAGCGGCTCCCGACCCTGATGGATGAAGCTCCACAATTTTTTCACTCCAAAGGGATGTGCCCAGCAGCGATGGGTCTCTGCCGCTAGCTATTGCCTCTGCGGCACTTTTCTTTTCCCATACTATAGCCAGTATATTTCCATTGGGCAGATAGCATATGTCATGATGCTGGCATTGTGCTGTATCAGAGATAGTATAAGACCATAAAAGTGAACCATCCCAGTTAAACCGTTCAATGATGCCACCAGACCCACCTGCATTAAAAGTGCTGTTGCCAGTATTGCCTGGGCGAAGCAGGGTGCCATCTTCCAGGAGGTAAACAGATTGTCCGGGCTTTCTGCTGCCAGCCCATCTGTGCACTTCCTTGCCGCATTTGTCTATCAGGTAGGTGTTATTGGACATGATAGGCGCAAACAGTACATAACCATCTGCAACCCCTGCACCATATTGTGTGAGCCCTATTGTGCGTTGAGCATAGGATAGTTGTCCGTTGCATATAAGCAGAATAAATAGTGCTATGGATCTGTATTTCATAATTGCTGCTTTTATTGTTTGACGTTTATCGGGCCGTAATCCTTCTGAGCAAGACATTTTTCCTTATTTTATTAATATCTCAGTTTTGCAGCTGGTAAACATTACTACAGGGACTAAAAGATAATAGGCACTGATATGTTTCTATTGTTTTACAGAATGGGCAATAGCCTTATGGGCGGAATAATAGCAGGAATAGTGTATACCTGCAAATACCGTGTCCCCATTAATATGTGTGGTAAATTTGTAGCAACATGAAAATATACCTCCGGAATCAGTCAGCGAAATTGCCACAACACCTGGCGTTATTGAAGCGCATGCCTGTGATGGCGTATGAGAAAACACGGCTCACTGAAAAAAGAACTGAGGTAACAGTAGCCCCGGATAGAAAGCTGACGGATTTACAAACTGATTTTTTCTTTGCCTATCACATCTTTCCGGAAAGAATACTTACACATCTTTGTCAATGGGATAATGAGGGGAGGAAAATGCAGGAAGGGGATACGATAGTACAGCAGATAATGCTGCCACCATTCAGTCCTCTTTCACAGAAAATAATATGCGGTGTAAGAATAAAACAAATCATTCAGGAGTCGGATAGAATAGGATATAGCTATGAAACGTTAAATGGTCATGTAGAAAAAGGGATATCAACATTTACATTGGAAAACAGGCCGGGTGGTGTTTCATTTGTTATTCACACCTATTCCAGCCCTGCAGGCATATTGGCTCGTATAATAAGTCCGTTTTTTTCTGTGCCCTATCAGTCTTATTGTACCAGGCAAGCCATGCATAATGTAAGAAACTCAATAGGGCAGCAGATGAAGGTGTAATCATGTTAACTTTATACCATGACAAAGTACATAGCCTTTCTCCGGGCCATCAATGTAGGTGGCCGTACTGTGAAGATGGAAGAATTAAGGGCACATTTTGCAATGCCGGGGTTTAAAAATATCACTACTTACATACAGAGTGGGAATGTGATTTTTGAGCATAGCCAGACGGATAAAGATATACTGATAAAGAAGATAGAAGCAAAACTGCTGAAAGAGCTGGGCTATGAAGTGCGTACTATACTGAAAACAATTCCTGAGGTGCAGGATATAGTATCTGCTTCGCCATTTGCAGAGGTGCCGGAAGGTATGGGGCAGCATGTCAGCTTTCTGTCATCGGTGCCGGAGCCCGCTGCTGTAGCGGCATTGATGGCTTTTCAGAATGAGCATGAACAGTTTCGCGTACTGGGTACCGAGGCATACATAATGGTAAAGAAAGGAGGTTACGGAGAAACGAAGTTTTCCAATACTTTCCTGGAGAAAAAGCTGAAGGTAGCAGCTACCACGCGCAACTGGGCCACTGTAAATAAAATGGCTTCCTTGTAATAGGGTATTACCCTTTGCCGATAAATTTCAGTAGTTGCTTCCTGTATACAAACAGTAGTATGCTACAGCATACCCACACAGCTATGGCCATGTAGAACAGCTGTCCACCATCGTTCAATACATCAATGCCCAGTGTGGTAAGATGGAAGAAGATAGCCCCTGACATAGTACCTGCTGCCATCAGCGCTCCCAGTGCAGTAGTGCGGGGAATGAGTATGAGTACAGATGCTATCAGCTCTGCTATGCCGGTGCCTATACGGCCCCATGGTTCCATACCCACAGTTGTGAAAATATAAACGCTTTCAGGAGCAGCAGTGAATTTAAACTGCAATGTCTGCAGCAGTATATATGCCGCTATAAGACGGAGCACCCACAGAGAAATATTGCGGAAGGTCATGGCAAAATGTTTACTCAAAACTACCTTACTGAGTTGGCAACTTTTGTCGCTTAGCCGACTTTAGCTTCCCGCTGCAGCATTTTAACACTGGGTATGATTATGTGCTTCCGGTCCACATTTACCAGCCCCTCACGACCAAAGTGGTTGAGCAGAGTGGTAACTGTTTGCCTGCTGGTAGCAGTAAGGCGGGCTATGTCTTCATGGGTGAAAACATTGGGGAGTGTGGCAGTGTCAGTGCCTGATGTACTTTCTGTATGCTGCTGCACCAGAGTCCAGAAAAAATACAGCAGGCGGGTACGCACATCTTTCTGTAGCAGGTTCAGCAAGCGGTTTTCTACATTCTTTACCTTCTGGCCTATTTTTCGGGAGAAGACAAGTGTCAGGTCAGGGCGCGTATGCAGCAGTTTCTCAAAGTCAGTAATAGTAAAGGCACATAGTATGGTCTCGCACTTATGAGCCTGAGCAAATTCTCCCATCAGGTTGTTGCGCTCCAGCATAAACTGGCCAAAAACATCGCCGGGCTGTAGTATCTCCCTTACCAGCTCCTCGCCATTGTCATCTATGTTGCCAATTTTTACAAACCCTTCTTTTACAAAATAGAGTTTGTTCAGGTAGTGTGCATCAAAGTATATGAAGGCATCTTTGTCGGCAATGATATAGTTGTGCAGTATATTCAGCGCCTCATAGTCGTCTCGTGTAAGCCGCGCCAGGAAATCATTCCTTCTTATTATCAGCATCTGTTCTTCTGCACTCATATACAGTTAAGGTTTACCGGGGTTGATAAGCTTTATAATAGTAAGCAGCGCCATAAAGGAAAACGCAACCCCCATGAAAAGCTGCACTTTTTTATGACTGCGTTGCATGAATGACGATAGCTTTACTCCTGCAAAGATAAAGAGGAGCATAGCAGCAAAGGTGCCGGTGCCAATGCCGGCTACCAGCACTGCGTTGCCTGCTGGTGTGGGTACAATCAATGCACGGGTAGTGAGCCATGCTATCCACCCCATCCAGAAGGGTATCTGCAGTGGGTTGGTAAGGCTCATAGATGCCCCCAGCAGCATGCGGTTCATGTGACTGTCCAGTATCACATTTCTTCCCGTTACAGATGCTGATGCCCTGAAGCTCCCGGCTGCAAGTGCCAGCAGCACAATAGCTGCAATGATATGAAACAGCAGCAACAGCGTATCTGTGACATGCAGCGACTGTGCCAGTAGTACAATGATAGCCACATAGCCCATTTCTACCAGTATTACCCCAATACTGAAGCGTACTGCATCCTGCCGGGATACTGCTGCTATGTGCATGGCAGATATATTCAGCACACCCAATGGCAGAGAGCCGGAGAGGCTTATAAGCAGCCCTGCAAAAAAGCTTTGTATATATCCCGGTATCATCATTGTTGCCTGTGTCTTACCATACCCGCACCGACAAAAGTGCATCTATTTCCCTGAAGCTGGCTACCTCCTTTCTCCCCTGCGACAGACTCAGGTATGGAACTCCTTTTTTGTTGTTCATACTACTGATGGTGTACAGTATTTTCCAGTGCTTTATTATTTCGCGCCAGGCAAAGAATATAGAATGTTCCGGGTCATAGATATGCGTGGGTTCGCTGCCGCTGCCATTTACTTCTATAATGCTTATATCCTCACCCCGCTCCAGCGCTTCCCAGCTGTCAAATCTTATGTCTAGTCTGCCGTAATAAAATTCCGGTATCTGACTACATATACGATGAATGGTATCGGTCAGTTTTTGCGTTACTCTGAAAGTTTCATCAGTAAACATCGAGCCCCTGCTATGATTGCCATAGGGTAGTAGTATTACCGTCTCTCCTGTTGCAGGTATCGTATGCAGTTTATCGGCACATAGTGTTGCTATCTGTTGCCATTGCAGTATATAGCGGTCATGTTTTTTTACAAGGTCCGCTATAGTAGCTGTACCATCTCCGGTGACACATACCGGAGATTTGTTCACAATGCCGGTTATATGCCCGGTATCTGTACCCGGCAGGCGATAATAAAAAATACCCGCTTCATGTGGCCATGATACAAACTCCTGTATAAGCCATGGCACAGGCATACGGGCTGCATAATCGCATAGCTGGTCACGGTTCAGAATCTTCTTTACCCCCAGTCCGCGCTCACCTATATCGGGCTTGGCTATTATGGGAAATGTGATACCCGCCTGCTGCATTGCAAGCAGGGCATCATCGGCATCTGTGCCATTCTGTATGAGTACGGTAGTAGGGTAGAGATGTGAGGGTAGCAGGTTATATACATCTGTCTTACGCTCCATTATAAAACCTCCATTTCTGATGGCAGGGTTGGCCGCAGTAAGAAAAAAGAAGGAGCGCGCCCTGATACTAAGCCATAGCCAGTAAGGATACAGTGGCAGATATATGAGTGTACTGCTCCAGTACTCCCAGTGCAGCATTCTTATTACGAAGGGGTGTTTCAGTAATGACCTCATGGTACACAGTGCTATTTTTCAAACTGCCATTCATTAATGGATACCAGACCGGCATTAATGTCCCGGTAATACATGGCAGCCTTGCTGGTGCCTATTTCCATACCGGTAATGCTTACGGTTTGCAGTAGTCCGTTGCGGTTCATTTTCAGTGCTATGGTTTCATCGCCATTACCGCCCCATTCATGAAACCTGCGGATGGTCTCTGCATTCTTCACAGTAGTCGCAGCCAGCCAGTCGGCAAACCATCTTTTTCTCAGTGCTATTACTTCCTCATCATACAGCGTGGCCGATGACCATATACGGGGCACATCGGCAGGCAACCGGGTCAGGTATTTGCGTGTACCATCCCATCTGGTTTCAGTAAGTGAGTTATGCTCCCATATCACCAGTGTAAAAGGCTCAATGCCATCCAGCTCTATATCACTGAAGGTGTCTGATGGCGTAGCTGTGTTGAATATGTCCAGAAATATCAGCCCTCTGCTCTTGCGGTAGGGAGGCTGATGCTCGTGTCGCTTCCATGCACCATTCAGCAGTACCATAGCATTACCGTTGCTGTGCAATGCTATCCATGTGCCACCTGCCTGGCCATCCCTGGGGAAAAGTATATTGCCATGTTCTGTACGTACTGCTTCCGGTAGTGCTGCAGGTGCCCGCAGTACATGCTCATCCCTGTTTGATGTTATAAGTACCCTGTCTTTTAGTGGCAGGAAGGTTACTGTGCACATGTGGCCTTGTATTGTAATGTTGATGGCGCTACGCCAAAGCTGTCGGGTACTTTGATATCGGTAAGCTCATGCAGGGCTACCTTTATCAGGGCCATATGGTGTATAGTATGCTCCATATTATATAGCAGCTCCCTGTTAAAGTTACTATGAATATTTACCGCATCCGTATTCATGCCTGGTGTTACTTCCAGCGTCAGGGGTTTATCAGCCAGGTTGATGCCGGTAAGTAGCTGCTGCATTATGCCGGCAGCAAAGTGTATATCCTGCTCTATACGCTTGTTGCGCTCCCGCTTTTCATAATTCACCATACCGGATTCGTATCCCTGTAGCAGACACTGATATAGTTCCAGTATGTGCCTTAGATGCTGGCCAATGGTGCCGCCGGAAAGGTAATGACTGGGTGCTGTATACTGAGCTGTGTTCAGTTGTGCCAGTACCCTTTCCATTTCATAAAAGAGCGTTCTTATGTAGGTATGCAGTGTCATGGTATGATAGAAATATACGTAGCGGTTATTGGTTCAGTTTTTGCCAGTTGGCATCAGCATTCCTTTTCAGCCGCTGCTCATCTTTATTCCATAGTTTCAGCGTGTTATTGAACAGGTGGTTGTAATACAGGTAAAGCCTGCCATCTATGATTTTATAGGTTTCCGGGTCTACCGTTACTTTTTCTCCGGTATTGCCCATGGCATAGGCACACCAGCCTCCATACTGTGGCATATATTTTTCAGGGTTTTTCCTGAATGCTGCCTGATTGGTTTTGTCAGAGAAATAGTAAACAGCTCCCTGCCATGTAAGCGCCAGTTCTTTTTTACCTTTTACAGGCTCATTGTGAAAATAGCTTACCGCATCATATCCTTCCAGCGCGATACCTTTTTCCAGATTTAGTTTTGCAGGTTGTGCTGTAGCTGTGCCGGTTATTAATGTCAGCAACATCAGCCACGACAGGAGTTTCTTCATGTGCATATTATTACGGTTACAAAGTTATCCCGGTCTGGCAGTATGCATTGTCGGATGGCCGACAGTTATCAGCGGCTACTATATCTCAGTGTCAGCACCAGTGCGCGGGTCAGCCCATCGGGGCGGCTGTCGCGTACTATCATTGGAGTACCACCCACCAGCTCAAAGATTCCCGCTGCGCATTTGTACCGGGCGCTGCCTGCTATGTTTAAGGTAAGCCCGTCACTGCCGGTAAGTGTGGCTCTGGCGCCATTATTATCTATATAGGTATCTTCTCCCAGATGATAAATGAGTAAAGGCCCCAGGGAGAGCGTCACACGCTGCACCTGCAGTGTGCCGTCCAGCCTGAGCAGTACATCGCCTTGCCGCTCCAGTTTGCGTGAGTCAAAGTATATGTATTCCTGAGGTAGTAAGGGCGTCATAATTCCGGAGGCATAGGTATTCTGGTTATACTGTATCAATGGCTGCTGATAACCTACCGCTACCGAAAGGTATCGGGCAAATTTCACTCCGGCACCTGCTATCAGGTCGGTAGTGCCCAGAGACGACTGATAGGGCATAGGGAGCACTTTGCCATTATCCATACCATTGGCATTGCCGCTACCTATACGGGTACCAATAGTAGCTGAAAATTTCTTGCGAAACTTTCGGGTAAGAGTGATGATAGGGTCTCCCATACCTGCATAGCTGCCCAGGTTGCCATCGGCATAGCTGAATGGCACCTTCACTTCCAGTTGGTCTTTTGATGTAAGCTGCAGCCGGGCTTCTGCCTGCAGGGATAAGATGAGTGTGCTGTTCTCACCTATACCCGCGGTCACAGCCGCACCATAGCTGTTGCCATGTGTAAGATTGTCTGTTACACCTGTCTGCATAGCGCCTGCGCTGCAAAAGCCGGCGTCAGAGCAGCCCTGTGCTTTCATGTGCATAGGCAGTACTATCCATGACAGAGCGCATAGTAATATCATTCTGTTCATAAACTGATTATTTTCAGGTGAGACAATGAAAAAATATTATGCGATTTGGGTATAACCTCAGCGCTTTATAAAGGATATGCCTTTGCCGGCATAGCCTTCTATCTGCACGGTATATATGCCGGGGGCAAGTGTATGTATGTCTATTGTATTGGCAGTAGATGATACGGAGGTTCGCGTTACTGCATTGCCCGCGGCATCAATAACAATAGCCTGTGTTTCCCGCTCTATACCATTGATGGTAATGGTATGACTGGCGGGGTTAGGGAATATACGCAGTCCGCTTTTCATTGCCATGTTACCTGTTGCCGTAGCAGGTGGCAGCAATGCCGACCTGCCTGCCTGTACTACATACTTATCGCTACGTTGCAGAATGGCCATGCCATATATCCTGTTCCTGTTCCATGCACTATGCACGGGCAGTGTTACAGCATATACCAGTGAGTCACCTACAGCAGCCGGTGCAGTAATAGAAAGAGATGTATTTCCCCAAAGCGCCTTTCTGAATACATCCATGCTCATGGGCTCACCATTGGCAGCAGCTACAAAAAGGGTGTCTTCTACCAGTGCACCAAAGAGGTCCAGAGAAGTAAGTGATGAGGTATCTACCTTTTTTACCGAGACAGTAGTAGCTACTGAGTCAGCACCTTTGGCGTCTATGGTTACTGATACAGAAAAAGAAGTAGTAACCGGAAGCTGAGAACTGAATATTGCAGGGTTTGCCCAGGGCGATGGTACTATTGTACCGCCTACAGCCAATCGCGGTGTAGCGCCATATACCCCATAGAAGTTGGTACGTGCATCGGCCTCAGGCTTATTGTGCTGATTTAATGGGCATGCAGCATATGGGGCGCTGGGGTAATAGGCTATATGCAATACCTGAGGAAATGATGACAGATTATTAAACAGTGGTGGATTGGCCAGCGCACATACACTGCAGTATGTATTGGTAAAGTGCTCGGCTATAACGGTGCGTGGTATTTGCTGGGCTTTGGCAGCCATTGTAGCAAGGCACAGTACGATAAGGGATAGTGTAGCTCTCATATAGTTATATTTTTTACGAAGTTAAGGTTGTTCACCTGTTCCACTTGTCGTATAGACGACAAACAGCCGCCTCTCTGTCAGTAATACCAGGCATGGGGAATTATCACCCATATAAGCCATTGATATTTATTAACTTTAAGTGTATATTGGCAAATGCTTTCATATATAAGATTATTGTCCCTCCTTCTGTTGCTCATGCTGCACTGTGCAGTATTGCATGCACATAATGAACAATTGGCAGATAGCCTTACAAAAGCATTGACACAACTACCCGAAAGGGATACTACACGTATTCATGTATACAATAAGCTCGGGCGTATATACATGACTACAGATGCTCCCAGAGCCAGGGGGTATCTGCAGCAGTCATTAACATTGGCGCAAAGCATGCATTTCGGTAAAGGGGAGGCTGAAGTATATAATGTACTCGCTATGATTTATGACCATGAGGGAAATTACAGGGATGCCGGTACACACTATCATACAGCCATAAGCATTGCCTCAAAGCTGGATGACCCACTGAAGACAGCAAAGCTATGGGATAATCTGGGTGGGCTGTTAATGAGGGAGGGGCGGCTGGATAGTGCACATATTGCTTTTCAGAAGTCGCTGCAGCTGAAGGAACCCCTGGGAGATGTCAGGGCAATAGCGCTCACACTGGACCAGATAGGCAATCTGCATCTGATGCAGAGCAGGTATAAACAGGCAGTAGCGCATTATCTGAAGGCACTGCGAATGAAAGAGAGCATACCTGACAATGATGGTCCGGTAGGCATTAGCTATCTGCTGCTGGCTGCGGCATATTATGAAATGGAGCAGCAGGAGGAAGCATTGAAATATTATGATAAGGCACTAGCCATAAAGAAGAACAGTGATGACCTGGAGGCACTACTGGCTATATACCTTAACCGCTCCTTTCTGTATACCGATATGAAACGTTTTGACGAAGCGCTTGCCGATAATCAGGCAGCGCTGGAGATACTGAAAACGAATACCAATGTTGCAGCCATGACAGGATGCTACAATAGTATGGGGGGCATATATAAAGCTATGGGCAGGACAGAGGATGCACTTAAGTATTTTCGTATGGCTTTGCAGATATCCGTAAAGGCAGGCGACAATAATATGACTGCAACCCTATGCAACAGCATAGGTGAGATGCTCACACAGCAGGGACGTTTTTCTGCGGCACTCAGTTATCTGGAAGATGGCAGGGCTGCAGCACTAGCCGCAGATGTACCTGGATATCTGAAAGAGAATTATCTGGCCAGTGCAGCCGCATATGAGGGGATGGGCGACTACCGTAGTGCATACCGGTATCATAAACTGTTCAGCGACATGAGAGATTCGCTGCTGAACAAAACCAGTACAGAGCAGGTGGCCGAAATGCGGGAAAAGTATGAGTCAGAGAAAAAAGAACGTGAGATATTACAGTTGAGTGAAAAGCAACAGACGCAGCAGCTGGTCATAGAGAAACGAAACAGGCAACTGGCAATGTCAGCCGGCGCTATTACATTGTTGGTGCTGTTTGGTCTGTTATTATTTGGCTACATACGTGTAAGGCAGCGGTCCCGCCTGGCGCTCGCAGCAGCTAATACCGAAAAAGTGCGTGCAGAAACAATACTGGAAACAGAACAGGCTGAACGCAGGCGTATAGCAAAGGACCTGCACGATGAGTTAGGGTCGGGCATCTCCCGTATTGTTCTCTCTAATGAGCTGGCAAAAAAACATATTAATGGCAATGGTGCGCTTAACAGCACACTGATGAGCATTGACCGTACGGTGTCTGAACTGGCAGGAAATATGAATAGCCTCATATGGGCGCTTCAGACAGAGAGCGTGACACTGGGTGGTCTTATGGCCCGTATGCGGGAATATGGGAGCGACTTTTTTGAAGATTCATCTATCACCCCTCATTTTACATTTTCTCAGGTGCCGGAAGACATGGCTATTTCCCGCGATATGCTGAAAGATATCTTTCTTGTATATAAGGAGGCACTGAATAATGCGCTCAAATATTCGCAGGCAAGCCGTATTGACATTGAGGTCACATTAGATAATACAACACTCAGGCTATGCATAGCTGATAATGGAACCGGTTTAGAAATACCGGTACGAAGCACAGGCGGAAATGGTATCCGCAATATGAAGCACCGTATAGAGCGGTATGGGGGGCACTTTAATATAAGTGGAGCGGAAACAGGTACTGTAATTAATGTAGAAGTACCTGTATAGCATGAAGACGGGATATATGTCTGTATTGTATTGACCATCTGTATGTATATATTCCGTTTCTACTGTGTTTCCGCACTATGTTATTAGTATCGTATAGTCTGTGGTGAATCAGATTCAGGTACGTACATCATTATTGGCAAATGCCCTACTTTTGAACCGGTATAGATATAGTACTGCATGAGCCTTCCTTCATTATCATTGCGTCGCCCTGTCCTGGCCATCGTGCTCAATATTATTATTGTAGTTTTTGGTGCCATAGGCTTTAAGATGCTAGGCATAAGGGATTATCCATCCATTGATCCGCCTATTATCAATGTTAAGACTACTTATGCCGGTGCCAACCCTGATGTTATAGAATCTCAGATTACCGAGCCGCTGGAAAAGTCTATCAATGGTATAGCAGGTGTAAAGAATATATCATCTACCAGTCTGCAGGGCACCAGTAGTATCAGTGTGGAGTTTGACCTTTCTGTAGATCTGGAGGCCGCAGCTAATGATGTCCGTGACAAAGTATCGCAGGCAACCAGAAGCTTACCGCAGAATATTGACGGGGTACCTGTAGTGTCAAAGGCCGATGCCAGCAGCACTCCTATCATATCCATGACGGTGCAGAGTATGACCCGTAACCCTATGCAGCTTACCGACTATGCCGAAAATGTGCTGCTGGAGCGTCTTCAAACCATACCGGGGGTAAGTAGCATACAGATATGGGGACAGAAGTCATATGCCATGCGCCTGTGGCTGGACCCGTTGAAGATGGCTGGTTACGGCATTACGTTTACCGATGTGCAGGCGGCGCTGGATAAGCAGAATATTGAGCTGCCCGCGGGCAAAATATCCGGTTCAGGCACAGAATTGTCAGTACGTACGCTGGGGCGGCTTACCACCGAGGAGGAGTTTAACGACCTTATTATAAAGAATGTAGACAGTACAGACATTCACTTTCGGGATATAGGAGAGGCAATACTGGGTGCTGTAAATGAGGAAACACAGCTAAAAGAGAGTGGCACACCCATGGTGGCATTGGCTATCATACCGCAGCCGGGCTCTAACTATGTGGCTATTGCCGATGAGTTCTACAAGCGCTATGAGCATATAAAGCGCGAAATACCGGCCGACTTTAAGGTAGATATAGCAATGGATACTACCTCTTTTATCAAGAAGTCAATATCTGAGGTAGAGGAAACACTGCTCATAGCTTTTCTGCTGGTTATCATCATTATTTATCTGTTCTTCCGCGATTGGTTAATTGCTTTCCGTCCGCTTATAGATATTCCGGTGAGTCTTATAGGGGCATTCTTTATCATGTATATGATGGGCTTTACCATTAATATACTCAGTCTGCTGGCTATAGTACTGGCTACCGGGCTGGTGGTGGATGATGGTATCGTGGTCACGGAAAACATATTCCGTAAGATAGAGCAGGGCATGGATAAGCACCGTGCAGCAAAGGAGGGGAGTGAGGAGATATTCTTTGCGGTCATTTCTACATCTATCACACTGGCGGTGGTATTCCTTCCCATCATATTTCTGCAGGGTTTTACAGGACGTTTGTTCCGGGAGTTTGGTGTTGTGGTAGCAGGGGCAGTGCTGCTTTCTGCCTTTGTATCACTTACACTCACACCGGTACTGAACGTACTTATGACGCGTGATGTGCATAAGCCATCCCGCTTTTATACAGCCAGTGAGCCCTTCTTTCAGTGGATGGAGCGCTCATACAAAGGTGGGCTGGAATGGATTATGCGCAGGCGGTGGCTGGCGCTCAGTGGCGTAGCCGCATGTTTCATACTTATATGGGTTATAGGCCGCAGCCTGCAGAGTGAGCTGGCGCCGCTGGAAGACCGTAGTCGTTTCCGTCTTATGATATCAGCGCCGGAGGGCACCTCCTACGATGCTATGGATAAGTATGTGGATGAGCTGGTAGATGTAATGATAGACAGCGTGCCGGAAAAGCAGGTGATACTGTCTATTACCGCACCGGGTTTTTCCAACGGTTCTGTTAACTCCGGTATGGCCAATGTGCGCCTGTCAGAGCCGCAGGATAGGCAGCGTACACAGGCGCAGATAGTGCAGGAAGTAGCAAAGGGCCTGCAGAAAAAGAACTTTGGTAAGGCATTCCCCATTCAGGAGCAGACTATTGCTGTGCGTCGTGCAGGTAGTGCTTTTCCTGTCGTTTTTGTATTGCAGAATATTGACTTCAGCAAGCTGCAGAAAGTACTCCCCGTTTTTCTTGATGAGGCCAGTGCCGATAAGACGTTTCAGGGGGTGGATGTGGACCTTAAGTTCAATAAGCCTGAAATATCAGTAAGCATAGACCGGGCAAAAGCGTCTGATATGGGTATAGCCATCAGTGATGTGTCGCAGACCTTACAGTTTGCACTCAGCAATGGTCGTATGGGGTATTTCACCATGACCGGTAAGCAGTATCAGGTCATAGGCCAGGTGTTTCGTGCCAGTCGTGATGAGCCGGTAGACCTTAGCCAGTATTATGTGCGTACGCGTAGTGGTCAGTTGGTGTCTCTGGACAATGTCGTTACTGTAAGTGAATCCACCAGTCCGTCGCAGATATACCACTACAACCGTTACAAGTCAGCCACAGTCTCTGCCAACCTTGCCGAGGGTAAAACCATTGGAGATGGTATAGAAGCAATGAAAGCTATCTATGAAAAGCTCACAAAAGAAAAGCTCATAGATGATAGTTTCAGTTATTCACTGGCAGGCTCCTCGCAGGATTATGTAGAAAGCTCATCCAATACCTCATTTGCGTTCCTGCTGGCGCTGGGGCTTATATACCTCATTCTTGCCGCCCAGTTCGATAGCTTTGTAGATCCGCTTATTATTATGCTCACCGTACCGCTGGCACTGGCGGGAGCATTACTTACACTCTGGGCTTTCGGGCAAACGCTGAATATCTTCTCTCAGATAGGTATGATTATGCTCATTGGGCTGGTAACCAAGAATGGTATCCTTATTGTAGAGTATTCCAATCATTTGCGGGAGCGTGGCGCATCAAAAGTCAGCGCAGCTATAGAAGGGGCATCGCTGCGTATGCGTCCTATATTAATGACCAGTCTCGCCATGGTATTTGGAGCTGTACCTATTGCACTCTCTTTGGGCGCGGCCTCTACCAGCCGCAAACCGCTGGGGCTGGTGATAGTAGGTGGGGTAATGTTTTCGCTGGTGCTCTCATTATATATAGTACCGGTTATTTACACCTTCCTCTCCCGTCGTAAGGTGAGTAAGGCTGCAATGACGGATAAGTTGGGTGAGTAGTGGTTGATGGTCAGATGGCCGGAAATCTTTCCAGCTCAAACTTTATTTCCCCTTTGCCATAGGTGCCGGTTTCCTTCCAGCCTGCTGCCCGGTAGAAGCCTGCCGCTCTGGTGCCGGGGGCTGTACTCAGCCATATGGGTTTATCTGTCTGCTCAAAATACCACCGCAGCATAGTATCGTGCAGCATGCTGCCTATTCCTCTTTTTTCATATTCAGGTAGCAGAAACAATGCCCATACATTATTGTGCTCAATGTCTGCAATGGCAAAGCCCACAACCTTATTGTCAGTTTCACACAGCCATCCCTTACCCCATTGAGTAAGGTAGGTTACATAGGCGGCATCAGGCACAAGGGCCGGGTCTGATAATGCATTTTCATGTACCGAATTACGTACCAGTTGCAGCGCAGGTATATCTGCTATTGTAGCTTCTCTTATTATCATTGGTCATTCAGCTTTATAAGGCATCTTACATTGGTTCGGTTCAGATATAGCTCCATGCAGTAGCCATCAGCAGCTACATCAGGCTCCTGTAGTAGTTGGTGGAATGTCTGACCTATAAGTCGTGTTTCGCTCATGAAGTTGTGTATCACGTCACCATTGTATTTGCCCTTTCTAATAATAAAGGATTCAAAATCAGTATCAGGTATCCCATCATCATCCCGGAGGCTCACCGCTGCATTATAAATAACTCCTCTTTTATTGTTTCCCCATGACACGCCATAATAGTTACGTTCGTTACAAGGTGGATATGCAGCATGCAGGCGCTACCATATGGCAGGTAGTCCTGCTGAGAATGAGTTGGCAGTGAGGTGAAAGACTATAACCCCGTTTCTGATGATGTATATTTCCACACTTGTGAAAATAAGTATTATTCAGACTGGTCACGTTGACTATACAGGTTGTTTTTTTGCATGTCAAATGCCTTCAGCATGAATATGCATCTGTCTGCATCATGATAAAAGATATTTTAGCTTCCGCTTATACCTGCTTGCCTTAAATATTTCATTCTTGTTTTTAGCGCTGTTTTATATTTTTATGGCAGATAATTCAAATGCGCAGAAAGTCTGTCTGCCTTTGTGGATATATCCGGTTAATTGTAAATTCTCTTATTTTGAAAGTAAAAGATCTTCTTAAACGGGAGAATAACAACTTTGATCTGCTTAGAATAATCTGTGCATCTGCCGTAATGATAGGTCATTCGTATCGACTTAATCCGGTTTCAGGCGAAGATGACATTGTTTACAGGCTGCTGGGATTTACCTATTCTTCTGCACTTGCTGTCAAGGTGTTTTTTTGTATAAGCGGCTTATTGGTGACAGATAGTATCATGCGCCGACGCTCTATGCTGGCATTTGCTGTATCTCGTATATTCCGGGTTTTTCCTGCACTATTGTTCGTTGTTGTCGTCACTGCCTTTATTATTGGTCCGCTTGTTTCCATTTTACCGGCAAAAGAGTATTTCAGGAACAGTCAGGTATACATGTATGTATTTATGAACATGCTAATGCATACGCAGCATTTTCTGCCCGGGGTCTTTGAAACGTTACCCTGGGCTCACTATGTGAATAGCCCCCTGTGGACATTGCGCATTGAGGTGAAATGTTATCTGGGTTTACTTCTTTTCTATTTTTTTACCGGACCTCGTAAATGGTTACTGAATGCCGTGGCTGGCATTATCATACTCGATGCTGTATTTCATTTGGGTTATATTGGTGTCAGTCATACAACAGAATTAAGTCTATTGCCTTTTTCGTTTGCATTGGGTATGATACTGGCGCTGAACAAAGAGTTTATTAATATCAATGGTTATCTGGTGTTGACCTGCATCCTTGCCACAGCTGCTGTCTGGCAGGTACAACATATTAATGAGATAATGTTTATTACGAGCTTCTGTATGTTGTTATTGTGGCTGTCAGGTTTTGCCGTGGTAAGAAAGCTGGAAATCAGATATGATATTTCTTATGGGGTATATGTGTGGGGATTTGTTGTTCAGCAGATAGTATACATGGTTGTTGGTACTCAGAATATCTACCTCTATATGTTGGAATGTCTGTTTATAACCTACATCATTGCATGGTTGTCCTTTATATTGGTAGAACAGCGCGCCATCGGTATCGGGCAAAGATTAAACAAGCGCATAAGGTCTACCTTTGATGGGGTTATCGGTATTCTGTTGGTCAGGGTGAATGATAAGGGGGATAAATAGCCGGCGTCACACTAAAGATTTGTTATAAATAATTGTATACTATAAAGGTTGGAGAGAGCATGGCCAATTTCCCCTATATTGCACATACTCTATGAACAACTACGATTGGTTGATAGCGAGGCTGGATGCATTTATCAGAAAGTACTACGTAAATAAGTTGTTGCGTGGCTCTCTTGTATTTCTGAGTTGTCTCATTTTTTATATTGTTACGGTAAGTGTGGGCGAGTATTATCTGTACCTGCCGGTATGGATGCGTGTATCGCTGCTGTCACTGTTTGTGGGGTTGGGTGGTGCTGCATTGCTGGTGTGGGTAGCCGTACCGCTGGCTAAAATGGCCCGTCTGGGTAAGGTTATTTCTTACGAGCAGGCAGCAGATATTATCGGTAAGCACTTCCCTGAGGTAAGTGACCGGCTGCTCAATATTCTGCAGCTGCACAACCGCCCCGACCCTCAGTTCAGCCGTGAGCTGGCAGAGGCCAGTATCAATCAGAAAATTGACCAGATATCGGTAGTCCCTATCGGCTCAGCCATAGACCTTTCCCGAAACCGCCGCTTTCTGCGTTTTCTGTTACCACCGCTTATGGCTGGCCTGTTTATTTTTGTGGCAGCACCTAATGTTTTCAGGGAAAGCTCTTCCCGCCTGCTGCAGCCTACACGGGAGTTTACACGCCCTGCGCCTTTTCAGTTTCTTATAGAAAATAAAGAGCTTACAGCAGTGCGCGGAGGGGACTTTACCCTTACTATGCACGTAAAAGGCGATGCCCTGCCTGCAGATGTATCTCTGGAAATAGGTACTGAGCTGGTAGCTATGCAGCCCGGTAAAGACCATTCTTTTACTTACACCTTCCGCAGTATTGCAGAGCAGATGTCTTTCCGGTTTTATGCTGCAGGATTCTATTCAGAGCCTCATACCCTACGTGTTATACAACGGCCCGAGCTGCGCTCATTCAGCGTCTCACTCGATTACCCGGCTTATACCGGCCGTAAAGATGAGGTACGCACCAGTCTGGGCGATATGACACTGCCGGCCGGTACATCCGTATCATGGGCGCTTACCACCGGGCATACCGATGCCGCCACTGTATCATTTGCCGATGGTGGCACATTCCCTTTATCCGGCAGGGGCGATAAATATAGCTTCAGCACAAGATTCCTGAACGATACAGCATATACGTTTACACTGCACAACAGGGCCGAAGGGGTAGCTGACAGTTACAGCTATCATGTACAGGTGATACCTGATGCATATCCGGTGATACAGGTACAGCAATACCGTGATACCGTAAGTGGCAGGCAGGTGCTGCTGAGTGGCTCTGCCGGTGATGATTACAGTATCACCCGGGTATTATTTCATTATGAGGTCTCCTCCGGCGATAAGGTGGTACAGCATCATAGTGTACCGCTGAAGGTATCACCCGGCGCACTGGCGCCTTTTGAGCATTATTTTGATATTCAGACGCTGAACCTGAAACCAGGCCAGAAAGTTTCCTACTTTATAGAAGCATGGGACAATGATGGCGTACACGGCAGCAAAGCCTCCCGTAGCGAAACCATGAGCTGGCAGATGTATGATGCCACACAGCTGGATTCTGCCATTAAAGAAAACAGTGAGCAGATAAACTCTGGTATCAGTAAAAGTTCTGAGCGTACCAAAGAGTTGCAGAGCGACTATAAGGACGCACAGAGCAAGATGCTGCAGAATGCCGATATGGACTGGCAGATGGAGCAGATGCTTCAGGAAATGCTGGATAAGCAGAAAGAGCTAAAAACACAGGTAGAGAATGTAAAACAACGGTTTGAAGAGCAGAAACAGCAGAGCGAGCAGAAAGAATATAGCGAAGACCTCAGAGATAAGCAGCAGGACCTGAGCAAGCAGCTCGACAATATGCTCAATGAAGAGCTGAAAAAGCAGATGGAAAAGCTGCAGGAGCTCATGGAAAAGCTCAACAAAGAGCAGGCAGTGGAGGCTATGAAGCAGCTGGAAGAGGAGAATAAGCTGTTTAGTATGGATATGGAGCGTATGCAGGAGCTCATGAAACGCATGGAGCTGCAGATGCGCATGGAAGACCTGGCCAATAAAATGGAGCAGCTTGCCGAAAAACAGCGCGACCTTAAAAAAGAGACGGTAGAGGCTAAGAAAGATGCAGCTACTCTGGCAAAGGAACAGCAGAAACTGAAGGAACAACTGGAAAAAGCGCTCAAAGAAGACCTGAAAGAGGCGCAGCAGCTGGCGAAAGAGACTAAGGAGAAGGACCGGATGGAGAATGAGGAGCAGAAGGGTAAGGAAGCCGGTGAGCAGATGGAACAGGGGGCTCAGGACATTCAGCAGAATAAAAAAGACAAGGCGGGAAAAGAGCAGGACCAGGCAGCGCAGAATCTTGAGGATATGGCAAAAAGCCTCAGAGAGAAGGCCGCTGGCATGGACATGGAGCAGATAGATATAGACATTAAGGCTACCCGGCAGATATTGTCTAATCTTATCCGTCTTTCTTTCGATCAGGAAGACCTCATGGATAAGGTGAAGGTAACACCCGCATCTGCTCAGGCTTATCTGGATAATATGACGGAGCAGAACCGCCTGCATCGTAACTCCCGCATGATACGCGATAGTTTATTTGCTCTCAGCAAGCGTATCTCAAAGCTGGCGCCAGGTATCAATAAAGCTACTACCGACCTTGAGCGCCGCATGCGCATGGCAGTAAAGAATCTTGAGGATAGAAGCCCGCAGAATGCCGCTACCGACCAGCAGTATGTAATGACATATACGAATAACCTGGCGCTGATGCTCAATGAACTGCTGTCGAACCTGATGCAGATGCAGAGCAATGGCAAAAAGGGTGGTGGCCCCGGCATGTGTAAGAAACCAGGAGGGCAGAAGCAGTCGCCCGGTTCTGGGCCGCAGCTGTCCGACATTATTACACAGCAGGAGCAGCTGGGAGAGGGTATGGGACGTATGCAGAAGCCGGGTGGCAAAAAGCCCGGTGGTAAGGACGGAGATAAGCTCGGCGACCAGGAAGGTAATAAACCAGGCCAGGGCAAAAAACCGGGCCAGGGAGGTAAGCAGGGCCAGGGGGGTAAGCAGGGTAGTGGTGGACAGTCTGGTTCTGGTAACGGTGGCAATGGTACCGGTCAGGAGGGAGATAACGGAGAGTATGGCGATGCCGAGCAGCTGGCACGTCTGGCACAGCAGCAGGCTAATATACGGAGGCAACTGGCCGAACTGGCCAGCAAGCTAAACAGTAAAGGGATGACCGGGCTGAGCAAGGAACTGCGGGAGCTGGAGCAGAAAATGGATAAGAACGAGACAGACCTTGTAAACCGTCGTGTGAATCCGGAAATGATGCTGCGCCAGAAGGAAATTCAGACGCGCCTGCTGGAGGCCGATAAGGCTATGCGGGAGCAGGAGCAGGACGATAAGCGTTCTTCCAACTCGGCCGATGAGGTGTCAAGACCTGTTCCGCCTGCTTTGAAGAAGTATATGACCGACCGCCGGCAGATGCTGGAGCAATACAAAACGGTACCACCGCAGCTGAAACCATACTACAGAGATATGGTGGAGCAGTATTTCCAGATAATAGGTACCAGATAGCCGTTGCCACTATGGGTATCAGCCCCCGATGGTTGTATATCCGTACCTTTGCGCCATTATATCAAATTGTTGTACCCCGTGAGCGATATCAAACTTCATATTCTGGCTATTGCGGCCCATCCCGATGATATAGAACTTAGTGCAGCAGGCACTATTATTAATCATGTACGTAAAGGACAGGCCGTAGGTGTGGTAGATCTTACTGAAGGTGAGCTGGGTACAAGAGGCAGCGTAGCGCAGCGCTACGATGAGGCCGCCCGTGCCGCAAAGGTAATGGGCCTTGCAGTGCGTGAAAATGCCCGTATGGCCGATGGTTTTTTCCGTAACGACAGGGAACATCAGTTAAGGCTCATCACTTATATACGCCGTTTCAGACCTGAGATTGTCATAGCCAATGCGCTCGAAGACCGCCACCCCGACCATGGACGGGGCGGCAGGCTCATAGCTGATGCATGCTTTCTGGCTGGGCTGGCAAAGATTGAAACTATGCACAATGGAGTAGCACAGCAGGCCTGGCGCCCTAAGCGTATATTTCATATGATTCAGGACCGCCTGCTGGAGCCTTCATTTATTGTAGATATATCTGCCTCATTCGACCAGAAGATGGAGGCAATAAAGTGCTACGGCAGCCAGTTTTATAATCCATCTTCAGCAGAGCCGGCTACCTATATTTCATCCGGCCGCTTTTTATCAGAGCTTGCCTCGCGCGATGCGCTTATGGGCAAGCGTATAGGCGCTCAGTATGCAGAGGGATTCATTTGTGAAAACATCCCCGGCATAGCAGATCTGGATGCGCTTATACTGCCTCAAATGGCCTGATAAATGCAGGATGTAGTACCTTTATCACAAATTAATATAGGCAGGCTATATTTTTTTTAATTTTTATTTTTGATTTTTCATTTTTCCCCTTACCTTTGCAGTCCCAAAAAAGTAAATAATCATGGCTCGCGTTTGTCAGGTAACAGGAAGAAAACCAGTAGTAGGTCATAAAGTATCCTTTTCTAACAAGAAGGCAAAGCGTCGTTTTCTGCCTAATCTGCAGACAAAGCGCTTTTATCTGGTTGAAGAAGATCGTTGGATCACATTGAAACTGACCACAGATGCTATCCGTACTATTAACAAGAACGGATTGTTCAATACAGTGAAAGAACTTCGCGCAAAAGGTGTTGAGATCTGATTTATTCGTCAAGTAAAGTAAATTACGCAATAAAATGGCTAAGAAAGGAAACCGCGTTCAGGTAATTATGGAATGCACCGAGCATAAAGGTACTGGTATGCCGGGCACCAGCCGCTATATTACCACTAAGAACAAGAAAAATACTACAGAGCGCCTGGAGCTTAAGAAGTATAACCCAATCCTGAAGAAAGTTACGGTTCACAAAGAAATTAAATAATCTTATAAATTTTTCTATAAATGGCAAAAGCAGCTAAGACCGCGATTAAGAAGGACCCGAAGCTTGCAGCTGAGGCGAAAAACTACACTAAGGTGATTAAGACTGTACGCAGTCCTAAAACCGGAGCGTATACCTTCAAAGAAGCAATCATACACAAGGAGAAAGTTAAAGACTTTCTTGCTAACGGTAAGTAATTGATAGCTGCATCTGTGTGGCTTTCGTACAGATGTCTGGTGTTATATGATACACAACCACTCTTTTGAGTGGTTTTTTTTTGCCCTCTTTCATCAGGTTTATGATAAACAGTCCTCTTTTTATCGTCCTTCCCTTATTTGGTGCAGCCGTGGCCGGTGGTACTGCCTGGTTTTTGTTTAAGGGGATATTGCGTGCCACTACAGATGATAAAATGTTTTCACAGCTGGTATCATCCACAGCGCTCACTTCATCTGTTTCCGGTATGTTGTCAGATGTCGTAGGTTCCGGAGAGCTCAGGCCCGGGCCGGAAGCAATGGCGGCCGTACGGCCGGTTATTGAGGCACACCTGGATACCTATCTCCGGGTGCGGCTTAAAGAAAAGATGCCGGTCATAGCTTCCTTTATAGGGGAGAGTACGTTGGGCAAGCTGAAGGATAGCATGATAGAAGAGGTAGATGCACTCTTGCCCGATGTTATGAATAGTTTTATAAGTGCATCGTTAAAAGATGATGCACTCACGCAGCGTATAGCAGATACATTATTACAGCGGGCACCTTCATTATTTGCAGGGGTAGCATTACCCGTGCTATCCGGGTTAGGCAGGCGTTTTACATTTGCAGCTTTTCTGGTCGGTGCTTTTGCCGGTCTTTTATTGGCATTATTATTGCAGCTTATTAGTTGATACAGTGTTTGGCAGGCGGTGTAATGGATGCTTTCCGTTTTTTTAACGTCAATTTAGTTTCATATTTACGGATTGTATCAAAAAAAAATGTACCTGCATGCATTACGTATCTGTTATTTTTTTAGCTTTGGAGATAATTAATTAATTGGCAATGATAAAAAGGTACTTACTCGTAGCTGCTACGACTTTTTCACTAGTCCCTACCAGCCACGCGCAATCGCAGGTAAAACCCTGTGCGGCTGATGAAATGCGTCAGAAATGGGTGGAGAAAAACCCTAAGATTCTTGAAATAGAACAGGAAATTGAGCGTCAGATTAAGGAGGGCATCAAACACATAAATCTCTCTACTGCCAGTAAGAAAACAGCTGGCGATCAGACCAACAACCCCGATTTCTGGTACGATATTCCTATCGTTGTTCACGTTGTGCATGACTACAACACTTACAACACTTCTACTTTCATAGGTGACTTTGTTCCTGACGACTTTATTTATAAAGCTGTTCGTGATTGGAACATCGTATTTGCCAAGGAAAATGCGGATACTGCCGATGTAATTGAGCCATTCAAAAAATACATTGGCAATGCTCATATCAGACTGCATCTGGCAACGGTTGATCCTAACGGAAATCCTACTAAAGGTATCACCCGTCGCCGCTCTTATCTTACCTACACCGGTGGTGATCAGGCTAAGTTTGACGGATGGCCAAGAAGTTCTTACATGAACATCTGGTTCATTAACAGAATGAGCGATGGCCACAGCAGCGCTGCGGCTTATGCTTACCAGCCGCCTACTGCTGCGGGTATACCTATGTATGATGGCGTTATTGCACTTGCCAGCTATATGAACAATGGCTCTAAAACACTCCCACATGAGTTGGGTCATTGTTTAAACCTTGCACACCCATGGGGTAATACTAACCAGCCGGGCGTTGCATGCGGTGATGATAATGTTGATGACACTCCGCCTACAAAGGGTCACAATACTACCGGCTGTACTGCAGCAAGTATTTATGACAGCTCTTGTGCTACAAACTACTTCAAGATATATACAGACTCTCTGGGTCACATAGAGTTGGTTAACTATCCTGATACTACCAATGCGCAGAATCTTATGGATTATACGTATTGCGATAAGATGTTCACAAAAGGTCAGGTACAGCGTATGCATCTTGCCCTTAACAGTGATGTAGCAGACAGAAATATCCTGTGGGATTCTACTAATCTCGTTATGACAGGTGCTAAGGCTCCTATACCTGATCTGAAGCCTACTCCCGATTTCTCTGTTACACTGCCAGGTACATCCAGCTACCTTACCAGAAACGGAAACTTTGCTTTCCCTGGTCGTAATGTTAAGTTCACTAACTACTCTTACAACGATACTATTGAGAATGTAGATTGGGAATTTACTAACGGCAGCACAGTTGTTACAAAGGCAAGTGTAGAAACAAACTTTGACCAGACATTTACTGAATCTGGTTGGTATGATGTGAAAATGACCGTTACCGGTAACAACTCAGGAGATACTACACGTGTATGGCCTAAGGCTATGTACGTACCTGATGCTACAGGTGTTGATTTGTCTGCTGGTTATATTCAGGAGTTTGCCGATGGCAGCGACCGCGATAAGTGGGCAATGTTCAACTATTATAATAATGATTTCAAATGGCAGCTGTCTGACCATGGTATATGGGATAACAAGTGTATCATGTACAATGGTTTTGACAACCGCGTATTATCTGCTTTCAATCCTCCTTATACAGGCACACCTGAAGGTGACATAGATGACCTGTTCTCAGTACCGGTAGATCTCACTACTCTTGGTGGCTCTGAAGCTTATCTTACATTCTTCTATTCAGGTGCTACACGTAGCAGCAATTCTACAGATGTAAGAGATACACTCCAGATAGAATATTCTATCAATAAGAGCAATACATGGACTACACTCGCTAAACTGGGTAAGGCCGATATCTTCAATAAAGGCACTGTAAATGTTGCATATGCACCTGCTTTCATGTCTGATTGGGAAATGAAAGGTATCAAACTGCCTGCAGCAGCTATCACTCCTTACACTGTATTCCGTTTCCGTTACAGGCCAGGTGCTAACCTCTTCGGTACCAGCACCGGTAACAACTTCTACATGGACCGTGTTTCTTTCAGCCCATGGAATGTTGGTGTAGCTCCTGTTGAAGCAGGTACAGTTAGTGTAATGGTTGTTCCTAACCCTACACAGGGCGATGCTTCGGTTATCATTAATGACCTTGGCAACTCAGAAGCTTCAATTGCAGTATCTGATATCACAGGTAAGGTTGTTTACAATGCAGAAGTTGCTGTAAGCAGCAATCAGGCTCGTGTTGTAATCCCTGCATCTGCTATCAGTGCAAAAGGTATGTACCTTGTAAATGTGAAAACAGGAAACCAGGTAGCTACCCGCAAGCTGGTGGTTTATTAATAGATTTTTATCATTGCATAATAGCTGCGGCTGCACTTTACCGGTGCAGCCGTTGTTTTTTTCTTTTCGTTTACTTACAACAGGTTTATCTTTGTATCTATGGATATAACGGTTGGGGAACACATAGGGGCCGACCCGTCGATGAAAATTGTTTCACTTATTCAGGCCAACATTTATCAGGGCAATAGCCTTGTGCTCAATAATGTAAATCTGGAGGTGAATAAAGGCGAATTCATGTACCTGATAGGGCGTACAGGTACAGGTAAGTCCAGCCTGCTGAAAACGCTGTATGGCGACCTTTATCTGAAGGAAGGTGAGGGAAATGTAGCAGGGTTTGACCTTAAAGAACTTACCTGGAAAAAAGTACCCTTGCTGCGTCGCAATCTGGGTATTGTTTTTCAGGACTTTCGGCTCCTTACAGACCGTAATGTTCATAGCAATCTTGAGTTTGTACTGAAGGCCACAGGTTGGAAGGATAAGGTCCTTATTAACGAGAAAATTGAAAGTGTGCTTACTAAGGTAGGTCTGAAGAATAAAGGCTCAAAAATGCCCTATGAAATGTCGGGGGGCGAGCAGCAGCGTGTAGATATTGCCCGCGCATTATTGAACGACCCTATGCTTATTCTTGCCGATGAACCTACAGGCAACCTGGACCCCGATACAACAGATGAGATAATGCAGCTGCTGTTTAATATCTGTCGGGATATACAGACCGCCTTTATTATGGCCACGCACGATTATGGCATTATTCAGCGCTACCCGGCACGTGTGGTAAGGATAGAGCATGGGCAGGTGCGCGAGATAAGTGCAGCAGGTGTATAACTATCTTAATTCATCCACTCATGAGGCCTTTTGTCAGTCTTTTATTGTTATGTGTATTTTCATTCGCTTCCTGCTCACATAAGCATGAAGACATAGTGGGCTTTGCCCGTCAGGAAAAAGCAGCTATAAACAAAAAGCTGGAAGAATATGAACGCAGAGAGACCACAGACAGAATATCAAAAGACTACGGTGCTATTGTTGGCTATTTTGATGATGATCAGCCGGTAAGAATAAGCACGCAGAACTTTGGTACCAGAGACCGGGTTTTTCGGGAGTATTATTTTTACAAAGGTGAGTTATTGCTTACAGAAGAGCAGCTGTTTGTGTACAACAAGCCTACCACATATACTGAAGAAGCAGCTAAGGCGGCCGGAGATTCGGTGTGGTATGACGATGCATTGACGCAGTTGCAGCAGAGTTATTATTACTTTGAGGAAAATACGCTGGCAAAGTGGGTAGGGCCAGATGGAAAAGAAGTGAAAATTGACAGCCCTATAGTATTCGGTCGTCAGACGACTTTGTTGTCTAAAGCCTTGTTTGCCCTCACTCAGTTGCAGGAAGAGTAATGTATGGCTTCTGCTTATTTCTTTTCCGTAGCTTTAGCCATCCCTGCTGCTCATTATCTTTTACTGACTTACCATTGTTATGAAACATATTCTTTTTCTGTTGCTGGTTTTTGTTAGTATATGGGGTAATGCCCGTGCACAGAACTATGCACGGTACGCAGATATACAAAGTACGTGGCGGGACCCTGAACTGGAGCGTCAGGCTATCTGGGTGGTAAACAGGAAGGTGTCTGGCATCAGGTGTCAGGAGCATTATATCAGTGCTAAGATTGTTTCAGAGGGTTGGCATGAGCAGCACAACAGACATGGCGACCTCGCCTCACGCACCGTTCACATGGAGCTGTATGCAGAGACGGATAATGATCGCTGTGGCGTCGCACACTGTATTTTCAGGCAAAAAATGCTGGATGGGGGTGTCTGGTCACCCCGGCTGTATCTGGTAGAGCTGGGTGAGCTGTATCATATGGAGTGTGAATAGTTATGAGGCTGCTGTTGGGCTCTTCTTTATCTCATCCAGCAGCATAGTCCCTTTAAAGAACAGTCCCAGCCAGGGTGATGTATTGTCCTCAATCATACTCAGCTGTTCCTGTGCTGCAAATATCCCTTTATTGGTAAGTAAGTAAAACCGCACGGTTCCGGGCAGGGGCAGGCCGGTATCAGATACAGGCATACATTTACCCAGGTAGCCCTGTGCTGTCTGTACAAAGTCCGATGCCTGCTCTGCTATTGCCGGGTTGGCTCCTACTCCCTTTATAGCGCTGCCACTGCTCAGGAATGCATTGGTAGCGCCGGTTATATATCCGCACAATGTCAGGGTAGTGCCACCCATATCCCAGTCCATCACTACGCCATATACCCGTGTCACAGATGGCTGCATCGTTAGCCCCAGGTGCTGTGGCTGCACCTGTAGCGATGCGTTACGGTTATACTCATAGCTGTCTTCATCAGCAGGGGGCATAGCTGTTGCCTGTTTTTGCTTCTTTTTACGGCTGCGTATCAGAAAGAAGGCCAGTATACCTGCCTGCAGCAGAATAGCTGTTGTATATAATACGGTCTCGTTGTCTAAATTGATATTCATTTTCAGTTCCCTGTTGTTTTCCGGGCCTGTATATATTTGCCTGCCTCAGCTACACCAGCTGCTGCGGCCTGCTGTAGTAACTGCATGCCACGCTGTTTATCTTCAGCTACTCCACGCCCTTCATAGTACATCATCCCCAGGGCGCATGCAGCATTCATTTCACCCGCTTTGGCGGCTTTTTCATACCATTGCGCTGCCTTATCGGGCGCACTTGGGGTGCCCTTTCCTGCTTCATACATCTTGCCCAGTCGGTATTGCGCTCCTTTATGATTTCGCTTCGCCGCTTCTGTATATAGTTCCAGAGCGTCATAATAGTCTTGTTCTACCTCATCCCCTATGCCCGATTCATGCATCTGAGCCAGTATATACATTGCCAGTACATTGCCCCCGTGTGCTGCCTTGTGAAACCAGTACTCGGCCTCATGATAGTTTACCGGTAGTGGCCCTATACCAAAATAATGCCACCTGCCCAGGTTAGTCTGTGCTCCGGTCTCATCCATATGTGCGGCCCTGCGGTACCATAGCAGTGCCTCTGTGCTGTCAGCTTTGGTACCTTGTCCATGCTCCAGCATCCATGCCAGCATGCGCTGTCCGTTGGCATCTCCTGCTTCAGCAGCTTTCCGGTACCATTTCACGGCCTCCCCGTCATTTTTTATTACACCCAGTCCCCGCTCATACATCCTTCCTGTATTTACACAGCCCGGGCCGTATTTCATTTCACACGCGCTTTTGTACAGCCTCGTTGCTTCTGCATAGTTCACGTTGGTTCCATGTCCCTGCTCATACATTCCGGCCAGGCTGCACATGCCTGCCGGCAAATGTTGAGCAGCGCTCATGCGGTACCACTTTATAGCTTCTTTGTCATCGGCAGCTATACTCAGTCCCTGTTCATAAAACCGGCCTACATGGTTTTGTGCTGTTGCGTTACCTGCATCAGCAGCTTTCCGGTACCATTTCATGGCACTGCCATAATCTTTTATTCTTTTATTTTCCCCGTTTTCATATTCCGCACCCAGTAGCAGTTGTGCAGCCGTATCCCCTGTCATAGCTCTGGAATACAATGTGTCTGATGCAGCTATTTGCCCCCATATATAGGAGGGAATGAGCATCAGTGCCAGCACAAGGTATGTATATGGTAGTTTTCGCATTATGGTCACATTGCTATAAATATAGGTAACAATGCCCTATGAGCATGTATATCACACATACATATCGGCATTGGTATCTATTATGTGCCTGTTATTAGCTATAGTATGGGCTTATGAATATATACACCAGCACACCGGTTACACTTACATACAGCCACAGAGGCCAGGTGTATTTTGCCAGTTTTTTATGGTTGGCATATTCACCGGTGAGGCCGCGGTAGGCCGTAAACAGGATAAAGGGGAGTATAATACCTGCCAGGGGTATGTGGGTAAGTAGTATGAAGTAGTAGACAGACTTCATAGCACCTGTGCCTCCAAATTTTGTTTCTCCTGCCAGCAGGTGATGCGCTATGTACGACACCAGAAACAGTATAGACAATACCATTGCTGCCATCATTACCTTTTTATGCTGCTCATATTTACGCTGCTTCACTGCCAGTAGTGCCACTACCAGTAATACAGAAACGATAGAGTTAATCACAGCATTTATCAGCGCAAAGATGTGAATATCAAATCCCAGGTTTACTTCCAGCTTTATTCTGGAAAGAAGCGCCACAGCAGCAAATACTACAAATGATACTGTCAGTATCAGCAGGCGGGCCTGCTTGTCATTTTTCTTAAGTACAGGTATTAACATGGTTTCTTTTTAAAATATAGCAGTACTACATGCAATGTGTAGCTGCACGCCAAAAATACAACTTTACATAGCTCATATGCTTAGCCCGGTGGTTTTTGTCACTTTTTTAATTATTGGTTAATTGAACATTTGTATTTTCTTCATGTTTTCTAAGGGTCTTCTAATTGATTAGCAATAAGCTTTTAATAGATTTATAATTTCGTAAACTGTTTCAATTGGGTATTTTTGATTTTGCTATTACCGCAGATTTTCAATAGTAGAATCTTAATGAAATAATTTATGTTGTCAAAATTTGTATCGTTAATAGGGACTTTAAGAAGGGTTTTTCATAATAAGCTTATCAGGCATGGATTTTATGTCAAAAACACCTCATCAGGAGACGTGGTAATTCTTATGTATCATGGTATAGATGAGAGAGGAGATATTCGGTATAATCAGCGCTTTTTTAGTATTAAAAGCTTTGAAGAGCATATTAGATTATTGAAGAAACACACCCATATCCTTACTTACGATGAGTGGGTTTCCGGCTCATTTGCTAATGACAGGCTCAACGTATTAATTACATTTGATGACGGGTATATGAACAACTATGAGTATGCACTGCCGGTATTGGAAAAGTACAAAGTGCATGCTTGTTTTTATATTACAGGTATGGCTGGTGCCCGGTTACCGGTCTTATGGGCAGATGCTGTCGATATCACATCCGTTCATGCTTCCCCGGGTAGTACGGTGGATATTAGCGGGCATACCTTCAGGCTTATTGAAGGGAGCTTTTTAGATGTCAGCTCCGGGGAGTCAATAAAACAGTTTATCAAAAAAAGTGCAAAACCGGGATATGATGAAAAAGAAGAGCTTGTTCGCCAGTTGATTCAGCTATACGATTTCACAGCCGATTCCAGCTTAGATATATACTGGAAGTTGATGAATGAACGTCAGATAAAAGACACTGCATCATCTTCCTGCATCACAATCGGTTCTCATGGGTATTACCATAACAATCTCGGGTCATTATATCTGGATGATGCTCTTTCAGAGGTAATGCAGTCAAAAAACTATCTGGAACGTATAACAGGGAAAACTGTATCTTCAATTGCATTCCCTGATGGGTCTTATACAATTGAATTGACAGATGCTTTACTGAAGTCAGGTATTTCTACACAGTTTCTGGTAGACTATATGTATGACGATAACGGACGTGTCGCTTCTGTTTCTGACAGGTTTGGTTTATACCCATTCATGGGAAACCCTTATCAGCTTTTGCATAGAATAGTTAATCGCGCATGAATATCTGTTTCTACACATCATCGGTTCCTTCGGCAGCCAGCAGGTTAAATATAGGGTATCTTATCAGCAGGCTGCCGGCGCACAACTATTCTTTTATAATGGTACAGCAGCCCCTGTTACCTCCGCCATCATTAAAGGAATCTTTAAGACAGCGTTATGCGCGTTTCAGGTACAATGATGGCCGTTTTGATTTTGGGGATGATATTACATTACTTACAGCACGTATTCAGCAACAGGTTGCAGACTTTAATTTTAAGGATTTTCCTTGCTATAATGTATCAGCAGTAAATGATTTAGCTACTGAGAAGGCACTGGACGAAATAAAGCCGGATATTATCATTCAGGCCGGTGCCGGTATTCTGAAGGAAAATGTGTTCAGTAAGGCTGCTGTTGGCACTATTAATCTGCACCACGGTCTGGCACCGGAAATAAGAGGTATCCATTCCACATTCTGGTGCATGTTTTATGGCCTGAAAGATATGATTGGGGTCACTTGCCACCTTATAGATGCAGGCCTTGACACAGGGGCAGTTATAGCTAAGCAGGCTTTACATACCACTGCCACTACCTACATAGATACAGAGTACGAAAACTACATGATGGGAAGAGACGTGCTGATTCAGAGTATCAATATTCTGGCAAAAGGTAACCTCACCCGTGTTAATGAAGGAGAGGTGCGCTCTTACTACTTCTCAAACCCTGACAACTTTCTTTATTATGCATTAAAGCAGCGACAGTTTCACGCACTTATGAGCATAAAGGGCAGGGCATTCACAATGCGTAGTGCAACAAGAGTAGTAAATGCAGTTTAGTTACGGGTGCGCCGGTTATCGATTGCCATGCTTTTTCTCCTTCTCCATCGTCAGTAGTACTATATCGTCGGCACAGCGTTTCACATCAGCAGTGTCCAGTCCGTTATAGTATCCCCTCACTCTGCGCTTTGCATCTATCAGCACCAGCTTTTCCGTATGTATAAAGTCGTCCGCACCGCCATCTCCGGGGCCGGTACTCAGCTTTAGCTCATTACGTGCATAGTTGTATATAGCACGTTTATCGCCCGTCATAAACCACCAGTGATCATGGTTTACTTTATAGCCATCGGCATAGGCGCGTAGTGCGGCTACAGTATCCCGCTCAGGGTCTACAGAAAGCGATACAAAGTGTACAGAATAATCCAATCCGTTCTCCAGCTTTGGGTTGTGCCTGAATGCCTTCTGCAGCAGCCACATATTACCCGTTAGTTTAGGGCATGCATCCGCACATGTGGTAAAGATAAAGTCCACCACCAGTATCCTGTCCTGCAGGTCCTTGTTCAGAGATACATTATCTCCCAGTTGATTGGTACCCTGCAGCTCTGCCACACGATGGTGTATGGTGTCATACCAGGTCTTCCCATTCTCGGTTACGGTATCTATACGCTCCGCATTGTAAAATGCGGGCAGCGTTATTTTATCTTTCGATAGCCCCTTGGCTATGAAATAAAAAGAAAGCGGCAGCACAAATGCCACCGCCAATCCTCCTAAAAATCTTTTACCAGTATTTTTATTAGTGCCCATTTGTATGTTTTGCGTTAGCAGGGGCTTCTTTCACAGTATCGCCACGGGCAGGAGATGAGTTATTCATTCTCAGCCAGAAGAAACCATCAGAAAGGAATGCAATGATAAACCATACGAACAATACCAGCGGTATCAGTACCGTAGAGATAAAGCTGCGTACCTCATCACCAAGGTGCATAAAGATAGATACGATATAGCCTGCCTTCAGTATGGTAAGCGCCAGAAAGAAGAAGTTTACCAGTCCCTTAGGCATAGAGTGACTGAAGAACATACCGATAACAACTTCTACAACTGTTATTATCAGCAGTATCCAGAATACTTTCCATATCTTCTTTACCTGAGCCTTGCTTTCAGGTGAGTTGATATCCGTGTGATGTGATAACACGCCGGAATACAGCTTTGACTGATCGCCCTCATAGAGGTGCTGTATATTATCTGAGTTATGATGACCTGACATTTCTTTTGTTTGTATTGTTTAAAATCGTTGTGATGAATCTTTTGAGTTACTAAGCGTGTTGTGTCGCACGCCGGCTGTTACAGCAGGTAGAAGCAGGTGAATACGAATACCCACACCAGATCTACAAAGTGCCAGTACAGACCAATCTTTTCTACCATTTCATAGTGGCCGCGACGCTCGTATACACCATTCACTGTGTTTACCAGTATCAGGATGTTAAATACAACACCTGATGTTACGTGACCACCGTGGAAACCGGTAATGGTAAAGAAGTAGTTGAAGAAGTTGTGAGTAGCCTGCATTGCCACGCCCGGCTGTGTAGCCAGTATATGACCCGCATTATGCTCGTTAAAGAAGTGATGGAACTTCTCTACCGGAGTAGCAGGGTCAGTGAAGCCACCCCACAGAGCGCCTACCTCACCATAAAGGTGTGTCCATTCCCATGCCTGACAGGCCAGGAAGCAGATACCACCAATGATGGTCCACAGGAGCCATTTTGCTACGCTCTTTTTGTCGTTATAGTGGCCGGCATGTACAGCCAGTACCATGGTTACAGAGCTCATAATGAGTATGAACGTCATCAGACTCACGAACAGAAGTGGCAGGTCTGCATGACCCATGAATGGGAATGACTTGAACACTGCGTTCGGGTCAGGCCATACGGCGCTAAAGAAACGGGTAGTTCCGTACGATATCAGAAAGGCACCGAAAGTCAGTGCATCCGATAGCAGGAATGCCCACATCATAATTTTACCGTAGCTCAGGTTGTAGGGGGAGCGCCCACCGGCCCAGAGATTCTCTTTTGGTTCTGAAGTTACAACTGTAGTATGCGACATATAATTTGTTAAAAAAGTGTATTGTTGTGAATACGGGTGCGAATTTCGAAACAATTTTATTGATTTGCCAGAAAAAAGACAAATAAATATACCCACAATATATCTACAAAGTGCCAGTAAGTGGCAACTATTTCTAATCCGGTAGCGCTGTAAACCTTTGTACGACGGCTAAAAGCCCGCATAAATACGATAAGTAATCCTATCACACCACCCGCCAGATGCGCCAGGTGAAGGCCTGCTATTACAAACAAAAATGACTCACTGGGGTTGCCATCCAGCCGCACAGCAGCAGTTTGTGTTAGTGTCTGGTCATCTATTCGTATCTGCTGCACATGATGGTACAACCAGTAAAAACCACCATATTGCATCACCCCAAATGCGATACCCAGCAGCAATGTGGCAGTAATCAGCATTCTGAACTTTGGCATTTCCCTGTTCTTGAACGCTTTTACACCCAGTGCCACCGTCACACTGCTCAGCACTATAGCAATCGTAGAATACCAGAACAGTGCCGGCAGCTCAAAGTACCGCCAGTTGTCCTGTGCCTTTCTTACAACAAAGCCACTGGTAAGCCCCGCAAATGCCATGGCCATACTGCCCATAGCTATCCACATCATAAACTTCTGTGGATGTATCTTCCTTCCCTTCATTGCTATTTCCATATAGTCACCTTATGCTGCTGCCTCATTATCTTCCGGTAGCCTTCCGGCCTCCGTTATGCTTTATTTATCGTTACATCTGCACCTTATCTATTACCAGTGCCAGTAGTGTTACCGGCAGGTATATAAAAGAAGCAAACATTACCCTGCGGGCCGATTTGTGGTCATTTTTCATATAAAAGGCTATCGATGCGCCAAAGTACAGCAGGCCACATGCTACTGCCAGTGCAGTGCCTATTGTGCCCGTCATGCCAAACTGGAGCGGCAGCATAGCCATCGGTATCAGTACCATGCTGTACATGATGCACTGTATAGCCGTAAATTTCGATTCTTTTTCCCGGGTAGGGAGCATCTTTATACCGGCATTGGCATAGTCGTCAAATGCTACCCACGCTATAGCCCAGAAGTGCGGAAACTGCCAGAAAAACTGTAAGGCAAACAGCACCAGGCCACCCGCATCTATGCTGCCGGTAGCTGCCGTCCAGCCTATAAGTGGGGGCAGTGCGCCCGGTATAGCGCCTATAAATACCGCCACCGGATGAATCTTCTTCATCGGTGTATAGGCAAATGCATAAAGTAAAAGTGAAAAGAAGCTCAGCAGTCCTGCAAGGGGGGTAAAGAACATGGCCAGCAGTATAGCACCTACTACACCCATCACCGTGGCAAATATCCATGCCTCCGTATCGCTCATGCGGCCATCAGGCAGCGGGCGGGTGCGGGTGCGCTTCATCAGGCGGTCGCTTTCCCGTTCCAGTATCTGGTTTATGGTATTGGCACCACCGGTCACCATCATACCTCCGGCAAACAGCAGCACTACACGCTGCCACATACCCATATCTGTCCATGAAAATGAGATGTTGGGCGCCATCAGATACCCGATGACACTGCTGAATACCACCATCCCACTCAGGTTGGGTTTCAGCAGCTGATTGTAATCACGCAGGCGCGTTACCAGACTACTATTCTCTCTTGCCCCTATTGTCTCTTGTTGCAACATGATAAGCTCGTCAGTGACTGACGCAGATTGCCTGCGAAAGTACAACAAAACATGCATAAAATCTGTACCCTCCTGTTTCATCAGGGACTATAACTCATATTGTTAGTAAGTTGTGATTTCCTGTTCAGGACAATGCCGTCATCTGAGAACATCCTGATTGGTATGATTTTTGATTCCAGTCTGTCTATACCTGATATTATGAAGAATATAATCATCATTCTGGCCGCAACATTATTACTGCTGGCATGCCGTAAAGAGCAGATTATTTATACCTATACCATTAGCCATACCAGTGATGGCTACGCAGGCGATGTAGTTCACTTCTCATGTAGTGCCCCGGCCTATGCCAGGCAGCATTGGGATTTTGGCGATAATACGGCTATCACAGGTCCTCAGCCACAGCATGTGTACACTAAGCCTGGTATTTATCCCGTGCAGGTTACTCTGGAAGGTATGGATACTGTATGCCGCGATACCGTATATGTGGGCCATCCCGCTGCAAAAAATATGCCCGGCACCTATGTGTGGCACTATATCTATACTAATGCTCAGCCGTGGCCTCCTTATCATACCAGCACCATAAAGCCAGATGTCTCATTGACCGTATTACAGCTCGACAGTTATCATATAAGCATCGGCGATGACGTTATGGAGCTTAACGCTTCCGCCTCTTCCGATACAATGCTGGTATATACAGGCTTTTACCTGCCCACACCTATGCGGAGTCTTACCCTCACATGGCATACCGTGTCTCACGCATTTACCTATACCCGGGATGTGCATGTGAGCGCAGCCGCTGGCAATGAAACACATTATTACTACACACCATAGTGCAGTCCGTTTTATGCCGGGATTACTTTAATATTGTATACATCATCACAGCTCTTGTCCTCGCCCGAAGACATAAAAAAACATCTGGCCCTCCGCCGGTTACAGTTGCCTATATCGGCAGCCCGCACAGCCATTGGCATATGGGCTGCCCTGTATACTTATAATTTCGTGCGTATCAATTGGTTTGCACCCATCATGGAGTGGGAGCGCAGGCAGTATATATACTTTCAGGCAGCAGGTGCCATAGTATTCTGGGCGCTCTACCTGCTCAGCCGTCCGTATCCATATGTAATATTCCTTATTGCCGCTATTATTACAGCAGTAGATTCGGCATGGGCCATTATAGCCATGTTTCCGCTTGCGGGTCTCAGTGAACTTTTGGTGATGCTTGTCAATCTCATATTGGTACTGGCCATAGTGTACGGCCTCTTATATGCCCGTGCTTATCAGGCCCTCAGGAGAGATATTGCCGGGCCGCCGCTTTAGTAGTCTGCTATAAAAGGTTATTGCCTTGCCGTGTCTTTCAGCTGCTCTGCTCTGGCGGCAGAATCTTTACTCTTTGCGGCGTCTTCCAGCTCTTTCTGCCACTCGGTAGCCCTCTTACCCATCGCGGCAAAAAGGGAATCCATCTCTGCCGGGTGCTGCTTATACCACGCCATACTCTGGTCAAATGCCTCCCGTGTTATTTTATGAGTTGCCAGTATCTCACCGTAAAACTTTCCCAGCGAATCCCCGTTTTTTGCTCCGGGATTGTTTATGCTACTGTCATTGAGCATCGTGCTGTACGTCTCTGCCAGTGTCATATCTGTAAGTACAGCCCGCATTTTTTCAGCAGGCAGGTGCGCCTCTTTCTGCTCATTCCCGCAGGCATACAGCATTCCTGTTATTACCAGCATGGCCGTTACCGCCACACGGTATTGGTGCCACTTCCTCATTTCAGTTGATTGTATTTATTGGCGTTGGGTACATCTATAATGGATAGCATAGATATATACTGTCCCCGCTCGTTTTTGGGTGCAGACTCCAGCAGATTCAGAAATTCATTACTCTTTGTATTCGTAATAAACTGTAGCAGCACACTGCTCGGGTTTTCCCTGTTCACCTGATACAGCTTGCGCACATTGGTCAGTATACGGGTACGGGCTTCCACCGGCTTTTGCGACATACTGTCCAGCCCCTCCCGGTGCATCGTGTACCAGAATTTCCGCACCTCTTCAAATCGCTTGTTCAGCAGCTGATCCACCAGCCAGTAGCGGTTTTTATTGTTCTCCACACTCTTCCAGCCACCTATGCCCTTGCCATCCGGGGCATTATTCACTATGTTCTGTGCCCGCTTCAGGTAGTTGGTGCCACCCAGTGGCGAGTAGCTGTCATAGTCCATAGCCAGTACCAGATACATATAGTAGGCCACTACGGCAGTAATGTTAGAGCTTAGCGCATCCACACCCTGCACCCGGTTGTCGTCAAAGTTCAGCGGGTTAAACTGGGAATACTTAAAAGCAAAATCCCTGTCCACATAGTTCATGATAGGGGTGGTGTAAGACGTATTATATACCGGCCGCGATGCCTGTATGCTAAAGGTGCCGGAAAATGCATTTGCATCCCCGCCCACATTATTGGCGGTAAGATTTATAAATATATTGCACTCTATCCTTTCCGATGATGCATACTCATCAGTCGTCCACCGCCGCGTATTCACAAAGTCCTGCACTGCCTTTTCCAGACTCGTAAATACCTCCGGGTCCACACCCGCACTGCGTATTTTATCCTTCATCACCGTCACCTTGCAGTTAAATTCCTGCGCACGCAGCCCGGCCACGCTGCACAGGATAGCTACCAGTACACTAATTATCCGCCTGCTCATTCCTCATCATTATTATATGGTTCACAATAGCCGTAGCTACTTCTTTTTTGCTTTGCAGCGGCAGTGCCACTGGTGCCGCATTATGCCGCAGCAGCGTCACCTTGTTCGTGTCATGCCCAAAACCCGCCCCCGCATCCTGCAGCGAGTTCAGCACTATCATATCGGCATGCTTACCCGTCAGCTTTTTCCCGGCGTTTTCCAGCTCGTTATTTGTTTCCAGTGCAAACCCTACTAACGTTTGCCCCGGCCTTTTTATTTTTCCCAGGCTACCCAGTATATCCGTTGTGCGTGTCAGCGTTAGGGACATTTCGCCCTCATGCTTCTTTATTTTGTGCATTGCCACCTCATCTGGCCGGTAGTCGGCCACCGCCGCCGCCAGTATCAGTACCGATGCGTCTTTTTCCACCGCCATAACCGCATGATACATGTCTTGCGCGCTCTCCGTGCGCACCGTGGCTATGCCCGCAGCAGTCGTAGCCTGCACACCCGGGCCAGCCACCAGCGTTACCGCTGCGCCCCGCGCCGCCAGTGCCTCAGCCAGTGCCACACCCATCTTGCCGGTAGAGAAGTTGCCTATAAACCGCACCGGGTCTATCCGCTCATAGGTAGGCCCTGCGGTTACCACCGCATTTATGCCCCGCAGCTCACCCGCCTGTGCAAAGTGTGCCTCCAGCAGTGCCGCCATCGTTTCTGGTTCCGCCATCCGGCCCTCACCCACCAGACCACTGGCCAGCTCGCCATGTTCAGTAGGTATCAGCCGGTTGCCATACTCCTGTATGCGTGCCACATTGGCCCTTGTCGATGCATGTTTCCACATATCTTCATCCATAGCCGGGGCCACCCATACCGGGCACCGGGCCGATAAGTACACCGCACACACTATATTGTCGCACAGCCCATGCGCCAGCTTCCCCAGAGTATTGGCGCTGCACGGCGCTATCACCATCGCATCGGCCCACAGGCCCAGCGCCACATGATTATTCCATGTGCTGCCATCAGCCACATCGGCCAGTACAGCCCGTCCCGATACCGTAGCCAGCGATAGGCCGCTTACAAACTGTGTAGCCGCCGCCGTTACCAGCACCTGCACCTCTGCGCCCGCCTTTACCAGCAGCCGCACAAAGTGTGGCGTCTTGTAGGCAGCAATACTGCCTGTCACCGCCACTATTATTTTTTTGCCTTTTAACGACATGATATATCCATAAAAGGGAGCCATTCACCCCTAACCCTGCAAGTTACGCACAATTGCCGGAAGAGTAGGGTAGGGCTAAATCTTCACACTCACACTCACACTCACACCCACTCTGTCCCGCTCCCGCTCTCTTTCTCTGCTCTCTTGTCAGCCGTCTTCCTCCCCGCCATCATCGTCCGTTGCGTCGCACACTTCAGCGTTCGGGGTGGGGTAGGGGATTAATATTGAGTGCTTTTCTCAATTTCTTTTTGTTACGTTTCGTCTTTCATATGTAACAATACCGAAGTTATATAGCCTCTCTAACTTAAAAAAAACGCAATTGTTTGTGATTATACCGTTGCAAAAGATCAAAAACGGAAACAAGGCTCGATTTTACAATATGCATAAAAAAAAACGGCTGAGCTAGGATTTTATGAAGAAGTAGTGGGACCTGGGATCGAACTTATTTAACACGATTACCATTTTCCGCTCTCAGCCATGACAAACAAAGCCGTAATTCTTTAGCTGCCTTAAGCAGCATTTTTTCAATATCACCTTCCGGCCTTATTTCTTCAAACCGTGCATTGTTCGCACTTATGTCCTCTTTGCTTAACTGCGGAAATACTATTTTATTCAGGCTGTTTAGTCGTAGTCTGCGGGATGTATCATCGTAGTTGGGGAGCTTCCCCTCTTTCAGAAAGTTGATACTAATCTAAAAGTAGCGCTCTATGTTTTCGTAATATATGAATATCACTTTCTGATTATCCTTGTAGTGAACAATGTAATAGTAACTCCCATTGATTGTTGATTCAGCCTGTGTCATGTTGAATTCATTTTCCAAATATGCATAATAAGATCTTACCAGCTTTACATATTGGTCGCCATCTATCAGTTTGCTCATACAGGCCTTTGTAATTCGAAGTTAGAATAGTATTGCTTGCAGCCCACTTTGTCTTCACAAATTCTACTCATCACTCATGGCGTTGCAAAAAATAATTCCCTCTCGCACTCGACATCAGACCCGTTCAGCCTCAGTTATTACCGTTCCGGTATAAAAGGGTTAAATGACCCCCTGTTTCTGAAAGCCTGCTCAGTACCTTGCTTCTGCTATACCACTTGAAAGACTATTTTTTTAACCAAATCTCTAGCATTATAAAAAACTAAATTATGGCAGCAAGAAGCACAAACGTCACGTTGCAAAACAACACTACATTGACACTGACACGTACCAACGCCAACTTATCACACGGCATATGGTCTCAGAATTTGTATCCTCCGCAAACAATTGATAGTAACTCAAAAGGTAACTGGCAGTCAGAAAGTGATGGCTTCATGACCGGTACCGAAGGAACAGTTACCTATCAGTTTCTCAATGCAGCAGGGTCTGTTACCATTAACTGGGACAACCCTTATGCCGGTAGTAACAGTTACAGCCACTCTGTACCTAAAGGTTATATACTTGAGCAGACCGGTGGTAGCGGCAATAATGCGGTAGTGACATTTACACTATCAGTTGATCAGTCCTACGTCTCTGACCTGAAGTTCTGATATAAGTAAACAACTCAAATTCAAATTTTCAGGTGGTATAGCATTGCGCATTGGGAAACACTTCCCAATGCGTTTTTTATACATCATATGCCAGGGTTCAGCCTCTGTTACTCATACAGTCCTTGTTTATCGCTTTTATCTCCTTGTTTATTTAGGGTGTTATAGCAGTAATACTATAGTTAACTGCGTCTTATTTAGTAATTATGTATGTTATTATCGATGCCTGCAGAAATGTCAGCCTTGCATATTGGCGGGCGTATAATTGAATCTATATTTGTATAATGAAAGAGTTATTCTGATGCAATTGATAAAAAGTCCCTGGAGCAATTTGTTTTTTGAAATGGTTCGCTCCTCGTCAAAATCAATAAAGATTACTTCTCCATTTGTAAAAGAAAATGTTGCCAGTAAGATAATAGCAACGAAGCAATCAAAAGTTTCTGTTGAACTTATTACTTCGTTTAAGCTAATGAATTACTACACAGGTGCATCTGATTTAGCTGCGTTGGAACATATTCTTGAAGGAAATGGGCACATTTCTAATCTGCAGAAATTACATTCCAAAATTTACATTTTTGATGATGTTCGTGCTGTTATTACATCAGGAAATCTTACTAACGGTGGGTTGGTAAATAATTATGAATATGGTGTATTGGTTGACGATGTGAATTTAATGAAACAAATTTCATCTGACTTTAGATTATTACAGTCTAATGAGATGGCAGGTGTTATCTCACTACAGCACATTGCCGATGCTAAAGCAATTCTGGCTAAAGTGCCAAAACGTGTAAGTGTTGATTTGCCTGAATTTGATAATGTTACATCAGTAGAGGTGTCGGATGCGTATGGCGGCGGTGTAGATAGTATTGTTAGTACGCTTAAAGGGTGGAAGCGAGAAGTATTTAGCTGTATTCAAAGTTTATCTATGCCAGTATTTTCACTCGATGATATAAATCTTTTTGTCCCTCATTTAAGGGCGAAATATCCTAAGAATAATAACATCGAGGCCAAAATAAGGCAGCAGTTGCAATATCTGCGGGATATTGGGTTGGTAGAGTTTGTAGGTAAGGGTAAATATCGAAAATTATGGGTGTAGACTGCCAGCTTTGCTCCTCATTCAAATCCTTCGCTAAAAAATTCTGAGTAAGTCATTTCAAAAGCTGAAATGATTTTTGCGAGCGTAGAAAAGCGTAAGTCTTCGCCATGCTCGTATCTGAAATATTGTGTCCTGTTAAAGTTGTTCTTAATTGCAAAGGTCTCATGGCTAGTATACCCTTTACTCAATCGTATTGCTTTTATCCTTGCTCCTAATTTCTGGAGTTCAGGTAGACTTTCTTTTTTCATAATGCTTAAATGTCATGCTAATATAAATAATTGTTTCTGATTAGCAGTTTTGTTATTTGCATACAGCTAATAAAGATCATGCTAATAAGGATCATTTTGTAAATGATCAACTACATTAGATCTGTGTAATGATAATATGTCATTTAGGTCTGGTTGGTTGGCAATCCTACATATTATAGCAATTCTGACAAGTCTTTCAATCTCCTTCATGGCGATTGTACCGAGCTTATGCCCGCTTTTCAGCATAAGTTCGATATGGTATTTGCCGACCCTCCATATTTCCTGTCTAATGATGGGCTATCTATACAAAGCGGTAAAATCGTGAGCGTTAATAAAGGCAGTTGGGATAAGGGAGAGGGGATAGAATACGTCAACGAATTTAACCGTAAGTGGCTTACACTGGTGCGCGATAAGATGAAGGAGGATGCCACCATTTGGATAAGTGGCACTATGCACAACATATTTTCAGTAGGACAGGTACTTGCAGAATTAGGGTTCAGGATTCTAAACGTAGTTACATGGGTTAAAACCAATCCTCCCCCTAATTTTTCCTGCCGTTTTTTCACACACAGTACTGAGCAGATAATATGGGCGCGTAAAACGCAGAAAACACCCCATTATTACAACTACGAACTCATGAAGCAGCTGAATGGGAACAAACAGATGAAAGACGTGTGGGAGTTGCCAGCAATAGCGCCATGGGAAAAGAAGTTTGGTAAGCATCCTACACAGAAACCTCTGGCCGTACTCACAAGGGCATTACTTGCAGCTACCCGGCCCGGAGCATGGGTATTAGACCCCTTTGCAGGTAGCAGTACTACCGGTATTGCAGCTAATCTTCTGGGGCGCAGATATCTGGGTATTGATATGGATGCCGGCTATCTGGATATTGGCATTAAACGCAGGCATGAGATAGAGTCGCCTGATATTCAACGTCAGTTTAAGCAGAAGCTGAATGGCTTTAATTCAAAAGAAGAGTTGACACTCTTTCTGTTACAGGAGCAGAGTGCAGACTATAGCAGCGAGCTACCATTTTAGGGAGATAACGTTACATATTTACCACAGTTGTCCGTGCCCCCGCCCATAACCCTCGTAGCGGACAAGCTCAATGATTAAAACACTTGCAAAAGGAACTACACTGATCTAACAGCCAGTCTTGAGGCTACGCCACATTTATCGTACCTTTGCCCCACAAAACAAACCCTATATCCCATGCTACAGAAAACACATCCAGCCATTCAGCCAGAGAACACCCCCACTTCGCCATTATCCTGATATATAATAAAAAACGCGCGAGCAATTTTTGTAACCTTTTTGCGCACTTTGTAAATATTAAGTGATTGATTGTTAGTTTGTTACAATTATTTCTGCTCAGAAAAAATATACTGCGCACTTTTCCATTCTGAGCGATTGTTTAAGAGTAGATGCAGAAAGGAACGCCCCATTAGTAACAGGAAGCAGAACCCCTGAAGGCACTTTTTTCATGCAGGTGAATGTTGTCCCGGCATCGCAGCAGGAAAACCAGCGCATAGAAGTACAAATGAAAAAACACACCTCTCCCCATTGAAGGGAGTCGGTGGGGACTTATATAATAAAAAACGCGCGAGCAATTTTTGTAACCTTTTTGCGCACTTTGTAAATATTAAGTAGTTGATTGTTAGTTTGTTACAGTTGTTTCTGCTCATGAAAAACAAACTGCGCACTTTCTCATCCTGTAGGAGGATGCAGAAAGAAATGCTCCATCAGTAACAGGAAGCAGCACCCCGGATGGCACTTTTTTCATGCAGGTGAATGTTGCCCGGCATCGCAGCAGGAAAACCAGCGCATAGAAGTACAAATGAAAAAAAACACCTCTCCCCCCTGGGGGGAGTCGGTTGGGGCTTATATAATAAAAAACGCGCGAGCAATTTTTGTAACCTTTTTGCGCACTTTGTAAATATTAAGTGATTGATTGTTAGTTTGTTACAATTATTTCTGCTCATGAAAAACAAACTGCGCACTTTCTCATTATGCTGGAGGGGACAGAAAGAAATGCTCCATCAGTAACAGGAAGCAGCACCCCTGATGGCGCTTTTTTCATGCAGGTGAATGTTGCCC
>JAUIBA010000032.1 GCA_030427635.1 Bacteroidia bacterium
GCTTTTTTTTGAAGTAACCATAAAGCAAAGAAGTTTATTGAAACTAATTTCAATAAACTTCTTCCAAAATCAATGCAGTAAAGGATTACAGCAGATTTTACCAACCATTTTTGGCCTATATATCAGAATTAACAGATAGCTATACCGAAGGAGCCTCAAAAGATACCCTTGCTGCCAGCCAGCTTTCTTTCAATGGTACCAGCCATTTGCTGAGTAGCTCACCCTTATCATGCACCACATTGTTGAATAGTAGCGTATCTCCGTCAATATATCCCTTATCAATAGCATATTGTACCTGACCAAAAGGTAGCATCTCAGACTTACCTTTTACCAGAAATGTAATCATCATGCGGTCAAAAAAGTTCACATCGTACTGACGTTCCAGACTCTTAATGACGCGCACAGAGCTATCTGTACTGCAGCCGCTTACTTTTTCATAATTCTCATCGGCCATAATAACCACAAACTGCCTGAACAGAAGCCCGGCCCATCCTTTCACCGGACTACCATGTGTTTGCCAGCCGGCATAAAAATGATGCAACTGTTCGTTTACTTCTATCGCCTCTTTTTCTATAAATGCACGACTGCATTGGTACACCCACACACGGGCATTATCAGGAAAGTCAGAAGGTATCAGCTGAGTAAGATCGGTAGCTATCATGCTGCAAATTTAAGCAGCTTACTGCATCCCTCAGTTATCTGTTCATCAGCATTTTTTATCAGCGTCGCATCAGAGCCAATCCTACGGCACACTCCAGGCAACGCTTTTTACTGCAATAATTATTATAGAGCTGCAGCATAGCCTGCGATTGGCCGGCATCTGCCGGAGACCATCCCGTTTCCTGCCACTTACTTATAATGCTGTTATGCTCGGCAGGTACAGTTTCCAGCAGTGACAGGGCTTTCTCCTGCTGTTGTGACTGCCCATGCCTGGAAGCGTATAAAAACTGAATGGGCGCAATCGTATTGATAACAATATTTTCCACAGAAGTGACTCCCAGCTTTTTCGGCACAGGCTTCTGTACCTGTGCATCAAAAGTATAATGGTCGTCCCAGTATGCACTTGCTCTAACATTCAGCAACGGTTTTATATCAGCTACAGAAGATGCTTCTATTATCTGGGAAAAGAGATGTACAGACTGATGTACCAGTGCTGCATACTGTGCTATTCTTATAGTGGGAAAATTGGCCGGCCGCATCCTCAGAAACTTCCATTGCCCGGCCTGTAACGGTTTTAGCTGATACTTCTTCTTCAGATAATCATATTCCCGCTGCAGCTCCCGCGGATAATCATCAGTAAAATCCTCAGACAGCATACCGGCCTGCCCGAAAAAAAGTGCTTCCAGTTGCATCAGGTCACCCCGGTGTCTGGTAGCTACATTCAGTGGCAGTGAGCGGGCCAGCATAAGAAAGGGAGCAGCATTAGTACGAAACCCGAAATTAGCTGCAAGGCGCCAGTAAAGCAGATTACGCCAGTCGTCCATAGAGTTGGTGAGCATTACCTGCCACTCCTGCAGCTTTTGCTCCCAGCGCTCGGCCAGTAACCTGCTCAGCCATGCCTCACGGGTTATATCTTTTACGTTGTGTAGCTGCCCGGCACAGGGTATTCCCGGCCCGGCGGCTGTCAGGTCGGCATATCTGGCTATTGTTGTGGCATCGATACTATTCTTAAGTTCCAGTAACGGTATACCCTCAGGTAGCTTTTCACTATTATGCTCATAAACTACATGCAATGCCAGGCTGGCATATGCAGCATCATGCTGATGCCCATGTTTATACCAGTCTGCCGAGTACACATGTATTTCTACATTGCCTACCAGCAGTGTATCCCCTATCTTAATTTTTGCTCTGGAAAAATCAGGTCCTGCATCTGTATTAAGATACCCCGGATGTATTACTGTAATCCGCTCCCCCGATAAGGTATGTAATGCTGTAGCATTGTAAAGACTATGCTGCCAGATAAACTGAAGTAGTGATTCGTTCATAGCAAATTAGACATGGCAGCCTATGCAGTACAAGTCAAAAGATGCTCATAGTTCTACCTCAGGAACAAGATATAAAGAAATATGAAAAAAGCAACTATTGTTAGAGTGTTGAATACCCAGGTTATCTTGTTGGCAACTGTATAGAAACGTTTCTCATGCCTTGACGGAGCGTTTGAAAAAAGCTGTGAACTATACAGCCGGAACATACGATAATGTAATGGCTTCTTTCCATATTGTCTTATGTATAAGCGAAAGTGCAATTGGGTTATCAGCAGGTACATCAGGTATATTGATATAAATGTTACACTGCACAGCACAATTAAGTCGGTTCTCATTTGTCGTTCTTTTTCCTCAGCTCCGGCCGGTACTCCGGATTATCATATATAATCCAGACACATTTCGCCAAAACATTGCAATTTATAACCTTCTCCGTTCCTGTAAATCCTCTTAACAGAATTTAATAAATGTGAAAAAAATAAAATTGAATAGCACGCACCAGATATACGTACAGTGGCTATGCCGGGTTTTCACTTATACAGATATATTTTGCAATCATTTAGCAACCATACAATCTGGTAATAGCCAGAAATTGCCATAGCAAAAAATAAGGCTGCATTTCAGAATGCAGCCTTATCAGCAAATTTGTATTTCAGTTCTGTTACTATCGGAGCAGCGTTACATTACCATGTTTCTGAATGACTTTACCTTTATCAGTAACTGCTTCAGCTTCATAAACATATACACCGGCCGGCTGGTCTACACCACCTATAGTGCCATCCCATCCATCTGTAATATTTTTAGACTCGAATACCACCTTACCCCAACGATTATAAACCCTGAAGTAGCGAAGGCGGGCAATACCCTTCAGTATCACCTTCAGTGTACTGTTATAGCTCCCTGGTACAAAAGCATTCGGTACCATGATAATAGAGTTTTCATTCAGGCGAATGCTTATTGAGTCAGAAGTAACACATCCGTCCTGCGTCATAGCCTTGAGTATATAACGGGTATCTACCGGAGGTGTCGCTACCGGATTTGATATAGCCGTATCGCTCAAGCCTACCGCAGGTGACCACGAATAATAAGACGTATTGGTCACCGGCTCTATTTTATAGGAATCGCCCGGATACATCACTACTGAGTCTTCCAGCGTAATTACTGCCGCAGGCAACACCCTTATTGAATAGTCCAGCGTATCCAGACAGCCGAACATACTTGTACCTATTACGCGATAACTGATTGAAGTTTCCGGCCTGATAGGCGTTGCCGATGGGCTTACGGGATGATCTACATAAGTAGATGGTTCCCATTTAAAGTAAGTTACCCCAGGCTCGGTAGAAACAGGCGCAATGACAACAGAGTCACCAGGACACAATGCGGTATCGCGCGACATGGAAAGGAAGTCTCCATTATAGGTATATATAATCGCAGAGTCGGATGACATACACCCTGCAGGTGTAGTTACCGTTACTATGAGTTTCGTTGTATCTCCGGCAGTAAATACAACAGCAGGAGCCGTAGCATCATCAAGATAGGTAGCCGGAGTCCATGAATAAGAATAATGTGTGTACCAGTTAGGTATCACAGTAGGTTGTATCCTGATAGAGTCATACTGACAAACCTGTCGGTTGCCACCCATCAATATCTGAGGATTGGGCTGAACGTCAATGAAAAACGAGTCTCTGGAGACACAATTAAGCAACGCTCCCAATGTCGGTTCAATAATTCTGGCCGATAATACATACCATGCCGATGTATCGGGTGTAATGGTAGGTGTAGGGATATTAGAGTTTACCATACCGGTAGTAGGTGTCCATTGGTATATGACACCGGGCGTACCTGTAGCATTAGCCACAATAGATGCCCCTTTACATATGGCCGTATCATTTGACAATACTGTTGTAGAGACGTTTGCTACTATTATTCGTGCAGTATCCGTTCTTATACAGGCCCCATCCGTGACTCGTAACCAGTACACCCCTGTTGTTACTGCATTAAACGTAGGTGTGGTACTAATACCATCGCTCCACAAATATGCAGGTGTTGTATAAGCAGTATCATCAAACGACCTGAGTGTAATGGGGTCTCCGTTACAGGAAGTATCATTAGATACCAGATGCACAAATATTTCAGGAGTCTGGTCTACTATAGTAGTGTCTGTTGCCACACAATGTGTGGTATCAGGCAGCATTGTTATGGGGTTAATGAAGGGCACAAGGCTATCCACCCTCAACCAGTAGGTCATAGCAGTATCGGCCATGATCTGAGATGTGGTAGCACCTGTATTCCATAGATAACGTACCAGCCCGATAGCAGTATCGGGATTCAGCAGAAACTCCTCACCTTCACAGATATCTGTATCGTGAGGACCTATATTAACAACCGGAATAATATGGCGGACTGTTATAGTACGTGATGCAGGGCAGGACAATTTACGGGTAAGCGTAAGTGTACGCACTACAGGCGGGATAGGCGTGGTAGGGAAAATAAGCTCCTGATAGGAACTGATAGTATCGCCATTAGACCATGTATAATCAAAACCCCATGTGGTATCCTGCTCGTAATTAATATACTTTGTAGTATCCAGCCTGTTAGTATCGCGGCTGCCACCTATATAAAAAGAGTTAGGACAGAGTGCAGTATCGTTACCGAGAGAAAAAACGATACTCGGATTAAATTCACGTATCTGATTTACCTCGCCCGGATGAGATACCTGACGGCCCCAGATACCTATATCATCTATCTTTCCCGTGAATGCACGGGTACCCGATGTTAAGTCAAGACCAGCCTGAAATACGGTAGTAGGTGTAAAATAACCTGCAGCAGGAACTCCCACTGGTATATGAGCACCTACATAAGTACCATCTACAAAGAGCATGTAAGCATTACCATTACGCTTTACCAGCAGATGGTGCCATTCATTAAGAGTAACAGTACTTCCTGCCGGTACAAAAGTGGTAACACCTCCAAAAAGAATACCTATATATGTACCAGGACCTGTACCGGTAGAGTTGGTCATTATCAGACCAAGCCCATCGGCAGCGGGATTACCATTGTATATAATTATAGCATCCTGTGCTACTGTAGGAAATATATGACAGGAATAAGTAAAGTCGGCAATACCAAACAGCGGTATACCAAATGTTGTAGAGTAATGCAACTCACTGTTCACTCCATTAAACAGATATGCCCTGTTGGGTTGAAGGTAGCGGTCGGTAGTAGCGGTAACATTTGACGAAATCAGGTCAAACCCTGTGAATGTACGGTCCAACAGATCTGTAGCGCCACAAAAAGGCCACCATTGCTCCAGACTTAAGCCGGGCAACTTAGACACTGGCTGTGCACCAGAGACAAACGCAGCAAACACAAAGAGCAGGGATAATAAATGTTTTTTCATAAACAATTGTCTGCTAAAGCAAAATCAATATACAAATATATCAAAGTAACTCAAACATCTATAATGTTTTTACACTGATGAGTACTTTTTTACCGCAAGCGGGGTTTATACTCTGTGAGACGAAAATATTGCCTTTAATGTTGGCAATCAATGTGAATATAATTATTTTACATACAATAAAGGTTCATTATTTGCCGCTATAAACTCATTCCATACACCTGCTACTACCTCTGCTGCCGGTATTACAGAATCTATCAGCGAGCTTACCTGCCCTATTTCCAGCTCGCCCTCAGTAAGGTCTCCCTCAAACATGCCAAGTTTCGCCCTGCCTCTCCCCAGCAGTGTGGCAAGACCCGCATCATCTGTGCCGGAACGTTCTGCCAGCTCTACCCTATGATAAAACTCATTCTTTAAAAGGCGTACCGGAGTGAGACGTTTCAGGGTAAGCATGGTGTCACCTTCAGCCGCATCGGCAACGCTTTGCTTAAAGCCCGGATGACTTGATGCTTCCGGTGTGCATACAAAACGGCTACCCATCTGCACCCCTTCTGCGCCCAGCACCATTGCAGCCAGCATAGCCCGGCCTGTGGCAATGCCCCCTGCAGCGATGAGCGGAATATCTACCTCGCGTCGCACTGCAGGTATCAGACACATGGTTGTCGTTTCCTCTCTCCCGTTATGCCCTCCGGCCTCAAACCCCTCTGCTACTACAGCATCTACACCCGCAGCCTGACTTTTTGCTGCAAACTTTGCACTGGATACCACATGTACTACCACTATCCCATGCTCTTTCAACTTTGCCGTCCATGTACGCGGATTACCTGCTGAAGTAAAAACTATGGGTACTTTTTCGTCTATTATAGTCTGCACATGCTCCTCTATAGAGGGGTAAAGCAGCGGCAGGTTTACCGCAAACGGCAGCGATGTAGCCGCCTTGCATTTCTTCACATGCGCTCTCAGTACATCGGGATACATACTACCGGCGCCAATAATGCCAAGACCTCCGGCATTACTAACCGCAGCCGCCAGCCGCCAGCCGGCTGCCCATATCATGCCCCCCTGTATTATGGGATATTTTATCCCCAAAAGTCTGGTGACCCTGTTTTCAAAATCCTGCCCGATAGTCATCATGGTTTATTGTGCTGTTTTTCTTTTCCGGTAATACAGCGTATTACTGTTTTCAGTTCTGAATATCTGTGCTGCCACCTGCTGCAGTGACTCAATAGTTACTTCATTATATTTCGCCCACTCATCATTTATCTGCGCAGCATCACCCATGAGCTCATAAAATGCCAGATTATTAGCCCTGTTCAGCAGACTCATATCTTCAAATGCTATCATGGACTCTATCTTATTCCTTGCTTTCTGCAGCTCTGCCTCAGATACCGCTTCCGATATCAGCAGACCCACTTCATGCTCTACAGCAGCATCGGCCTCTTCCAGCGTCTTTCCTTCTGTTATTTTACCCTCTATCACTACCAGGCCAGCATCCAGGCTACCAGTATGATAACAGTGTACTGAGCTGAATAACTGCTGCTCTTTAACCAGACGCTGGTACAATCTTGAAGACATACCACTACCCAGTATCTCTGTTATGAGGTCGGCAGCGTAGTAGGATGGAGTACAACGCCCATCCATATGCCATGCTTTGTACAGGGCATCCAGCGGCACATCAGCCTCTGTTTCCTGCCTGCGGGCCTGTGTCTGAGATGGCTCTTCCGGTAGTTTTCTTTCATATTTATCTCCGGCATCTATACCACCAAACCATTTTTCAGAAAGTGCCTTTACTTCATCCACAGTCACATTACCTGCTACACACATTACCGCATTTACAGGTCTGTAATGTTTGAAGAAAAAGTTTTTCACATCGTCCAGCTGAGCCTCCTCTATCTGCTTCAGGTCTTCACCTATAGTAGGCCATCTGTAGGGATGTGTGGTGTATGCCAGCCTGCGCAGCAAATGCCAGGCGTTACCATATGGTTTATTCAGATAGTGCTCTTTGAATTCTTCACATACTACCTTTCGCTGCACATCCAGGCTACGCTCACTGAACGCCAGAGATAGCATTCTGTCGCTTTCCAGCCAGAATGCTGTCTCCATATTCTTTAAGGGCAGCTGTATGTAGTAATTAGTGATGTCATTAGTAGTATAAGCGTTGTTCTCTCCTCCGGCCATCTGCAACGGTTCGTCATACTCTGGTATGTTTACACTACCGCCAAACATCAGATGCTCAAATAAATGGGCAAAACCGGTTCTGCCTTCCTGCTCATCTCTGGCACCTACGTCATATAAAATATTCATAGCAACCATTGGTGTAGACTCATCTTTATGAACCAGCACACGCAATCCGTTATCCAGCGTAAAGCGCTCAAAATGTAACATATACTATCAATAGATTTTAAGAATGCATACCTCATAGGGAGCTATACATTCAGGTCATAGTCTCAGTCTTTCTTTTACCACATCTGCTACACAGCATTTGTATTACTGCTGTATAAACTCCATTGCTTTATCCACCATATTGCGGGAGCCAATGAACACGGGTGTGCGCTGGTGCAGTTCTTCCGGCTGTATATCCATAATGTTTCCTTTCCCGCTCAATGCACGGCCACCCGCAGCCTCCACTATAAATGCCATAGGATTGCATTCATACTGCAATCTGAGTTTACCGTTAGGGTTACTCTTATCGCCGGGATAAATGAATATACCTCCTTTTATAAGTGTACGGTGCATATCTGCTACCATTGAGCCTATATAACGCTGTGTGTAAGGGCGTCCTTCTTCCTTATTACTTTCCATACAATAATTAAGGTAGGCGTTCATGCCAGCATCATATTTTACTGTGTTGCCCTGATTGAGAGAATATATTTTGCCATTCTCAGGACACTTCATGTTAGGATGTGAAAGGCAGAATTCACCAATAGAAGGCTCCAGCGTAAACCCGTTTACGCCCAGCTTTGTAGCATAAACCATCATGGTACTGGAACCATAGATGATATATCCTGCTGCCACCTGCCTGTTACCCGGCTGCAGAAAGTCTTCCACCGTACATGGCTTACCCAGCTCACTTACCCTGCGGTAAATAGCAAATATGGTACCTATAGATGCATTTACATCTATATTAGATGACCCATCCAGCGGGTCAAACAATACTACATACTTGGAGTTAAATGAGAATGTATCCTCATAGGACATGTGGTCGTCATTTTCTTCCGAAGCAATACCTGCACATTCAGTACAGTTTTTCAGGATGTTTATCAGCGTCTCATTGGCAAAAACATCCAGCTTCATCTGCTCTTCGCCCTGTACATTGGTAGCGCCGTGCTTACCCAGAATATCTACCAGACCAGCCTTGCGCACCTGCTTATTAATGATTTTTCCTGCCAGCCCTATATCGCGCAGCAGTGCAGACAAATCGCCGGTGGCCTGAGGGAATTTTCTTGTTTCCTGGATGGTAAATTCATCCATTGTTATCAGCTTACTCTGAGACATTTTATACTGTTTATTTTGCTCAAAAATACTGTCTTGAACCCAAAGATTTCCCTTTTTGTTTCATACATCCCCGGCACAATAAACTTTGATGTTATACTTTGGCTATGTTTTACCTGAACAAAATCAAAACCAGCATCGCGCTTCACATGAAAAAATGATATTATGCAAAAGTAAAACGGCACTAAGAGAATATTAATTCACCCCAACTTTGGCAATTATTTAACAGATAATTCGTAAAATGCATTGCTTATGGCACACATGTGCCGGCATGGAATCAATGCTCAGAAAAAAGATATCGATTGTCTATATGATAATCGTTGTTGTAGCCGGTTGTGCAGCCAGTGTCCTGGCTATTGACTATATGCATAAAGGCCGGCATAGTGCAGCTATCAATACAGAAGATAATGCTGCAATAGCCCCTACCTGCGGGTATTCTTATTCACGCGTGGAGGGATTCAGGTACATAAAACCATTATTTATGGTTGAGCCCACCTGTGAGTCTGTGTCATTTCTGCCGCTAAAAAAGTCGCTCGACAGATATCTTACTGCTGCGAAGGAAAAAGGACAGCTGAGAAGCGCCTCTATATATGTAAAAGACTTCACATCAGATGACTGGATGGCCTATAACCCTGATGCCAGTTATCACCCCGGGTCTCTGTTTAAAGTAGTGACCATGATATCTCTCTACCGAATGGCAGAGAACACCCCATCCATCATGTCCATGAAAGTGACCTGCCCGGCAAAATACATCCCAGCCGAAAAGCTCACCTTTGAATCAAGGCATACAGAACCTGGCCATACATACACGGTACAGGAACTGCTTAGAAATATGATTGTTTATTCAGACAATGATGCCACCACCCTGCTGCACAACCATATCAATAAAAATATTTTCAGAAACGTATTCTCTGACCTCAGACTACGCAAGCCAGACTCAATACCCGAAACAGACTATGAGCTTTCTGTAAAAGAATATTCCCGGTTTGTGAGCGTTCTTTACGAGGGAGGCTATCTGAGCATACCTTCAAACGAGGCAGCGATGTCATTGCTCTGCGATGCCGAGTTTCATGAGGGTATCACAAAGCAGCTGCCGTCAGATATTACCGTTGCACATAAATATGGAGAGTCAGCATCAGGTGACATCAAAGAGTTGCATGAATCTGCAGTCATATACATGAATAATCATCCATACCTGATTACTGTTATGACCTCCGGACATAACACAGAAGACCTTGCACCTGTACTATCTGATGTTTCTAAAATGGTGTTTGACCATATGACAGCCTCCGGCTCATAAATATTAATGTGCCAGCAAAGTGAGCCCGAATGACTCCCGGGTTTCCACTCCGTTTACAGTTCCTGATATAGATGCTTCAAGTGAAGTATCAGACAGCCTGCGATATGTGATACGGGTGGGGAAGTCATGCGCAGGGTTCTCAAATACAAAAGAATCGCCCACTGCTGCAGTAAGCCGGAACGGTACCGGCATACCGCCATTCTGCTCTTTTACCGTTGGTATATACATCAGGTCACTCCCCTGCATTTCCAGCACTATGTTTTCAGACACCGCAGTATCTGTCCCTGCTATAAATCCGCCACGGCCTTTCATCGTATTACCATCCCGCTCCCACTGCTCAAATACAATACCACCCGGTGTCACCTGCTGCCACGTACCTGTAAGCCAGTGCATATCACTTACAGATAATTTATGCACTTCAGTTACATTTTCTTCTTTTGAAGTTTCCTGCTCACTTCCACAGGAGCCAAGTATCAGTAAAAACATCCCGGGTACTATCAGGCGACCTATATGTCTGATCATAAATTATATGTTTCCAGCAAAAATAGGTCACAGGACATTCCCGGGATTGTATAAAACCGACAATAACCACACATATGCTGCAGCGTGCATTGGCATAGAATAAAGTATATTGCAGACAGTAATGGCAACTATACTCAGAAAATGGCTCCGCGTCCTGATACCTGTGTCAGTAATACTGATCGTAGCTGTGATATGGTTTGCCAACAGGCTTGTTGTAAATACTACTGCCGCCCAGATATATAGTGATGTAAAGGCCATTCCGCACAATAAAGCCGGCCTGCTACTGGGTACTGCAAAGTATATGGACCGCTCCCGAAACAAGCTAAACCCATACTATACACACCGCATAGATGCTGCCGTAGCACTCTATATGGCCGGTAAAGTAGATTACATCATTGTAAGCGGGGACAATGGCACCATGTACTATAATGAGCCGTTGCTCATGAAAGAAGATCTGATAGCACGGGGTGTACCTGCCGGAAGAATTATCATGGACAATGCCGGATTTCGTACACTGGACAGCATACTACGCTGCAGAGACATATTCGGGCAGTATACATTTACTATTATCTCTCAGCGTTTCCATAACGAAAGAGCCCTCTACATTGCCAACCATAAAAATGTAGAAGCGGTGGCATTCAATGCTGCCGACGGAGATATGTTTCTGGAGGTAACTATCAGAGAAAAACTGGCCAGAGTAAAGATGATGATGGACCTCATATTCAACAAACAGGCAAAGTTCTATGGCGAAAAAATAGACATAGAGCAGATACCCTCCTAAAATCCCCCTGTATTGCCGTTGCAAATCTGTTAGATTTGCCCTCATATTAATCTATATACATGAACAAGGTTCAATTATCTCTCATAGCAGGTATATGCCTCTTTACTGCGTGCAACAATTCTGAAAACAAACAGCAGACGATTAAAGAGGACCCACTTGCCGCACATGCCGACACTACCGTAAACCCGGCCGATGACTTCTTTTCATTTGCCAATGGCAGGTGGCTGAAAGATAATCCTATTCCTGCCGATGAAGTATCTTATGGCATAGGCCATCTGGTAGATAAAGAGCTACGTGAAAAACTCTTTGCTATAAATGATGCAGCCGTAAAGGCCCATGAAAAAACCGGCACAGGACAGCTCATAGGCGACTTCTGGTACAGTGCCATGGATACCGCTGCCATAGAGCAGGCAGGCATAGCTCCCCTACAGCCATTGCTGGCCCGCATAGCACAACTGGCCGACAGAGATGCGCTCCTGGCCTGTGTAATGGACCTGCACCGCATGGGTGTAGATGTTTTCTTCTCCGGCTATGTGTCGCAGGATGCAAAGAACAGTGATGTACAGGCATATAATATGTGGCAGGGCGGACTGGGCCTCCCCAGCCGCGACTATTACTTTAGCACTACTCCCCGCACAGAGAAAATACTGACGCAATATCCCGGCTATATAGCCACCCTGTTCCGGCTTAGTGGCACGGGGGCCGATGATGCTACAGCAAAAGCAAAAAACATAATAGCGCTTGAGACAAACCTGGCAGCAGCATCGAGAAAGCTGGAAGACCTCAGAGACCCATACAGCAACTATAACAAAATGGCTGTGAGTGAGCTGGGTAAGCTTACACCGGGTATCAACTGGACACAATACCTGGCACAGCTGGGTGTAAAAGGGGTAGACAGTGTAATAGTGGGCCAGCCGGAGTTTTACAAAAAGCTGGCTAAAGTTATAGCCGGAGAGCCTTTGCAAACGCTCAAAGACTATCTGACATTTCATGTAATGCGTGAATATGCTCCCTATCTCAGCACTCCGTTTGCCGATGCAAACTTTGAGTTTTATAACAAAGCTATACGTGGCGCACAGGAGCAACAACCACGCAACCGCAGGGCGCTGGCTACAGAGCAGAGCCTGATAGGCGAGGCACTGGGACAGCTCTTTGTAAAAGAGTTTTTCAGCGTACAGGCCAAAGCCCGTTACGAACAGATAGTAGAGAATGTACGTGCGGCGTACAAAGTGCGTATAGAAAAGCTGGACTGGATGACACCGGAAACCAAAGAGCGTGCGATACACAAGCTGATGGCCGTGGATAAGAAAGTAGGATTCCCCGATAAGTGGAAAGACTTCTCTGCCATGAAGATAGACCGCGGCCCCTATGCCATGAATGTGATGCATGCATCAGAATGGTGGTATGACTACCAGATAAATAAACTGGGTAAACCTGTAGACCGCACCCAATGGGACATGACACCACAAACCTACAATGCATACTATAACGAGTCTAACAATGAGATAGTACTGCCTGCTGCTATGATGACCGTACCCGGATATAAAGATGAAGAGCTGGATGATGCCCTGGTATATGGCTATATGGCAGCATCAACCGTAGGTCATGAAATAACACACGGCTTTGACGACCAGGGCCGCCAGTTTGACGAAAAAGGCAACCTGCGTGAGTGGTGGTCTGCTGCCGATACAGCAGAGTTCAATAAACGGGCCAATGTACTGGTAGAACAGTTTAACAAAATGACCCCGATAGATACCATGCACATAAACGGACGGGCAACACTGGGCGAAAACCTGGCCGACCTGGGTGGTATACTGATAGGGCTGGACGCATTTAAACAGACCGAGGCATGGAAGAGTAATGTCACAATAGCAGGATACACACAGTTGCAAAGATTCTTTATGGGCTATGCACTGGGCTGGATGATGACTCAGCGACCAGAAGTACTGGCCGACAGACTCCTGACAGACGTACACTCCCCTGCCCAATACCGGGTAAATGGTCCGTTCCCCAATGTGCCGGAGTTCTATGAGGCATTCCACATAAAGCCGGGAGATAAAATGTACCTGCCTGAGAACGAGCGGGTGAAACTATGGTAACCCCTGCACACTGCACAGGAATGCCATAGTGTCTACCCCATCGGCATAGTCGCTGAGCTGCGGTAGCTGAGACTGCCCGAAAGGAATACGATCTGATGCGACTATAGCCTGAATGTCTTCGCTGCTGTCCAGCTCATGCAGCAGTGCCTGCCTGTCGGTATAATACCGGTAGTGTAGCACACTCACTGCCGAAAAAGGCAGGTCGTTCTGTACCATAAGCAGTGACTTGTTGCTCATATAAGGCACCTTATTCAGCAGATACAGCGCCAGGTGATAGTCATAGTTATTCTGGTATTTACTAAAGTCGGCATAGCTGTCATATTTTGACAACCGTTGTAATAAACGCTCAAAATTATATCCCTCAGGCACACACACCTGTGTCACATTGCGGCATCCCAAACCATAATACAGATATACATCATCTGCCAGGGCATCCAGCTCAGCATCTGTCTCACTACCATCCAGTATGGCTACAGATGTTCTGTTCTTTCTGATAATGTGTGGGTATTTGCCAAAGTACTGTTCAAAATAGCGTGCTGTATTATTGCTACCGGTAGCTATATAGGCATCACAGCCTGTAAGCCGCTCTGCTATTACAATAGCATCCTGTAAGGCAGGCTCCTGTGCATATAACCACTGCACTATATGCCGCATCAGTATTTCGTCTTTGGACGATAGCTTCAGCCTCATGTGGTGACCACTTATAAACCCACACAGCATATCGTGAAACCCTACCATTGGTATATTCCCGGCCATCACTATCCCTACAGTACATGGCAGTGAGGGTAATTTATATGCTTCCAGCCATTGGGCCAGCCTGCCCGGGCTCAGATATGCCTGAGTTATGCCCGATACTGCCGCTGCAATATGCCCGGTGCTGAACCAGGGATTGCTGTAGCCTGCCATTTCTTTTGCTTCCTGCCATGTATCGCTCTGGCCATCCATATGGCGCCCCAGCATTTCCATCAGTTCTATCCTGCGCTCTGGTGTTAATATATGTTCCATTATCTCCTTATTATTATTTACAATAACCGGTACAATAGTGTATTTGCATGCGAAGTTGTAACTTTGGCACGATAAAATCCAAATAATTCAGACCAGATCATGGCTATAAAAATAACTGACGAATGTATCAACTGTGGCGCATGTGAGCCAGAATGTCCAAATAATGCTATTTATGAGGGTGGTGTAGAGTGGGCTATTGCCGATGGAACATCGGTAAAAGGCTCGTTCACACTCATGGATGGAAGCACTACTGATGCCGGTGCCCGTCACGAACCCGTAGCAGTAGATACTTACTACATTACCGCTAACAAATGTACAGAATGCCAGGGCTTCCATGAAGAGCCGCAATGTGCTGCTGTATGCCCGGTAGACTGCTGTGTACCTGACGATATGTATCAGGAAACAGTAGATGAGCTACTGGCTAAAAAAGATAAACTGCACCTCTGATACCGTACTACACTGTAGCTGCTGCAGAAAAAGGAAACAGGCTGTTCTGACATTGATGCCGGAACAGCCTGTTTTCTTTTATATACCGGCTCAGCCCTACTGCATTTTGGGCATTCCTGTTTTTTTCCACTCTGTGCCTGCATTTTCAGGCTTCTTGCCTATAGCCTCCATCGCCTCTGCTATCTGTAGCAGGTAATGCGGGCCGAAAGATGAATTGAATATTTTCTGAACACGCTTCTTGCGTCTGTAAGTAATTGTATAGTTAAGCCCTGGCAGGTCAGGTATCCTGTTTTCGTACATTTCAGTACAGGTATCTACCCTGTACTGCACTATCATATCCATTATCTGTCCTGCCTCTTCCTTACTTATCTTCTTTTCAAAGATGCCCGTATCAGGGGTAAACCTTTTAGCAGTGTATGTCACAGTACCGTCCCTGTTTATAGCTACCTCATATTCGGGGCACTGACCAAAACATACTGTACGGTGTATGCTTACAGATACTATATCTTTTTTGCACAACTTTTTCTTTTTTGCCTGTCTGGCAAATGATGCCAGAGCGGTAGCAAACAACAAAATAACAAGCGCTATTTTCTTCATTTTACCTAATTTACGTGCCCCAAAGATAACCGTATAAATCATTAAGAAAACCTGGAATTATTACCAACATACCAGCCACCTGCCGGTGCCGATGAAGAATTGTTCTACAAACTGGCTTTAAGCTTCGTTCCGCATGTAGGCTCCCGCACAGGGCGCGCACTACTGGAAAGGTTCGGAAGTGCAACAGCCATTTTCAAAGCGCCGCTGAAACAACTCACCACTATAGATGGTATTACCGAAGCCCGCGCCCACCTTTTTCGCAGTAGTGAGGTGCTGCAGAAAGCCGGTAATGAGCTGAACTATGCACTGAAGCATAATGTAGGCATACATGCTATTACAGACAACTATTGCCCCCGTCTCAGCAATTGTGCCGATGCCCCTGTTGTACTGTACTCACGGGGCAATGTGAAACCTGATGCCGGCAAAGTAGTAGCGATAGTAGGAACCCGCAAGCATACCGACTATGGCCATAAAATATGTGAAGACCTTATAGAAGGGCTGGCACAGCTGGATGACATCATTGTAGTAAGCGGACTGGCACTGGGCATAGATGCCATTGCGCACCGCAAATGTGTACAGATGGGCATACCTACCATAGGTGTGCTGGGGCATGGGCTGGACCGTATATACCCTCCCGGCAACAAAGAGCTGGCCACACAGATGATGGAAAACGGAGGCATACTTACAGAGTTCCCATCCGGTACGCTGCCCGATAAGGGCAATTTCCCTATGCGTAACCGTATAGTGGCCGGCATGAGCGATGTGACCATAGTAGTGGAAAGCCATGAAACCGGAGGAGCGCTGATAACAGCAAAACTTGCCGCCGGATATAACCGTGAGGTAGCGGCATTTCCCGGCAGGGTAAATGACAGTCGCAGCGCAGGATGTAATAATCTGATACGTAGCAATATTGCTGCACTCATTACCAATGCAACAGACCTCCTGCAGCTCATGAACTGGGACAAAGCGGGCAACCGGAAAGCAGTACAGCAGCAACTGTTTTTGCATCTTTCTCCCCAGGAGCAGTCTGTAGTAGACCTGCTGCACAGCTGTGACAGTATGCATGCCGATGAGCTATTGTACAAGGCTGGCATGTCAGGAACACAACTTGCAGCTACGTTGCTGCAACTAGAGCTTCAGGGAGTAGTAAGAGCCCTTCCCGGCAAGCATTACCGCATACATTGATTAGCGTGGCAGCTCATCAGCATGGTCCCGCTGCTGCAGAAAAAAGAACAGGGAAGTGAATATGGCATAAAACAATACCCCATGCTGCCGTAACAGAAAAGTCTCTGTAAAGAATGTCACGGTGAGGATAATGAGCAGGTACAGATATAACCTGTTGGCCATAGTTACTGCACGGCCAAAGTGCAACAGCAATACTACCACCAGCAGTATAATACCTGCTATCCCAAACGATAACCAATGTGAGAAATACTGACTGTGAGGGTCAAAGTACCCTACCGCATATCCCCTGTAGAGTGAGTGGAAGAAATAACGCTGATGCAGTGCCTGTAATAGCCTGCCAGGCCCCACTCCGGTAAGCCAGTAGTGATGCAGCACACTTACATCGGTATCCCATATCAGCCGGCGGGTATGTACGGAGTTCTGTGTGATGTTCTCACTTCCGGTACTACCAAAGAGGCCCAGCATTTCTACCGCACGCTGCCGCACAAAAGGAATAAATGCAAATGCACCTGCTACTACGGCCCCCATAATACCTGCCGGAAGCAGATACTGCCGCAGCATGGCTCTGTTATGATAAAGAAAGTGCGCCGCTATAACCACCAATGCCAGCAGGGGCGACTTTGCAAACAGTGCCAGCAGAAACAGCAGCAGCGTGTACAGTGTCAGATACATGACCACACGCTCCCATTTACGTACCGGATGCCATATCACCATCGCTATACAGATAGCGAAACTCAGGTACACTCCCATATAGGTAGGATGGATACCTGTAAACGGCTCAAATATCATGCGATACCGCACATGTGATAGTGGTATCATTCCCTTATCCGCTATCAGATGATGGTATAAAAAGTCGGCATTGCCCATAATGCACACTATGAGGCAGCCATATACGAAATAGCGTAACTGCCCTGCAATAATAGCAGAGAATGGCCGGGATATAATAGCAAAAACCACTGGTAGCAATGCCAGTGAGGTAACACGCTCAGTAACACGGAATGCCGCGGAGCGAAAAGGAGCATCGGTAAGCGCAGCCGCAGCCAGATATAAGAAGTAAGTACTCCCCAGCAGCAGGGCCATCAACATATCTCTACGCTGTGGCCGGTATCCCATAGCCAGGGTACGAAACACAAAATATACCGATGTACCTATTGCGGCAAAAACCTGAAGCCGCTGTGGCAGAAATACACACAGCATCAGTAACCGTGCCATTACCACATCGGTTGGGGTTATTTGTTTCGTCATGCAGTAGATAATACCTGTAAACTTGTAATTGCTACAAAAATAGTACGGATATCCCGTTGTCAGAAGTCTGTGCCTAATGCCAGGTAAGCTATAGGCTTGTCACCTTCAACATTCCATGCTACATCAAACCGGAGGAAATAGCCGAACAATGATGTACGCAGACCGCCTCCATACCCTACTCCCAGCGATGCCCCGTAAGGGGTTGTTACCACCATTATGGTATTTTGCAGTCCACCGTACAGATAATAGGTCTGCGATGGAGAAAGTGCGTCTGCATCCGGTAAAAACCCTTTCCATGCTGTACCGGCATCTATAAACGCTACAGCCTGCAGGTTCTTCAGCATAGCCGACTGTATAGGGCGCTTTACAAACGTAGTTACCGCCGGCAGCCTGAATTCAGTACTCAGTACAGCAAAGTTATTGCCTACGCGTGCCGACTGCTTATAACCACGCAGCGATGTAGCAAGCATCTGAAACCCGAAGTTCTCACCCGGCGAATAATTGCCGTTTGCAGCCGTTTGCGGGGATATCCAGTTGTCCACGCCACCCAGCAGGTACTGTACCATCTTATTACCGTCAGAGTGTGCATAGGCCAGGCGGTTTGCTACTATGAAGTTCTTATAAATCTTCTGATAGTTCCGCACATCCACGCCTATGTTATAGCAGCTCTTGTTGCCGGCATTGAGGCCATACATATACTCTGTATATACCTTATAGCGGGTACCATTCAGTATATTCATAGTAGGTGTGATGGTGTTATCAAATACATACTCAAGTCGGGAAAATGAAGTATATACATCTCTGGCAGGGAAGTCAGCTATCAGGCTTATGGAGTCTGTAAGTTTCTGTATAAACCTGTCCTGCCGCACCCCGGTATGGAAACGCAGGCTGCGCACCCTGTCTATAGCATAGCCAAAGTCTGCCTGAGTTATATTAGAAGTCATCTGAAACAACTGCGGACGGGAAGTTACATACTGCCCGTTGGCAGTAAAGTAGTTCACCATCATATAGTCCTTGTTCTGCCGACGCATGAACATCCCTCCCCAATCCACTCTGTGCGTAAAATTCTGGTATTGCAGGAAGTAAGTAGAGTATGATACATTGATAGGCAACTGGAAACCCAGCGTTATCCTCTGGTTTTCCATTATTTCATTCAGGGAAATATTGGTAAGTGCGCCCAGAGATGGATTGGCAAACTTACCTCCGTTTGCATCAATAGACTGGTACTGATTAAAGAGTATGGAGTTATCCAGCTTTATGGAGAGGAAGTCCGGCTTAAAGCTGTAACGGTATCTGGCCGGTTTCATTTTCAGGTAAGCACTGTCAGATATTTCATTAAGTACTGAGCTATCGGCATCATCATGCTCCGGCTCATGACTGGTCATCCCCTCATCATTGGTAAACACATCTGGCTTTTTCGCCTGTGGCTCCGGCTCAGTATCTGAAAATTCTGTCTGAAAAGCAGTGCCTCCTTTTATTTCCGGGGTTTCGTCTATAGGGTCCTCATCCTGCCAGCGGCGCAGCGGCAGCTTATTTTCTTCCGGTTTCGCTATAGTAGTATCTGCTTCTGCTCTTGCTACCGGTGGCTCCTGAGCATCCTGCAGGAGGTCTCCCGATAGTATAGTGGGGCGCAGCTCTTTACCCTGCATGGTATCTGACGGCATTACCAGGTCGTGAAAGAACACCACATACTTATTTCTGCGCTGCAGCACATCGGCAGCGCTGCCGGTCACAGAGCAGTACTGATGGCTCCTGATACCGGTAGTATAGTTCGTTACAGGCACACTGTATGCCGAGTCTTTATTATCAGCATTCCTGCCAAACATCACTACAAACTTGTTGTTGATGCCATTGCTGTCATGCAGGTATGCGAAGTTGTTGGTTCCGTATTGTACCGGCTGTGATATTCTGCCACGGGATACATGAGTACATTGTGTCAGTGTCGGCTGCCCGGCTACTGTATTGTAGAAAAATACATTCTGTGGACCTGCCGGCAGCTCATTTACCTCCTGTGGCACATTAAGATTCGGCTTTGGCCTGTTAGACAGGAACAGCACACCGGTACGCGACCCGCCACTTACATATTCAGGCGATAAGTCATCCCACACATCATCAGTAATGTTCTCCGTCTTTGAACCTCTTATTGTAAACTCATACAGGTCTGTCTGACTTTTTTTGATGGCAGAAAATATCATTTTACCATCATCCTCAGTAAAGGTCATAGACAGTACGCGGTCAAAACGGTTCTTCCTTATTTTATGTATCTCTGTGCGCCCGCGCATGTTGTTATATACTCGCAGTAGCTCATTCCCTTTATACAGGTACATGATAGCCAGCTTACTGCCATTCTTTGACCATGCCAGCATCGGGTAAGACGGGTCTATCTGCTCTGTAAGATCTTTCTGCCCGCCGCTTACCATTTCTACCACATTCTTATTCCCCGCCTTCTGCAGGCATACCGTGTACTGCCCATTCTTCCACACTACATAAGCTACATTTCTACCATCAGGCGATACTTTTATGTTGCGTACTACGCTGCCATCTTTGGGTATTTTCAGGGTCATTATACCGCCTGTGCTGTCCGCCATTTCCTGATGCTGCTCGTCTATCCGGTATACAGCTTTGTAGAAGCTAATGCAGGAATCATATGCCACGGTCACCTTCATATTCAGGTTGCGTGGCTCCTTCATAGCTTTGTTAAGGCTGGTTTTCTGCTGCATGGCATACAGCAGGGTTTTCATGGTATTAGTACCATACTGGTCCGATACGAACTTCCAGAAAGCCTTACCTGCCAGCTCCGGATGCATTTCTGCCAGTTCATAAAATCCCTTCTTCTCATTGGCATCCAGTACACCTTTCCATTCACTATTGCTCTTCTCATCCCATCCGTCCACCATGTAGGCTATATATCCTTCTGTAACCCACTGCGGCAGGTTTAGCAGCAATGAGTTTTTCATTGCCTTTTTCAGATTATCGCCATATAGCATGCGCTGCATCACTACCAGTGCCATACCAGAGCGTATCTGTCTGCGTATATCTGCATGTGCGCCTGTGAAGTACACTACCAGCTTATCGTCTACTATTTTCAGTGAGCCTGCCTTGGTATTACCCAGTGTGGTAGGAGATTCATCTTTCAGTCCTATGTTGGACTGACGATACTCATCGTAATTATTGTATAGTATTATATTGAAACGTCTGGGGAACTGACTGGCCAGCTTTTTCTCCACCACCTTCATGTCGTATTCCGCCTCTTCTGCTACGTAACGTCCCAACTCACGCCCCTGCCGGTCATAATGATACACCCTGAAGTGTTTTGTGTCAAAATACTTCCATACAAACTTCCGTTTCTGTACCCTGTTTTCTCCGAAGACTTCAATATTTGACTGTGCAGTTGCAGTCTGTGGCGTACCCCATATACATAGCATTGCCAGGAGCGACACTAGAAATCCCGGGGACAGCTGCATTCTCACAATCATCTTTTCTTTTTTAGGGCGACGGGGTATAGCAGAGAATCTCCCCTACTGTTACCAGCTGGAGTCCATTCCCTACATTTGCACTACAAATTAAACAATTTACATCGTTCTGATATGTTAAATGTCCACTTTTTCACGTTCAATGCTTTCTCTGAAAACACTTACATCATCAGCAATCATAAAAAGGAATGCTGGATAATAGACCCCGGCATGTATGATGAACGTGAAATGAATGAATTTATTTCATTCATTGACAATCAGCAACTCAAACCCATTTCCATCATCAATACCCATGCCCACCTCGATCATATATTTGGTGTCAGTGGCCTGAAAAAGAAATATGGCATACCCTTTGGCATTCATATGGCGGAGCTTCCGGTACTGGAACGCGGGGCAGACACTGCGGCTATGTTTGGAATGACCTTATCTGATATACCGGGTGCTGACTTTTACATCCCACATACGCAACCGTTACAATTGGGTGATGACGTGATCGATGTTCGGTTCACACCCGGCCACTCGCCCGGCAGCATATCATTTTACCATAAAGCAGGAAACTGGGTCATAGCCGGCGATGCTTTATTTAACGGCAGCATTGGCCGCACCGACCTGCCCGGAGGAAATTTCGATACACTAATAACCTCCATAAAAGAGCAACTGTTTTCCCTGCCGGATAATACAACTGTACTGTCTGGCCATGGGCCTTCTACTACTATTGGTAATGAGAAAAAATACAATCCATTTCTGAGTTAGCAGATACTACTCCTCTTCGTCTTCTGGTAATGCCCTGCCATCCGGTACATACAGGGGGGTAGTGTGGTGCTCAGGAGTGAAGTAAGGGCCGCTTACCCATATAGCTGCAAATGCCAGCATTCCGGTAATGATGGAAAACAGGCGCAGCCGGTTATTCTTTATCAGCAGAGATGCGATTATTGTCACCATCAGCAGATAAAGCACCTTATCATAAAAAGCTGTCATACCTGCAAGTTCTTCTTTTGATACAAATCCGCTACTTACGGAATAATAGTCAAGACCTACTCTCAGCAGAACAAAAAAATGCACAACCACCGGAAATATCCTGTACAGCTCCATGATACAACAGTAATATCTTTCCGAAGGTACATTAATCAGTGACAACTCATACTAAGCCATAGCCCGCGCCGGGGCATCCTTACGCTCCCCTATCTGCTGGCGCCACATGGCATAATATAGCCCTTTCTCTTCCAGCAGGGTATTATGATTGCCGGTTTCTACTACGTGCCCTTTCTCCAGTACATATATCCTGTCGGCATGCATAATGGTAGAAAGCCTGTGTGCTATCATTATAGTAATATGGCTGCGCCGCGCCGCTATATTTCGTATGGTCTGCGATATCTCTTCCTCTGTAAGTGAGTCCAGTGCCGATGTAGCCTCGTCAAATATCATCATACGGGGACTACGCAATAGTGCTCTGGCAATGGATATACGCTGCCGCTCGCCGCCGGAAAGCTTCAGCCCACCCTCACCTATCATGGTATCTATCCCTTTCTCGGCACGGGCCAGCAGATTCTGACACGCCGCCTGCTGCAGCACCTCATTTATTTCGCTCTCCGTAGCCTCCGGATTCACAAAAAGCATATTCTCCTTTATTGTACCGGAAAACAGCTGAGGGTCCTGTGTCACCAGTCCCATCTGCCCACGCAGCTCTTCATAATCTATTGCCGACTCAGAGTGACCATTGTATAAAATACTGCCCGTATCCGGGTGATACAGACCTACCAGCAGTTTTACCATAGTGGTCTTACCACTGCCCGATGGCCCTACAAAAGCTACCGTCTCACCAGTCTTTACTTCAAAAGAAATATCTTCAAGCGCATTACGTGTAGCAGAGCGATGTTTGAATGCTACATGCTCAAATCTTATATCCTCTATGTTGTTTACGGCCACAGGCTGCTCCGGCTTGTACTCTGCCGGCTTCTTAAATAACTCCTGCAGGTTGTTCAGCGATGCCTCTGCCTCCCGGTACGACAATATCACATTGCCTATCTCCTGCATGGGGCCAAAGATGAAGAAAGAATAAAAAATAAGCGTCAGGTACTGCCCCGCAGTTATAGAACCACGGTATATAAAGTACAGCAGAAAAATGATTATCGTCTGGCGCAGCAGATTCACAAAAGTACCCTGTACAAAAGAGATAGCCCTTATACTCCGCACCTTCTTCAGCTCCAGATTCAGTATCTTAATGGTCGTTGCATTCAGCCTGCCTATCTCCTGCTGTGTGAGGCCCAGACTCTTCACCAGCTCTATATTGCGCAGCGATTCTGTAGTAGAGCCAGCCAGTGCATTGGTCTCCTTTACTATTGTTTTCTGTACAGTCTTTATCCGCTTACTCAGCGCACTGGTAAGCAGGGCCAGCACTACAGCACCGCCCACATAGATAACAGGCAGCATAGGGCTCAGTGCAAATGCGTATATGATAACGAATACAATACCTATCATTGTAGGCAGCAGCACATTAAAAAACGACTGTATAAACTTCTCACAATCTATACGCACCTTCTGCAGCACATTCAGTGTCTGCCCGCTGCTCTGGTCTTCAAAGTCCTGATAGGGAAGGCGCAGTGCATGTTTTAGCCCGTCAGTATATAGCTGCGCGCCATACTTCTGTATCACTACATTCACTACATAGTCCTGAAAGTTCTTCGCTATGCGCGATACCATAGCTACACCTATCAGCGCCCCTATCAGCAGCAATGCCCCGCGCAGATATTCGCCCAGGTCCCTGTGCAGCAGGCCTTCCTTATCATAGGTAAGCGGATGATTTACATAACGGTCCAGTAGTTTACCCGCTATCATCGGGTCCATCAGCGAAAAACTCTGGTTAATGGCAGCAAGGATTACAGCAAGTACTATCAGCATCCGGTACCTTGCCAGATAATGCATCAGCAGTTTCATGGCTGCAAAGGTAAGCGGTAATGAAACCCGTTTATATATATTGCTATTACCATTCCTTATAATTGCGCTGTTATCATTTTTCCTACTATCCTGTCTATAGGCAGGGTAAATGTATCATCGTTCAGCGAGCTTAGAGGTAGCCAGTATGTGCGCTCTCCCGGTACATTATTGGTAAACGGGATGTCCGTATCTGCAGCCACGCGGTAATAGATACTAATCACCTGCGAATCATCATATGCAGATGACTGAAAAAAATCTGTGGTATAAAAATGGTCCAGTACAGTTATTTCCAGCCCCAGCTCTTCCTGCCATTCCCGTCTCAGGCAGTCGGCTATTCCCTCTCCCCATTCCAGTCCACCACCAGGCAGCTTCAGTATTGTGCGGCCACGTATCAGCTCCTCACTCACCAGTATATGGCTATCGTGCAGCCATATACCATATACCCGTATGTTAAACCGCCTGCTCATTTATAAAGCATTCTGTTTTTTACCCCACCAGCTCAGCTATTGCTACCGCTCTGATCTTCTGTAAAATGCCGCACACCTTTTTCCTGTGCAAACTTCTCCTGATTATATGCCGCCGACTGATTCCTGGGTATTGACAGGCTCTGCCAGTTTTCGTTACTCACCACCTTTGCCACATATACTATCTGCCCTACGTGATAGCAGTAGTGGGATATCTGCCTGTTTACAGCTTCCAGTATCGTATGTCCTTCATTGCGTATATAGATTATCTTATCTAGGTCATTGTCTGTCACTATATCCAGCGCATCAAACAGGCACTGCCATCCTTCTTCCCATTTTGCCATTATCTGCTCCCGGCCTGTGAGGTCATTCTCAAACTCAGCATCACGCTGCCGCCAGGGTTTCTCTCCGTCGGTAGTAAGGAAGTCTGTCCAGCGGCTCATCATATTACCCCACATATGTTTTACAATCATAGCTACACTGTTGGTGTTATCATTTGCCTGCCAGTTCAGCTGTTCATCGCTCATTTGTGCCATTGACTTTTCTCCCAGTTGCTTATACATCCTGAATTGCCTTTTGGCGCTGTCCAGATATTTAATCATTACGCTGTATTTATAAGTTTCTTTAATCCTGTTTTACTATTCCTTTTATCCCCGTCATTTTCATTAGGTGCCTCATCAGGCTCCATGCCCACAATGCCGGCACAATGCATACAAACAGAGGGTTTAACCTTACCAGTCTCGTATATGCCACCAGCTCACCCTTTCTCATTTTCCACCGTGCACTGCTGATACCTCCTCCCGATGTAAACATTCTGAAAATACGGGTAAGCGCATAGGGCATGTATGCTACCCGGTTCCGGTATGCTACCCGCAGCCACAACTCATAATCCTCAGTATGCCGCATACCGGGGTCAAAACGGAATGCAGCATCATTTACAAGCACAGCACATGATGGCGCTATCTTATTGCCGGGCAGCAGTTGTACAAAAGTACGGCTTATCACTTCCGGCTTATCTGGCAGCACATCGGCATCTATATCCCTCATAGTAAATGAGTGATATAATAGTGCAATATCCGGCTGCGAGGTCAGTGCAGCGCCTGCTACCCGCAGCTTATCTCTGTGCCATTCATCATCTGCATCCAGAAAGGCAATATGGCTGCCACTTGCTTTGTCCATTCCCGCATTTCTTGCGGCAGAGCTACCTGCATTACGTTCTTTCTGTATCAGTATCACATCACCTTTCCACTGTGCTTCTATTACCTGTACCGTATCATCCGTACTCGCATCATCCACTACTATTACTTCGTATGGTGCCCATGTCTGCCCCATTGCCGACGCTATAGCCCTGCATACAGTAGCACTACCGTTATACACCGGTATTACTACACTTATCCTGATGTTGGTATCCTGTTGCACCATTTGCCCTACAGGTTTCTATACACCTCCAGTAATGTTTTTGCCTGCTCCTGCCAGCAGTATTTTTCCCTTGCGGCCATACAGTTATGCTGCATGCGGTAATAATATTCATCATCCTGCAGCATACTATTGAGCGCAGTGGCTATACTGTCCGGCGTTACATCTTCTATAAGCCTGGCTATCTCATACTCGCTGTTTACACGTATATATTCAGGATATGCTATGCACAGCTGTGGCACTCCTGAATGCATGTAATCAAAAAAACGGTTGGCCAGAGACAGCCGGTTACTAAGGCTCGTATCTTCAAACAGAGTAATGCCTATCCAAGCCTTTAGCGTATAGTCGCGCAATCTGTCGGGTGGCACATAACCTTCAAATATCACTTTGTCTGTCACACCATGCTCCTTTGCAAGAGTCAGTGCCTGCTGGTAAAAGTTTCCCTCCCCGCATATTATAAGCCTTGCATCTACCTGTTTCATTGCAGGTATCAGCTGCTCAAAACACCTGCCCACATTTACTGCCCCCTGATATAATATAAACCGCTCTTTCTTTTCCGGTATTTGCAGGGGTCTGAGTACTGTTGCATTGCGTACCACTTTATAATCTACGCCATACCGCTCCCTGAAATTCTCAGCATAAGCCTCCCCTATTGTATACCCTACAGGAAACTTAGGGATTGTGTGATTAGCTATCCACCGCCACATCTTATATACTGATGGCCGGGTTATTACCTCCCGCAGGTCCGTAAATATTTCATGTGCATCATGTACTCTTTTCAGCCCCCTGATACGGGATGCACAATATACCGGTAGTATTGTATCCAGGTCTATAGCACATAAGATATCAGCCTTGCGGAATAGCAGAAAAAAGAATAGTCGTATCCAGTAATGCAGGTATAGTATTTTGCCCTGCTCTGCAATAATAGGTATGCGCACCTGACGAAATGCCCGCTCTTCCAGTGGCTTACTCTTCTTACGTTCAAAACCAACGAGCGTCACATCATAACCGGCATCAGCCAGTGTGGTACAAATGCGAATCATCCGCTGATCATAGTTCAGATCATTGGTAACCGTACAAACGATTCTTTTTCCTTTCATTGAATGTTGTAAAGATACTGCCACTAATCACATCACACACCTCCTGAAACCAAATGTGCCACAACCTGTAAAGATTGTGGCACACAAAATATCCATTTCACGTATTACTAACGTTCGTCGTTAAATTTTGTTGTGACATTGGTATTCCTGCGGCGCAGTTTATAATCATTATCCTTGGCATACTGAATAATGGTTTTATCCATACCATAGCTGTCATCACCATATATATACACTGTACGTGCTTTCAACTCACGGAATGTACGTGCAACTGCACTGTCCTTATCTCTTTCATACTGTAGGTTCAGTGGTTTTAGCCAGCCGGAAAGCTTGTCATTTTCGTAATTAAAATGTGCTATATAACGACTTCCGCTCTCTCCTGTGAAAAATGTGATGAATGCCATTTTACTCAGCACCGGGTCATCAGTGTAAGAGAACTTACTGAAAAATGTATTAAAGTATGCTACCAGTCCTTTATAGTCTTCCTGCTGTATGGCTCCACACTTTGTTACTATGTGATTCTTTTTTATCAGATAGTTCATATCACGCATATTGAACGTATCCAGATACTCTACCAGTGTTATATTCTTTTCCAGCAGGCCATCAAAGACATTACCATAGCGCTCCAGTGGCAAGCCTACCTCCTTGTTGCCTGATGCTTTTGTTTTTGTCTGCACCATAGGCCCGTTTTCCCGGTCGCATTCGCGTGCCCACCATGTAGCCACACTCTGCTCTTCCGACTTCACCATTGCCAGCGTAGTCCGTATATAGAACGAGTAATTCAGGTTTCCTTCTGTAGCCCACTTAGAGCTTACCGATGGCACAGATACTGTACGCAGCAGCATATAACCCCATTTATCTCCGGATGCCTTAATCACCACACCACCGGAATTCTGCAACTGCTTTGTATAGTTCTTTACAAAACCGGCCAGGTCATTTCCGTTATTGTCATGCACAGCACAGTCTCCGCACGGATACTGGTTTTTACACGGCATTCTGTCCTGTGCTGTTGCAGCAGTTCCGGAAACCAGCGCCAGATACAGCGCAGCAGCTCTGATAACAGTCTTTCTTTTGGGTAATGGCATAGTCTGGCAGTATTACGTTCTTTTGTCGTAAAGCTAAAAGCAATCAGGAGCCAAATTAATAAAAATCTATCTGAAAAGCGAAAGATGAGCATGCATTTTGGTAAAAAGAAATCGCACCATGCCCATTAAACAAAGGGGGCCACGGTTTCACCGTAGCCCCCTTTGAGTATTTAATGTTTGCAACCCTTAATTCTTAACAAAAGTGCGGGCAGCAACCTTATTACCATTATTGATAAATACTACAGAGTAAACACCTGATGCAAGACGTGCTACATCTATGCTACCCTTGCCATTTACCAGTGCGCTGGTTTCTATTTCCTTACCCAGCATGTCAAACAACCTGATAGTGATTTTATCATTCATTGAAATGCCTTTCACCTCAATATTAACCTTAGAGTCAGCAGGGTTAGGGAACAAACGCACATCCATAGTACCTTCTGCTACAGTAGTCACACCTGATGGTGCATTGTAGTATACCTTCTGGTAGCATCCGTTGTGCTTCACAAGTACCCAGTAACGCCTGTTGGTAAAGTCAGGGTTTGGCAGATAGTACGACTGCTGGAATGCTCCGAATATCATAGTAGAATCCAGAGTAGCTGCATCATCATATCCCCACTGGTAGCTGCTGGCAGTATTATCAGTGCATATCAGCTCATTAGCATAGTACTTCACTTCCGGAGTGATTGCTGAATCTACAGATACTTCTACTACAAAGCTATCTACTGCTATACATCCTGTACTTGTTACTTCTGTAGTCAGGCGTACAATTGCTGTTCCTGCATATGGGAAGTTTACAAGAGCGTTCTGCCTGTCCGGTGCCGACTGTGCAAACAGTTCTGCATTTACTACAGTCCATGTATAGGTAACACCTGTTCCCGGTACTGTTTCAGCACCAAAGTTCAGATACTGTGAGTTGGCACATACTACTGAGTCCGGATGAACTACTATCTCTGACAATGGAGCCAGCGAGTAAACGGTCACGTTAATAGTAGACACATCTACACCACACTCATTAGTCATTGTATAGCTGATAGTAACGGTACCTGCAGATATTGCAGAAACTACACCTGCTGCATCTATAGTTGCAAAATCTGTATTGCTGCTACTCCATACACCACCCGGTACTGTTGAGTTAACTGTAGTTGTATAGCCTATACACAGACCAGCAGATACTGCAGACAGTGTACCCGCATCAGGAGCTGGTTTCACCAGAATATTGAAGGTAGCAGTATCTATGCTGCAGAAATTCTCAACCAGATAGCTGATAACAGTAGTACCAATTGCCACACCCGTTACAGTACCGTCAGTACCTATAGAGGCAATTGTTGAGTTAGCACTGCTCCAGGTACCACCCGCATCACCATCGCTGAGGAGCGGTGTAGTTGCTGTTACACACACCTCAGCAGCACCGGATATTGTACCTGCTTCTGCCAGAGGCTTAACTCTCACTGGCAGTACTGCTGTACAACCTGAACCTACAGTATAAGATATCAGAGCAGAACCGGCAGCTACACCCGTAGCATCACCTGCTGCATCTATAGTCACAATTGCTACATCACTGCTGCTCCATGTACCGCCAGGAGTGAGGTTATCCAGTGTTGTAGTAGCATTGACACACACACTATCAGTACCTGTAATTGCCACCGGCACAGGATCAACTGTTACAGATGTAGTTACATAACAGTTAGCCAGCGGCGTAGCATAGGTAATATCAGCAACACCTGCTACTACACCGGTTACGATACCTGAAGTACCTACAGTTGCCACAGCTACATCACTGCTGGTCCATACACCACCTACAAAATCGTTTGCAAGTGTTATATCTGCCATTTCACATACGCTCGATGGGCCTGTAATTGGATTCAGTGTTGGCTCCACTGTCAGCATACGTGTGATATAACATGCCGAGCCAAGTGCATAGGTAATTGTTGAAGTACCTACACCAGAAGCCGATACGTTACCAAATCCATCTATAGCTACAACACCGGGGTCACTGCTTGACCACAAGCCACCAGGTATCGGGTTTGAAACAAACGAAACGGTTCCAAGACACATATACTCAGCTCCCAGTATTGCCGGAGGAAGTGGATTCACAGTTATCTGCTTGATTACATAACAGCCTGTGGAGAACAATGTATATGTAATCGTTGCAGTACCGTTAGAAACACCTGTAATAACACCTGTAGCAGCATCTATTGATGCACGGCCCGGATGACTGCTGGACCATGAACCAAATGGCGTAACATCTGTAAATGTGGTAGAAGAACCTACACAAATTTCATCAGCACCTACAATATTGTCAGGTAACGGATTCACAGCTATTACTGCGCTTGCCTTACACCCGGTAGGTAGTGTATAAATGATACTTGTTGTATCTGCACTAAGTCCCTGTACCAGGCCTGTAGCAGACCCTACCAGAGCTACAGATGTATTAATACTGCTCCAGTTACCACCTACAGAAAGTGTACTGAGTAATGTTGTAGAGCCTACACACACATACGGTGTGCCAGTAATAGGATCAGGAACTGCATTCACTGTTACTTCAATTGTGCGGTAACATCCTGTACCCAATAACGTGTAGGATATAGTTGATGTTCCGGTAGACACCCCGGTTGCATCACCTGTTACCAGATTTATTGGCGCTACAGAAGCATCAGATGAAGTCCAGATACCACCTGTTGGCAGGCTGGTATAAGTAGAAGTTTCACCCTGGCAGAAGCTATCTATACCAGTTATAGGCGCTGGAAGCGGATTAACAGTAACAATGAAATCTGTCACACAACCACCGGTAAGCATGTAGTTAATTGTAGCAGTACCTGTAATACCACCGGTTACTATACCTGTTACAGCATCTACAGGTGCTACAGACACATCATTGCTGGTCCATGTACCACCTGGCACTGTATTAAACAGACCAATAGAAGAACCTGAACAAACCTCATGCGGGCCTGTTATGTTTGATGGCGACTGATTAACAACTAAGGTTACATATGACCAGCAACCCGCACCAACAGTATATGTTATATTGGTAGTACCCGCAGTATAACCTGTAACAATTCCACTGCTGAGACCAACAGTAGCAACAGATGTGTTGCTGCTGGACCATGTACCACCCACCTGAGAGTTGGTAAGTGTTGTTGTCTCTCCCGAACAGATATCCACATCACCTGCTATTGCTGATGGAGCAGAGTTAACAGTGATAGTAATCTTCGTAGAGCAGCCACCTGTAAGTGTATAACGTATGGTATCCACTCCTACACCATTGCCTGTTACCTCACCTGTAGAAGGATCTATGTAAGCAACACTTATAAAGTCACTGGACCATACACCGCCGGGAACAGGATTGTGTAGTGTGGTAGAACCACCTTCACAGATATTGGTAACACCGGTAATAGAACCAGGTAATGCATGTACCGTAGCTATTGTGAATGAGCGGCAACCCGTAGGCAGTGTATAGCTGATAACAGCAGTACCTACACCTACACCTGTCATTACTCCGGATGTAACACCTACAGAAGCTTTAGTGATATCACTGCTTGTAAATGCACCACCCGCAGGAGCTGCAGTAAGCGTAGTTGTAGTACCCAAACATACATCTGATATACCACCTATTGCACCCGGCGCTGCATTAACTGTCACTTCTACACTTCTGGCACATCCTACCGGCATTGTGTAGCTGATAGTTGTAGTACCCGGAGCCACACCTGTAACGATACCTGTAGAAGATATCAGTGCTATTGTTTCATCACTGCTACTCCAGTTTCCACCTGGAGTTACATTCCCCAGTGTTGCAGTAAAGCCTTCACACACCTGCGTAAATCCGGTGATAGATGCAGGCAGTGCTGATACAGTTATTATAGATACAGTACGGCAACCTGTGCCTATTGTATAAGTTATTCTTGCTGTTCCCAGCCCTACACCCGTAGCTACACCTGTTGTTGGGTCTATTGTAGCTACAATCGGATTACCGGTACTCCAGGTACCTGTACCTGTCAGATTGGTAAGTGTAGTTGTAGAACCAAGACAAACGTTCAGATTACCACTGATAGACGTAGGTACCGGATTAACGGTAACTATTGTAGTATCAGTACAACCGCTTGGTGCAGTATAAGTGATAAATGTTGTTCCCGCTGCATGACCGGTTACAATACCGGTAGACAGGTTAACAGATGCCGCAAACGTATTGGAACTGGACCATGTACCACCCGGTGTAAGACAAGACAGGCTGGTATTGGATCCCTCACATACAGCCATTACACCGGTTATCTGTGCTACTACCGGCAGTACGGTCACCGCCTTTGTTGCATAGCAGGTAGTACCTAATACATAGCTGATATTAGCAACACCGGTAGAGAAACCAGTAACAACACCATCGGTTCCCACCTGTGCTATCGCATTATTACTGCTGCTCCATATACCACCTGTAGTAGGTGTGTAAAATCCGGTTTGTCCGTCTACACACACATTACCCGAACCAGTAATAGGTGTTGGTGCTGGCAGTACAGTAACAACTCTCGTTGCAAGACATCCTGTACTCAGGCGGTAAGTAATAGTAGATGTACCAGCCGATGCACCATACACTACCCCAGTTACAGAACCTACTGTCGCCACACTTGCAGTACTGCTTGTCCATGTTCCGCCTGCCGGAGTTGTATTCAGTGTTGTTGTATTGCTGATACACATACTTGTGGTACCGGTTATAGCTGCAGGCAGTGAATTAACAGTAACAGTAGTTACACGTGCACAACCGGTAGCAGGGTTGATAGCAGATATATCAGCAGTACCTACACCTGTACCCACTACGATACCAGTGGCAGACCCCACAGTTGCAATACCTGTATTGGAGCTGCTCCAGGTAGCACCCGGAGTTGTGTTACTAAGTGTAGTTGACAAACCGAGACACACACTAGCCACACCTGTATTGGTTCCTGGTAATGCATTTACTGTAACTATTGAAAATGTTCTGCAGCCACTTGGCAATGCATATGTAATACGTGAAGTACCTGCTACCATGCCGGTTACATCACCTGTAGTAAGTCCTACAGTTGCAACAGCCGGATTGCCACTAAGCCATGACCCACCTGTAATATCATAAGTAAGTGTTGTGGTTGAACCTACACATACCGAAGCAATACTAGTCAGTGAGGCTACAGCATCTACCGTAACAGCTTTTCCTGCAGCACAGCCATTAGACAAAGTATAGGATATTATGGTAACACCAGGAGCTATACCACCTACAAGACCAGTTGTACTTACCGTTCCCACTGCTGTGTTTGAACTAGCCCATGTACCTCCTCCAGGAGCTGATGCTAATGATATCGTAGAGCCCTGACATACTGATGATAGTCCTGAAGGAACTGTAGGCGTTGGAACTACAGAAACATTCCGCGTTGTTTTACAACCATTATTTGCAGTATATGTAATTGTAGCATTTCCTACACTTCCCGATACCACAACACCTGTTGTTATATCAATGCTGGCAATGCTGGTATTACTGCTGGACCATGTACCGGGGATAGAACTGCTAGACAATGTTGTCGTACTACCACCCGCGCAAACTACCGCTACACCGGTAATAGTTGCCGGAATTGTATTTACTGTAACTTCTGCCGTTGCAAAACAACCGGTATTCATTGTAAATGTTATCACTGCAGTACCTGCCGATTGTCCAGTTACAACACCTGCGCTATTTACAGTAGCTACAGCAGTATTATTACTTACCCACGTACCATAGCCTGCTGTATTTGACAAAGAGGTAGTACTACCGGTACATAAAGACAGTGTACCCGATATCGCATCCGGAAGCGCGTTTACAGTAACTGTTTTCAGCGCAGTACACATAGATGGCGACGTGTAGGAAATTGTAGCAGTACCGGCTGAGACACTGCTTACTACACCAAAAGCATCAACTGTGGCTACAGCCGCGTTACCACTCGCCCATACTCCTGCTGGAGTCAGGGATGATAATACCGTAGTTGTGCCCAGGCAGAAAGATGCAGTTCCCGTTATTGCCGTAGGCAGGCTATTTACAGTGACAATATCTGTAACATAACAACCTGTAGAAAGTTTGTATGTAATCGTAGCTGTTCCGGCTGACACACCGGTAACCAGGCCGGAAGTAACGTTCACATTCGCTATTGCCGTAGCTGATGATGACCATGTACCACCACCTATTGTATTTGTAAGCGAAATCGATGAGCCAACACAAACTTCATTTGTAAGGCTACCTATTACGTCAGGTATCTGATTAACTGTAAGTGTCTTTGTTCTGAAACAACCAGAAGATAATGTATAGGTAATATCTGCAGTTCCTGGAAGATTCCCTGTTACATATCCTGTCCCTGACAATACACTTGCAACAGCTGGATTGCCACTAGTCCATGTTCCACCAAAACTTGAGTTGCCAAGCACGATTGAGGAATTCTGGCATAATATTCCGACACCTGATATTGGATTAGGTAACGCCTGAACTGTTATTGTTCTTGAAACACGGCACCCTTCAGGATTAGTATAGGTAATATTGGGCTGGCCGGATGTTAAACCGGTTACATTACCACTGATGGCATCAACAGACGCAGCCGCGGGTAATGAAGATGTCCATGTACCACCGGCTGGTGTGCTGGATAATGAAATTGCTGAGCCCACACAAACAGTACCCGGACCGGTAATAGCTGTTGGCAACGGATTTACAGTCACCACTTTTGTACGGAAACAACCGGTGGGAAGGATGTAACTTACGGTGACCACTCCATTAGATACTCCGGTCAGAACACCCGTTGTTGTAATAGTTGCAACAGTAACATCAGTACTGCTCCATGTTCCACCCCCAGGACCTGACGTAAGTGATATATTTGAACCAACACATACTGCATCCAATCCAGATATAGGAGCAGGAATATTGCTAACAGTTACCGCCTGTACTCTTGCACAACCTGTAGAAAGAGTATAAGAAATAGAAGCAGTTCCTGTTGTCAGACCAGTCACATTACCTGTTGCATCCACAGATGCGATAGCAGGATGACCAGTAGTCCATACGCCACCACCTGTAAGACTAAATAATGTAGTAACAGATCCTATACATACTGATGGGAAACCAGTAAGCACAGCCGGACGAGGATTTACTGTAACCTGAGCAATTGCCAGACAGCCATTAACACCTCCACCCACATTATAAGTGATGTCCGCTGTACCATCCGACATACCGGTAACAACACCAGTACTGCTGTTAACACTGGCTATCATTGCATCACTGCTGCTCCATGTACCGCCGCCAGGTGTACTGGTAAGATTTGTAGATGAACCTTCACATACTACCATTACCCCACTAACTGCTGATGGCACTACATTTACAGTCACGGTTGTAGTACGTATACACCCTGTTGGTAAAGTATAGGTTATCACAGATGTCCCGGCACCTACACCAGTTACCACACCCGTTCCCGCAATTGTTGCTACTGATGTATTTGATGACACCCATGTGCCCCCCCCATCTGTACAGGTCAGTGTTGTTGTACCGGCAACACACAGATTGGTTGCACCGCTCAGTACTGCAGGGGTTGAATTAACTGTCAGTACACTCGTTGCAATACAACCGGTTGATGTACGACGATATGTTATTGTACTTGTACCGCCTGTCATGGCATTTACAAGCCCTGTTGATGCATTAATAGTGGCAACAGCGGTTGTGCTGCTGCTCCATGTACCGCCACCAGTACTATTTGTAAGTGTTGTCGTAAGTCCTTCGCATATTGCCAGTGTGCCACCTATAGTAGCAGGCAGTGGATTTACGGTTACTACCATGGTTCTGAAACATCCCGATGGAGACACCATATAAGTAATTGTAGCAGTGCCTGCCGATACACCAGTGATTACACCCATGGTCGGGTCTGTAATATTTGCTACACCTGCATCGCTGCTACTCCATGTGCCCCCGGCAGTTGCAGAGCTTAAAGATGTGGTGTTACCTACACACACGCTGCTGGTACCGGAAATGATTGCAGGAAGCGGATTAACAGTTACCACAGTTGTACGCACACATACCGCTGATGGAGCATATGTAAAGCTGTATGTGATTCTGGCGGTACCGGAAGTATTTCCGGTTACAACACCAGTAGAGCTGTTCACAAAAGCAACACCAGAAGTACTGCTTGTCCATGTACCACCTGCAGGTGTGCTGGACATCGCAATAGTACTGCCCGAACAAACCTCAGGGCCACCGGTAATTACAGATGGTAAAGCATTCACCGTAACCTCCTTTGTTGTAAAACAGCCTGTAAGCGGCATTACGTAGGAGATATCAGTAATACCTGCAGCTACTGCTGATAAGAAACCCGTACTTGATGTAATAGACGCTATCGCATTATCAGCAGATGACCATGTACCACCTGTCATGTTAGCTCCAAGCGATCTTGTAGTACCCTCACACATTGGAGGCGTGGACACCGTAATTACTGGCGTGCCGTTTACAGTTATAGGAGTTACAGCACGGCAACCTGTACCCAGTGTATAGGTTATTGTAGAAGACGCCGTCGTCGTACCACCTACAGTTGTTACAGCTCCGGTACTTACATTGACATTCGCTACAGTGTAACCCGTTGTTGACCAGGTACCACCTGCAGGTACACCACTAAAGGTATAAGAACTGCCCCGGCATAATACAGCAGGATCCGGAACTGTTGTCACAGTAGGAGTCTGATTAACTGTAACAACACGCGTACGGAAACATCCGGTCGATGGAATCGTATAAGTTATTTCTGTGGTGCCAACTGCAATACCGCCTACTACACCTGATGACGATACAGTACCTGTAGCAGGTGTACTGCTGGTCCAGTTACCACCAGCGGGGAAACTGGATAAAGTTGTTGTTGTACCCTCACATGCAAATGGTACACCACCAATATCTGTTGGAAATGCATTTACAGTAAGCGACTCCGGTGAAACCGGCGGAGTTATAATAGTATTAACATCAGTTGCTACCACACCTGCAGGCTCCGATGCCACAGTAGTAGCATTCTGTGCTATTACATAATATTGTACAGTATTACCGGCAGTAAGGCCTCCCATTGCAGATTCCGACATTACAAAACTCCAGAAACCATCAGTTGCAGAGCCGCTTGTCATTGATCCGGCACTGGATACCCATGCACCACTGTTTTTACGATAATATATCCTTGGCATGTTGGCACCAGCAATCACAATCCCGGTACCATCTGTGATATGTACCGATGATAATGTAATACTTCCGTTACCACAGGACGATACTACCGCTGTATAGGAAATTGTCTGCGCAGAAATACTCCCTGCAAACAACAATGCTACGGTGAAGAGTAATAATCCGGAATAGAATTTTCTCATAAAACTGATGGTTTTAGACCTATTTTCTTAGTTACAAAGTTTATAGCATTCAGTTGATATATAGACACATAAGACAGACATAATAGTGCCTGCCTGCTGTATGTAGCGATATGTCCCCTGAACGTTCTTTTTACCTCTTTCTAATGTTTCAAATAGTTATAAAATAGTTTTAAAAAGCGGTTTGGAAGCAAATTTAACAAAAATAATATTACTATCAAGCACGCTTAGTAATAAAAATAATATTTACATACTTTCGATTTATATGTATCCATTATTTTAGCTTTCAGTTACAACACATCCTACCTGTATGGCGTTTTTCCGCCCCCTATTGTTAGTTCCTGAAGCCTCAAAATTAGCTGTGACTTCCACCACTATTCAATAAACGGATATTACTAATTTATTAAGAAACTTATTGTGTTGCATCCATAGGCATAATACACGCATATCTGCCTGATGTATGCAGTGAAGCAAGAACCAGATTTTTAACTGAAAGAAAATATTAAGTAACACTTATTGCACGGGCTCATATACCAGTGCTACCTCATACTGTTTATTACTCCATTCGCGGGGTAGCTTACCTATAGGCATGTCTGTTTTTTGAGGTGTAGGATCGCACAATGAGTATTTGCGTCCATTATATATAATAGGAGTTCCTATCGGCTTGTCAAACTGTACAGCTATAGTTACGTGCTCAGGATATGCCAGCACTATCATGGGCAGATTGTATATCTCTTTTACCAGATAAAAAAACAATGCCGCCCTGTCTTCACAGTCGCTGGCATCAGAGAGCAGCGTCTGCTCTGGCAGCAATCTTTTCTCCTTTCCAAAGTTTTCGCCATCTGGCTTATATAAAAATGCATACCGGGTAAAACGCATCAGATAATCTACGCCTTCCCTTACCCCCATACTATATACACTCTCTTTCAGCTGCGGTATGAGCGACTCATAAGTCTTACTACTCAGCGGCATATTAAAGTATAGCTGATAATCTGCTACCGGATAATTGGTGAAAATATTTTTTACACCAGTATTCAGCTTTATGTGAAATGAGTAGCGCACATTTTTATAATTAAATGAAAGCTCCTTCTCTTCATACTCCGCACCTTTCAGCTCAGGCATCTGAGTCAGCTTGTACGAAAATCCATGCTGCGCTTCTGTTACCGTCTTGTTCAGCATGGTAAATTTTGTCTTCCTGAAGTCTATAGCACCATAGTCATGGTAGTTAAGGCATACATACTGCTTACCATTACGCATGTGGAAGGGAATATCATATATATTTTCATCACACTGCACATAAAACAGCAGCTTATCTCCGGCTACATTCAGTACCGCATCATACCCGGTCTTGTTCAGGAAATACCATTTATATAAAGTGTACCTGATGTAGTCTTCACTTTTAGGGCTCAGATATTCTGCTGTTTTCCTTATCAGCTGGTAGTACATCCAGTCATCGGGCCTGCGCTCATTACGGTAGTTATTAAGGGAGGTAATTAATGCACCAAAACCTGCATGGTCCATTTCTGCATAGAAAGCACCTACTCCTTCATCGGTAAGTACACCATGAAAATCTACAAAGTGGGCATTCAGCCCTTTCAGAGAGATGGTATCCCCATAAAATTCAAAACGCACATCCGCTACAGGAGTACATACCTTAGCCACACTTCCGGCAGGGAAGTACAGCAGTATGCCTAGCGCTATGAATATTATTCTGAACATGATATTTACCGGTTCAACATAAAGTTACTAAAACTTAACAATTACTTAATGTTAATTCATGAACTCACTATAGAAAATAACAACATGAAAGCACTTAAGACAAAATCTCTACCTTTACCCGCCTTAAATTGAATGTATATGCAACCGCTGAAACAAAAGATACAGACACTGGCAAATGAATATTATCCTCACGTACAGTCGATACGTCACCATATTCATTCCCATCCCGAACTCTCATTTCAGGAGCATAATACAGCTGCATTCATAGAGGCAGAGCTTAAAGCCATTGGCATTACATCTATGCGCTCAGTAGCCCGCACAGGTATCGTAGCACTTATAGAGGGCCGCAATCCACACAGCAAATGCATTGCCCTCCGTGCCGATATGGATGCCCTGCCCATTCAGGAAGAAAATGATACTCCTTACCGCTCGCAGAATGATGGTGTCATGCATGCATGCGGCCATGATGTACACTCCAGCTGCCTGCTGGGTGCGGCACGCATCCTGCACAATACACGACAGGAGTGGGATGGCACAGTAAAGCTTATCTTCCAGCCAGGCGAGGAAAAACACCCCGGCGGTGCCAGCCTCATGATAGCCGATGGCGCATTGGAAAATCCTAAGCCATCAGCCATATTTGCACTGCATGTTTACCCCCACCTGCCTACAGGCACTACCGGCTTCCGTGCCGGGCAGTATATGGCCAGTGCCGATGAGGTATATATCACCATAGAGGGAAAAGGTGGCCACGCTGCCCTACCCCACCAGACCATTGACCCCATCGCCATTTCAGCACTCGTCATCTCAGGCCTGCAGCAGGTAATATCCCGCCGCAGCAATCCTCTTATACCATCAGTACTCACCTTCGGGCGCATTGCCGGTGGCTTTGCTACCAATGTCATCCCCGGTAAAGTGGAAATACTGGGCACCTTCCGTGCCATGGATGAAAAGTGGCGCTATGAAGCCCACAAACTCATTAAAGACTTCACAGAGCAGACCTGTGCCGCATATGGTGCAAAGGCTACAGTAGAGATACCGGTAGGCTATCCTATGCTGTTCAATGACCCCGACCTTACACATAAAGCCACGGCATGGGCACAGGATTATGTAGGTAACCACAATGTACACGAGCTGGATATGCGTATGGCTGCCGAGGACTTCAGCTTTTATACCCAGCACATGCCGGGCTGTTTCTTCCGCATAGGTACCAACAGAGAAGACAAGGAGTTTCTGGCCCCCGTGCACAATCCCCGCTTCGATATTAATGAAGAGTCCATGATTACCGGTATGGGTATAATGGCATGGTGTGCAGTACAGGCACTGCAATAGGCGCAGGATACAGCAGTTTTGCTGCGGTTTTTCCTCCGGAAATCACATAATGCAAAAAAAGTTATACAGGCTCGTGGATAATTCTGCGGGAGTAATTTGTGTATCTGTATCTAATTTCACTTACAATTAATTTTATACGCAATGAAAGTAATGATCATCATGGGGTCTAAGACCGATGAAGCAGTAATGCAGGAAGGTAGTAACTGGCTCAGCTGGTTTGGCATTGAAAATGAAATGATAGTGGCTTCAGCTCACCGCAACCCCGACCAGGTAAGAGAGCTGATGGTAAACGCTCAGGCCAATGGCTTTGGTGCAGTAATAGCAGCAGCAGGTATGGCAGCAGCCCTCCCAGGCGTTTGTTCTGCTTACACCTCACTTCCTGTACTGGGTGTTCCGCTGGATGGTGGCCTTCCTGGTGGCATTGATGCCCTTTACAGCATCGTGCAGATGCCGGCCGGCCTGCCCGTAGGTACACTGGCAGTAGGTAAGGCAGGAGCCAGAAATGCAGCAGTACTCTGCGCGCGCATCTTCGCTCTCAGCAACCCCACTATCGCATCTAAGTTGGAAGAATTTAAAGCAAAAGGATACCGCATTTAACAGAACCGGTTGCTGTCGTTGGTCTGCTCAGTTATTTTAACACAGCCTTAATGCCCTGTTCCAATGTTGATGGTATGCTATTTGTAGTTTTATTTATCTACGTTAACCATTAAAACCGCAACACCTTGACAGAAGCCATCATTAACCTCGAAAGTGTTAACCCCATTGAGTTCTTTGGCGTTAACAACAGCAAGTTTGAGATTCTGAAGCGCAGATTCCCACTGCTGAAACTGCTCTCACGCGGCTCCCAGATAAAAATATCAGGGCAGCCCGATGAAGTAGCAAATGCACAGGCAAAAATCAGCCAGGTGATTCAGTACCTGGAGCGCAACGGGCATCTCTCTGAAAACTATTTTGCGCGCATTCTGGGCGATGACGATCAGGAACCTCTTACCGAGGACCCATCCACTAACGATATCCTCGTTTTTGGTCCCAATGGTCGTGTAGTACGTGCCAAAACCAAAAACCAGCAGATGATGGCACAGGTCTCTGAAAAGAACGACATCATCTTTGCTGTAGGCCCTGCCGGTACCGGTAAAACCTATACCGCAGTAGCCCTGGCAGTACGTGCACTGAAAAACAAAGCAGTACGCAAAATCATCCTTACACGTCCCGCGGTAGAAGCAGGCGAAAGCCTCGGCTTCCTGCCCGGCGACCTCAAGGAAAAGATAGACCCGTACCTGCGTCCGCTCTATGATGCATTGGACGATATGATACCCAGCGACAAGCTGAACTATTATATGTCTAACCGTATCATTGAGATAGCGCCTCTGGCCTATATGCGTGGTCGTACGCTTGACAATGCCTTTATCATACTGGATGAGGCACAGAACGCTACCGACCTTCAGCTGAAGATGTTCCTTACACGTATAGGCGCATCTGCCAAAGCCATCATTACCGGCGATCTGTCACAGATAGATTTGCCTAAAAACCAGAAGAGCGGCCTGCAGAAAGCAGCGCGCATTCTGCAGAATATTGATGGCATTGCACACATTCAGCTCGATGAGGCCGATGTTGTACGCCACCGTCTGGTAAAACAGATTATCCGCGCTTACGACAAAGAGCAGATCAGAGAGGAAGAGCTGGAAGAAAAAAGACAGCAGCAGCGCCGCGAGCATCTGCTTTGATAGCAAACTAACGGCAAAGAAGAAAAGAGCCTTATGCAGGATTAATCCCCTCATAAGGCTCTTTTACTATACTGGCAATACTGCCATATCAGCTTACCACAGCTATTGCCACGCCATCATGCTCCTTCGCCCCTATTGTCTGTATCACCACCTGTGTCACACCTTTGGCAGCTGCCAGTGCCTCGTTAAACCGCTGCACACCTTTTACCGCGGGGTCACTGCTGTTGGCATCCAGCACTCTGCCACCCCGTATTACATTATCTGCTACTATCACCGTCCCCGGCCTTGAGTGGCGCAAGGCCCATTCCAGATACTCCGTATATGGTGGCTTGTCTGCATCCATAAATATCATGTCAAATGGCGGTACCCCCTCCTTTTCCAGCATAGCCAGTACATCCAGTGCTCGGCCCACTCTTATTGCTACCTTTTCTCCTATGCCAGCCCGATCTATATTCGTGCGGGCCACACTGGCATATTCAGGCATCAGCTCCACAGTTATCAGCCTGCCATCCGCAGGTAGTGCACGCGCCAGCCATATAGTGCTGTAACCTCCCAGCGTACCCAGCTCCAGCACATGCCTTGCACCGCACATATGTGCCAGCACCTGTAGCAACCGTCCCTGTACCGGCGATATGTCTATAGCAGGCATTCCTGCCGCCTCATTATTTTCCAGCGCCTCTTTCAGCGCCTCATCTTCCTCTGCAAAAAGAGTACTGATGTAATTATCCGTCGCAGCAAATACCTGTTGATTCATATATATACAAACGCACAATCAATACACGATATTGCACCTGAGATTATATACGGCCATGCTTTAACTCAATTCAAAAGTATTACATACTACCCGCAACTTATCCACAATATCGCCATACCACCCCATATTCCGCCGTTGTTGGCGTCCCCGCCAACAACCAACATACAGGCACAGCACCCGTTCACTAATACCCCCTCTGAATAACTCATCCACAATATCACCCATACCACCCCATATTACCCGACCTTTGCACCACAAAACAAACCCTGAACCCTATGCAAACATCAGCCTCATATTCTAAATTTTTCCGCCGTTGTTGGCGTCCACGCCAACAACCAGCACAAGGTCACAGCACCCGTTCACTAATCCCCTCCCTGAATAACTTATCCACAATATCACCCATACCACCCCATATTACCCGACCTTTGCACTACAAAACAAACCCTGAATCCTATGCTCACATCAGCCTCATATTTTAAATTTCCCGCGAGTAATTTTTGCGAACTTTTTGCGCAGTTTATTTATTGGAAAGACTGTGTAATCAATTAACTATCAATATACTTAATAGACATAACACTCAAAACCTCTCACAAAAAAAGTATTGCGCACTTTCCGCCGTTGTTGGCGTCCCCGCCAACAACCAGCACACAGGCACAGCTCCCGTTCACTAATACACTCCCTGAACCATACCACCTCTGAATAACTTATCCACAATATCACCAATCCCCCCCCATATTACCCGACCTTTGCACCACAAAACAAACCATGAATCCTATGCACAAATCAGCCTCATATTTTAAATTTCCCGCGAGTAATTTTTGCGAACTTTTTGCTCAGTTTGGCAATTGAGACAATTATGTAAACGATTAACTATCAATACTCTTAACAGATATAACTCTCAAAATCTCCCATAAAAAAAGTACTGCGCATATTTATGCAGTCACTAAACAATACTCCGGACAACACAAACACAAAACATCTCTCCCCCCTGGGGGGAGTGTATAGACCGGGGACATAGGTAACAACGTACCGGACACATAGGTAACAGTTTTTGAGGGTGGAAATTAGCTATAAAAAGCTATGCCCTTTTTAAATC
>JAUIBA010000033.1 GCA_030427635.1 Bacteroidia bacterium
TACGCTAAGGTCCCTTCCGGTAATAACAGCGACACCAGCGCCGTATAGTTGTCTTGTATGCTCATCTCGTCTGAACACAAAAAAACAAACTATTACATCATTCCCCCAACTTTTTCGCTTGATCCATAATAGCCTTATGCTACAGTACTGACTTCAGGAAGGCCTTCATATCATTCCATGATTGCTCGTCGGCCTGCTTGTTATAGGATATGGGCATCCCAAACTTTTTACCTGTTGCAGTAGCATCGGGATTGGTAAAAGCATGTGTCGCATCGGGGTAGGTGAGGAATCTGTATGTTACCCCTGCCTCATCCAGGTTCTTCCTGAAGCTGTTGACATCTTCCTCCGGAACAAACTTGTCTGCCGCACCATGGCATACAAGAATACTGCCTTTTACGCTCCCCTTAGATGCCGGAGCAGTAGCCAGGCCTCCGTGAAAGCTGACAACCCCTTTCAGGTTGCTACCCATTTTTGCGGCATTCAGCACCATACTGCCACCAAAGCAATATCCTATCGCGGCAATTCTGTCTTTATCGGTCTCTTTGTATCCGGCTATTTTTTTCATAGCAGCCTCTATACGTTCCTGCCCCAGTGCCGGGTTTTTGTAGAAGGGCATGGCATATTCTTTAGCATTATCAGGATTGTCAGCCGTTTTGCCGTCACCGTACATATCGGCCGCTATGGCTATATAACCCAGCTCTGCCAGCATCCGGGCTCGTTTTCTGGCATACTCATTATTACCCCACCATTCTGGTACCACTACTATTGCAGGGCGTTTTCCCTGTATGGAACCATCCCAAACTATATAGCCTTTCAGCACTGTACCTTTCGTATCGGTATAGGTTACTTCTTTGCCCGCTATTCCTTTCGATGTCTGCGCGGTTGATGGCAGGGAACTAATGAGTGCCATAAGGCATACTGCGGCAGATGCAATTAGCTGATACATAGGTTCCTTGTTTTATTGTTCCTGTAAAGTTATGAATGTATGGGGTGTGCATGTATGAAGATGTACGTTTGGGCGTTGGTTGTTAATATGGTTTATACGTTGCTATACGGGCGCATAATACAGCCAGTAATAAGGTAAGCGGTGTGAAGAGTACTTTTTCCCATATGCTGGCTGCCATCAGGTTGCCGACCGTATTGAGTGCAAAAAGCAGTACATACAGCCACATAACAATGCGGGTAAACTGTACTCCCCGCCTGGGGCTTTTCTTTATCCATAGCAGTGCTACCAGCAGCGCATTAATGATAAGTGATACTATTTCAGATGTTCGCATCTGTTCCTGAGATTTAAGCCGCCCGCCCCACACTATACTGTAGGGTATAATACCGGTAAGCACCAGCAGGTGAAACAGAATTACGGCTACACTGATAATGGTTATCAGATTTCTTGCGGTATGGTATGGAATGCGTTTCAGCATATGAGTACGGTTGGATAAATGTAGTGCGGTTGGAACGGGTGGGTATGAGTCGTTTATTTATCGGCAGTGTCGTTATCTTTTCTCTTTGCTGCATTAAAAAACACACTCTTGTCGGGCCTGTCGTCACCCAGCAGGTATCCCCACTGCTTCAGGTTAGGCGATTTGTCGAACATTATTTTCAGCACAGCCATCACCGGTATGCTGAGAAACATGCCAGATACGCCTGCCAGTGTACCGCCCAGCACTATGCCTACTATGCTCATAAGCGCGTTCACCTTCACACGGGAGCCTACTATACGGGGCATCAGTATATTATTGTCCAGAAACTGTACAAATGCTATTGTGCCCAGTACTGCCCATATCTGCCACATATCCTGCGATGTGGTAAGTGTAAGCAGTACACCTATAATATTGCCTATAAGTGCCCCTATGTAGGGGATGAGATTAAGAATGGCAAAGGTGATGCCTATGAGTATAGCATGCTTTATACCCATGGCCATCAGTATGCCGCCCAATAGTATGGTCAGGTATGCTATCTGTATCAGCAGTGCTACCAGATAGTATTTTACAATAACCTCAGTTTCACGGGTAGCTTCCCTTACCCGTGGATGCTGTTCCTCATCAAACCACAGATATATGAAACGTACCAGCAGATTACGGTAAAACAGGATGAGAAATACATAAACCGGTACCAGACCAGCAAAAACGAAAAGGTTACTGAGTGAGGAAAAAGCGTCAGAAAAGTATTTGGTAACATTATCGCCAGCATTCTTCCCCTGATTCTTTATTACGGTCATCTGTTCATTGACAGTGAGGTGTGTTTGTGCGGTAATCCAGCTGCTTAGCTTGTTCCAGTGTTGCAGCAGGTTCTCTTTTATAGATTCAACGTCGCTCAGAAACCCCGCTATCTGCCATGACAGGAATGTGCCAATACCGGCCACTACTATTATCAGTACCGCTATGGAAAGGGTAATGGCTATTATCTCCGGTACACGGTGCGCTATAAGCCATCGCATTAGCGGCAGTAGCAGTACGGATATGAATGCGGCCAGCAGTAGCGGCATAATAACACTTTGCCCCACCACTATTACAAGTCCCAGGGTGCATATCCCCATGATCTCAATGGAGCGGCGAACGGTTACCGGCATTTCTTTCATAGAAGTATGTTGTTTAAGTGGTATTGCTGTTATCGTTTGATGTAACAAATTTACCTTTTTCCGTGGCAGTCTGTTAAGAATGGTCAGCTGCGATGCTTTCTATTCATGATATATACTGCCGCTATACCCATTATACCCCCTATGAGGGTGTGTGGCTGCAACTGCTCTCCCAGCAATGCCCATGAAGAGAGGGCTGCAGCTGCGGGTACAAGGAAAATGAAACTACTGGCTTTTTCTGCTCCCAGGCGTGTAGTTGTATAAAAGTAGATACTGGTAGCGCCTGATGTAACAATTGCTGAGCTGAATATAAGATTGCCCCAGAAACGGAAATCAGTAATTCTGAGCGCCTGCTGTAGCTCTGCAGTATTTACAAATGGTATGAAACAGATAAGAGTTACCAGGTATTGCCAGAAACTGAAAGAAAGTGAAGCGCCATATTTACTGCCTTGTGAAGTGAACTTACTCATTACCGACCAGGTAAAGGCTGCCAGCAAAAAGAAAACATTACCACTGTCAAACAGGGCATCTGTGCTGCTCCACAGTTTCAGCAGAATAACTCCGGCTGCCAGGCCCAATATGAGTCCGGTAAGCTCGTTGCGGGATGGCATGCGCCTGCTGAGCGCTATGCCCAGTGAGTAAGCCATGATGGGGTTCATCACTGTTACCAGTACCCCTCCTGCTCCCGGAGCACCTTTTTTCAGACCCATGAAAAAAAAGAAGGAGTAGGCAGCTAGCAGTACTCCTGAAGCCAGTACCACTGGTATACCCTTTCGCCTGATGCGGAACGACACTTTTGTGAGGGGCAGTAAGGCAGCGGTGGTGAGTACTACAACTGCATAGCGGTATACGGTAAAGTTGACAACACTGCAATAGCCGGAAAGTACTTTGCCCGACGGCCAGCTGAGTCCCCATAGGAACATGGATATAATCATCCCTGCCGTAAGGTATTTACCAGAATTGTTATTGTGGGTCATGGCATCCGAGAGCAGCGAAGGTACGTAGCGATTCTTTCCTTTTAGTATCCGGTATCTATCATTTCGTATATGTCCGCATTATGGAATAATGTTCCGTTTTTTGGACGTTATTTTCATTGTTTATTTTTCAAGTTATTGATAACCAGTGTTTTGTGATTTTGGCATGCAGTTGGTTATATATCTGTCAAACAAACAAACAAAAACACTCTTTAAAACAAATAAAATGAAAAACATCGTTAAGTCGCTCGCTCTCTCTTTCGTTGCTGTAATCGGTTTTGCAACTGCATCTCATGCTCAGGCTACCGCTACTGCTTCTGCGTCGGCTAATATCATCACTCCTATCTCTATCGTTAAAACGGTAGATATGAACTTTGGTAACGTAGCCGTTTCTGCTACCATCGCTGGTACTGCCGTTCTGGACCCTGCCGGTACCCGTACTACTGGTGGCGCAGGTGGTGTAACCCTTCCTGCTACTACAGGTACTGTGTCTGCTGCAAGCTTCACAGTTTCTGGTCAGGCTTCTTATACTTACGCAATAACACTTCCTACAAGCTGCACTATCTCTGACGGTGCTTCGCATAACATGACCGTTGACAACTTTACCAGCTCACCATCAGCTACCGGCACACTGAGTGCTTCTGGTACTGAAACCCTGAACGTAGGTGCTACCCTGAACGTAGCTGCTGCACAGGCTGCTGGTCTGTACACAAATGCAACTGGTGTACCTGTAACGGTTAACTACAACTAATAAATACCAGATATACTGAAACAAAGGGCACCTCAACAGGGTGCCCTTTTACTTATGTAGGTTACCTGATGGTATAATTGTATCAGTAACACGGTATCTTTGTACAAAGAGAAATGGTGAATATATCTGTTGGTAAAAAGTCTATAGGGTTAATACTTGCCATGGGAATAGTATTAGCCGGCTGTAAGGATAAATCGAATAATGATCCTGTGTATCCTACAGATTGTGGTAATTATCTGGTAGGTACTTATTCGGGTAGTGATTATTGTGCATCTACCGGGCAGAATTATTATACCTGCAACATTCAGGCAACTACAACTACAAACATTACACTTAGCAGCCTGGGAGGCTTGCCGGTAACCGGAATAGTGAAATGTGACGACAATACAATAGAAATACCAACACAGACAGTGGGTAATTCATCTATATCAGGCAGTGGGAAATATACCGCCAATCGCATTGTTATCAACTGGAGTGCGATTACGCAGGGGGTACCTGTTAACTGTAGTACAACGTTTACCCGTTAGTGATATCAGGCTTCAATAATATGGGTAATGAGGCCTTATTTGCGTGGGGCAATAACAAAGTCCAGTCCATCAGCAACATCACCATCCACCCCTGATTTAATTGTTATACTGCGGGATGCCGGTGCTGCATAGAGTTGCAGCCGTTCCATCTGTGTGTCATCGGGGCGCACTGTGTAGGTGCCTGGTGCCAGACCCAGATAATTAAAGTATCCGTCTGATTCTGTTACTACACGGGCTACTTTTCTATTGCTACCGTCATAGATGTTCATGATTATCTGACCTATACCCATTGGCTCTCTGCCAGGCTCTGATGCCTTTGATACAGTACCTGACGCTTCGCCTACAACCATTACCGGTACCTGTATCAGCGTGAAGTCATTGGGGCCGGGTGTCACACTGAGCGTAGTGTTTTTTATCTGCCATGATATGTTATCAAAGCTGTTGCGCAGCAGTTCTATCAGGTAGTGATTATATGGCTCCAGATCTACGATGCGTATCATTGTATCTTTTTCATCGTATATAACCCGTCCCCCGTTCAGTTGTACCCGCAGGCCGGGAACCCTGGGTTCATCATCATCACGCCGGCCATTGGCATTCATGTCCAGGTATGGTTCTATGGTCAGTCCACCTTTACTTACATGTGTTCTGTTGCTGGCATGCAGGTAGCCCGATTTTTTATCCACTACTATGCTGCCCGATGCTGCCTGTATCCGGCTGTATGAGTTGTTACTACCTGCCAGCACAGATAATGCAGCCTTGGCAAATGACAGGTCATATCTGATACCCAGCAGAAAGTTGCGCCGGCTTATGTTGAAATATTCCTGATACGCAAAGCTGATAACGCCTTTTCCTTTCAGGTTTTTCTCTGCAGTTAGTTTTGTAAATACCGGGCTGTTCAGCTTATGGTCATACTGCATCTGACCTGTAATCAATAATCTTTTAGGAAGTGGCAGCGATATAGAGCCTACGCTATAAAAGTAAGGATTGCCATCGCGGGTAAATGAGGTGAACGAGCTCACATTTACCCCTACTTTTCCTGCAAAGCCGGTTAGTGCCAGTTCTGAGTTGGTGTATTGGGTATAGGGAAGTACTATCTGGTCCAGCGTCAGGCGGGCAAATAGCGAAAGTCTTTTCGCATGCAGCGGAGCAGAAACAATTACTTTCCGCTCTTCTCTGAAGTTATAGAATATCGCAGTCTGTCCGGGTACATAGTTGGTATAGTCCAGCTCGTACTGCATGCCTTTGGGCATGCGGTAGCTGAGTATAGCGCGCGAGCGAACACTATGGGCATGCTCTGCCGATAGCAGCAGGCGTGGAGCCAGCCGCACAGATGAGTTTAAAAACGGCATCATGTGGCCCGATGTGACAGAGGTAAGGTATTCACTACCGCCACCTAGTGTTATATGCCTTGACAGGCCGTACTTCATATTAACCCTGGAAAACTTAGAGTCTTTACCATCTTCTACCAGCCCGCCGTTTATAGAATATTCAAATGATTTTGCCGGTATAAAGTTGAATGGAACGTTGACATATTGCTGGCTGGACCTTGTTTCGCCATATGGACCATAGAACTTCAGTTTCACAGAAGTAAATCCATAAACCAGTGGCACTTCGAAGGTGTAGAATCCTGATGGATCTGCCTTGGTGTAGTCTACAAGTACATCATTTACATACAGCTCTACTATCCATCCCGGCTCAGTAGTATTGCTTAATGTATAAGAGCCATAGGAGCGCTTGTATAATGTAGATGCATTGGACACCTGCACACCCACCACCGGTGCATAAAGGGTAGAGGTAGACTGTGTAAATATTTTTCCCAGTGCCACCTGCTTTACTGCCCTGGCATCATTATTCACATGACGCCACTGGTAAAACTGCAGCTTCTCTGTAAACTCCTGCCGGCTGTAGTAGTTAAGAGAAGTGTTGAGCTCCCCGCCGGCCAGCACTGCGCCCATGCTCAGGTTCACAGTTGTAAGGTCGCCGCCTTCTGACTGTTGGGAAGACATAACTGCCCAGTCGGCCATACCAAAGTGAAAAAAGGGTTGTTTCAGTGGTATTACTGTATCTGCTTTTACTTCTCCCTTCAGCCGGTTTACATTCTTACGCATCAGCTCCAGGCGGGCTTCTTTTATAGCAGGTAGCTCTTTGTCAGATGACATGGTCACTACCAGCCTGCGGAAGTAAAAGATACAGTCCAGGCCAAAAATGCTCTGGAAATATTTAAGGTTCAGATACAGCCCTGTCTCTGTACGCAGAAAACCGTGGTCAGACACATCGTATTCCGTTCCTTTAAAGAATATCCTGTTTGAAGGCTTACTGATAAGGAATGTATCCTGCTCATTGATATAAAAGCCTTTTACTGTGTCCAGAGAGCGGTAGGGTACATTCCTTATCTTGATAAAATCGAAAACAGAAGTAATAGACAGGTAAACATCTTTATCTAAGTATAGTGCAGGTACATCAGTATTGCCAACACCCTTCACTTCCAGGGCAATTGAGATTTCATCTGCCATTTCTTCGTCCGATTCTTCACTCTGTGCATACAGTAGTACCGGTGCCGAAAACAGGAGACACATAACCAGCCGTAGCAGCAGGGAGCGGGAAGCGCCTAACGGCCATAGTTTGTAAGTGATACGTTGCTGGTTACCTGTATTCATTATCTGCCGCGAAAGATAGATTTTTTCAGGGAGTTGCACATCCTATTCCTGGACAAATGTCACATAGAATGAGCCTGTATATGCACCTGAAGGATTGGCAACCGGACTCCCGACAGTAAGTGTACCACCTATAGATACCGTAGTATATGCCGGCGGTACTGCCGATGTAATGAGTGGCGTAGCAGGGAGCGAGCTACCTATATGCATTGTCATAGTACCTCCGCCGCTACCGGTAAGGGTTGCATCGGGGCCGTTGAGAATGGAAACAAGTGTACCGGGGTTGGCAATAATATCAAACTGGGCAGCACCATATACATATCCCAGATCGGCAAGTACCACAGAGCCGGTAGCTGTTCTTATACCCGCAGGTGATATAATGACAGAGCCACCCGATGAACTCTGGAAAAACGCACCAAAGCGTAATCCCAGTGCAGGGTTAAATGATACCGATATAGGCCTTGGTGGTGGTTGTTGTGCAGCTCCGCTGAATGCGGTCAGCAGCAGCAACAGTACCACTGCCGCTATTCCCGATCTGTGTTTCTTCAGTTTGTACATTTTCCTTTCTATAGCTTTTCGGCTTGTATACTTATTTTATTTCAGCTCCAGTTCCGCCTCTTTTACAGGTGGGTTCTTTGCATTGCTTTGCAATGTATACACTACCCTTAGCTTGCCTTTATGTATGTCAAATGCTTTTTCATCATCCAGCTCTACGCTGAAAATTCTTTTGGTATTGGGGGTATATACGCCAATGCCTTTTACCAGTTTCATCTGCGTACTCTTGCCCGATGGGGATACATAGCTGATAACGAGATCGCCGTATACCGACATAAGACCACTTCTGTTAAAGTGCATTGTTGCTATCGGTTTTCCGTTAGGTCCCTGAACAACTGAGAGGTTGGAGAGTGCTACATCAGCATTGTTTTCGCCTATGCGTATGATTACTGGTATCGTAATGCCGAATATTGGCTTCAACTGTATAGAGATGCCCGCCGTATCTTTTCCTTTCTTTTTCTCGCCCAGTGGCTCTTCATCCGGCACTGCACGGAAGTATAGGTGAGAGCGGTACTCTCCAGGCGCCAGCTGGCTGGTTTTCATAGTCTGTACTTTCACCACCTGCGACTCATTAGGTGCCAGTGTTACCTTACGGGGGAAGAAACGCATATTTTTTCCGGCAAAGTTCTGTCCGCTATCAGGTGTGGTGATGGTTTCAAATGAGCCATCTTCCTTCATTCTTATATCCACTATTGATACCTGGTAGGTAGCAGTATCCTTACCTACGTTGGCCAGACTTATTTCCTGCGATTTCCTGCTGCCTTCAAACACCAGCCGCAATGGAGAAATAAGTAAGTCGCCCTGAGCTCTGGCAGCGCCGGCGGTAAGTAATAATGATACAATAAAGAGAGAGAATATGCCTGCCGCAGTGTATTTGCGCAGGCCAGACATTGTAGTGTTGAGTGTTGTCCTCATGTGTTTGTAATTGATTTAAAAAACCAGGTTGTTTTAAATATTACTATTACACAGTCGGACTAATGTCCCGGAGTTACTGTCAGTATCAGTTATAGTTCACTGTTACTGGCACTCCTGATGCGTTAGTGTACAGTCCCGGAGACTGGGCGGCGTTTATATTGAGTCTGGCACCTACTTTCAGTACTTGTGTTCCTGCCGCAGTTAATGTGCCTGTGGCTGAAGGAATACTTGTAAAGGCATCGACCAATAAATTCGCTGTGCCTGGGCCGTTTATTACTGTACTTGCCGGCAGCGTAATAGCGTAAGTAAAGCCTGGCGCACCTGCTACAGTAAATTTCGCAGCAGATATTGCGCCTGTTGTGGCTGGCAAAGTTACACCACTGCCTCCGGTTGTCCGCATACCATCGGGAGAAAGTATTACCATTCCTCCCGTAGCCCCTGATACTGCCGCATTACCGAACTGCATATCGTCTGTCTTTGCCAGACTCATCGGCGCTACAATGTTGGCTGAGGCTGATGCTATAGAAGTATTCTGTGCCAGAGAATAAGACGTGCATCCCACCATAAGTAAGCCAACGATCGCTAAAGCATTTATCTTTTTCATTTGCCTTGCCATTTTTTGGTGAAGAATGACAGTGCTTTTACTAATTCAAATATAATAAAATCACTGTGCACACCATATTCTGATTTTCCACAGAATGTGAGCAAAACAAATCTACATAAAAAGTTATTTACTTGTTAATGGTTAACAAAATTATTTTTATTATATTCTAAAATATCTTCTAGCTTGCCTGACGATATATACGTTCCAGGGTATGGCTTATCATTTCCAGATCCTGATCGCCTTTTCTGATGAATTCTACTGCACCGTGTTTGCGTGCTTCATCTTCAATAGTCTTATCCTCATTACCTGATATAATCAGCAGGTGAATGTCAGGGTTGTGTTGCTTTATTATCTGTAGCACATCCAGGCCGTTAAGGGGCTGCATGTCATAATCCAGAAATATTACATCCGGAGATAAGTCAAGTTTTTTAATACAGTCAAAACCGTTATCAAAAAGCAGGTTATTCTTATATCCTAAGTTCTGCAGGTGCTGGCGATAGAGCATTCTGCTGAAGTGATCGTCGTCTACTATAAAAAATTTCAATTTATTCAGGGCTTCCACGTTCTATACATTTTGTCTACGTATAAGCCAACAGTGTGCCACTTTTTATTTTTCATTGGTAATCAATGTTTTGTGTGTTTTTTGTAGGATGCCAGATTCCACATGATAGATGTATTTTCCAAAATTCGGAAAGTTGATTTTTTTTTATTTATTTTCGCTGTATGGAACAGTTCCGGATATTTATCGTTGAAGATGACCCATGGTATGGTGAAATACTGGGTTATCATTTATCACTCAACCCAGACCATGAGATTCACCGTTACACATCTGGTAAAGACTGCCTGGCTAATCTGTCAAAGAAGCCGGGACTGATAACCATTGACTATTCATTGCCAGACATAAATGGTGTGGAGTTACTGGACCGTATAAAACAGTACAATCCTGATATTCCGGTAATTGTTATCAGTGGTCAGGAGGATGTAAGTACTGCCGTCGCACTCCTGAAAAAGGGAGCGTCAGACTACTTTATCAAAGACGATAATACCAAAGAGCTGCTATGGAATGCTATAGCCCGTGTAAGGGAGCACCAGTCTCTGAGAAAAGAAGTAGAAGACCTCAAAGAAGAACTGGGACAGAAGTACGACTTTGGTAAAGCTATAAAAGGCAACAGCAGGGCTATGACCCGAATTTTTGGGTTGCTGGAAAAAGCAGCGAAAACCAATATTAATGTTTCTGTGACCGGAGAAACCGGTACCGGTAAAGAAGTAATAGCCAAGGCCATTCACTACAACTCAGAGCGGAAGAAAAAGCCATTTGTAGCTGTGAATATGGCCGCCATACCCAGAGAGCTGATAGAGAGCGAATTATTCGGGCATGAAAAGGGCGCATTTACCGGAGCAATGGCCCGAAAGGCCGGAAAGTTTGAAGAAGCTAATAAGGGTACTATATTTCTGGATGAGATAGCTGAGCTGGATTTGAGCCTGCAGAGTAAAATATTGCGCGTGCTTCAGGAGCGTGAGCTGGTGCGGGTAGGGGGAAGTGAGAAAGTAGCGCTGGATGTGCGCCTCATAGTAGCCACACATAAAAATCTGCTGGATGAGGTGAAGAAAGGAACTTTCCGTGAAGACCTTTTTTACCGTGTAATGGGTCTGCCTATAGAACTGCCACCACTCAGGGAGCGTGGAGACGACGTATTGGTCCTTGCCAAGTTTTTCCTTGATGAGTTCTGTAAAGTCAATAAAATGCCGGCTATGACCATATCGCCGGAAGGAAAGGAAAAGCTCATCAGATATAACTATCCGGGCAATGTGCGTGAACTGAAAGCGGTGATAGAGCTGGCAGCAGTAATGGGTGATGGCCTGCTGGTGAAGGATGATGACATCTTCTTTGCCGGCGCTTCTTCTGGCGACATATTGTCCAGTGTGGAAAAGACACTTAAAGAATACACGATAGACATTATACAGCACTTTATGAAGAAGTATGACAATAATGTGCTGAAAGTGGCCGATAAGCTGGATATAGGCAAGTCTACTATCTACAAAATGATTCAGAACAACGAAATCGTAGCGAATTAATTGTCCGCATTATGACCATCAAGGCGTTACAGGAAGAGCTGGAAAAAGAGCGGGCCATATTAAGGTCGGCCCGCAACAGGATTGCTATTCAGAATAAGGAGCTTGAAGCGCTTAGAGCTGCAAAACCTGCGGGCGGCAGTGCTTCTGCCGTGGCGGGAGCTGAGCATGCTGCACTGTTTGCCAGTCTTATAGCCAGCCTTGATGTGTCTGTACTTGCATTGGATGAACACCGGAATATTGTATCTGTCAATGATGCATTCTGTCGCAAGTTTGGCTTGCGTGAGGCCAATAGGGAAAATATGACAGGTAAGAGTGTAGGCCCTGTGCTGGCACATATCTCAGGTACACTCTCTGATGCTGGTGTGTTTTCTGAACATGTAGATCAGGTATACCTGCACAGAGAGCCAGTAGCTGCAGATATAACTTTGAAGTCGGGACAGATAATAAGCTGTGCTTTTATCCCGGTAATGGCATCAGCAAAGTTCTCTGGCTGTCTTGTTAAGTTTACAGATGTTACCCGGAGTCGCACTATCAGCGAGACTTTTGATACTCAGCGAAACTTCTACGAGCAGATATTGAATAATATTCCTGCCGACATTGTGGTACTTACGCCCGATCACCGGTATATGTATGTAAACCCGGTAGCGGTAAGCAAACCAGAGCTGCGCAAATGGATGATAGGTAAAACTCATGAAGAGTACAGCCTGTACACCAATAAGCCCATGCAGGTTTTTGAAGGTCGCAAAAAAATGTTTGATATAGCGGTTAATACCCGCAAGCGGCAGGAGTGGGAGGAGAGTTTGCAGGGCAGTGATGGCCAGCAGGTAAATCACCTGCGCATTCTGTACCCTGTACTGGATGCTTCCGGCGAGGTGGAAATGGTAATAGGCTATGGTGTCAATATTACAGAGCGTAAAAAGATAGAAGAGCGCATATCTCAGAGCGAGGAGAAATACAGAGGCATCATAGAAAAGATGAACCTGGGCATGATAGAAATAGATGCTGATGAAAGTATCGTTTATGCCAACAAGCGCTTCTGTACCATGAGTGGCTATGAGTTGGATGAGCTGGTGACAAGAAAGGCCACAGACCTGTTTCTGCAGGGCAGCAGCCTGAAAAAGACCCGGGCGCAGTTGTCCCGCCGCAATTATGAAATAACGCACAGTTATGAGCTGGCAGTGAAAACCCGCTCGGGAGAAGAGCGCTGGTGGCTTACCAGCGCTACGCCTATTATAGATGACCTGGGCAATCAGCAGGGGACAATAAGCATTCATCTGGATATTACAGACCAGAAGAAGATGGAGGAACAGCTACGCATAGCCAAGCAGGACAGCGAGCGCTCATCCCGGTCCAAGGATATATTCCTTACCAACATGAGCCATGAGATACGCACTCCGCTGAATGCTATTATGGGGCTGGGAAGACTGCTGAGTAAAAGCGAACTGGACAAACAGCAGAAAGATTACCTGAATGGTATAGAGAGTGCCTCTGCCATACTGCTGGGCATCATCAATGATGTACTTGACTTCTCCAAAATAGAAGCGGGTAAGATATCCATAGAGCATATCAGCTTTAATCTGGAGTCTATAATGAAACAGATTGTAGGTGTGCTGGAGCATAAGGCCGAAGAGAAAGGACTGACACTCACATACGAAATAGACCAGCGTATAGCACCTGTGCTTATTGGTGATCCATACCGCATCAATCAGGTGTTTATGAACCTGATAAGCAATGCTATCAAGTTTACAGAAAAAGGCTCGGTGTGGATGAATGCCTGCCTTATAGGAGAGGATGAAGGGTCGCAGAAAATACTGGTAGTGATAGAAGATACCGGAGTAGGAATAAAGCCCGAGTATCTGAAAACCATATTTGACAAGTTTACACAGGAGGACGAGACGGTGGTGCGCAAGTTTGGCGGCACAGGTCTCGGTATGAGCATTACCCGTCAGCTGATGGAGCTTATGGGAGGAGAGATATCTATAGAAAGCCAGAAGAATGTAGGTACTATGGTGTCACTCGTGTTCAACTTTAAAGTTGGTACCGCACGTGTGTTTGAAAAGAAGCGCACTATTAAAAATGATACCTATAACATAAACGGAAAGCGGATACTGCTGGTAGAAGATAATAGTCTGAACAGACTGCTGGCACATACCATACTTACCGATTATGGTGCTGAGATAACAGAGGCGGAGAATGGACAGGAGGCAGTAGACCATATGCGCGCCGGTGGATTTGATATCATACTTATGGATATTCAGATGCCGGTAATGGATGGTATGCAGGCCACACGTATCATACGCACCGAAATTGACAGGAACATACCTATACTGGCGCTTACTGCCAATGCTATAAAAAGTTATGAGCAGCAGTTTCTGGATGCAGGGATGAACGACCTTATATCCAAGCCATACAATGAAATAAATCTGGTAAGGCCTATAGCCCGATGGCTTAATAATAAAGGGAATGCTGTTAAAGAAAGTGCCCCGGTATCACAGGCCGCAGAGTTGCCACCTGTAGCAGAGGTACAGACCGCAGAGCAGGAAAAACCGTTACCACCGCCACGGTCATTGCCTGTGAGCAAAGGGAAGGTATTACAGCCATCTGAGCCGCTGTATGACCTCGGTATGCTTATGTCTATAGGTAAGGATGACCCCGGCTTTATCATCAAGATGCTACAGCTGTTTGTAGATGAGACCCCACCTATGATGGTGAAGATAAAAGAGGCTTTTGCCACCGGCGACTTCAAGTCTGTGACTTACTATGCACACCGCATGAAACCGTCTATCACCAATCTGGGTATTAAGAGCCTGAAAGCAGATGTACTGAAGATAGAGCTGCATGCTGCTGACAATCCCGATACAGCAGCGCTGATAGAGCACGTAGATGAGGTGTTAGGTAAAGTGGTAGGTGAGTTTTTGCATGAGCTGGAGCGGCTGAAAAGTGCTGTGTAGCATCCTGCGGCTCCTGCTGTTCTCTGCTTATGTGTTACCTTTGCAGCTAAGAGGATTTGATTATGCTGAAACAGGGAGATAAAGCGCCGGCATTCAAAGCACCGGACCAGAATGGACATATTCATTCACTTAAGGATTACAAAGGACAGAAAGTAGTAGTTTACTTTTACCCTAAGGATAACACGGAAACCTGTACTAAGCAGGCGTGCAATATCCGAGACAATATGAGTGCGCTTACAGAGAAAGGCATCATTGTACTGGGGGTAAGTCCGGATACGGAAAAAAGCCACAAAAAGTTTGAGGAGAAGTTCAGTCTCCCTTTCCCGCTGCTGGTTGATACAGATCTGAAAATGGCCAAAGACTTTGGTGTATGGGCCTGGAAGAAGTTTATGGGGCGAGAGTACTGGGGTATATTACGTACCACTTTCCTCATTAATGAGAAAGGGAAAATAGATCACGTTATAGAGCGTGTGATAAGTAAAGACCATGTACAGCAGATAATAGATACATGGGGCGTATGAGCCTAAGCTTACTATTAAGGGTGTTGCTTCAGTACGTCACTTGGTGGGTAGCCAAATCTCTCAGTAAAGCAGCGCGTGAAATAGGATTGTGAGGTAAAGCCTGTAGCATAGGCAGTCTCTGTAATGTTGCTCTCACGCCGCAGTAATAGCTCCCTTGCCTTTTCCAGTCTTATGGTCTTTATCATTTCTGATGGTGATGTCCCTGTCAGTGTCTTTATCTTTCGCTGAAAGTGACTTCTGTTTACATTCATCAGCTCAGCCATTTTTTCTACGGTGAAGCTGGCATCGTCTATATGCTCCAGTATCAGCTCATGGCATTTTTGTGTAAAAGGGTCAGTGTGTTGTAGCCGTTCGGTAACGGTTTCTTCGGTATTACTTACAAGGTCCTGATAGCGTTCTTTGTTGCGCTGTAGCAGTTGCAGCTGATTGGTAATCGTCTGTGCCAGTTCTGCCGGGCTGAATGGCTTTGCCAGATATACCTGTGCTCCTGCTGCCAGTGCCTCGTTGCGGGTGTGTTGTGCACCTTTAGCACTTAGCACTACTACTGGTATGTGGGTAGTAAGCTCATGGTTGCGTATATACTGCACCAGTGCTATGCCATCTTTACCGGGCATCATAAGGTCGGTCACTATCAGGTCAGGGAGTATTTTTTCTGCCATTTCAGCGGCAGTATTTCCATCACTTACCCCTGTTACTTTATAGCCGTTCTGTTGCAGCAGGGTAGTGTTAAATGCCAGTATTTCGGCATCATCTTCGGCCAGTAATATATGAGGGGCATCCGGTTCTGTAGTGCTGTCTGCGGTGCTGCCGGTGCTTCCTGCATATCTTAGCTGGCAGGTAACCGTAAATACAGCACCATTGCCGGGTGTGCTGTTTACTGTCACCGAGCCATTCATCAGTGTAGCCAGCTCTGCTGCCAGTGCCAGACCTATGCCGGTGCCTCTGGCTTTACTTTCAGAGCGGTAAAACCTGTCAAATATTTTTTGCTGTTCCTGCACGGGTATACCGGGGCCACTATCCCATACTGTTACCGTTAGTGTTACAGAAGATTGTTCCCGTACAGTGGTGATATCTACTCCGGCATTGCCCCCGGCAGGTGTATATTTTATAGCATTACCTATCAGGTTGCCGGTTATTTTTTCCAGCGCATCTCTGTCAAAGAATGCCTGTATCTCCTGGTCATAGGTACAGGATAAACTAATGTTCTTTTCTGCTGCCTGAGTCTCATATTGTCGCGCAAGATTTGCTACAAAAGAAACCGGGTCGCCAGCATGCTCCTGTAGTATGTATTTATCGGCATCTATTTTGGATATGTCCAGCATCTGATTTATCAGGTCATTAAGCCGTTGTGTATTTCTGGCGGCTGTAGCCAGGTGCTGTAGCTGTTCTTCATTCTGCACCTGCTGCTGTAACAGCTCTATAGGACCTTTTATCATAGCCAGCGGTGTGCGTATCTCATGTGCCACATTGGTAAAGAAACGTTCCTTTGCCTCTTCTACCTTTTTGCGTAGCCTGCTTCTGAAGGTTACCCATACAAATGCAGCACCTCCCAGAGATATCAGTACAATGGCGCCAATGATAATGATAAGTATGGTATTTTCTTTTTGTTTTAACTCCAGTTCCTGTTCCTGTATCGTGTGCCTCGCCTTGTCTGTTTCAAACTGTTTATCCAGTTTTATGGCATAGGCATTGATGTCTTCTTTGCTGAATGAGTCATTCATTGTTGCATACCGGTACAGATATTCGTAGGCATTGCTATAGTCTTTCAGGACCGCATATGCTTCGGCCATGGTGCCATACACATGTGCCAGTTCACGCTTTTGACCGTATTTCGCTGCTGCTGATTCGGATAGGTGGTAATATTTTAATGCCTCCCGGTAGTCTTTTTTCTGAAAGGCAAAAAAGCCCAGGTTGAAGGTGACTTTGAACAGTTGTTGTTCATTCCCCAGTGCCTTCCATAGTTCATAAGCGCGCAGGTAGCATAGCCGCGCAGAGTCTGGCTGGTTTACCTCAGTGTAGTAAGCGCCCATATTCAGCTCATAGTATGCACGCATACTACTGTCATTGTTCCGGGCTGTTATTTCCTGTACTTTATCCAGTAGTATTCTGGCGCTGTCAAAATTTTCCAGTCGCTGATGACATACGGAAAGATTTATAAGATGGTTGCCCATACTGTCTATCCCGTATATGGATGAAAGCACATCAAAGTTTTTCTGATAATACTCTTTTGCCTTGATGCCATTGCCCTGTGCCAGATAGTAGTAGCCTAGTTCCCCATAGATAAATCCGGTTTCTTCATTGTATTGGGTTTTGTCGCTGAGGCGTAGTGCTGCAAAGAAGGCCTCGGCCGACTCCTTGTCCCGTTTCAGTCCCAGTAGTGCCTTGCCTTTAAAGCGCAGGGCTTTAAGTTGTGATAGTGTATCCTTCTGTTGCAGTGCCTTTTCTATAGCCATGTCGGCATATATCAGGCCGGAGTCATATTCATGGGCATTAACTGCTGTTCTGGCATTTTGTACATATACTATACCTGTGTTTTGTGCATGTGCATGCCGCGCCGTCAGCATAGCTATTGGCCAGATGAAAGCTGCTGCGGTTCGCCGCAGGAAAAGTCGCATTGTTGTTTCTTTCCGTTTCAGGGTGTAGAACAAAGGATAAAAATATTCCCGCAAATTTATTGCATATCAGTAACAGGTAGTGATAATGATTCTGCCATTGAGCAACTATATACTGCATGCAGCAGTTGCATGTTAATTGGCATATATGCTGTAATTTTGCACTCCCATGAGTTATCCCTACAAGGTCTCTGCTGTAATCTGTTCCTACAACAGAGCCCGGTTTATTATTAATGCTGTGGAAAGCATTTTCGCACAGGATTATGACAGGAGCCTGTACGAAGTAATAGTAGTGGATAATAATAGCACTGACAACACTCAGGAGCTGCTGGAAGCATACAGGCAGCAACATCCCGGGTACAATTTTCGCTATTACATAGAAACCAATCAGGGGGTGGCATGGGCCCGTACCCGCTGCGCACAGGAGGCTAAAGGGGAAATAGTAGCTTACCTTGATGATGACTCTACAGCACAGCCGGGCTGGCTGGCATCAATTGCATCTTTTTTTGATGAGCACCCTGCGGCATGGTCTGTAGGCGGAAAGATAACGCCTCGCTTCCTCACCGGTATTCCTGATTGGTACTCTAAGTATTTCTTTGGTCTGGTAGGTAACTTTGATCAGGGACCCCGTGTAAAAAGGCTTACCGGTGCCAGATACCCATGTGGTGCCAATATGGCTTTCAGGGCAGAGGTTTTTAAAGAGATAGGTTACTTTAATACAGATCTGGGGCGTAAGGGAGGTGGTTTACTGGCTAATGAAGAAAAAGACATTTATCTGCGTATTCTGGCGCAGCATCATGAGGTGTATTATCTGCCACATGTAGAAGTGCTGCACAGCGTTGAGTCCAATAAATTTGACCGGAATTATGTGAGGCGGCATAGTATGGGCATAGGTGGCGGAGAGCGGCTGCGCTTAAAGGGGCAGTCTGTAGCGCTTACTGTTAAGCTACTGGAGTATATAGCCAAATGGGGCTATGCCATTGCTTACGGAATTGGGTTTCTCATCCGTGGGCAGTGGAGTAAGTTTGTAATGCTGGAGCGTTTTCGCTGGTGGGTAATAATGGGGTTCCTCAACCCTGCCGGGGCAGGGTGAGCAACAACAAATCACTATATCTTATTTAAAGCAGGGATGTTAGTCTATCGTCCAGGTTTCCTTTCCTGACAATAGCTTATCCAGATTACCAGGTCCTTTAACAGCTTTCATTTCCTGTATCTGTAACTGCATATCATCTTCGTATGTAGCTCGCTCACGTGCATAGAATACACCAAATGGGCGGGGAAAATGATCGTCCTGACCAGGGTCGTCAAAAAATCTTACCAGCATCTGAGCTTTGAAGATGTCCTGCTCGTCATGTATCCACAGGTCATCTGCGCTATATCCTCCGTCTGCAAGGTTTACTATTTTAGGCTTGTATCCGTCCAGCAAAATACCCTTACCGGCACCTGCACCAAATATCAGTGGCTTACCGTGTTCCAGCATAAGGGTTTCCGCTGCACGTGAGCTTTTCTCTGTGAATATCTCAAAAGCGCCATCGTTGAATATGTTGCAGTTCTGGTATATTTCCAGGAATGACGTGCCATGATGCGCATTGGCGCGAAGCAGCATCTGTTGCAGATGTTTGGGGTCGCGGTCCATGCTGCGGGCTATAAAGCTGCCGTCTGCACCCAGTGCCAGTGCCATAGGGTTGAATGGATGGTCCAGACTACCCGCAGGGGTTGATTTGGTTACCTTATGCAGCTCTGATGTAGGGGAGTACTGTCCCTTTGTGAGTCCGTATATCTGGTTGTTAAACAGAAGTATGTTTACATTAAAGTTTCTGCGCAGCAGGTGTATGGTATGATTACCACCAATGCTCAGACCATCTCCATCTCCTGTTACTATCCATACACTGAGGTCTGGCCGTGCAGCCTTCAGGCCACTGGCTATGGCTGTAGCACGTCCGTGAATGGAGTGCATACCATATGTATTCATATAGTACGGGAATCTGGAACTGCAGCCAATGCCCGATACAATCACTATCTGTTCTCTCGGTATGCCTGTCTGCGGCAGTATCGTCTGCACCTGTTTCAGTATCGAATAGTCACCACAACCGGGGCACCAGCGTACTTCCTGGTCGGTTGCAAAATCTTTCGCAGTCAGTGCAGGCGCTGATTGCGGTATTGCTGCTTCACTCATATACCGTGCAAAGTTACTGCTTTAAGTGAATGGTATAAAAAATATGCTGGTTTCTGCCGGTTATTCATGTTTTTTGGAATATTGTTTACTTTTATAGACCACAAAAAGCATTTCTGACTTATGAAACTGATTTCCACAGTTGTAGCCTGTCTCGCAATATCCTGCGCTGTTCAGGCTCAGACTACCACCACAGCTAAAAGGAAAGTGCGAAAAAACGCCATTGGTGGTACAATAATGGATGCCCGCCATAAGCCGGTACCTAAAGTTCAGGCCTTTGTATACTTTGGTGACTCAGCAGTCAATGCTTCCGGCTATACAGATGCTTCCGGCTACTTTGAGACTAACTCCGTTATGCCGGGAACTTACGATTTACGTATTGTATACCCCAATGCCAACAGGTTAATTATCAATGGTGTTACTGTAAAAGGGCTGAAAGTGTCCCGCGTATCTATAGCTACCGATATGCCTACTACAGACTCTACAGTATCTTACCTGGATGTAATAGAGAAATAGCAGGATTTACCCGATGGCTTTCTGCCATTATTTCATCTGACTAAATGCACTATTTGTATGATGCTAAAAGTTGCAGCCGTTGTTCTGTCTGGATTTACTCTGTTAGAGGCATGTAGTGGTCCTCATATACAGATGGAGCAGGTAAACAATTATAATGACAGCATTCCTGTGGTGATACCGGGTATTGCCACTATTCAGACACGTATAGATGATAATGAGCACATGAGGCTTATACTGGGCTCTTCCTCATTATACAAGGCTTCGGAGGAGCAATTACAGCAATACGCTGTTAATGCCGGAGCTATTGCATTGCGTGTTTTGGGCAAGGATATCACTACCGGTACACTTATTATCACACAGCAGCAGGTAAATCATACCGAAAATCCATCCGACGGTCGCCTCATAGATATGAAAATTGATAGTCTGAAGGCTCTGTCTGCCCCATGACCCATACAAAAAACACTTGTATGTGAAATCATTTTATGTGTAATGCTGACATACAGGTTAAATTATTTCAAAGGGAATTTATTAGATTTGCCTGATTTTGTTACTTGCTTTCCGGCGGTTAATACCCCGGACTTAATCATTACTTAATACAAAGGTTATTTTTAAACAACAGAACATGAGAAAAACTGTTTACTTGTCAGGCCTGCTTGCGCTTTGTTGCAGTCTCTTTGCAATTTCAGCAAGAGCTCAGGCGCCGGTAGTCACTACAAACCCCGTCTCCGACACTATTTGTCATGCAGGAACTGCATGGTTTCATGTAGAAGCCACAGGAACCACGCCGCTCTCATTCCAGTGGGAGTTCTCCACCGATGGTGGTACCACATGGGATACCACAGAAGATGGTACCGTATATCTGGGTACTTTCGATGATACACTTCAGGTAACAGGTAGCAGGTCAATGAATGGTACAACTTATCGTTGTCTTGTTTTTAATACAGATGGTTCTGATACTTCTGATGTTATCTCTCTTTCTGTAGATACATTAGCAGCTTCTATAACAGGTACTTCAATTGTTTGTGCGGGTAGCACTACTATGCTCAGCAATACTACACCTGATGGTGTATGGAGCGCTATGCATCCCGATACGCTTACTGTAGATGCTGCAGGTCTGGTATCAGGTATAGGCTTCGGCGTAGACACTGTATGGTATACCGTTACTAACGAGTGCGGTATGTCATCTGCATGGGCTACCGTGCGTGTAGATACTACTATGGTGCCTGCAATGATTACAGGTCCTTCACATGTATGCGTGGGCAACATGATAACGCTCATGAATACTAACGTTATCGGTACTCATTCATGGACTACAGGCATGACTGGTAATTCCAGCGTATCAGCATCAGGTGTTGTTACCGGCCTTATGTCAGGTATGGATACTGTTACGTACACTATCACCAATGCATGTAACATGCTGGTGGCAACTAAAGAAATCACTATCGAAGTATTGCCTGCTGCTGGTACCATCACTGGTGCAGGTGCAGTATGTGCTGGTAGCTGGATTGGTCTTTCTTCTTCAGAAATGGGCGGTATCTGGTTAAGCGGTACGCCATCTGTAGCTGTAGTTAACAGCGCAGGTAATGTTACCGGTATCGGTATAGGTACTTCTGCTATCTCTTATTATCAGTCAAACAGCTGTGGTGCAGCAATAGCTACACACATCGTTACAGTTGACATCGCTGCTGCTCCAATCGTAGGTAATGACAGTGTGGGTATTGACTCTACGCTTATGCTTACTAACATTGTTCCTGGTGGTATATGGTCATCTCTTGATGAAATGATTGCTACTGTAGGAAGCGCTTCCGGTACAGTTACCGGCATTGACACTGGTATTACAACTATCATGTACACTGTAACGAATACATGCGGAACAACCTCTTCTATCATCACAATGAATGTAGGTGGTCTTCCTGATGCAGGAACACTTACCGGACCAGATACAGTATGTGTGGGTAGTACTATAACACTTACTCCTTCAGTAGCCGGTGGTACATGGGTAAGCCGTCACGATACAATTGCTACTGTAGATGCTTCCGGTGTTGTTACTGGTGTTGAGCTGGGTCGCGATACGGTTGACTATTATGTTACTACAGCATTTGGCCGTTCACGTGTTACCAAGAGAGTATATGTAAATGATATACCAATGGTATCTATAGAAGCGCCTGCATCTGTAGCCCTGGGTGGTAACTATACACTTACTGTAACACCTACAGGTGGTGCATTTACAACCAGCAATCCTGCTATGACTCCACTTGTTGGTTATGGAGTATTTGTGGTTATTGATACAGGAACCTCTGTTTTCACTTATGTAGCTACTAACGGTTGTGGTAGTGTTACGGCCCGTGATACGGTACGTCTGGCAGGTGCCAGCAATGTGAAGTCTGTAGGTAATGCAGCATCAATGCTTAGCATCTTCCCTAACCCTACACAGGGTGCACTTAACATCAATATCACTACTGATGTTACGGAAGAGATTGTATTTACACTTACAAACGTTGCCGGACAGAAGGTTCAGGAGTTTGTAATATCATCTAATACTACTGCGCCTATCAATGTAGAGCAGCCAGCGGGTGTGTACACGCTTACTGCCGTTACAAAAGATGGTAACAGACACAGTGCGCTCATTACCGTAACCCGGTAGTAAGACACAGTAAATAATATCAGTAAATGGCCGGTGATAATATTCGCCGGCCATTTTTTCTTGTAGCTGTTCGTGAATATATTTGTCTGGCATGAGTAAGAACAAAAATGGCGGTAAAGCATCCGCTGCTCCCATTCGCTCATCTGCCCCTATGATGGCAGCTGATACTCCCGCATCATTTCAGGTGTCCCGCGCTGTATGGTGGCTGATAGGTGCGGTAGTCCTGGTGTATTTCTTATCTCTTTCACTGGGATATACAGATCTTGATGATGTTATCTTCATCAGAGATTTCAGGGCTTATAATGAGGACATGACTAACCTTTATAAGTCATTTGGGCGCGGGCTGTTTGATGCTGTTAAAGACCCTTACTACCGTCCGCTCTTTTCTGATGCCATGATACTTAACTATCGGGCCAGTGGTTTGGAGCCTTTCGGCTATCATCTTGTGAATATAGTATTGCATGGGCTGGCTGTTTTTTTGTTGTACCGTCTTACACTGCTGCTACGTATAGGGCAGGTACAGGGTTTCATCATAGCGCTGATATTTGCGGTGCATCCGGTACTTACGCAGGCCGTAGCATGGATTCCCGGTCGTAATGATACACTGCTTGCCGTGTTTGTATTGTCTTTCTTTAACAGAGGTATCCGATATGCCACATCGGGACAACGGTCTCAGTTAGTGTGGTCAGGGTTGTTTCTGCTGCTGGCATTCTTTACTAAGGAAACCGCTGTCTTTGCGGCTCCGGCATTGTTTATACTGCTGGTGCTTTACAGAGATATGCGCTGGCGCGAACCTTTGCTGGCACACCAGTATATAGTATGGGTAGCCTGTTTCCTGATATGGTATGCCGCCCGGGCAGCCGCTACGATAGCTGGCTCCGGCATAGGCTCTGCTGCATCTGTACAGGATTTTATTCATCGCCTGCCGGTTATTATTCAGTATCTGGGTAAGGTGTTCCTGCCATTTAATCTCAGTGTGTTTCCTACGCAGGAGGATACCTCGCTATTGCTGGGAGTAGTAGCGGTGGTACTGCTGGCTGTAGCCGTGGTATTGAAAAAAGACAGGAATCTGAAAGCCTTTGTTGCGGGACTCATAGTATTTCTGCTGTTTCTGATGCCGGCCCTGCTGGTACCCGATGAGCTGAACAAACAGACATTTGAACACCGTCTTTACCTGCCACTGGTGGGAATATTGCTGCTGCTGCCGCATACGGTACTACTGGGTAACTCTCTGCAGCCAAGGCAACTGCTAATGGCATGGGGAGGGGTAGCTTTTGTTTTTGCCGGGCTTACCTACGGGCATCAGCACAACTTCAGCGATCCGGTTACATTCTGGACTCAGGCTGTGGAGACATCTCCCCGCTCGGCATATGCCAATATGATGCTGGCTGCAAGGCTGGACAAGAGTCGTTTTGCGGAGTCTGAAGCGATGTTTCGTAAGGCATATGCCCTGAACCCTAAGGAGAAATACCTCAACTTCTACATGGCCGAAATGCTGCAACGGAAAGATTCAGTACAGGCGTCAGAACCCTACCTGCTGGCCGAGAAGCAGATATCTGACTATGTGCAGTGCGATTTCCTGCTGGCCCGTGTGTATATGGAGCGGGGCGATAAACAGGCAGCTATTACCAGTCTGGAGCGCTTCCTGGGGCGTGACAGATATAATGAGATGGCACACAACAATCTGTTACTGCTGCTCATGGATACACAGCAGGCCGATAAGGCACGGCAACATGTGGCAGAAATGAGCCGGCTGGGTATCAGTATCCCGCCTCAGCTAAGGGCGCAGCTGGGTATGTAGCTTACGCCTTACTTCTGCTGCAGTATCTCGTGGCCCAGTTTATCGCGCTTGGTTTGCAGGTAAAACTCGTTATACTGGTTGGGGACAATCTCTATAGGCACATTCTCCACTATTTCCAGCCCGTAGCCCAGCATACCCGCACGCTTGCGGGGGTTATTACTAATGAGTTTCATTTTGCTCACGCCCAGATGGCGCAGTATCTGCGCTCCTACACCATAGTCGCGCTGGTCGTTTTTGAAGCCCAGTGCCAGATTGGCCTCCACCGTATCTTTGCCCTGCTCCTGCAGCTTATAGGCTTTCAGCTTATTCATAAGGCCTATACCGCGGCCTTCCTGATTCATATAGAGTACTACACCCTTACCTGCAGCTTCTACCATTTTCATGGCTGCCTCCAGCTGGTCGCCGCAGTCACAGCGCAGGGAGTGCAGGATGTCGCCCGTAAAGCAGGAACTGTGTACCCGCACCAGTACCGGCTCTTCTGCGTCCCACGCTCCTTTGGTAAGTGCCAGGTGCATCTCTCCGGTATTGGTCTGGCGGAAGGCGACAAGCTCAAACAGGCCAAACTTGGTAGGCATCTGCACGCGTACTTCTTCTTTGATAAGCGTCTCTGTACGCAGGCGGTAAGAGATAAGGTCTTTTATGGAAATGATTTTCAGGTCAAATTTCTTAGCTATTTCCAGTAGCTGCGGCATGCGGGCCATGGTGCCATCATCGTTCATAATCTCTACCAGCACACCTGCAGGCTCAAAACCTGCCAGACGGGCAAGGTCTACGGTAGCCTCGGTATGGCCGGTGCGGCGCAGTACACCCTCATTGCGTGCTCTGAGCGGGAATATGTGACCAGGGCGGCCCAGTTCGTCCGGCTTTGTGGCCGGGTCTATGAGCGCCTGTACGGTTTTGGCACGGTCATGTGCGCTGATGCCGGTAGTGCAGCCATGACCTATTAGGTCTACAGATACCGTAAAAGGTGTCTGATGCAGTACTGTATTGTTCTCCACCATCAGATTAAGCCGCAGCTCATCGCAGCGCTCTTCGGTAAGTGGTGCACATATTAGTCCGCGGCCATGCTTGGACATGAAGTTGATAATCTCGGGAGTTACATTACGCGCAGCGGTGACAAAATCCCCCTCATTCTCTCTGTCTTCGTCGTCTACCACTATCAGCAGTTTACCATTTCTCAGGTCTTCCAGCGCGGCTTCTATTGTATCCAGCATATTATGTGCCCGTTTTGTTTTTTGATGTACAGGCGTTTTTCCGGGTGCAAAGGTACGATGTAATGCTCTTTTTAAAATCAGGTAGGGTAGTTACTTATTCTATAGTGGTATTTGCTCCCCGTATATGGTTGTGAGGTCCATTTCCTGCTCCGAAGAGGAAATGCACAGTTTATTTTTTATCGCGCAGTTTTAGTATGCACTTGTCTGTTTTGTTGTTGAAAACCAATGTTTTATATCTATATTGCCTCGTGATGGCACCTGAAAAGTTACCAAAAAGGTTACAAAAATTGCTCGCGGAAAAAATGTAATGTGTGGCTGGGATTCCCTGAAAAGGTGTCAGATTTTGTAGTGTAGTGATATACGGGCATTATAGGGTAGGTTTATGGCACAAAGGTACGATAATATTCAGGTAAGTGGCATATAGTGTATCATAGAGGGTAATGCCTCCTATGCCTGATAGGAGTAGCAGAGAGTATGCGATAGTGAAAAATATGCTTCCGATTAACTACTGAGACGTCCATACTATTTCTAACTTATCGCGTGTTGTTTCCCATATGCATGTGTAGACAATTTTATTTGTCTTGTTGTAAAACACAACCTTCATGTATTTTCCTTGCCCGTTATTTTCAAACACAACTGTTTCATTCTGTACATCGGTAGCGATAAGCTGCATTTTGTCGCTGAGTGTTCTTATTGCGGCAGGCATAGAGCCATCATAAATGGTTGTATCGTTTTCCACTTCTATCTCAAAAGTGCCTGTTTTGCTGGCGGGAGCCCGGCTATTGTTGATTATTCAGAAGCTGGACGAAGGAGGGGAGTCGACTAGTGGTAAGTGATGCAGTGGACAAAAACCGTAACTTTATATAAAAAAGAATGCGATGTCATTGACCTATCATATAATTATTAAAAAAGAATACGCATCTGCGGTGATAGAGGATTTACAGAAAATGGATGCATTGGAGATACTTCCCGATGAGGCATATTCTGTGCCGCAATGGCAGATAGATGAGGTGCGCAGGCGTAAGGCATATTATCAGGCGCATCCGGAAGAATTGATGAGTTGTGAGGCTGCGCTAAAACAGATAGAAACAGACTGACCCTGATGCGCAAGTTCAATCTGGTTGTGGCTACGGTTGCGGACAATGATATACAGCATGCAATTAATTACTACAATTCTCAGCAAAAGGGCCTTGGCATTCCTTTCTTACAAAGCTGAAAAGTGTAGCTGAAGCACCCTATACAAGGGCAATACGGTGCGATGATGTGCGCTTTGTTGTGATGAGCAATTTCCTCTGTAAGGCACATTGCTATATTGTAGAAAATAATATTATCGTTTTAGGCGTAATTTCAATGTACATGAATCCTGATGATACATGGACATTGAAGGTGACCTAGTTGCAACGCAGGGTAAACATCGAGACCCTTCGACTAATGGAAGAGACAGGGTATTAGCGGTCGGATTTATGAATACCGTCGGAGATGGGGTTTTATGTGCTCTTCTTGGTCTCCCTGCGGAAGAGCCGGAACAGCATATAACGTAGGTGCAACCTATGTGGTAAAGTGACTACGTCAAGCGGAAGTCGTTAAACATGATTTAATAATTAGCATTTGTCAAAAAGTAATTTAGCCAGTGAAGTATAAATTAATAAATTAGCATCATGGAATACTTAGCTGGAAATCTGGAGATAGAGAATAATCCATATGAAATTGATGTGTGGGATAAGCTATCGGCATTACTAACCAACATTGAAGGGATTATGGGCTATAAAATTCCGTCTTTAGGGTTTAAAGAAATTGTTGATATCCCATCTTTTGTGATTCGAACTGCTGGGTATGGTATAATAATCATTGATGTAGTTAGCGAAAAGATAGAGGCATTTGATGAAGACAACGATTATTGGCAGACAACTGCGGGGACATTTATGTTCTCGCGGGACATGGCATTAAACTTATACGCTCTCGAATTGCAGGACCGTTTAAAAAAGAACAAAGAACTTTTTGATATCCGCACTAACGAGTGGAAAAAAGAAATTTCAATATCGAAACTAATTGTATTTAAGGAAAATACGAATGAAGAAATTGCTAGATTAAATGGAGAAAACAGACAAGAATTAATAAATAATTTTTGTTGCCCGGACAATTTTGATGCTGTGTTGAAAGAGCTCTTGACAATGAAAAACGCGATTGCACCAGGAACAATGGATATTGTAGATTCTATTTTAGATGGTTCAGATGTTTTTAGTAAGACAAAACGGAAGAAGATATTCGAGAAGCCGGAAAATATTAACGACTACATAAAAAAGTCATTAGACTATACTTTTAAGTTAGATAAAATACAACGGCAAATTGCTATGCAGGTTCCACCTGGGCCACAAAGAATCAGAGGATTAGCAGGTACTGGAAAGACCGTCATATTGTGTATGAAGGCAGCATTGGCACATAAAGCAAACCCCGATTCAAAAATTCTTTTTGTGTTTAACACGCAGAGCATGTATAATCAAGTACGTAATACGATAACGGAATATTATTTCAATGAAGCGAAGTCATTACCTAATTGGGATAAACTCCATATTTACCATGCTTGGGGTGGCAGTAACAAAAATGGCGTTTATTACAATACTGCTAATTCAATTGGTATAAAGCCTAAAGTCTTTTTCAATGTTCGAAATAGTGATAATCCCTTAGAAGATATTTATTTGGATTTGTTAAATCAGGGAAGAAAAAACATCATTCCTGAGTATGATATGGTCTTAATAGATGAAGCTCAGGACTTCAATTCTGCTTTTTTTGAAACTATATTTTACTTAACTAAAGCTGTGGATGGAGATTCTCAAAAAAAACGAATTATATGGGCATACGATGAATTTCAGTCACTAACAGAGCTAAAAGTTACTCAGCCTGAAGAACTTTTTGGTAAAAATGAACATGGAATACCTAATATGCCCAATGCAGTGTTGGAAGGCGAATATAAAGGCGGAATAGAAAAGGATTTTGTTTTACCTAATTCATATAGAAATCCTCGTATTAATTTGATGGTCGCACATGGGCTTGCGCTTGGGTTATATTCGAAATATGGAAAGGTGCCAATGGACGATAGTCTAGATTGGAAAGCTAGAGGATACCTTATTCACCAACCTGATAAGAGTACATTTACGGAAGGTGACAAAATAATCGTTGAGAGGCCAGAGGCATACAGTAAGAATATACTTGAAAAATTGCTTCGTGAATATGGTGGAGAGGAAAAAAGATTGATTACGTTCAAGCCTATGGCAAATGTGCAGCAGCAGCTTTTTGAGGTAGTAAAAAATATCGAGAACTTGATAGTCAAGCAAAAGGTTGAACCAGAAGAAATACTGGTTATTAATCTTGATACAAGGAACTCAAAGTCTCAATATGAAACCATCAGACAACAATTAGATATTCGGAATATCAAAGCAATCACACCGGGGTATATTGAAGCCAGTGACTCTTTTAAGGAGCCTGGAAACGTTACATTGAGTACAACGTTTCGGGCGAAAGGCAATGAGACTAATATTGTACTAATCCTGAACAGTCAGAAAGTTATATCAGACTCGACATTTCGAATGAGAAACGCGGTTTTCGTATCCGTTACTAGGTCTAGAGGCTGGTGTTACTTGTATGGTTCAGGTGAAGGGACTAGCGAATTGTGGGAGGAAATCAAAGCGATTATTGCTGATTATCCTTCATTCAAATTTACATTTCCAACAGAAGAAGAAATCAGACGTAAAATTACTATAATAAAAAGCACAAAGGATGTAGAAAAAGCAGATAAAGATATTGATAAACTGCTTGCGGATGAAGCATATCGAGCATTGCTAATCGAAAAACTATCCCAAGACACTGAAATGCTTAATGCTTTTCTGGCAGCAAAAAGAAAACAAGATGACAATTGATGACGTTTGGAATGATATAATGTTGGCTCAGAAGATTTTTCGGAGTTTAATTGTAACATCCAACACAGAAAAAAAGGAAGAAGTCATTGGATGGCCAAATTATACACCAGGTATTTATCGGAATCTATACGCAAAAGAGTATGAGATTCTGATGAAAAAAAAACAGTATACTTATCTTCTTAAGGATGATAAGGGGTTCTTGCAGATTTTCTTCAGATTTACTAATGACAATTTGTCTAAAGTTAAGCTTGCTTATTATCCATATCCGGTAGGGTTAAGCGAAAAAACGGATGATATAGAGATATACATGGACGATTCAGACGATAGAATTATCGAAGAATACTATTATGATCTTTGGAACTTATTTAGTCATCATTTTGCAATTTCAATTCCAGATGATAGACTCCAAGAACTTATAAATGAGTCTAAAACTAGAGGGAGTGACGATACCACCGAAGTTATTATTCACAAAAAAATTGAATCAAAGTATAGTCATACTAACTCTTCGCATGTCAGAATTGATTTTGACCCCGAGGTAGCTACACATAACAAATGTGAGATACAAGTAGGGGCTATAAATAACATCCGCTTTCCAGCTCAAAAAGTCATCATGCCTTTCCTTTTTTTTGATTTTATAGCCAAAAATATTTTCCCTGATGAGTATAAACAGATAAGGGCAAAGTCAAATTTTGTCAGCGGATTTAGTGTGTCGAAAAAGCTATCACTTGAAATAAAACCTTTTAGAGAGGATAATATTTACTTTCTGCATCAATAGATATTTTAAGAGAATAGAGCCGTTAAGTTGTGGGGATAATGCTCAACAGCTTTACTTCGTTCTTCTTTTAACAGCCTCCACTCTTACAAAATCAATACCTTTAGCTTTCTTCAAAGAATTAGATACGTGCTGCTGCAAAAACCGCTTAATGAGAATCTGGAACTTATAGCCCGCCAGGTGGTGGAGGGTTTTATACTGGGATTGCACAAGAGTCCTTTTCATGGTTTCTCGGTAGAGTTTGCCGAGCATAGATTGTACAATCAGGGCGACCCGCTGCGGCATATAGACTGGAGGGTGTATGGACGTACCGATAAGCTGTTCATAAAAAGATTTGAGGAGGAGACCAATCTGCGGTGCTGTGTGGTGCTGGATACTTCATCATCTATGCAGTATCCGCGCGATGAAGAGCGGGTAAGCAAGCTACAGTTTTCCTGCGTGGCAGCTGCCAGCCTGCTGCATCTTATGAAGCGGCAGATGGATGCATCGGCTCTGGCAATGTTTGACGATGGGTTATACTATTTGTCGGACTGCCGCTCGGCGCTGAGTCATCACCGTCAGCTCATCAGCGAGCTGCAGCGTACACTTTCTCTTACTACTGATAACAAAACTACCAATGCTGCCGCTGCGCTGCACCGTATAGCTGAGCAGATGCATAAACGCTCGCTCATCATCATATTCAGCGATATGATGGATGATGCAGACAATGCCGAAGAGCTTTTTGCCGCGCTGCAGCACCTGAAGTATAATAAGCATGAGGTGATACTGTTTCATATAGCAGATGGCAGGCAGGAGGTGAACTTTGAGTTTGAGAACAGACCGTATGAGTTTGTAGATATGGAGAGTGGGGAGCGGGTGCGGCTACAGCCGGGCCAGATACGGGATGAATACGTGGAAAGGATGCAGGAGTTTCGCCTGATGGTGGAGCAGCGCTGCCACCAGTATCATATAGACAGGGTAGAGGTGGATCTGAGCCGCCCGGTGGAGGAGGTACTACACGCCTTTCTGGTGAAAAGAAATAAATTGATGTAATACACAGAATTTTACTACATTTGCAGCCCGTTTTACCCGACCTGTCAACCGGCAGGTGTAAAAATGGAAGCTCTTTAGAGTAGGGTAGAGGGGATGGGGCGATGAAACATACCCGGGAATTTGAGATAGCCTGGCAGGGATTGAAGCCTGGTGAACACACCTACATATATGATCTGGACGATCAGTTTATGCAGGAGCGTGGAGCCGGAGAGGATTTCCGTAACTGGAATGCCCGGATAACATTCACCTTCGACAAGCATGAGAATTTTTTCATGCTGCACTTTGATGTAGATGGTAACGTTACGGTGGGCTGTGACAGATGTGGTAGTGAGTTTGAACTGAGGCTTTGGGACGAGTTTGACCTTGTGATAAAGCTGATGGGGCTGGATGGAGAAGAGATGCCGGATGAAGAGGATGATGTGGTATTCATTCCCCGTAGCGAGACGGTAATAGATATTGCCGACTGGCTGTACGAGTTTACGACGCTGAGTGTGCCTTTACAGCACATTCATCCCGATAAACCGGATGGTACACCGGGATGCGACCCTGCGGCACTGGACCTGCTGGGAAAGCTAACCGAAAATGAGCACCATACGGAAAATGAGTTGTGGAAAGGTCTGGAAGCTTTAAAAAACCTTCAGACACCACAGGAAAAGAGTAAAAGACAGAAAAAGCAATAATTAACCATATAAATTAAGTAAAATGCCTAATCCTAAAAGACGGCACTCGCAGCAAAGGGGCGCAAAGCGCAGGACGCATTACAAAGCAACTGCTGAAACCTGGAGCATTGACAGAACTACAGGCGAAAGCCACCTGCGTCACCGTGCGCACTGGGTAGAAGGAAAGCTCTACTATCGTGGCAATGTTGTAGTGGACAAGTCTCCTGCTACAGAAGCTCCTGCAGCAGAGGGTGAAACCAACTAAATTTACTATTTTCACTGCATGAAGATAGGGCTTGACATAATGGGGGGCGATTTCGCCCCTGCTGAAGCTATTAAAGGTATTCAGTCATTCCTGGAGCAGGTGCCGGATTCCCCGGTACACCTGATGCTCGTAGGTAATCGTGATGTAGCTGCACCTTACATGCATCTTATTGAGCCTTACGCAGGCCGCTACACTTTTGTGGACGCTCCGGATACCATAGGTATGAATGAGCACCCTACAAAAGCGCTGAAGGAAAAACCCAACTCCAGTATTGCAGTTGGCTTCGGCATGATGCAGCGTGGTAAGGCTGACGCATTCATAAGTGCCGGTAATACCGGCGCTATGCTGGTAGGGGCGATGTACACTGTCAAGGCTATTGAAGGTGTGCAGCGCCCCACTATTGCTACTCCCATTCCCCGCACAGACGGCAAATTCAGCTGCATACTGGACGTAGGTATCAATGCTGACTGCAAGCCGGAACATCTGGTACAGTTTGCACAGCTGGGTTCTCTGTATGCACAGCATATACTGGGTGTGGAAGCGCCTAAGGTAGGCTTGCTGAATCTGGGCGAGGAGGAAGGAAAGGGTAATATACTGGCACAGGCCACATACCCATTACTAAAGGAGCGCAGCGATATCAATTTTGCCGGTAACATAGAAGGACGTGATGTTTTCTATGGTAAGGCAGATGTGATAGTATGTGAGGGCTTTGTAGGAAATGTGGTTATCAAGATGGCAGAGTCTATCTACGACATATTCAAAGTGCAGAAGGGCATCAGAGATGAGTTTCTGGATACTTTCAACTTTGAGGTATATGGCGGTACGCCCATACTGGGTGTGAATAGTCCGGTAATCATAGGCCATGGCATATCTCATGCGCTGGCATTCCACAATATGATAGAGCTGGCAGCCCGCTTTATAGAGACTGACCTGATAGGTACCTTCCGTCAGAATTTCAAACCGGCACAGTAATCTGCATTTCTTTTATCAGTAGATACGACCATCATACAGCATGATGGCGTGAATATTTCTTTTGCCTTGTACGTAAGAGAGAGGTAAACTATGCTTAGCGGAACAGGATATACATAAGGTATGCACCTGCATAGGCCAGTACACCCATATACAGGAACTGTATGGCAGGCATAGCCCAGCTTCTGGTTTCCCGCTTTACTATGGCAAGTGTACTCATGCACTGCATGGCAAATGCATAGAATACCAGGAGCGATAAGCCAGTGGCCAGGGTATAAACAGGACTACCGTCTTTTCTTTTTGCATCCCGCATTTTCTGGGTAAGTGTTTTGGTATCGGCATCGGCATCGCCCACACTGTAGAGTGTAGCCATAGTACCTACAAATACCTCACGGGCAGCAAATGAGGTGACAAGGGCTATGCCTATTTTCCAGTCATAACCTATGGGGGCAATAAATGGTTCTATGGCATGGCCCATGATGCCGGCAAACGAATTTTCCAGTTTTTCTGTGGCCATCTGCCGCTGCAGGTCTTCTGCTTGTAATCCTCCGGTATTGCCGGTGGCGGTCATGGCTGCATATTTATCTTCTACCGCCTTCATACGGCCCGGAGGGCCAAAGGCCGCCAGTGCCCATAGTATAAGTGAAAGAATGATAATAACCTTACCTACATCGCGTATGAAGATTTTGCCTTTTTCTATCATGGTAACGCCTACATTCTTCCACCGGGGGGCACGGTAAACGGGAAGTTCCATCAGGAAGTAGTTGCGCTCGCGCGATTTGATAACAAGGTCCATCACCTTTGCTACCAGAAGCGCCATTACAAATCCCATAAGATAGAGTCCCATAAGTACCAGCCCCTGCAGATTAAAAATCCAGAAGTTTTTATCGGGTATTACCAGCCCTATAAGCATTGTATATACCGGCAGGCGTGCCGAGCAGCTCATAAGTGGAGTAACAAGTATGGTAATGATACGCTCCTTACGGTTTTGTATGGTGCGGGCAGCCATTACTGCCGGTACGGCACAGGCCATACCACTGATGAGCGGCATCACAGAGCGGCCGTTAAGCCCGGCGCTGCGCATGATGCGGTCTGTAAGGAAGCTGATGCGGGCCATATAACCACTGTCTTCCAGTATGGTGATGAGGCCAAAGAGTATCATTATCTGCGGTACAAAGACAGCTATTCCTCCCAGGCCCGCCAGCAAGCCGTTAATAAGGAAGTCGCTCACATAGCCACCCGGCAGCAGACCGCCCAGCTGCTCGCCCAGCCATGCAAAAAGTGTTTCTATCCAGTTCATAGGATACTGCGCCAGCCAGAAGATGGACTGGAACAGCAGAAACAGTACCACCAGCAATATAAGGTTGCCCCACAGAGGATGCAAGAGTGTTCTGTCCACCTTTTCGCTGAACAGGGCTTTCTTCATGGGGCTTTCCGTTACCACACATTGCTGTAGTATGGTGTCTATGCGCTTGTATCTTAATATAATCTCTTCGGCCTGCAGCTTAGACCTGTGAAATGCAGCCTCGCCCAGCAGCGCTCCTATGCGTATGCGCTGGGCCGCATTGAGGTGCTGCAGGCTGGTATAGATGCATGCTATATGAAAAGCAGCATAAGCGCTTATCTGCTCTGTGATTTCCTGTATCTCCTGCAGCCATGCAGTGCCTAGTACGGGTAGCTCTGTAAAATACTGACGGGGCTGAGCGGAGCTGGCAGCAACCTCATCAATGGCTTTTTTCAGTTGGTTTATTCCCTTCCCGGCTCTGGGATTGATAGGTATTACCGGTACACCCATCAGGCGTTGCAACTCAGTAGTATCAATAGTAATACCTTTTTCCCGGGCTATATCCATCATAGTAAGGCCTATCACCACGGGAATTTTCAAATCCATTATCTGGGAGCAGAACAGAAGGTTGCGCTTCAGGTTGGCAGCATCAACTATTACTACTATGAGGTCGGGCAGGTCGCTGGCATTACGGTTTAGTAATACCTCGCAGCTTACCTGCTCATCAGCACTTTTGGGATAAAGGCTGTAAGTGCCTGGCAGGTCCAGGACATTGGCTTTCAGTTTTTCTGAAATGGTGGTATGTCCTGTTTTTTTGTCCACCGTCACGCCAGGAAAGTTACCTACCCTTTGGTTGAGTCCGGTAAGCGCATTAAACAGCGAACTCTTTCCACTGTTGGGGTTACCTACCAATGCTATTGTAAACTGCCTGCGCATGAGTGGGCGCAAAGGTACATAAAGCCACCTGCGGTAAATCAGTATGCGTGTCGGCTGGCTGTAATTTTTCCCGATAGTGAAAACCGGGAGACTGATATGTGAATATTTCCATAAAATGGAAAAAATGTCCACATGGTAGATGGTTTGCTATCTATTGTCTGTCGTAATTGTTTGTAAATCAATATGTTAAAATTATGGCACGCCGTTAGTAATACTACTGGCATAACACAAACAACAACATACACAAACAAATAAAATCAACTACAATGAAAAACTTCTTCAAATCTCTCGCAATCGCAGCTGTTGCAACTTTCGGTTTCGCAACTGCTTCTCACGCTCAGGCTACTGCTACTGCTTCTGCCTCTGCCAACATCATCACTCCTATCTCTATCGTTAAGACAGTAGATATGAACTTCGGTAACGTAGCCGTTTCTGCTACCATCGCAGGTACTGCTGTTCTGGACCCTGCCGGTACACGTACTACTGGCGGTGCAGGTGGTGTAACCCTTCCTGCTACTACCGGTACTGTGTCTGCTGCCAGTTTCACAGTTTCCGGTCAGGCTTCTTACACTTACGCAATAACACTGCCTACAAGCTGCACTATCTCTGACGGTGCTTCACATAACATGACTGTTGACAACTTCACATCAGTACCATCTGCTACCGGCACACTGAGCGCTTCTGGTACTGAAACCCTGAACGTAGGTGCTACCCTAAACGTAGCTGCTGCTCAGGCAAGCGGTCTTTATACAAACGCAACCGGTGTTCCTGTAACAGTTAACTACAACTAATAATAATCAATAATGTAATAGGGAGGCTGTCACCAAATTTTGGTGACAGCCTCAGACATTAAAAAAATATCCAACATTATTGTCAGATTAACTCGTTACTGAATTCCCAGGTGCTTGTTAATCAGAAGTGAATAACAAATCGTTACTTGAAAGAAAATGCTATTCGAGGCTACTTTTGCCGATATATTCCGAATGTACTGTTAATTGTATAATGTATTCTTGATTACCCCGTCCATTCTGAAAAACACAATCCGATGAAACGAAACTTTACAACCACTGCTTTAAATAAAATGACAGCCGGCATCAGGGGCATTTTCCTGATGTCTGCTATGTTGCTTACTGCGGGCATCAGTAATGCCCAGGTAGGTATACAGTCATTTAATGCTACCTATACTGCTGCCAGTACAGGTAAGACTTATTATATGAGTGGGGCAGATAATAGTCCGCTGGAGCATAATGACTACTCGTACAAGTATGGTACAAGCAGTGGTGTATCCAACAACATTCTGAACTTCAGTTCGTTTGGTATAGGGTCTAACAACTATGCATACCGCAACATCACCAATGCATTTGTAAAAATCAGAAGGCATAACAACAGTCTTGTGAGTGGTGTGCGCGAGCTGCTGTGGTATGAAGGTACCAGTACTGATGTGTATGATGGGGCAACGATTCGTCTGAAACAGCCTTATCAGTCCAGCATGGAAGTGATGTTTAACGGTGCGCGCGGGCTGAATGCAGGTACGGATAATATCTTTAATAACTCTGCTGACGGTAACGGTAACAATAACAACATTGAACGTTTTGACTATATCATTCCTGATGGCTATACAATTGTAGCCAACTCACAGGAAGGTTTTATAGTAATGGACAGGGGCGTGCTGGGAGCACATGACCCTTTTTGTGTGGCTGTAATAACAAACCTCAATAGTTCAGATAATCCATCGGCATATACTTCTGTTTTGCGTCTGACCTCTTCCAACTATGGTTCGGTTAACCCAATTCCGGTAATGACATCATATGTACTGAGGATGGATGAGGGAGAGAGCAAGCTGAAAGCTTCAACAACAACCGATGCAGCACAGGGTATAGGTGGTGTTTTTATCCGCTATTCTGATCTGGGACTTTCGAACGGTACTGTTATATACGGCTATTCTGTTTTTGGTGGTGACTTCCCATCAGGAGCCAGTGGCAATAAGGTGGTAGACTGGAACAACACTACTTACTTCCCTACCAACACTGAGCCAGGTAATGGTGGTCTGGACATGCTGGCGGTATCGGGTGTGTTTCAGTTATCAAATGCACTGGCGCCGCTGGCAAATGATGTAACAAGGGCGGCAGTATGTAACCCGGATGGTACAGGAAAAGTGAGTGTACCGTCACTGAGCGCTACCGACCTGAACAGCGGCGGCGTAATATCCAGCTACAAAATTGTTACTATCCCTTATGCATCGCAGGGGGTTCTTTATTATTATAATGGTTCGTCTTATGTACCTGTTAGTGCAGGTATGACATTGACAATATCTCAATCTTCCAGTCTTAAGTTCGACCCCGCTGATGGGTTTATGGATGACGCTGTATTTCAGTATACCGCTACCAACAACTTCGGACTTGTTTCCAACATTGCGTATGGTACCATACCGGTATATACCATGCCATCAACATCGGCAGGTAGCAATGTGGCTATATGCAGTGGAGGTTCTACCCTGCTGAATGCTACAGGTGCTACATCTTTTTCATGGTCGCCATCTACTGGTCTTTCCTGCACCACATGTGCTAATCCTACTGCAAGCCCATCTGCTACGCAGACATATACGATAACCGGCTCTCATCCGGCATCAGGCTGTAGTACTACTGCTACTATTACGGTATCAGTTAATCCTACACCTACAGTCAGCGCCGGCTCTTCAGTGTCTGTATGTAGTGGTGAGTCTGCTACGCTGGGTGCATCGGGTGCGGCTACATATAACTGGAGTCCGTCTACAGGTCTTTCCTGCACAGCATGTGCCTCACCGGTAGCTACTCCGGGTAGCACTACTACATATACGGTAACCGGTACTACCGGCAGTTGCTCTGCAACATCATCAGTAACGGTAACTGTAAAAAGTCTGCCATCGCTTTATGCAGGCAGCGATGTTACTAAATGTCAGGGTGTAGCGGCGTCTCTGTATGCATCAGGCGCATCATCTTATTCATGGTTGCCATCTACTGGTCTTTCCTGTACTACCTGCACTAATCCATCAGCTACACCATCAGTTACTACTACTTATACTGTAACGGGTACCGGAAGCAATGGCTGTACTAAAGAGCGTACTGTAACTGTTTCTATCAATCCGGCCCCATCAGTAAGTGCGGGTTCTGATATTGCAATATGTTCAGGCACTTCTGCTTCATTGAGCGCATCAGGTGCTTCATCTTATTCATGGGCTCCTTCTACAGGGCTGTCATGTACTTCATGCAGCAACCCTTCTGCCAGCCCATCTTCAACAAAGACATATACAGTAACCGGAACTTCTGCAGCAGGCTGCACTGCCTCTGCCAGTGTTACGGTAAGTGTTAATCCACAGCCTTCTTCTATATCAGGCAGCATTAATATTTGCCCTGGTATTTCCGGTACGCTCAGCTGCAGCACATCGGGTGGTACATGGAGCAGCAGTAATAATACCATTGCTACGGTAGGCTCTGCTACAGGTGTGGTAACGGGTGTGGCTGCAGGTACAGCTACTGTTACCTACATGCTGCCAACCGGCTGCTATGCTACAAAGGTTGTAACAGTTAATTCAGGTCCGGCAGCAATATCCGGCCCTTCAGAAATATGTGTATCAGCAACAGCTAACATGAGCAGCGGTACCAGTGGCGGCACATGGAGCAGCAGTAATACAGGCATTGCTGAGATCACTGCATCAACAGGTGTTGTAACAGCACAGGCACAGGGTACAGCAACTATCAGTTACATACTGCCATCTGGTTGTGCTGTTACAAAGCAAATTACAGTAAATGCAAATCCATCTGCGATAACTGGTACACTTTCGGTTTGTGTAGGTGGTAGTGCTACATTGTCGGCTATACCAACGCCCGGTACATGGACTTCAGGTAATGCTTCTGTGGTAGCGATTGGGAACACGTCCGGTATTATCAGTGGTATATCTGCCGGTACTGCCAATGTAACTTATACGCTGCCCGGTGGTTGTTCTGTATCGGCTGTAGTAACTACCAATCCACTTCCGTCTGCTGTGTCAGGTGCATCTATGCTTTGTGCAGGAACTGCAGCTACGTACACAAGTGGTGGCAGCGGCGGAGCATGGAGTACATCTAACGGTGCGATTGCAACAATTAATAGTTCAACCGGTGTGTTGAATGCACTCAGTGCCGGAACATGCAATGTTACTTATACACTTGCTACAGGATGTCTTGCAGTAAAAACAATTACTGTTAATCCATCTATATTACTTACTGCCACTACAACCAACCTTAGCTGCTATGCTGCTAACAATGGTACAATAGACCTCACAGTAAGCGGTGGTACTGCTCCATTTACATACAGCTGGAGCAACGGAGCCAATACACAGGATATATCCGGTCTTGCATCTGGTACTTATATTGTTACTGTTTCTGATGCGAAAGGTTGTTCCGCAACATTGAGCAGGACTATTACTCAGCCTTCGGTTGTTGCTGCATCAGCCATGTCATTTAATGTGAGCTGTAACGGTGGTAGCAATGGTATCATTGACCTTACTGTGTCTGGTGGTACATCGCCTTACACTTACAGCTGGAGCAACGGTGCTACTACGCAGGACTTGAGTGGACTGACATCCGGTACTTATAATGTTACCGTAAGTGATGCGAACGGCTGTACTGCCTATGCTTCAAAAACAATTACTCAGCCGTCTGCACTGGCTACCTCAGCTACCGGTACCAATATTAACTGTAACGGTGGCAGCAATGGTAGTATAGATCTTTCTGTAACCGGTGGTACCACACCATACTCCTACAGCTGGAGCAATAGTGCTACCACTCAGGACCTTACCGGTCTTACAGCAGGTACATACTCTGTGACCGTTACAGATGCAAAAGGTTGTACGGCTACAAAAACAAAAACGATTTCAGAACCGGCAGCACTGGTTGCTACCACATCTGGTACAGATGTTAGCTGTTACAATGGCGCAAACGGTACAATCGATTTGACTGTAACGGGTGGCACTACACCATATACTTATAGCTGGGGTGGCGGTTTTACAACAGAAGACCGTACCGGCCTTACTGCAGGTACCTATACTGTAGTAGTAACAGACAATAAGGGTTGTACAGCTACAGCTACAAAAACCATTGCTCAGCCAACAGCGCTTACAGCAGTGGCAACCAATACGAATGTAAGTTGTAACGGTGGTACAAATGGCACGGTAGATCTTACTGTGGCTGGTGGTACTACTCCATATACTTATGCATGGAATAACGGAGCAACTACACAGGACCTCAGCGGCCTTACTGCTGGTACTTACTCTGTGGTAGTTACTGATGGTAATGGTTGTACAGCCACTGCTTCAAAGACTATTACACAGCCTTCGGCAATAACTGCGACAACTTCTTTCACTAATGCACTTTGTTATGGTTGTGCCAATGGTACAGCATCAGTAGCGGCTACTGGTGCTACTGCTCCATATACTTATGTATGGAGTAACGGCGCTACGACAGCATCGGTATCAGGGCTGGTAGCAGGCACTTATACTGTTACGGTAAAAGATGCGCATAACTGTACCGTTGTAAAAAACATTACAATAACACAGCCTTCTGTTTTCTCTGCATCGGCCAGTGGTACCGGTGTTAGCTGTAACGGTGGTAATAACGGCACTGCAACAGTATCTGTATCCGGTGGTACTACTCCATATACTTATGCATGGAGCAATGGTGCTACTACAGCATCACTGACCAGCCTTACTGCAGGTACCTACTCTGTGGTGGTTACAGATGCCAATAGTTATACTACTACTGCCACAGTAACTGTAGCTCAGCCATCGGCATTGTCTGCATCTGCTACTGCTACCAATGTTAACTGTAACGGTGGTAATAATGGTACAATAGACCTTACTGTGAGCGGTGGTACTGCACCTTACACATATAGCTGGAGCAATGGTGCTACTACACAGGACCTGAGCAGTCTTACAGCCGGTACGTATTCTGTACTGGTAACAGATGCTCATGGCTGTACGGCAACAGTGTCAAAAACTGTAACACAGCCGTCAGTGCTTACTGCCACTGCATTTAATACTAATGTTAGTTGTAACGGCGGTAGCAATGGTACTATAGATCTTACTGCTGCCGGTGGTACTACTCCATATACTTACAGCTGGAGCAATGGTGCTACTACACAGGACCTTAGCGGACTGAGTGCAGGAACCTATTCTGTAGTTGTTACAGATAATAAAGGTTGTACTGCAACGGTTACAAAAACAATTACACAGCCTGCTACACTCAGTGCCTCTGCTACTGTAAGCAATGTAAGCTGTAATGGTGGCACAAACGGCGTAATAGACCTGACGGTAAGCGGCGGTACTGCTGCTTATACATATAACTGGAGCAATGGCGCTGCTACTCAGGATTTGAGTGGTGTTGCTGCTGGTACCTACTCAGTAGTGGTTACAGACAATAAAGGCTGTACAGCTACTGTAACAAAGACCGTTACTGAGCCTGCACCGGTAGCTGCTGTTACTGCTGCTACAGATGCGCTTTGTTATGGTTGTGCCAACGGTACAGCAGGTGTTACTGCATCGGGTGGTACTGCGCCATATACATATGAGTGGAATACCGGTGCCGTGACAGCATCCGTTACAGGTCTGATTGCCGGTAACTATACGGTTACAATAAAAGATGCCAATAACTGTATGCTGGTAAGAACTTTTACCATAGCACAGCCTGCTGTTTTTGAAGCTGCCGCAACCGGAACAAATGTTTCCTGCAACGGTGGTAACAATGGTACTGCAACAGTTACAGCAACAGGAGGAACAACGCCTTATACTTACAGCTGGAATAATGGTGCTACAACAGCAACCGCTACGGGTCTTGCTGCTGGCACCTATACTGTTGTAGTGGCAGATGCCAATAGTTATACAACTACGGGTACGGTATCTGTATCACAACCTGCTGCACTCGCAGCTTCTGCTGTAGCTACTCATATTAACTGTAATGGTGGAGATAACGGAACAATAGACCTTACTGCGTCTGGCGGTACATCACCTTACACTTACAGCTGGAGCAACGGTGCCGCGACACAGGATCTGAGCAGCCTTACTGCAGGTACGTATTCAGTACTGGTAACTGATGCTCATGGCTGTACTGCTACAGTAACAAAGACAATTACACAGCCTGCTCTGTTGGCTGCTACTGCTACTGCTACCAATGTTAGTTGTTACAATGGTGCTAATGGCACAATAGACCTCAGTGTAACAGGTGGTACAACACCTTATACTTATAGCTGGGGTGGTGGCTTTACAACAGAAGATCGTACAGGTCTTACAGCCGGTACTTATTCTGTAGTCGTTACAGATGCAAAAGGTTGCACTGCTACGGTAACAAAAACAATCACAGAACCTACTGCCTTGGGTGCCCTGGCAGTAGCATACAACGTAAGCTGTGCCGGTGGAAATAATGGTTCAATAGACCTTACGGTAAGCGGTGGTACTACAGCATATACTTACAGCTGGAGCAATGGCGCTACAACGCAGGACATCACAGGTCTTACAGCCGGTACCTACTCAGTACTGGTAACAGATGCACATGGCTGTACGGCTACAGTAACGAAAACTATCACACAGCCTGCTGTACTTGCTGCTGCAGCAACTGCAACAGACGCACTGTGCAATGGCTGTGCGAATGGTACTGCCACAGCATCAGCTACAGGCGGTACTGCACCATACACCTATGCATGGAGCAACGGCGCTACAACAGCTAACGCTACAGGACTGGTAGCTGGTACTTATACAGTAACGGTAACAGACGCCCATGGCTGCACAACGACAACAACAGCAACAGTAGGCCAGCCGGATGCGCTGATAGCTGCTGCTACAAATACAAACGTAAGCTGTAACGGTGGTGCCAATGGTACTGCAGACCTTACAGTGAGCGGCGGTACAACCCCATACACCTACAGCTGGAGCAATGGCGCTGCTACACAGGATCTGAGCGGACTGAGCGCAGGTACTTACAATGTAACTGTGTCAGATGCACACGGCTATACCGTAGCTGCTACGGTAACAGTTACAGAGCCTGCAGTACTGACAGCATCAGCAACAGCGGTTAATGTAAACTGCTATGGTGAGAGCAACGGCTCAGTAGACCTTACGGTAAGCGGTGGTACTACAGCATACACTTACAGCTGGAGCAACGGTGCCACAACACAGGATATCACAGGCCTTGCTGCCGGTACGTATTCCGTACTGGTAACAGACGCACATGGCTGTACGGCTACGGTAACGAAGACAGTTACCCAGCCATCAC
>JAUIBA010000034.1 GCA_030427635.1 Bacteroidia bacterium
TTGCAGTTGGTGTAGCAGTCGGGTTCTGTGCCGTAGTAGATGACAGGGAACTTCCTGCCCATGTGTACACTGTAGCACCACCAGATGGCGTAGCCGTAAGCGTTACCGTGCCACCCGCACAGATAGGTCCGTTGTTCACAGGTGCAGCTACCGGCTTAGGGTTAACAGTAACCTGTGTTGTATATACTGTAGCTGGGCTACAACCTGGATTACCACTGCCATCTGTTACCGTAAGTGAATAAATTCCGGTAACGGTAGGAGTCACCGATGGGTTCTGCACAGTAGCGCTGAAACCTGAAGGACCAGACCATGAATAAGTGCTGGCACCATTTGCAGGATTGGCAGTAAGCGTAGCCGAGCCACCTACACATATAGGCCCATTGTTGGTTGGTGCTGCTGTAGGCACTGTATTTATAGTTACAGCCACACTACCCTGCGTACTCCAGCAGCCATCTGTGGAACGCGCCCTGAAATAATAAGTTCCTGAAGAAGAAACCGTTTGCGGACTTCCTCCCAGTGCAGTACTTGTACCATTGGATGTTGTATTCTGGAAGAAGATAGAACCATCACTTCCATTAGAGCCACTTATAGACGTGCTGCCGCAGAAAGTACCTGCACCCGATGCGGTAACAGCAGCCGGCGGTGTATATACTGTAAATGCCGAGGTATTACCGGAAGAAGGCACACTATTACAACCAAATGAATTCTGCACATTGGTAATCGTAATAGTTGTACCACCGGAACTGCTCAATGAGCCTGACGGTATGGAGAAAGTACCTGTGTTTGATGCAATAGTAACCGTTGCGGTTGCACCGGCCACACTATTTACACCGGTAAGATTGTATGTGATAGTAAATGTACCATTACCCAGCGATGTAGAGTTGACCGTAACAGTAGATGCTGTAGACGGACAAACTGAAGATGCCGAGGTACTGAAGTTGCTGACATTAGGATTAGGATTCACAGTAACTACTGCACTACCCTGCGTACCCCAGCAGCCAGCTGCAGACTGTGCCCTGAAGTAGTAAGTGCCTGATGTTGTAACATTGGCAGTTGTAGATGCGGTAGCTGTAGAAGTACCATTTGATGTAGTACCCTGATAATATATTGTACCACTGCTGCCATTGCTGGCTGTAAGTGTTACACTGTTACAGGATGCAGGTGCCGGGGCCACTGTCACCGCTGTAGGCAATGGATTTACAGAGATGGTAGCACTGCCGCTCATGTCTTTGGAGCATGTAGGGCTGGAGCTTGTTGCCACAACTGAATAGGTAGCTGCAGTGGTCTGCGCTGCAAATGAAATAGCGCTGCCTGTACCTGGTTTTGTATCTACAGTGGTAGCACCATTTTTCAGTGCATAGCTGATACCGCTCTGAGAGCCATTGAGCGATAGTACAACACCCGACCCACCGGAGCAGTAAGAGCCACTGCCCGTTACTGTATAAGTATTAATAACAGGGATACTAACTGTAGCGGTGCTGGTTCTGGAGCATCCATCTCTTGTAGCAGTTGCGGTATAGATGGTAGTAGCAGAAGGCTGAGCATATACGGTATTTGAAACACCACCTGAATATGCAGTAGTAGCGCCGGCATTTGTATAGAGGCCTGTAACAGACGACCATGTAGTAGAGGCCGGCACCGTACCATAAATAGTAAAGGTAGGCCGTGCATTATATGAGTAAGTAACTGTAGTTACCGTTGTAGGGTTGGTTGTGGCATCTGAGCGATACACGAGACATGACTGGTAAGCTGTTGGTGTCCACCATTGTCTGTATGATGGTGTAGAGCTCCATCCGCCACTGGTGTTGAATGTAACCTCAAATACCAGATTGTCTGTTCCGTTCCATGTATATGGTGTACCAAACGTAAATATATTATCTCCGAGTACAGGCACATAGTTTGCTGAGGCACGCAATGTGGTAAGGCCTGTAGTAATGAAAGATGTAAGCGTAGGTAGAGTAGTAGTCGTAACCCTTATCTGAAACTGTGGCAGGGTAAATGCAGAGTTCACCTGCTGTGTACGGAAGTTCATACCGGTAATGGTACTACCAGCCTCATATCCCATTGCCGTCAGCTCTGATGCCCGCACCATAAACTGGCAGCGCTGGGCCGAATAGTACACCTGAAATACCGATGGGTAATCGTCTGCGGTAGCTGTATTTACAGAGTTCAGATTCGACTCTGTACCTACTACCTGGTTGTAAGGAAGCGTGCTCGCACTTGCTGTCAGCAATTGTGCAGGTCCTGTAGAGCAGGTGGTTGAAGAAGATGGACTCACAGAAAAGACCGATGGGCTGGCGTTAACCGTCTGCTGCTGTACGGCTACCACGCAGCCATTGCCCAATGTATAAGATACATTGGTAGTACCGGTAGTAATGCCCATGAATGATCCGCTAGATGAATTGATAGTACCTACCGCTGTAACAGAACTGCTCCAGGTACCACCGCCAACATTACCTGTAAGCGATGTGGCGGTTCCCACACAGGAGATATCAGAGCCCGATATAGCAGGTGTCTGTATAACAGTCACAACCTTACTGGCAGGTGTACCACAACCATTTGAATAGCTGATAAGTGTAGTACCTGTAGTGATACCTGTAACAACACCGGTAGCTGCGCCTACTGTACCTACAGCTACATTGGAGCTGGTCCATGCACCTACCCCACCCGGATTGGTAAGGGTTATGTCAGCATCTGTACATACAGTTGATGCACCAGCTATAGCAGCTGGTGAGCCATTAACCACAAATGTAGCAGTAGAAGCACAACCGGAAACAGTGTAACTCATAGTAGCAGTACCTGCCGATGCACCCGCTGTAACAACACCCGTACCACTTATAGATGCTATACCCGCATTACTACTGGACCATGCTCCACCGCCCGGTGAAGATGACAAAGAGCTGGATCCCGACACACAGGCACTGAGCGTACCTGTAATGGCACCCGGCGTTGCGTTTACATTCACACGGGCAGTATTGGATGTATATGTTGTACCACATGCATTGGTCACTACACAATAATAATATGTAAACCCAACACTGGTTGTAGACGGACTGTAAGATGCATTTGTAGCGCCTGCTATCAATGTGCCACCAGTAGTGCTGTTGGTAGTACCATTATTATACCATTGATATGTATTTGTTCCGGTAGTTGTTAATGATATTGAAGGACTATATCCCACACATGTGTTTGTAGTCACCGGTGGCTGTGCCGTTATAGCATTAGGTACACTCGTGAGGCTGATTGTAGCCTGAAAACCGGAAGATGTAACACTTATATCACTGGTAAACCTTAGTGTAAGAGAACCATCTGCTGCGGTAGAAGTACGCACAGGTGGCGTACTACTGCCGCTGTATGTCCCTAATGATGGCGACCCTGTTGAATTCCCGTTATATACATACAGGTAGTCATATCCGCTCTCTGTACCAAATGAGTTAAAGGTTAAGCTTACCTTGGCTCCCGATACCGCAGGATAAAGTGTAATGATACTGGTTGTACTGTTAGAATAATCTCCGGTACCTCCTGGATCAAAAACCAGACCACTGCAAACTGTTTCTGATACCGAACCTGAACCCGGCATTGTATAACAACTGCTTATATCAAAGAATGTGCCTGCACTGGTAGCGCTGAACCCACTGTTACTGCAACCGACTGTGCAACGATAATATACAGGGCCTGAAATGGTAGTGGCATAGGTACTGTTGGTAGCGCCGGAAACACTACTCCAGGAAGCATTGTCCGACGAACTCTGCCACTGATACGTAAGCCCTGCCACACCTGTGGTAGAACCTGACAATGACAATGTAGTAGCGAATGCACTGCAACCAGCCGATGCTGACCCTACAACTGTACCGGCAGTGGGCGTGCCGCTACATGCCGGCAATGGAGGATACGAATCCCATGATATATCATCAATGAAAATATTATTACCGTAGTTACTTATACCTCTGAAATAAATATAGTTCGTAGCCCCAGTATAGGAGGCCGGTATAGAAAAGGTATACTGATACCAGCCATTTGCACTTTCAGTCGGGGAAAGATTCCGCGATCTGTTTATCGTACCCAGCAAGGTTCCTCCCACAGATGTTGTAGTGTTAATATACACAAGTACTCGGTCCGTATTTGAGGAATAACCATTATCTCTGTACATCCAGAAACTTACAGATGCGCTCGCGCTACCCCTTGCAGCCATGCTGAAAGCCGGAGTACGCAGAGAACGATCACCGGTAGAGTATGTATAGGAGTTAAACCTGGCCATACCAGCTCCCGAATGGGTGCTGATACTGGGGTTCGTTCCTGACGTTACCCTGCTCCATGTTGCAGAAGTAGATGTAGTTACCAGCGCCCATCCCGTAGGCACAAACGTGGTACTATTAAAGCTTTCGGTATTTAACACCTGAGCCGATGAAACAACCCCAAGACACAAAGCAATTGCTGCGAGTAATAATTTCCTCATAAATACGGTCGTTTATAACAACTTATGATTATGCACTATTTTACAAATACTGTTATGCATATAGCAACACAAGCCGACAGATGCCATGCATAACTGTCAGCCAACGGAAAATTAACACAAAATTTAAGATAAACAAAGAATGTCTTAGCAAAAAGGCTTAAACAGTGGATAACAAGCCGATGTTTTGTTAAGACAAAAGTTATTAATTGAAATAAATTACAATTAATCTAAATGAAAATGCATGAAGATTTATAATCTGCGGACATCTCTGGAATATGAACAACATTATTTACCACTCCATATAAATCGTTCTAAATCAGCTTTTGAATCAATGATACTAGCTCTGTAAAGTCTTGACACTTTCCATTTTTCACCTTCTCCTCCACCCATTTCCGGCAAAGCACTCCATTGTACTTTTTTATTTTTATCAACGATAAAAACCAGACTATAAGGTGCATTCAGAGATGCAAATACAGAGCCATCAGAAAGCGTGACGATGTTACCCCCCTTAGCAAAATTTATGTGTTGCAGCTCTGATAGCGGCAGTATTTCAGCATCACAGATGAACTCCCACTGTTTTTGTAACTCAGTGCTACCTGAGTCAGGTTGAGACATCAAGATCAACTTTGGATAACTTTTACCGCTGCAGGCATTATTGTTAAAAAGGTATAAGTGTCCTTTTTCATCTGTTTTACAGCTGTGCTGCCCACAATACAGCTTGTTGGAAAGAGATGCTTCACTCCCACTGTATACTGGCCCATAAGAATTCACAACATATCCTTCCGGATATTTTACTTTCAGGATACGATTAATGTTCTTATAGCTCAGATAGAGATGCCCTGTTCTGTCATCCATGTAAAATGCATTTATATGGGGGTCTACATCGAATGTGCTATCCTCTCTTATCATATCATGCACATCACTATGCAAAAAATAATCCGCCTCACGCCACTCCCATACTTTTTTGTAATTACTGTCAAACTCTACTATGGTGCTAAATGGAACCTGCTGATATAACGAACTATCTATTATTTCGCCATTCACAGATTTTGAATCTTGTTTCCCCGGCAGCAGCCAGTAACTGGCATTGTATCTTATCGCCATATAATTCCCATTCTTCAGGCGTCCGAAGTCATGATGAAATTCCCCTCTCTTAACACCTTTTATATTTCGTGCTGTCCATAATAGCTTGCCATCGTAAGATATTTCCTGCGGCACACCGTCCCCTTCGTTGATGAAAGTGACAGTACCCTGAGGTGACATTTTCAGGTCAGATATAACCTTCTCATCCGTAGTAAGCAAATCAGATGGCACAAACCATACCGGCTCTCCTTCCATGTTGTATAACGTATGCGTAGCATCCAGGAAAACATATGCATTCTTATGCGATTTTGCCTTTGTAATAACTCTGAATCGGAATGATGTTGCTTCGTCTGGTAGCGAGGCTACTTTAAACATATAAAGACTTCCCTTCTTTTCAGAGGTATTCCTTTTGGCAATTGGTGTTACTCTCCAGGTGTATACTGCACCAAAAGAAGGTAACTCAGCAATCACCCTGGAATCTTTTGTATTAATTACTGCTATTTTTTCAGCGGCATTAAACGCGGCATCATCAGGGACCCTACCTTTTACTACCTCCAGCATATAACTACCGGAGTATGCTTCATCAGGAAAGGAAAAACCTACTATTCTTGACGAAATGCAACTTCCATTTTCCGGTTTTATCTGAGCTTTTGATTCTATTACTAATGGTAGGATTGCCAATAGTAACGATATTATTCTTATCATAACACAAAACTAGCGAAGAAGGTTATATATCATTCATTTTCAGAAACTTATTCCCAAAAAGGACCATTCAAAACACAATGCCATAAATTAAATACATGCAACAAACAGTTAGTAAACATTGCACATTATTTAACTATTTGTTATTTACAAATTCAAAATAGATATTTATAAATGATTAAAAAAAATAGAAAGTTTAAATAACTGAAAGTTAGTTTTTAAATAAAACGGAAGTCAAAAATAAAAAAGCATAAATACTTAGTTAAATGTCAACGACATACCGAAAATATAGAATAACATGAAAACTTAAGCGAAAAACCGACATCACCATGGCTGGGAAGTGTCAAAATGATATTTTTGTGACTATTTCGCTAAATTTGATAAAAATAACACGATTGAATTAAATATTATTTTATTTATATTTTATCTCATTTAACCAGACGATTAACGTAATAACTCTTTATAGAGAAATACACATACATCCCATTAAAGTACGCCCTTCATATATACATATCAATATCTGATGAAAGAAGTAAACAATAATAACAATATCATTATCCCTGACATCACTACAATTAAGTTCTTATTTATCTCCGGAATTATCAGCATAATTGCAGGTATCGCCTCCTGTGGAGACGGTACTACGCCAGGTACACCGACAGATAATACAGCAAGTATATCTTCAGATAGATATGAAGGTATACCGGATACAGGCCTGCTACCACACAACGACTCAGGCAATACTATCAGATACGGTCAACAACTGCTGCTGAATACAGCATATTATATTGGTCCGGATGGTATAAAAGGTCATTATCTGGGCAACAAAATGAACTGTACCAATTGTCACCTGGATGCCGGTACAAGACCTTACGGATTTAACTTCTTTGAAACCTACAAACGCTACCCACAATACCGTGGCCGGGAAGACCGCATACTAACAATAGCAGAACGTGTAAACAACTGTATAGAACGCCCACATAGCGGCACTCCCATGCCAGCTGACAGCGATGAAATGAAAGCTATTGTAGCATATATGAAATGGGTTTCAGAAAACGTTGATTCTGAAAAATACAAAGGACATATAGAGCTGCAACTGCCCGAAAGAGCAGCAGACCCTGTAGCCGGCGCCAAAATATATGTGGCTCAGTGTGCATCATGCCATGGCAGTCATGGAGATGGTCTATGGAACAGTGACTCCTCCACATATGTATACCCTCCCTTATGGGGGCCACAGTCTTACCAGGCAGGCTCCAGCCTGCACCGTATAGTTATAGCAGCAAGGTTTATTAAAGCCAATATGCCCCATAAAATAGCTACATGGCTTAAGCCTGCGCTTACCGATGACGAAGCAGTAGATGTAGCGGCATTCATAAACAATGATGCAGAAAACACCAGGCCTCACAAGAATGATAACAGCATTGCAGACTACCCCAACATAAATGTAAAACCAGTAGATTTTCAGGACCCTCCGTTTGCAGATACGTTCACTGCTGCACAGCACAAATTCGGACCATGGCAGCCCATTGTCAGTTACCATGAAGCACATAACATGAAGGTCATATATTAAAGTCGTACAAAGCCTTAACTTCGTAACTTGCCTTTAGTAACCAAAACTTACCGTTATGTTGCAGAAATCTTCAATCCAATTCCTCTCACAACTGGCAGAGAATAATAACAAGCCCTGGTTTGATGCTCATAAAGACGAGTACCTGAAAGTAAAAGAAGATTTTGAAGCGCTTGTTACTTCGGTACTGGCAGGGTTAACCGAAATGGATCAGGTATTTGTAGACAGGAAGGCTAAGGATTGCATCATGCGTATATACCGCGATGTGAGATTCTCTAAAGACAAATCTCCATACAAAACCAATCTGGGAGCAGGATTTGGTATGGGTGGCGGTAAAAATACCGGTGCTGGCTACTACCTGCATATACAACCGGGTAAAAGTTTTGCAGGTGGTGGCATGTGGCAACCTGAAGGCCCCGCACTAAAAGCTATAAGACAGGAAATAGATTATAATTTCGAAGAATTCAGCAACATAGTTGACAACAAAAAGTTCAAAAAGCTATTTACGCAGATAGATGGTGAAAAACTGGTAAAAGTACCGAAAGGATATGCCGAAGATAACCCTGCCATAGAGTACCTGAAATTAAAAAGCTTTACCGTAGGTACGGCTATATCAGACAAAGATATTACAGGAAAAAATGCAGTAGGTATCATCATGGAAGCATTCAGCACCATGAAGCCTTTTGTAGATTTCCTGAACCGGGCAGTATAACAAATTGCACGTTTTTACATATATTAGCAAAGGTGGGTAACTACGAAAACTGACAACCTTAGTTTATTGTGAATAACTCAATAGTTGTTTTATGTTATAAATTTTGGCTTTTGAATATACAGGCCTTACCTTTGCGCAAAATTTCACAAACATTATAATTATATAATCTATACTTATGCCAAACGTTGGTAAGATCAAACAGATCATCGGACCGGTTGTAGACGTGTATTTTGGTGGCGACAATAAGCTGCCTGAAATATTTAACGCATTGGAGCTCACTCGTGAAAATGGTGACAAGCTGGTACTTGAAGTACAGCAGCACCTGGGTGAAGACAGTGTACGCACCGTAGCGATGGACGGTACCGAAGGCCTCGTTCGTGGAACAGAAGTAGTAGATACAGGCAAAGCTATAGCAATGCCAATAGGTGAGCAGATAAATGGTCGCCTGTTCAACGTAACTGGTGATGCTATCGATGGTCTTGCTGCAGCCGATAAAACTGGTGGTCGTCCGATTCACGCAAAACCACCAAAATTTGAAAACCTGAGTACAGCATCTGAAATCCTTTTCACAGGTATCAAAGTAATTGACCTCATTGAGCCATATGCAAAAGGTGGTAAAATTGGTCTGTTCGGTGGTGCCGGTGTGGGTAAGACCGTACTTATTCAGGAACTTATCAACAACATCGCAAAGGCATACGCTGGTCTGTCAGTATTTGCAGGTGTGGGTGAGCGTACACGTGAGGGTAATGACCTGATGCGTGAAATGATTGAAGCTGGTATCGTAAAATATGGCGACAAGTTCAAGCACAGCATGGAAGAAGGCGGCTGGGACCTGAGCGCTGTGGATATGAACGAGCTGAAGGATAGTAAAGCTACCTTCGTGTTCGGTCAGATGAACGAACCTCCGGGTGCACGTGCACGTGTGGCGCTTTCTGGTCTTACGCTGGCTGAGTATTTCCGTGATGGTGATGGCACAGGTAAAGGAAAAGACATCCTTTTCTTCGTAGATAACATCTTCCGTTTCACTCAGGCAGGTTCTGAAGTATCGGCCCTGCTGGGTCGTATGCCATCGGCGGTGGGTTATCAGCCTACACTGGCTACAGAAATGGGTCTGATGCAGGAGCGTATCACTTCTACTAAGAATGGTTCTATTACATCGGTACAGGCCGTTTACGTACCTGCGGATGACCTTACCGACCCGGCTCCGGCTACTACCTTTGCCCACCTTGATGCCACTACGGTACTGGATCGTAAGATAGCTGACCTTGGTATCTATCCTGCGGTAAACCCACTGGAGTCTACATCACGTATCCTTTCTCCTGCCATAGTAGGCGATGCACACTACAACTGTGCTAACCGTGTGAAGCTGATACTGCAGCGCTATAAAGAGCTTCAGGATATCATCGCTATCCTGGGTATGGATGAGCTGAGTGAAGAAGATAAAATGACAGTAGCACGTGCCCGTAAGGTACAGCGCTTCCTGTCTCAGCCATTCCACGTGGCAGAAGCCTTTACCGGTCTGAAAGGTGTACTGGTACCAATCGAAGAAACAATCCGTGGCTTTAACATGATTATGGATGGTGAAGTAGATGGATATCCTGAAGCAGCATTCAACCTGGTAGGTACTATCGACGATGCTATTGCTAAGGGTAAAAAACTGATGGAACAGGCTAAGAACTAACTTTCGGGTAGAAAGTAATTAGTAGAAAGTAGAAAGTCTTACGACACCTCACTTGTACTAATTGAGAATAGCTTTATACTTTATAAGTCGTAGGACATACGGATGTATAAAAACTGAGAATAGAATACGGCTTTATACTTTTGACTTTATACTTAGAACAATGAACTTAGAAATACTGACACCAGAGCATAAGGTTTACAGCGGCAAAGTATATGGCATTCAGCTGCCAGGTACAAACGGTGCTTTTGAAATACTGGAAAAGCACGCTCCGCTTATTGCATCACTGGGTAAAGGTAAAATGAAAGTGCTGCTGGATAAGAGCATGAAGAATACAGAGACTTACGATATCTCTGCCGGCTTTGTAGAAGTACTGGGCGAGAACGTAAGTGTACTGATAGAAGATGCTACTGCTCAGGCTCAGTAACCGACATTATACAATATCAGATAAACGAAGAAAGCTGCTCCATAGAGCAGCTTTCTTCGTTTATACGTACATAGGGAAGCAGTAGCTCCCCTACCCCTTAAAAACAGTATTTCTCCTCCGCTATGAGCTTTGCAGCTATACGCCTGCGTGCATCTTTAGTATTGAAGCTGGCAGCCTTTGTAAAGCGTTTTATACCCAGTAGCATCATACGCTGCGTATCGCCGGTGGCAAAAGCATTGATAGCATTCTTTCCGGCTATGTTTATACGGTCGGCCGCATCATAGATAAATGTGCGTACTATATCAGCTGCAAGTGCCGCATTGGCATGGTCGTTCTCTGCCATCTTCATAGCCCTTAGCAGCACACTCTCTGCCTGGTAGGCATCTATAGCCATATCGGCAAGGTTCATCAGTATTTCCTGCTCATGCTCCAGCTGCATCATCAGCTGCTGTGCGGCAGCGCCGGCACACATGAGTATAGCTTTCTTGAAGTTAGCTATCACCTTCTGCTCTGCTGCAAATGGTGCATCATCCTCGCTGAAATCAGGTACAGACATCAGCTCCTGCTGCACTGCCATGGCAGGCCCCATAAGATCTATACGGCCTTTCATGGCACGCTTCAGGTACATATCCAGCGTCAGTAGTCTGTTTATCTCATTAGTACCCTCGAATATGCGGTTTATGCGGCTGTCGCGGTATGCACGCGATATGTTATACTCATCAGAGAAACCATTGCCACCATGTATCTGCACACCCTCGTCCACCACATAGTCCAGCGCCTCTGAGCCCAGTACCTTCAGCATAGCGCACTCTATAGCATACTCCTCTGCTGCTCCCAGCAGCGCATCTGCCTTACCTGCTGCTTCCAGTTCTTTTTCCTTCTCGTCTATCCATTTGGCGGCACGGTACAGTGCCGTATCAGCAGCAAATACGCGTATGGCCATTTCTGCCAGTTTATGCTGTATAGCGCCAAAGTTTGCAATAGGTGTCTTAAACTGCTCACGGGTCTTTGCATACATAATAGAAACACCGGTAGCCCTTTTGGCGCCACCCAGTGCCGCAGCACACAGCTTCAGCCGGCCTATGTTCAGAATATTGAACGCTATTACATGACCGCGCCCTATCTCACCCAGGAGGTTCTCCTTAGGCACTACGCAGTTTTCAAAAAACAGCTGCCGTGTACTGGAACCCTTAATACCCATTTTATGCTCTTCCTCACCAAAGGAAAGCCCCGGTGTACCGCGCTCTACTATAAAAGCCGAAAACTTATCTCCATCCACCTTGGCAAACACCGTAAATACATCGGCAAAGCCACCGTTGGTAATCCATATTTTCTGGCCGTTAATGGCATAACCACTGCCATCTTCTGTAGGGGTGGCGGTAGTGCGTGCTGCCAGTGCATCAGAGCCTGAACCCGGCTCTGTAAGCGCATACGCCCCCTTCATCTCACCGGTAGCCAGCTTAGGTATGTATTTCTGCTTCTGCTCCTCTGTACCAAAGTATAATATAGGCAGTGAGCCTATACCATTATGCGCCGCCATAGCCACCGCAAATGAATGTCCTCCACCCAGACATTCATTCACCAGCGTAGCGGTAACAAAGTCTTTCCCCAGCCCACCCAGCGACTCAGGAAACGCAGCACCCAGCAACCCCAGCTCTCCGGCCTTATCCAGCAATCGGGGCATTATGTTATCCTTCTGCGCGTCTATCTCTATAATATGTGGTAATACTTCCTTATCCAGAAACTCATCACACATCTGTATGATCATCTGGTGCTCTTCTGTAAAATCTTCTGGCGTAAATGTATTTTCCGGTACAGACGGTTGTATCAGGAACGATCCTCCGGCTATTGGTGCTAATGTCTCCATACAGATTTGTTTTGTATAAAGCTACTCATTATTGCCAAAAGAGGGTGTTAAATCGGCATGATAAAAATCATTACCGGGAACAGAAAATCACAGCATATCACATAGGGAATTTTTCATCAGGGACGCAGAAAATCCATTACCGCATTGGTGCGGTATCCCTTGTGTGGCCGTATGGCCACCCCTATTTTTCCATATGCCCCCAGGCATATTTTCCTGTGCCCCAGTGATGGCACATCCTCATCTACCAGCAGTGTTACCACTACCCCTACAGGTGTTTCCACACCATAGCTGCAGCACTCTCCATGAAATTTCTTCACCTGCTCACACTGCGATGTTTGCCTTTTGTGTCCGTCATAGCCAGCCTTGCCAGATGTTTCTGCATGACACTTCGCACTGTTATAAGCAGTACGGTCCGGAATGAGCGAGGTCAAAGGTTGCATTTTCATCATATCCCGCATCAGGGAGCGGTAATACTGCTGCGATTCCATATCTATGCCATTCTCAGCACTATATGGCTTTACTACAGTACGGGCAAACAACTGAGGATTGAGCCGCGCCATATTCAGCACCCATATAAGCTCCCGCTCCTGTACCGACATATAAGTGGCTTTAACAGCAGTGTTACAGGCTGCATACTCCGGGGCATTCCATTCGGTACTATATGCTATCAGTGGGTTTTGCTGCGCTTTGGCAACGTAAACATTTACAAGCAGTAGCGCTACTGCACTATACAATACTATCAGGCCCTTTCTCATACTGTTTTCGTGTACTGTTAATGATGCATCGGCCCCTCTTCCGGGGAGCTAATTAACAGTAAATATACGAAAGCAGTATCTGAGTACTTAGTCCAGCTTCAGTACGGCAAGGAAGGCTTCCTGCGGCACATCTACACTACCTATCTGGCGCATACGCTTCTTACCTTCCTTCTGCTTTTCCAGCAGCTTGCGTTTACGGCTTATGTCACCACCATAACACTTGGCAGTTACGTCCTTACGCATAGCGCTGATGGTTTCACGTGCCACAATCTTGGCACCTATAGCCGCCTGTATAGCTATCACAAACTGCTGGCGGGGCAGTAGCTCTTTCAGCTTCACACACAGTTTACGACCAAAGTCCTCGGCACGGCTGCGGTGAATGAGTGCACTCAGTGCATCCACCTGCTCACCATTCAGCAGTATGTCCATCTTCACTATATCGCTCTGACGGTAGTCCAGCGGATTATAGTCAAAAGAAGCATATCCGCGTGTACAGCTCTTCAGTTTATCGTAGAAGTCAAATACGATTTCGGCCAGTGGCATCTCAAATATGAGCTCCACACGGGTAGGAGTAAGATAATGCTGATTGATAAGTATACCACGCTTACCCAGACACAGGCTCATAATATTGCCTATGTAGTCTGGCAGGGTAATTATCTGCGCGCGGATGAATGGCTCCTCTATCTTGTCTATAAAGTTAGGAGCCGGCATCTCGCTGGGGTTATTCACTATTACAGCCGTATCCTTATTGCGGGTAGTATATGCTTTAAAGCTAACGTTGGGAACAGTGGTAATCACCGTCTGGTTAAACTCACGCTCCAGACGCTCCTGTATAATCTCCATGTGCAGCATCCCCAGGAAGCCGCAACGGAAACCAAAACCCAGCGCCTGCGATGTCTCAGGCTCAAACGTTAGCGAAGCATCATTGAGCTGGAGCTTCTCCATACAGTCGCGCAGGTCTTCAAAGTCATCTGTACTTACAGGATAGATACCCGCAAAAACCATTGGCTTTACTTCCTGGAAACCTTTTACACTTTCCTTTGTAGGATTAACTACGGTAGTGATGGTATCACCCACCTTCACCTCTCTGGCATTTTTAATACCGGTTATGATGTAGCCCACATCACCGGCGCCTACCTCATTCTTCGGGGTCAGCGCCAGCTTCATAATGCCTACTTCATCGGCATTATAATCGGCATCCGTATGTATGAATTTGATCTTATCGTTCTTGTGCAGCGTACCATTGAATACCCTGAAGTAAGCAATGATACCACGGAATGAGTTGAACACAGAATCGAAGATAACAGCCTGCAGCGGAGCCTCAGGGTTTCCTTTTGGTGCAGGAATGCGCTCCACTACCGCCGCAAGTATCTCTTCTATACCTATACCGCTTTTACCACTGGCCAGTACTATATCGGCAGGGTCACAGCCTATGAGGTCCACTATCTGGTCCGTCACTTCAGGTATCATAGCACCATCCATGTCTATCTTGTTGATAACCGGTATTATCTCCAGGTCGTTCTCCAGTGCCAGATACAGGTTACTGATAGTCTGCGCCTGTATACCCTGGCTGGCATCTACCAGCAGCAGGGCACCCTCACAGGCCGCCAGAGCACGGCTCACCTCATAGCTGAAGTCTACGTGTCCCGGTGTATCAATAAGGTTAAATGTATATTGCTCGCCCTTGAACTCATAGTTCATCTGTATGGCATGGCTCTTGATGGTAATGCCCTTCTCCCTCTCCAGGTCCATATCGTCCAGTACCTGTGCCTGCATGTCGCGGTGGCTTATGGTTTTGGTATGTTCCAGCAAACGATCGGCCAGAGTGCTCTTGCCATGGTCAATATGAGCTATGATACAGAAATTGCGGATGTTCTTCATGTTACAAAAAGTGTGCAAAGGTACTATATAAATACAATAGTAAACTACCTGATACATATTGAAACATCACTGGTAGCCACATAGTAAAAGTAACCTCTTTTCAGCCGGCCGGCATACAGGCTGCATACACACAATTTACGCAACCGAATAAAATACCCTGAACACATGCATTTTACATTTTAATCGTTATCTTAGAAGAAATTTAACAATAAAATCACCCCCCATATGAAATTTGCTTTACTTTCTCTGATTGCCGGCTGCACACTGCTGGGTACTACTGCCACAGCGCAATGCCCCGCAGGCAGGTACAATTCAGAACTGTTCTCTACAGTTACCACAACTACCGTCACCTACTCAGATGTATACAACCTGCAGATGAACGTTTACCAGCCCGATGGAGATACCTACCCCAACAGACCGGTAATGATACTGGCACATGGTGGCAGCTTCATAGGTGGCGATAAGGATGCCGACGCTACAGTAAATGAGCTTTGTGAGCGTTTTGCCAAACGTGGCTATGTTACTGCATCTATAAACTACCGCCTGGGAAACCTGTTCTCAATGGCCTCAGACTCTGTAGAAGCTATCAATACCGTAATTAAAGCTATCAGTGACGGTAAGGCAGCTGTGCGCTTCTTTGTAAAAGATGCTGCCACTACCAATACCTACCACGTAGATACCAACAACATATTTGTGGGGGGCAACTCAGCAGGTGCCGTGCTATACATGCATGTAGGCTATCTGAGCAGCATAGACGAGTGTCCGCCACATATAGCTACATCCATGGCAGCCAATGGTGGCTTTGAAGGCAACAGCGGCAATGATGGCTACACCACTAAAACAAAAGCAGTCATAAACCTGGCTGGAGCCCTCAATTCTACCTCATTTGTAAACCTCTGGGATAAACCATCAGTGAACGCGCATGGTACTGCCGATAATACGGTACCCTATAACTGCGGCTGGCCACTGAGTGGTGTAGTACATGTAACCCTGTGCGGACTGGGGGCGCTGGAGCCCGTATATACTGCCAATAGTGTGTACCATTACAGCAAAATATATGAAGGAGCAGATCACGTACCCTGGTCGTCAGATGCAGCAATGTTCAACTCTGTAGACTCTATGACAGAGGAGTTCTGCTATAATCTCATTTGTACAGGAGCTGCGGGTGTAAAAGAGGCACACGCCTCTACCGAGGTACAGATATACCCTAACCCTGCCGGTAAATCGGCCAACATTCATACGGCCTCTCCCATGCGCAGCGTTGCCATTCTTGACCCCACAGGACGCATTGTACTCATGGCAGATGGCGTAGACAATACCAGTTATAACATTAATACAGCTATCCTTATACCAGGCAACTATATTGTACGCACCACATTCCGCGACAGTAACCTGCTACCGGTAGTAAAGAAACTTACCATACAGTAATAATCAACCAGTGAAAAAATGGTAAAAGAGGGCCTGCTATCGTGCAGGCCCTCTGTATTTTCCAGGCATACTGTCATACACTGCAATCCACCACCCTACTCCTTCCAGATAATCCGTTCCCTTCCCTGCTCATCTATATACAACCACTTACCGGCTACCTTTACCGGTGCCAGCCCCTCACTGAATAGTCCAGCTTCCTCATAACGAAACGGAATAGCTATATCTCCGTTACTTCTTATGTAGCCCGCAGTCTGGTTATACCACCACACCCTACAACCTCGGGTCTACCGGCTCACTCTCCATGGCAAAGACACAGAATATGTAATGGGAATAATGAGAAATAGCAATTGAAGCAATATAACTGCCACTAAAAAGAATAAGTAACACCAGCCGTAGCAGGCATGGTTACTACATATACCCCGCGGGTAAAGGTCAGCTTTCGTGCAGCTATCCCGGCATTCAGCGCAAAATGTTTATCCAGATGTACCAATGCACCCGCCTGCAGCCCGGTAGCGCCGCCTATATTCAGGTCATTACCTGCACGTATCCCGGCTCTGTCTCCGGCACCCCTTGCCATGATTATGTTACCGCCTCCGGCTACCCCGCCATACACGGTCACCCTTCCTACATCTGCCTTTACATTTGCAAAGGTCAGTAAGGGTGCATAAATAAAATCATACACCGGCATATTCACACCGGAAAATTCAAGCACATTTGTACCATTATGAATATTGGTAAACCCCAGCTGATATACAATATTCGCATCACGGTACCTGCCAGACAAATATCCCAATCCTGTCTCTATACCAAACTGCCAGCGGTGCGTGTTATATGATGCTCCTACCTGCATGGCAGGCGTAAACGGCACATGCTGCTTGTCCATAGACTTATTGTCTCCGTTCACAAGAGCCTTATTATAACTCATGCCCATTCCTGCGCTAATGTCAAATTGTGCGTACAAAGATGTAGCCAGAAACGTAAAGAGGATAGATAGTGGGTATTTCATAATAGTGATGTTTCATGCAATATATGAAAAATGTCTGTATGAAAATCATATGCACTGGAAAGGCCCACTGGTGCGAGTCTGAAGCGATAGCCCCCCGCGCCTGCCGACTCGTGCCTCATACAATTCCGTCAGTTTGCAACTGACAACAAAACAACTACACTAACTCAAAAACATTGGCGCGAGTCTGAAGCCTTAGCCCTGCGCCCAACCGGCTCAGGCCTCACTTAATTTCGTCAGTTTGCAACTGACAACAAAACAACTACACTAACTCAAAAACACTGGCGCGAGTCTGAAGCCTTAGCCCTGCGCCCAACCGGCTCAGGCCTAACTCAATTTCGTCAGTTTGCAACTGACAACAAAACAACTACACTAACTCAAAAACACTGGCGCGAGTCTGAAGCCTTAGCCCTGCGCCAAACCGACTCGGGCCTAACTCAATTTCGTCAGTTTGCAACTGACAACAAAACAACTACACTAACTCAAAAACACTGGCGCGAGTCTGAAGCCTTAGCCCTGCGCCCAGCCGACTCGTGCCTCATACAAATTCGTCAGTTTGCAACTGACAGTATAACAATTAAATTTACGCATGTCTTCGAAATACAAAGTCTATGATAGCGAAATACCTGTTTTCGTTACATCCACAGTAATTGGCTGGATAGACGTTTTCACAAGAGAGCAATACAAAGAGATAGTCTGCAAAAGCCTGCTTTACTGTATTAATAATAAAGGGCTACAACTCCACGCATGGGTTATTATGAGCAACCATATTCATCTCATTATTTCCGCCAAAGCAGGCTTCAGGATAGGCGACATTATAAGAGACTTTAAAAAATACACTTCAAAAGAGATCATTGCAGCTATCAACAACAATCAGCACGAAAGCCGGCGCAACTGGATACTGAATATGATGGAATTTTCAGGAGCTAACAACAACAGTAATGAGCATTATCAGTTCTGGCAGCAGGAGTACCACCCCATAACACTTGATACCGAAGAAAAACTGAAAGACAGGTTTCATTATCTGCACAACAATCCGGTTAATGCCGGCATAGTGCTGGCCCCGGAACATTACAAATACAGTAGCGCCACCGATTACTTTGAAGAGAAAGCAGGAATATTGCCTCTTATAAAACTGGTGCTGTAATGTCAGTTACAAACTGACGAAATTACATGTGGCACGAGTTGGCTATACTCAATAGCTACGCGCCAAACTCGCGCCAGTGTCAATCTATATCCTAACTACTGACAGCAAAAATAATTATTACTATTATTACTATTGCTACCATTAGCAGTGCGATCTCAGATGTATGATTGGGTGTTTGCTCTACTCTTTTTTGTGTTATTTCACCTATGTTACCTCCTTCTAATTTTGTACTTAATAGCTTCAGAAAATGACTCTGAATCTGAGAACATCTCGCATTATCCAACGGTCCAGAAGTATTAGAAATCGTTGTAACCGAAATATTCGTTGAGCCTTCAGTGTTTTTACTAACAGACACCTTCATCGAACCAAAGACATTGCCTGAAATAGAGTCGAAATGATGGGTATTGAAGTCATAAATTCCAAAAATTTCGTTTGCATCAGCCGAATAAAATCCATTGCCGTCAGTTGGCTTTACAAATTCCCGGATTTCATTTATTGCATTTTTGGTGCTCTCTACATCATAATTTATTGAAGCCGTTATTGATGGTACAGGTGTATTCATAGAGGTAATTTATACTTGATACTGATTAAGCCAAAATAAAAGTATATAAAAAAGAAAAAATGAATGGAGTGCCCTAATTGCGTAATCGAATTGATAAATTCAAAACAGTTCCCCTTAATTCTTGTCTTATATCTTTAAATCTATCTTTACCACAATTTTTGCCACCTCTCCACGTCCATTTTAAGTAATTACTCAAGTCAAGATTATATATGGTAATACCTGCATCATTAGAAATGTCCTTTACTTCGCTGATTAAATCTCTCAATCTATTCCACGAAGTATCGTTTGTTGGTTGTAATGATGCTAACTCCTCGTAAATAAGGTTGCATTTTTCCATACTCATGATATATATTTTGTTTATAGCAAAACGAATATAGCGAAACTCCGGATGTCAGTGCGGAATTTCTCCACTAACACCCACAGGCGAGTCGGCAGGTAGTTTATAAAGCCTCATAGATCAATATACCAGGAAGCAGATTTAACTTTTATAGTTATATTAGTCCTAAACAATAAGCTATGTACAACCAATGGGAACACTATCAGATAATGGACGGGATAGCCATTGCCGTAGTTTTTAGAAACAAAGGGAATGAACATATTAGGGTATGCCCATTTTGTAGGGGAATACATCATCATGCTGTTGGACATAGCAATTACCCAAGCGCTACCCATTGCAAGAACAAACGAGGCTTTGCAGAGGTTATTGCCCCTGACGGCACTATAATGAAGCAAATACACGGCTACATTATTCGCGAAGTACAATAACTCTGGCGCGAGTCTGAGGTGATAGCCCCCGCGCCTGCCGACTCGTGCCTCACATAATTCCGTCAGTTTGCAACTGACGCCCCCTTCTATGTTACTCAATAGCAGCTATCCACCCCACGGCATACCACCGGGGCCATGGCCACCAGATGGCGGAGGCATACTACCCGGTGGCGGCATAGGATGGTCCGGCTTTTCTTCCTTAGGTGGTGCACCACTCTTAAAGTTGCGCAGTGTATAGGTGAGCTGCAGCATAAAGTACTGTTGCAGTACCTGTGTGTTGGCATTCTCTATGTAGGTCTCTGTTACGGTACGGGTTATGCTCTTATTCTGGTTCAGCAGGTCATACACACTCAGGCGTGCCTCCAGTGCATTCTTATAAAACCTGTAGCCTATATAAGAGTTCCATAGTATAAAGTCCTGATTGCCCGTGCTGCTGAATGCTGTGTAATAGTTATCTGTAATGCCGGTATTAAATACAAAGTGCTTCAGGAATATCCAGTTCAGCCGCAGTGAGGCACTATGATTATAGAAGTTGTTGCTGGTCTGAGATTGTATCGTATTGGTAACCACATTATAGCTGCCGTTATAGGACAGCGTAAAGTCCAGCGACTCGCTTATGTTACTACTCAGCACCAGCCCTGCCGATGGTATATAGTTGCCGGAGTAGTTGGTCACATCATTGATAAGACCGGGTATGCGGGAGTAGTTAAATCCCGCATTGAAGTTGAGGTTACTTTTCAGCTTCTTCACTGGTGTGCCCCACGTCACAAAGAAGCGGGAGGTAACATAGCCGTCCAGATTCACAGGCAGCGATAGCTGGCTACCCCGGTTCAGCGCCACCGATGTGCCCGATACAGGGTCAGTATAGAGCGAGTCGCGGGTAGGTATATAAGTAGCAGTACCTATATAGTCGGCAGTAGTATTGAAATAGAGGTTCATGAAAAAGTTGCGCCCCGTCTTTGCATTCACCGCACCATAGTGGGTAATGAATGTATGACCATAGGTCTGCTTCAGCAATGCATTACCGGTAGTGAGCAGCAGCGGGTTGCTCATATCCACTGCATTCTGCATTTGCGATACAGATGGCAGGCTGGTAGCAGTACGGTACATAATGCGCAGGTTATGCCCATCCTTACCCCTTATATTCAGCCGTGCATTGGGCAGTATATTATTAAAGGTGCGGCTCACGCTGAAGGTGCGGGGATAGTCCTGTCCACTGGTCAGTAATGCCTGCTGCACATCCAGCCCTGCATGAAAGCTCAGTGGGCTGCGACGCTCCCCTATCCTGTAGCTTACACCCGCCTTTTGTGTATTGTATGTATTCTCATACACACTGGAAAATACAGGATTCAGCAGCGTGTAGTCGCCCGTAGCAGTATCTATATCATTGGTACGTTTATCCGCATTGTTCTGCGTCAGTGATGGGTTGTAGGATATCATTATCTGCCCCTTCTTCCCCACCGGCTCGGTATAGGTCAGGTTCACACCGGCAGTGTAGCCATTGTTGTACAGATTATACTGCTGGTCGCGCAGGGTGCCTGAAGTAACCGTATCCAGATACTGATTGAGCGCATAGATAGAGCCATCTCCGGTCTTCTCATTCAGGTTGCCATTAAGGCTTATGGATATAGTGCGGCGCGGCTTGCCAAATCTATGCTGATACAGCAGATTACCAGAAGCATTATAGCCACTCAGCGATGCGCTGTTTCTGGACTGCGTAAGGCTCTGCAGCAGCTCCCGCATACTGCTCCCCGCAGTAGTGGTAGCATCTGAGCTATTCTGCTGCAGGCTTACAGATGGAGTAAAAGTTATAGCATTGGCAGAGTCAATATTATACTCCAGGCGGGCATTCAGCCTATGGTTGGCATTGGAAGTAGTTGTATTGCTGGCCTCAGAGTACACAATGGTATCTTCCGGCGATGTAAAGTAGTTACGGGTAAGGCTGTCATTCTTTGTATTATTGGTACTGTTATAGAAGTAGCTGCCCGATATCTTTATCTTTTTACCCCAGTTATCAGAGTAGTTAAGCCCTATGGCATTGGTTGCAGCTATACCATTCTGCTGATTCACCATAAAGTTATTACCGCCACCTCCGGGCCCACCTCTGCGCCTGCCACTGCTTCCGGTAGCACCCACTATATCCTCCATGCTGAAGTTCTGCTGATTGATATTGTTGGATAGTCCCAGAATGGAAATACGACGGTCGCCATCAAAGTAATTAAGGTTGCCACCTGCCACATATCTGTCGTCAGTGCCATAGCCTGCATACACCTTACCAAAGTAACCCTGATTCTTGTTGCGTCTGGTAATGATGTTCATGGTCTTCTGTGCATTGCCATCATCAAAGCCGGTAAAGAGAGATTGGTCGCTGAGCTTGTCAAATACCTGTATCTTATCCACTATCTCTGCCGGCAGGTTCTTCAGGGCTATGGTAGGGTCAGTGCCAAAGAAAGGCTTGCCATCTACAAGCACCTGCTGCACCGTTTCGCCATTCACCTTCACCCCCGATGCATCAGATGTTACCCCCGGCATTTTGGTCACAAGGTCCTCTGCGCTCGCATCCGGATTGGTCTTAAATGCATCGGCACGAAACTGACTGGTATCCTCATGCTGCTCGGCCCGTATCTGTGTGCCATTTACGTTCACAGCTTTCAGCTCACGGGCTATATCTTCCATAGAGAATGTACCCAGGTCATTATCTCCCGTGGCTATGGTAGCATTGCGGTTTTGCGTCTTATACCCCAGGTAGCTTATCTGAGCCCTGTAGCTACCGGGTGCCGCCATCGTGACAGAGAAATTACCATCCACATCAGTAGCAGTACCGGTCTTCTGTGTAGTATCGGTGCGGCTTATAAGCTGCACTACAGCTCCGGCAAGCGGCGCACCACCTTTCTTATCTACTACCCGTCCTGTAGCTATTTGCGCCACTGCAGGCAGCATATATAACGCCCCCAGTAACAAAAGCACACCGCCTTTCATCCAATTCATAAAACCTATGATTTATACTATATCCCTTATTCCTGTCTTGTCATTTACCTGCACGCATAACAAAGCATACAGGCACCTATACCTGCGACTGCCGCAAATGCTACAAGTAAAGAACGATACTGTTAAAGTTTTCACACTTGTACCATACCATCATACTCACTGCTGCATGGGCGCAGCAGTGCCATGGCTACAGCACACTACTCTGTTACTACAACATACCAGTCATGAATCACCCCTGCTCAGAAAAGGACGGAGAATGGAAATACGAGCAGCGGATAACCCCGACTTATCAACCTTTATACTCACCCCACACGCCACGCAGCGTGTCAGATATTTCACCCAGGGTACAGAGATGCTCTACAGCAGTAATCACATACGGCATCAGATTCTCATCAGTCATTGCTTTTTCTCTGATGGTATCCAGACACTGCATTGCCTTGTCATTATTGCGCTCTGCACGCAGTTTTGCCAGCTTTTCCATCTGCACCAGACGTATAGAATCATCTATCTTCAGTACAGGTGGCTCACTGAGCTCTGCCGAGGTAAATTTGTTTACTCCTACTATTATCTTACTACCATCTTCTATAGCAGTATTGTATGCATATGCCGAGCGGGCTATCTCATCCTGCATGAAATGCTGCTCTATAGCTTTTACCGAGCCACCCATAGCATCTATCTTCTCTATGAGTTTCCACGCCGCTGCTTCTATTTCATTGGTAAGAGACTCCACATAGTATGAGCCCGCCAGTGGGTCTACCGTATCGGTAGCGCCACTCTCATAGGCCAGTATCTGCTGGGTACGCAGCGCTATAGATGCCGCCTCCTCAGTAGGCAGCGACAGCGCCTCATCATACCCGTTGGTATGCAGCGACTGTGTTCCACCCAGCACCGCCGACAGCCCCTGCAGGGCTACACGTATCACATTATTCTTAGGCTGCTGTGCCGTAAGCGTACTGCCTCCTGTCTGTGTATGAAAGCGCAGCATCTGTGCACGCGGCTCGGTAGCGCCCAGTTCTTTGGTTATCTGTGCCCACATACGGCGCGCCGCACGGAACTTTGCCACCTCTTCAAAGATGTTGTTATGTGCATTGAAGAAGAAGGAAAGACGCTGTGCAAACACATTAATGTCCAGCCCCTTGCTGATGGCCGCCTGCAGGTACGCCTTACCATTGGCCAGGGTAAATGCCAGCTCCTGCACCGCATTGGCGCCAGCCTCACGTATGTGATAGCCCGATATGGAAATGGTATTCCACTTAGGCACTTCCTTGCTGCAGTATTCAAAGATGTCGGTAATGATACGCATAGACGGGCCGGGAGGGTATATATACGTACCACGTGCTGCATATTCCTTCAGTATATCGTTCTGTATTGTGCCCGATATCTTGCGTATATCAGCTCCCTGCTTCTTTGCCAGCGCTATATACAATGCCAGCAGAATGAAACCTGTAGCATTGATGGTCATAGAAGTAGTAATGTCCGACAGTTTGATGCCGTCAAACAGTTCTTCCATATCCCGCAGTGAGTCTATGGCAACACCCACCTTCCCTACTTCACCCTCAGACATGGCATGGTCAGAGTCATAACCTATCTGCGTTGGCAGGTCGAACGCGACAGACAAACCACTCACACCCTGACTCAGGAGGAAGTGATACCTTTTATTGGACTCCTGTGCCGTGCTGAACCCTGCATACTGGCGCATGGTCCACAGGCGGTCGCGATACATAGCAGCATGCACCCCTCTGGTAAAGGGAAACTTACCGGGGAGTTCGTCCATTTTTACAGGCTCACAATAAACTTCTTTTATAACGATGCCTGCATCTGTCTTAATAACCTTATTACTATCCATGATATGAATTGAACTGTGGGGTAATCAGAGCGGAAAATTACACAATACACTGAACATTAAAGAACGTCATTGCCGCGAATATGATAACTCTGGTTGTCAATAATGTACAGCAGCACGATATACTTTCAGATAATCCTTAACTTTATATCAAATAAAGTACCTATGAAACACCATTCCCTTACCCTCGGCCTTTTATTAACTGCCGGCATATCTGCCGGACAGGATGTAATACGCAATACCCCTGCTATTTCTCCCGATAGCAGAGCACAGCAGGTACAAAATATGCAACAGGGGATGAGTCCGGCATCGGAAAGCCCGCAACGGCTGAACAACTATAATACCACCACTACTACAGGCAGAGATATACAGGCTCCTTTACAGCCGCTCAGAGCAGACATGACATCTGCTGCCAGCCAAAGAGAGAATAACAAAACACTGTTCGTACAGGATAATGCCCTGCGCGACCCTAAATACTTCAATTACAATGTACCGGGCAGACCCACCTCCCGCAATGCGTATGTAAATCCAGGCAGCGGCATGGTGCTGGCTCGTTACAACCACTCCTTCCGCCGGTACTTTTACTATTGCGCACTTGCCGGCAATATGCCCGACAAAAACCGCATGGCAGATGCCGCCGCAAACGCAATAAATGCAAACAGAATAAAGAACCGGCTTAGAGCAGATAACAGACGCTATCCCCTTTGCAATTGCAGTCATACAAATTATAAGGGCATGCTCATCACTGGTATAGTCCCGCTTTGTTCTGTTCATCTGGTAAAAGACCTTCAGCTACTCCCCGACAATACAGCACGGCATAGTAACTCTGCCACATTCTTCTCATTCGATGGTTATGTGGTGTATGAAAATGATACAACTGCCGGAGTGGTAACTATTGCCGCTAATGAAGTATCGCTGGAGTACAGAAATATTAAGAACAACAGGCGTAGTATCAGTTATGACCTCCGCGATAGTAAGTTACATGCCATAACCCTGTATAAAGGCCCCAGGGAGCTTAATCTGGTAAGGCTCAACAGTGGAGATAAACACCTGAGCCGCGTAGTGCATAGCGGCAGGCTTAACCTCTACGACCATTCATACAGCTTTCTCACTACCGGTAATATCAGCAGAAAGCTTACCCTCATTACTGACGATGGCACCAGACAAATAAAAAGCACTAATGAACTGGCAGAAGCAATTGCAGAGACCTATAACAGAAGTGACGTGCAAAAGATGAACAGAGAAAAGCTGCTTACCACCCTTAACCGACTTAACTAGCGCACATCTCTACATTCTGGTATATTCCATTACCATGGTTTTTACCTCTGCTGCGCCCTGTGGTGTTGTGAACATCTCCATCACCATATGGTTGTCATCAATAGTTCTCAATACCTGCCGCATACCACAGGTGCCATTATTGATAGGGTCCACAGCCGTTCCTTTGGTTTCCAGTGTGCGGGTAGCCGGGTCATAATTACCTTCCAGCACTATAATGCCGGTACCCATATTATCGGCCCATGTATCTATGAATACCTTCTTTGAGTTATCATAGCCGGTAAGCCCCGTACTTTCAAATGGCTGCCCCATCATAGTGCCGCTATATGCGGCCTGCAGGTATCGCCCACCCAGCACCATTGTGTACTGTGCAGTAACTGTTCCGGTCTCCATCACTGCACCATCCGGTGCAGGTGATAGTATCTGCACACGCCATTTACCTGCTCGTGCTGCCAGTACCCTATGCATATCGCCCGGCACGCCGTAGGCCATCCAGTTTGCTACCGCAGTAGCAGAGTCTGTAACAACAGGAGCAACCGAAGTCCCTTCCTGTTCACTGGCAGGTGTACTGACAGTTTCATTGCTGCTACAGGAAATACAGAACACAGATACCGGCAAAAGACAGTAAAGCAATGACTTCATAATGGTTGTTTTGTGCTAAGATAAAAAGCCTGCCCCAAAAACGACGATGATTAAAAACATCTCCGTAATGGGGCAGGCAGAATAAGATACCAGTATCAGGCAGGTTCTTACCTGATAAGCGTCACATCACCTTTCTTAATCTTTTCATTACCAAATTCGTCAGTAATGTAAATCGTATAGTAATAGGTTCCCATAGGGGCCGGACTACCATTAAACGTACCATCCCAACCGTTACGGTCGTTAGTGGTATGATGAAACACCAGGTTACCCCAGCGGTCATAAACATCCATCTGCAGCAGTGTAAAGTTGCCACTGCGTGCTATACGGAATATATCATTCAGGCCATCACCATTAGGAGTGAAGGCACTGGGTATGAAAATGTCATCGCCACCTTCTACAGTAATGTGTACTGTGTCTATATTCTTACAACCCAGACTGTCATAGGCTACTACTACATATGATGTATTGGCAGTAGGCGTAGCAAGTGGGTTATTCACATTATGATTATCCAGAGAGCCATCATTAGGCAGCCATGTATAAGACACACCACCATCAGCATTCAGACGAACAGAAGAACCGTAAGGGATTTTCTGGTCTTCTGTAACGTTATACAGCACCAGAGTTGCACCACCTACTATCACATAAGTAGTATCTGTACCAAAACATCCTGTAGTAGTATTGGTTACTACTACCGTATATATTCCCTGAGTGGCAAGTGTAGCACGACGTATAAACGGATTCTGCAGTACTGAGTTAAACCCATCCGGCCCGGTCCAGCTATAGGCATAATCATTACCTATCGGTGCAGCATACAGGTTAGCAGGCTCGTTGATACATACCGGTTTAGGAGTAGATGCTTCTGCTATAACGCGCGGCAATATAGAGACAGAAGCTACATCAGTAGTTTTACAACCCAGCACAGGCACTGTAGCGGTAACCGTATAGGTGATAGGCTTCAGAGTAGATGTAGTTGGCTCCATTATATCCGGATCGTCCAGCTCATCTGCCGGCTCCCAGTGGTAGGAATATGTAGTGTAAGACGCATCGCCACTCATCATAAACTGCACAGATGTTCCATAACAGATAGATGGTGAAGGATTAACAATATTGATAACAGGGTCCACAACAGTTATCGTTATCTGATCAAATGCCTGGCAGCCATCAGATACAGATACAGCTGCTACACTATAAGTAGTCGTAGCTACTGGTGTAGCCGTAGGCTCTTTTACATGTGCAGCATCCAGAGTCGTTCCCGGATTCCATGTATATACCAGACCCGATATACCATGCACACTAATAGCTACAGACTCCCCTTTACAGATAGTTGTATCCGGTGTTATGATATGCATATCTGCCATATTCACATTTACCGAAATGTTACGCGCTATAGGAGTACAGCCGGATAGTGGCAATGTAGCAGTGACTGTATATATGGTATTTACTACAGGGGATGCAAACGGCTCCTGTGCGGTAGCACTGCTCAGTGATGTAGCCGGGCTCCAGTTATATACAAGACCCGGTGTGCCTGATAAACGTATCTGGAATGTCTGACCAATACAGATTGCAGTATCAGGAGTAGTTATGTTAGCAACAGGTGCATCCAGCAGCGTAAGGGTCACTGTATCTATGATACCGCAGCTATATGGAGAAGAGAGATATACGATGATGCTCTGAGGTCCGGTTACAGGACCAGGATTGCCCGTGATAGAAATAACTACGCTGGTATCTCCCGGCGCTATATTAGCACTGTCCGGCGCTGTAAAATCGGTGCCATGAATAGCGGTACCACCATAGGTAAAATATACCTTCTGCGGAGTACCTGTAACCCTGCTGTTGAGTACAGTAACGGTAGCAGGCGCACATCCGCGCACTATTGCATGGGGAATACCGTTTATGGTGTGCCCCATAGAGTCCGCATCGCGAAATACATAAGTATTCGTAGTAAGACTGCCTGCCTCTATAAACACACCAGAATCATATAGTGAGTTAGCTGCATCGGCAACACTCATCTTCAGGTGATAGGTAGAGCATGGGGTCACAGAGTGATAAGCTCGAAGTTTTGTTGTATAACCACGGTATGTAACTGCAGTACCACCCAGGTTATTCACATACAGCGTAGTAAAGGGAGACCCCGGCCCCATCGCAGTACAGTTGGCAATATTGCAGAAACCAGGCCAGCCCGGAGGTCCGGGTACACCGCTGTTAATACTGTTTACAGTTACGGGTATATTGGTAGTACCCGGTACAATTGCCATGTTCTCTGCGCCAACAATGCCCGGGCCTGAAATGAAAAATGCAAATGCGTCATTATACTGCCCGCATGTAGAGTTAATGTACTCTTCAGAGCCAAACTGGTAGTTGAAGCTTACCGTATCTCCCTTAGGCACAAAGTCAAACTCAAGAATACAGGCATCATTGGTAGCCGTACCCGCAAGTGTAGTAAGTGCCGCATCGCCGGGCATGCTGTTATTGGTGCTGGCAAGAACAGTTTCAAGACCGGCAGTATTTGCGGCCAGACCTGATGAAAGTATAATACCACTATCAATGATGATAGGTGTGGCTACAGATGTAAAAGTTCCATTCCCACCGGGAGCACATGTAAGCACCGGTGACGAAATCGTGATACCAGGACCTGCCAGTTTAGATGCAAGTACCGCCGCCGGATGGGTCGGTACAACTGTAAGCTGTGCCTGTGACAGGAAGGGTAATAGTAAGAATAAAAATGAAAAAATATTTTTATGTGTCATGACATCAAATTCCTTGTACAAAGTACTTATTGCAACATTACCTCAACTTTAACACAATATGAATTCTAATTTCAACTAAGATGAACCTATTTGTTAACAACCACCCTGGAAACGAATACCACTTCACCCGCCACACACCTTAAAAAGTATATACCCGGGGTAGCAATCGTTACTTGTATCTGCTCTCCTTGTTTTACTACTGCCGTTGGCTGCACTACTGCTCCCCTGATATCACATACAGAAATATCAACAGAAGACCGCGCAAGCGCCGCCCCACGAATTACAAAGTTACCACTTGAAGGGTTAGGAAAAATCATCAGTTGTTCTTTCATTTCCTCCGATACGGCAGAAGGGCATCCTGTAATGGCAGACAAAGTACCTCCAAGTGACTGAAAATCAGCATATAAAGACTGATAATATACATTTGCGGTAACGGCATCATGTATAATTAATGTATTTTCATCATTCTTCGTATCGGCACTCACAGTCCAGTTGTGCGAGCCGGTAAATACCAGCGGGTCTGAGCATACATCCGATGGATCTACAATAAGTGTTTTGTGATGATACAAGGGAGAGCCTGAATGTACTTTGTACTGACTGCTGCCTAATCCTGCCGACAATATAGTGTGCGGGCTATACGATACATTACCACCATCACTAATACCCGCCACATATACACCTGTATTGTTTTTGGTCACCAGCATATTGGCATCAGCTGCATAGGTAAATGTAGATATCGCAAAGTACATATCGGCACTGGCCGTATTCATTGTATAGATGAGCTTATCATTTACACCATCAGAAGGACTGAAGTATAATTCTATGTGTTTGCCATCTACATAAAAGTTATGATTTCCAAGATCTGTTTTGTCAGGGCCAAACTTTGCTGCCGGACGGTTAGGCTCCAGACCAGTGCTACCCCACATCATGTTAAAATGGTCACGATATGCTTTTGCCAGTGGCTGGTCCTGTATTACTATGGCATTATTATAGTCCGTATTAAACTGCTGGGTATTCCAGTTAGTAGATCCCGTCCATACTATTGCATCATCAGCATTTGATGAGTTGGCATCTATTATCATAAACTTATTATGCATAATAGAATATGCACCGGCATCGGGAGGGCTTGCCATACGCCTTACACCCGATACCAGTAAAGGTATCCCGGTATTGGAAGAACTGCTGTCATATATCCAGCGCACCTGCACACCTCTGTTATAAGCATTGTTTACTGCTACAGAAATAGCCGGGAATGTAGAAGTATAATTATACACAGCTATATCAAGAGTATACTTTGCCCTGTTGATGTAGGCAACAATGGTATCCCCCATCCTGTCATTGAGGTAAACAGCATTTTCACCGGTTGATACGGTATTGTTTACCGGCTGTGTAAAATAATATTTAATTTTGCCTCCTGCGAAGCTTTTGAAAGACAAAACAACCAATGAGAACAAAAGAACAAACCTGAGATTCATTTATAAACAAGCTAAAGTGAAAAAAGCGTGCAAGGTATTTTAAGAGGAGAGAGATAAGACAAGAGGCAGAGTTACATTTTCATTAATCAATTATTAACCCAACGCAAAGTAACAATTTATTTACCTACAAATAACATGACAGACCTGCTCAGGTTACATACACATCATAATTTTGGCACAAATATGCGTTATCTATCATATAACGTTTATTGTTAAAAACAATATAATATGTCAATTTATCCGCAAATGCATAGATACTGCTTACGTTTACTCTGTGCCGCATTTTTCCTTACCACCATCAGTTTCAATCTGTTTGCTCAGACACCTGTCAGCTCTATTAACTGGGATGGCAGCCCCGCATCTGCAGCCGGTCCCAGTGGTTTTACTACGCTGCCAGCTACTGTAATACCAGGTGCAGCTACAGTAGCCGTATCCCAGTGGGACCGTGGCGCTGTGGCTATGAATGCTGCCGCAGGATGCTATAACAGTAATAACTGGCAGGTAGGCGGCTCATTGGCCACGGCACAGGCCGCCAACAAATGTGTGTTCTTCACCATTACCAACAGTGCTACAACACAGTTACGTGTAACGAGACTTTTTATTCGCTCACAGGTAAGTGCTACAGGCCCGCAAAGCGTTCAGATGACCTGTACCATTGGTACTACCACTACTCTGTTTGGTGCCACATTTGCAACAATACATACTGCAACCCCTGAGAACTGGGACATGACAGGTGATATTTGTATTGGCCCCGGCCAGACAGCCACCTTCAGACTCTATGGCTGGGGTGCTACCGGTACTGCCGGCACATTACGTATCAATAACCTTACATCTATTAATGCTGAATTTGCAGGCCCGGTTACAGCTACGGCATCCAGCAACTCTCCTGTGTGTGCCGGCACTGACCTTTTCCTCACAGGAGTAGCAGGTGGTGGCATACCCGGTTATACCTACAGCTGGGCCGGACCAGACGGCTTTACAAGCGCTATACTCAGCCCTACAGTAACAGCAATACCTGTAACAGGTGCCGGAGTATATACACTTACGGTTACTGACGCTATGAACTGTAACACCAGCTCAGTACCGGTTACAACCACGGTAGCTGTAAACACGTCACCTTCACCTATTACAGGTACAGCTACCGTATGCCCTATGCTTACCACTACACTGAGCAGTGCATCTGCATCAGGCACATGGAGCAGCAGCAATGCTGCAATTGCTACTGTGGGAGCGGCTACCGGAGTAGTAACAGGAGTAACGCCGGGCACGGTTACTATCACATACCAGCTTAGCTCATCATGCTTTACAACCACTATAGTTACAGTAAACACACCGCCTACCCCACTATCCGGTAGCCTGGCTACATGTGTAGGCACATCCACGCTCCTATCCAGTACTCCGGCAGGTGGCACATGGATCAGCAGCAACACTGCGGTAGGTACCGTATCAGGTGCGGGATCTGTAACAGGTGTTACTGTAGGCACTACTGATATCACCTATACGGCACCCACTACAGGCTGTATTGCCATTGGCACAGTAACAGTATATCCGTTACCATCAGCCATTACAGGTACTACTACTGTATGTATAGGTGCTACTACCACGCTCAGCAGCGCATCTGCGGGCGGCAGCTGGAGCTCCGGCAATACAGTTGTAGCTACCGTAAATGCCGCCTCAGGTGTCGTAACCGGCGTCTCTGCGGGTACGGCTCTTATAAGTTATATGCTGGGTGGTACCTGTGCTGTATCTGCCACGGTTACAGTTAATCCGTTACCTACAGCCATATCCGGCTCACTCACGGTATGTGAAGGTTCAGTATCTGCACTCAGTAGCAGCCCGTCAGGCGGTACATGGAGCAGCAGCACTCCGGCAGTAGGTACTATAGGTAGTTCCACAGGCGTTCTTACCGGCGTATCGGGAGGCACTACTACTATTACTTATACAATACCTTCTACCTGCTATATAACAGCCGAAGCAACTATAAATCCCATACCGGCACCCATTACAGGGCCATCAGGCGTATGCCTCGGCACTACAGTTACACTAAACAACGTTACTGCAAGTGGTACATGGCAAAGCAACAACCCCGCAGTAGCGTCTGTAACATCCGGCACAGGGGTGGTAACAGGCAATGCTCCCGGCACAGCCCGTATAAGCTATATACTTACTACAACAGGTTGTTTTGTAACCAGAATACAAACCGTACATCCGCTGCCATCGGCAATAACAGGACCTATACGTGTGTGCCCTGCACAAACTATTGCATTATCCAGTGCACCCGGTGGCGGCAACTGGACTTCAAGTGCACCGGCCATTGCTACAGTAGGTGCCGGTACAGGTATAGTAACAGGTGTGGCACCAGGCACTACTACTATTACCTATACCCTGTCCACAGGCTGTATTGCTACTCATATGGTATCAGTAGATCCGGCACCACCAGCCACAATAACTGCATTAGGAGATACAACTTTTTGTCCCGGCGACTTTGTTGTCCTGGCAGCCAATACCGGCACATCTCTTGCTTATCAGTGGTATAGCGGGGCTACTCCTATAGGAGGCGCCACATCGGCCACATATACTGCTATAGGTACCGCAAACTATTCTGTGCGTGTTACTAACTCACTGGGGTGCCCATGGCGCTCTGTACCAATGGCAGTACTTGTGAATACATTTACAGCTACAGTAAGTGTACCTGGCGGCAGCACCAGTGCCTGTGCTTCTACACCCATTGTACTGAATGCGTCACCTTCAGGAGCTGGCTATTCATGGCAGTGGCTGCATAATGGCATCCCGGTACCGGGCGCAGCATCATCAACATATGCTACCAACGTATCAGGAGATTATTCGGTACTGATGACCAATGTTACAGGATGCAGTGATGAATCCGGCATTGTTACCCTCACCATACTTCCTGCACCAGACCCTACAGTAACAGCATCTGGTCCTGTATCCTTCTGCGCAGGTGGCAGTGTTACACTTACAGCCGAAATCGGAGCAGGTTATACTTACCAATGGTCAGACGGAGCAGGTCCGATACCGGGAGCTACCAATGTGAGCCATACCACCGGTACTACCGGCGCTTACTTCGCTACCATCACTAACGCATCTGGCTGCAGCACTATATCGTCTGTTACAAATGTCACTTCCAATCCATTGCCTTATGCGGGCATCTCACCCGTAGGCCCCACAGTAGTATGTGCCGGCACAACAGTAACCCTCAATGCAGTAACAGGTGGCACATATAGCTATCAGTGGTATAAAAACGGCGCAATGATAACAGGTGCTACGGGCGCGTCACTATATGTAACCGCAACAGGAGGATACCGTGTGCGCGTAGTGAACACTACTACCGGCTGCACTAACATAACAGGGGCAGATACCATGGTCATAGTAGTATCATCACCATCGGTACTGGCATTGACACCGGTTAAATTCTGCTGGGGTGGCAGTTCCCTGTTATCTACCAATGTATCTGCCGCAGGCTCAGCTATCAGCTATCAGTGGTTCCGTGACGGCGCTGCAATACCTGGCGCAACATCTCCTACATACAGTGCAAATGAGACTGGCAGCTATGCATGTAACGTATCCGTTCCCGGCAGCTGTACTGCACTTACTACCGCAGTAAGCGTAAGCGAAATGGCGCTACCTAATCCGGTAATAACACAATACGGCTCAATGCTGAAAACCAGCAACTATTATGTGGCGTGGCAGTGGTATAAAAACCTGGCAGCTATACCTGGCGCTACCGGTCCGGAAACGCCACATACCGGCACTGGCAACTATAAAGTTCATGTTACTGATACCAATGGCTGTCAGAGTACTTCAGATGTATTGGCCGTATCCGGAGGTGCAACTACAGGTATTCAAGCCAGTCTGACTGAAGCAGGAGTAAATATATACCCTAATCCTGCACACGACCGTGTACATATTCAGTGCAACGCTGATGTTACCGTAATAGTAAATGGTATAGACGGACGTCATATCAGCACAGCAAAGCATGCTAAGGAAGTAAATATTGCAGATGTACCTGCAGGCATTTACTTAATATCAGTATATAACGACGAAGGTGTATTATTAGGCGTAAGCAGAATAACCAAAGAGTAAACAGCTATACATACTTTAAGAGAGAGGCCGGTTACGATGATGTAACCGGCCTCTCTCTTTCTTATAAACAATATGAACAGTATTAATAACCGCACACAATAACGCACACCAGCTATATATCTGCAAAGTACATGACACTCCGGCCTGCTTATTACTTACACCTGCTCAGCATAGTTTACCGGAATTCCTCAAAAAACTGATACGGGAACGATACTACTGAGCTTCTCTCAAAAAGAACCTCTTACAGCTGGCAGATCTAACACCATCGCGCAATACTATCACTCACCTGCATACGCACATACCCCAGCTGTAACACAACAAACAGACAATAAAACTGAGAGCAGGCTTACAGGGAACATACAAGCTCATAGAAAAGGCTATAAAACTGCTATAGTATTGTAACATGAAGCACAGCGCGATCATCACATATGCTCCGATGAAAAGAGCAGATCCAGTCATACAATACCAAAAACAAATATCCCGGCTGAAGATTCAGCCGGGATATCAGAAAAGCCTTGTTTATTATTCTATAAGAAGTAACTACTATTCAGCAGTAAAGCGGGCTACTGCAGCGCTGTTTCCGTTTGTCATCTTAGCTACATAAAAACCAGGAGCTATATTAAGACCATTAACGGTAAACTTACCAGCAGATGCTGTTACAACTTCCTGTGTGTGTACTACACGACCAGCAATGTCATAGATAGCCAGCATATACTTACCTGTTTCAGCAACATCATAAGCAAAACTAGCAGTACCGTTTACTACGCTGCCAAGAACTGTAAGAGATGCAGCAGGCAGTACATTTACATCAGCTACAGAAGCAGTACCTGTCCATGTAAGATTGAAATCATCAATAGCAGTGCTGGCACGGTTACCGCTGCCAGACGATGCTGTAAGAGCAGCAATGCGTATCCACACGTTAGATGAGATATTATCCAGTGCTGAACCAAAGTTTACATTGATTGTGTTATTGGTAAACTGCAGGTTACCTGTAGTCATTGTACCTACTGCAGTAGCAGGAGTGAAAGTAGAAGGGCTTGCACCTGTAGCATAATCAACAGTCCATGTAGTAGTACGTGGGCTGGTAGTATCCAGCGACTGCAGTTTAAAGCTAAGGTTAAAGTTGGTAAGACCTGAAGTGTTGGCAATTTTGAGTACAAACGCCGCACCTGGCTCCAGATTAGGATGGCTGCCATTTGTCTGGCTTACCTGACGGAAACCGATAGCGCGGTCAGTAAAGTTCTTCTGCTCCGCACATGTTGCAACTTTTACAAAGTTTCCACCATTTGCAGAAGGATAGTTTTTCGTACCACCACCCCAGATGTCAGATTTGCAATCACCACTGTTGTAAACTGTATCAGCAAAAACACCATAGTTTACACTGCCATTCCATGTTTCTATAATACCCAGAGATGTGCTTGTTGCGCTGTTGTATGCATACCAGCCGGTAGGCAGGCTGGATGAAATGCTGTTAAAGTTCTGAGAGTAAGAAGAACCGCTTAGCGTAAGCTGAGCATTTACTGAAAGAGAGCTCACGGCTAGGGCTACGAGTAGAGTTGATTTTTTCATCATTTTGTGGTTGTTTTAAAGTGCAAAGGTCAAAAGCCTATGTTTCCTTATTGTGACGCCTTTCTTAAGGCAATATTATCACGGACATACTCTGTCCTCATTAAAGTTCACGTCCAGCGTATCTCTCAATACAAACTGGGGAGTAGTATAGTAAGTTGTGAATATACCTGTAATGCTTCCTTTACCCTTAGGTGTTATTGCCGCCTGAAAAGTAGAGTAGCTACTGTTGTACATAGTTAACTTACCGGAAAAAGGACAATCATTGATAGTACGGTTAGTACTAGCATTGGCAAGTGAATACACAACACCGGATGATGCCTCATCGAACTGCATATCTTTGAGCGTTATCAACGTATTCAGATATCTGGCAGGACTGGAATACAGGTCTGGTATCGTTACTACTTTTGGCTCCACTGTGTGCGGATAAGATGCAGCAATAACATATCTGCTTACCAGAGAGGAAGGAATACCAGTTGTACTGCCGGTAGTTGAGTCTACAGAATACACAATCTCAGGCAGTCCACGATAGTTTACCAGCGATAAGCCCTTTAGTTTTACATATACTTTTCTGCCCACAGGGAATTCACTATAAAGACTGGACTTATCTATCATTACTATGATTCCGGAACCGGTAGTATCCTGTATGTACAACTGCTTGTAAATATTACCACTGCGGTCATCACCTATAACAATACCTGAAAACGTACTGTCTCCCAGCACTCTTGACTTGTTGGTAATGATGTTTAGTGCACTTTCTACCAATGGTGCAATGGAGCAATTTACTGGTAGCTCCGGGTCATACTGGCTGGAATCAGGAGGGTTTACAAAGTCTTTTTTCAGACATGATGAGAATACTGAAGCGGCAAGCAACAATACTGATATACTCTTTGTATGATTCATATTAAATGATTAAAAACGGAATGAAATGTTAGCGGCAAAAGTTCTGCCAAATGCGTAATCGTAATAATTCTGAAACTTATCAGGCAGGCGGTTGGTGAAGTCATAGCGCAACTGCTCATACCCGTTCATTCTAATGTCTTTTTTGTTGAGCAGGTTTGTAATACCAAGACTTACAAACAGGCTGGTATTACGATGAAGCTTTGCAGACAGATACCGGGTGCTGAATGAACGACTTATATACAGGTCTGTAGTAAATGCTCCGGGCAGGCGCTCCTGGTCGGTAATAGCATTCCACAGTTTACTATCCTGCTCTATCAGTGCCACCGCCACCGGTGTTCTGCGTTCCGGATAAATATTAATGTAGTTACGCTCCTGATAATTGAAGTTAAGATTCATGTTCCAGCGGCCGGGACGATAGTTAAGCCCCATCGTATATACGGATTGTGGGCCCGCCCCCATGTAGAAGTTCTCTATGTAAACCCGGTGAGCCTTAGTGGATACTGTAGGGTCATTATCCAGATAAATATTAACCATAGGGTTCGAAGTATAAAAATATTGCCCTACAGCAGCCATGCCGGTAATACGCCATGTACCATTTATCTTATATGCAGCAGAGAACTCTATACCTGTAGACCTCGTGCTTACTTTATTCATCACATAGCTTACAAAAGCCTGTGTTGCAAGGTCGTCATAGAAAAAGCGTTTTATAAGGGTATTGTCTTTTGTCTCTGACACATAGCCGGTAACACGGGCCGTAATATGATTAGAGTGCAGCAGATAGCCTGCCTCTACTGTCCCGGTCTTTACTGTAGTTGGGTTGTCAATAGTATAATCACGGGTACCTACAGATATGAAAGTATTGGACATCAGAGGCGCTTCCGTTGTGTAGTCGGCATTTACATAGAGTGCATTATGAAGGTCCACCTTATACGTCACGCCACCTTTGCTTTTGTGCGTAAAGAAACCATGTGCATCACTTTTACCGTAAGAGTGCTCAGGGAAAAGACCATTGCGCATTTTACCCTCACGGGTAAAGGAAGTATATCCTGCACTTAGCGACGCAAAAAGGTCTACTTTATTAAATACAAACACACCCTGTCCCCATGCCTCAGCCTGATTGTTTCTGAGTACATAGTGATACCCGTATTTATCTCCTTTGCGAACAATCTGATTTGGATTATTAAGGTCATTCTGTGCATATGCCTGGTTACCTGCATTCTCATTGCTCAGAAACTGATACGTATTCAAAAAGAAGTCGCCACCCAGTAAGTCTTCTACCTGACGGTAATTGGTATTCTGCTGCGACACAGCTGTTACACCTCCCATAAACGTGAGGTGCTCATTATGCGAATGCTCAATATTACTGTTGAAACTATACTTTTTCAGTTCATCTACATAGTTACTCAGTACGTACAGAGATCTGCGACCGGTTATATCATTACCTGCTATACCACCAACGTTTTTAATGGTTTCAATATTCTTATAGTTGGCATTATACAGCGCATCCCAGTCTACCTGCAGCCTTGCAGGATTTGCTGTCAGTTCGGCTTCCACAGCAGCTGCCACATCTGGTTGCGATGGTACACGGCTGGTATAGTACGAAGGAAGATTTCTGTAATAGTCAGGACGGGGACTATATGCATTATAGAAGTCTATAGTGCTGCTCTTATACTGTCCTGTCTCAAAGCCAAAAGCAGTATTCCACCTCGTTCTGTCATTAGGGCGCAGCGTGTAGTTCAGTATAGCAATAGGCTGGAAAGATTCCACCACACGGGAGTTTCTTTTTTCTCCGTTCTGATAGCCCCATGCAGGATTGTATTGATTATCACCGGTAATCCGGTATGCTTCTTCAAAAGTATTAAGGGCACGTCCTCTGCGTGTAGGCGCTGCTATAGCAGTAAGATTCAGCTGTCCTTTACCTATCACCTTACTCACAGCGGCATAGAATGAATAGCCATCGTAAAAAGTGCCGGGAGTATTTCCTTCCTCAGCCCAGCGGCGGGAGCCGGATACTGACCATGCCCAGTTATTCTTCATCAGGCCGCTGTTATGTGTAAACATTACACGGTTGTTATAATTACGGTTATACCTTGTATAGGTCACTGTATTCCCCTTACGCTGGTCGGCAGCTGTTGCGTCAATATAGGTTGTACCATTAGGCCCACCATAATCATACGGCGACGGCTGCAGACCATAAGTAACACTACGACCATGCATTACATCATTAAGGCTACCCAGGTGAGACCATGTAGAAAATCCTCTCTCCAGGTCTTCAATATTTATACCGTTAAGCTGTAGTACATAGCTTGAGGTACCACGGGGCTTAAAGAAATACTGACCAAAAGAGTAGGTAGCTGCCTGCATGAATACATCCTGCCCTGCTATGAACATAGCGTTGGAACCCTGCGTAGACGAGCCATCATCATCCTGGTTGGTATTTACATCATCTACAGTAATAGTAGGTATTTCTGTATTGTCAGATGGCTGCACTTTGTCAGTCTGCATTACCAGTATTTCTCCCATATCTGTCACATCGCCGGATACAGATACACTAACAGTATCAGGTATAATACCCGCACCTGAAAATACAACCGTATAAGAGCCATACGGTACTTCACTCAAGGCAAACTCGCCCTCCCCATCTGATGCGGTTGCTGCATGTAGTGCAGGAATAGAAATGTGGACATCATATACAGGAGTGTGTGAAGATTTATTGTAAATCTTACCCTTCACTATAGATTTCGGGTCGCCTGCTGCTACAGACCTGAAACACACGAATAAAAAGAGAAAAAAAAGGAGCGATTTCCGACCCATATCTGGTTATCATTAACTGAACAAAAAAACGAGCGGCAAAGCTATTGACACAGTGTTTCAGGCTGGTTTCGGTAGCGTTATGAAATGATTATGTACAGGTAAATATTGCGTTACTAAATAGTTATCCGGTATACGCAACCAATTGTCTTAAATTCCTTTGCAAAAATTTTCCGGCATACGCATGAAGCACTTCATAATACCATTCATTTCTCTTCTATCATTTACAGCAGCAGCACAAACCAAAGTACAGGTAGTAGCAATTGGTTCTTATAACTGTGAAAACCTGTTTGACACTACAGATGACCCGGATAAAAAAGACGAAGACTTTACTCCCGATGGGTCATACGGTTATACCGGAGATGTATACAGAGCTAAGCTGCACAATACAGCCACAGTACTTTCCCGCTTAGGTACAGATGTAACCCCTGATGGCGCTGCGGTAATAGGTCTGGTAGAGATAGAAAATAATACAGTATTGGAAGATCTGGTTTCGCAGAAAGAAATTGCAGGAAGACACTATAAATACTGCTGGTACCCCACCCCCGATGAGCGTGGCATCAGTACCGCTATGCTGTATAATCCAGGATATATGAGAGTTATTGCTTCAGAGCCTATACCTGTACCACTGGAGTCATTGGGACAGCGCAGACCTACCAGAGCTATCCTGCATGTATATGGTGTATTGGCAGGTGATACGGTACATATACTGGTAAATCACTGGCCCTCAAAAAGCGGAGGAGAAGCTGCCAGTGCTCCGGGCAGAATGCTGGCCGCATCTGTAAACAAACGGTTTATAGACTCACTGCTCAACAGAAACCCGGAAACCAAAGTAATGCTCATGGGCGACCTGAATGATGAGCCAACCAGTGAGCCGGTAATAAATGTCCTGAAAGCAAAAGCCGATAAAAATAAAACAGGCAAAACAGATATATATAATCCATGGATAAGGATGTATAAGAAAGGTATGGGAACGGAAAATTACCGGGGAGAATGGGGGCTGTTAGACCAGATTATGCTTACCGGAAATATGGTGCACAAAAACAGTGGCTGGTCTTTTCACAAGGCAGAGATTTTCAATCGCGACTTTCTTATAAATCATATTGGTTCTTATAAAGGGCTTCCTCACAGGTCATTTACAGTGTCGCATGTATGGGATAACGGCTACAGTGACCACTTCCCCGTTCTGGTATATCTTATAAGAGAAAAGAAGTAACAGTATGTATATCATTTTTCATACTATTAATGCATAACAATTTGGTTATGTATAGTTAATGGCGAATTTTCGTTTGACAAAAATTATATAATGACTTTTGTACTGACCCAATTCAGGAGGTCTGTACGTATGATACAACAATATCTGTCAATGGCCGTTATGGCACGCTGCTAGTAGTTAATACTTAAACATTCCGGTATCAACAAAATAACCAGTTCAGACAAACATTGACTTTATGACATCTTAGGTCACTACAGATACAGCAGGCCATAAATCGCTCCCTCATACATGGCTGCTGTCTTCATAAGACCAGCAGTAGCATCTTCAACAACTACAATCCGGCATTAAAAACGCAGTAAGCAGACTCATCCCTTACTGTACTACTTTGGTGCGTAATGTTGCCAGAACATATCAAATTTATAATATTTGCAAAACGAATAGTTCATATAAAACACAAGTACAATAAAAACCGGTTAAAAAATGAAAAGCGTTCTAAGAAAATTTGTCCCTCTGCTCGTCTTGCTGCTGACTACAGCAGGGTACAATAGTATTGCGCAAACCATAGCCAACTGGACACCTGCTGGTTTATCGGGTTATGGTCCATCTCCCTGGGCTGCTACTACCACCGCTGCAAACGTCACCATCGGCGGGCTTACCAGAATAGGTGTATCCACAGGCGGTACGGCTGCTGGCAATGCATGGGGCGGCTCTAACTGGAGCGGGTCTGGCACCTACTGGGCATTCACCATTCAGGCAAACGCAGGATATAAAGTAAGCCTTACATCTTTTAACCTGTTTTACAGACGCTCTGGCACTGGACCTCCTACAGGCACTATGCAATATTCTCTGGATGGCAGTACCTATACCACAATTACTACGCTGAACTATACCAGCACATCATCATCCGGTGCCACACATCCGGCTGTTTCCCTGGCATCCATCCCTGACCTTCAGAACGTACCCTGCGATAAAACGATATATTTCCGGGTACTCAACTCCGGTGGCGGAAGCGCAGGTACATGGTATGTATTCAGCTCCGGTCTTACGGTCACAGGCAGCGTATCTTCCTACCCTGCACCTGTAGTAGGTACAGACCCTGCTACGGTTACCATCCCGGCTACTTCAGGTACCAGCTTTACCGTAAGTGGCGTAAGTGGTGCCGCAAGCTATCAGTGGCAGCGCAATACATCCGGCATTTCCGGCGGTACATGGGTCAACATCTCCAGCGCCGGTATGGACGGCGGTGGCGGCACCTATGCAGGATTTACCACCACTTCTACTGCTACTTCCAATACACTTACCCTCAGCAATGTACCCGCCAGCTGGAATGGTTACGGATACCGCTGTGTAGTTACCAACTGCAGCGGCAGCACCAACTCCGGCGGCGCACTCCTCAATGTCAGCTCAGGTGCCTGCAGCGGTACACCGGCCACTGGTACGGCTGTGCCAGCTACGCCTCACTTCTGTGCCAGCGGCAGCACTACTATCAATATCACAGGCGGCAGCACCGGTACCGGTCTCACCTATCAGTGGTATGAATCACCCGACAATACTATGCCCGGCACTGCTATTGCAGGTGCTACAAATGCTTCCTACACTACCGGCATCATTACAGATACCATGTATTACTGGTGTGAAACCACCTGCGGAGCTTCCGGCTTTTCCAGCCTTTCCTCATCGGCTATGGTTGCCGTAAGCCCGCTACCCGCAGTCACAGCCACAGGAGCCGATATATGCTCCGGTAGTTCCGGTGGTGTACTCTCTGCCAGTGGGGCCCTCACCTACAGCTGGGTACCCGCCACAGGACTCTCTGCTACCACAGGGGCTTCCGTAACGGCCAATGTCACCTCCGATATTATATACACAGTAACCGGCACTGATGCCGCAGGTTGCTCCAATACTGATACTACTATTGCTGCTTATGTAACCACACCATCGGCTGTTACCATCACACCCGGCTCTGTTAACGCTTGTG